>NZ_JBQFVF010000004.1:0-330433 GCF_056539625.1 Ruegeria sp. BA12
GCTTCGGCTTCGGCTTCGGCTTCGGCTTCGGCTTCGGCTTCGGCTTCGGCTTCGGCTTCGGCTTCGGCTTCGGCTTCGGCTTCGGCTTCGGCTTCGGAAAAGCCCTCTTCTACCGGCTCGGCCGCGTCAACAGTAGCTTGTTCCTCAGCAATTGTGGATTCGACCGCTTCGTCCGACTTGGGGTCTTCCACTGGCTTTTGATCGGTTTTCTTCTTACGAGCCACCGCAACATTCCCCTTATCGAATCCAAAATCATATGAATAACAGGCCACTCTAAGTTAATCGGTGGTATCGCTACCCTCAACCCGCATCGCATGTTTCACAAGTTTTTTAACCGCTTTTCGCATTTTCTTGGGGGTTGGCGCTTTGGCGACCCTTAGATGCGCATAGTCCAAAAAATAAAGGGGTTCCGCAGTCGCTTCGCTGATTGCGGCCAGCCACAGGGGCGCTGAACCAGCCCAGATATCGGCAAATTGTCGCGCCGTCCGGGGCGAAAATAACGGTGCGATGACCGGCTCTTTGCCATCGGTGGCGGCTACGGCCTCGGGTGTCAGCGGTAACAGGCGCTGCTGATAGACGGCATGTTCGCGCACGGTCAGTCCCGACTCGGTCAGGCGGGTGGCGACATTGCCCCGGCTGTGTTCTCCACGCAAATGCAAAAGCGGGCTGTCGGGCCGATGTTTCAGCAGATAGGCCACCAGTTCTTCGGCCGCTGCGCCAACCATCTGCGCGTTCCAACCAGCACTTTGGGCCGTGCTGGTGGTGGCAGGGCCGACGCAAAAGGCGGGCATGTTCCGAGACAAGCCCAAGGATACGGCAGCATTCACCCCATTGGCCGAGGTGAAAATCAGTCCCCGCACACCACTGGTGTCGACATTGATCGGCAAGGGGTTGATTTCGAGTAGCGGGGAATAGATGACCTTGACCCGGGATCTGGTGCGGGTCGGCAGCTGCGCGACAAACCGTTCTGAGGCGGCGCGCGGGCGGGTCATCAACAAATACAACGGTCGGCGCCTTCCGCCTTGGGATTGTTTGCATCCGCGCAGGGTGATACCCCGCTTGGCAGTCATGGTGTAACGGATCAGGCCAATGGTGCAAACACTTACCATCCTCGGGTTGGAAAGCAGCTGTGATGACACGGCCGCCGCCGTCGTGCGCCAAACCGATGGTGCAGAGGCCGAGGTTCTGTCTTCTATCGTGCATGGCCAGACCGAGTTGCACAGCGCTTTTGGCGGCGTAGTGCCCGAAATTGCCGCCCGCGCGCATGCCGAAAAACTGGATGTCTGCGTGGTGCAGGCGTTACAGTCCGCAGGGCTGACCCTGGCCGATATGGACGCCATCGCGGTCACCGCCGGGCCGGGTCTGATCGGCGGCGTCATGTCGGGCGTCATGTGTGCCAAGGGGCTGAGTGCAGCATCTGGCCTGCCATTGGTCGGGGTGAACCATCTGGCCGGGCATGCCCTGACACCGCGTCTGACGGATGGGATCGCTTTTCCTTATCTGATGCTGCTGGTCTCGGGGGGGCATTGTCAGTACCTGATTGCCCACGGACCGGAAAAATTCACCCGTCTGGGCGGCACCATCGACGATGCCCCCGGCGAAGCGTTCGACAAAACCGCCCGACTGCTGGGCTTGCCGCAACCCGGCGGCCCCTCGGTCGAGGTCGAAGCCCGGTCGGGCGATCCCAAGCGATTCCGCTTTCCACGCCCACTGTTGGACCGGCCAGGATGTGATCTATCGTTCTCGGGGCTCAAGACCGCGCTGATGCGGATGCGAGACCAGATCGTTGCCGAAAAGGGTGGGTTGACCCGACAGGACCGCGCAGATCTCTGCGCTGGGTTTCAGCAGGCCATTGTCGACACATTGGCCGAAAAAACGCGCCGGGCGATGGATCTGTATTTGGAGGAAAACCCTGCAGAGCCGGTGATCGCGGTTGCAGGTGGCGTAGCAGCAAATTCGGCCATTCGTGCCGCATTAGAGACTGTTTGCACAGAAAAAGACACGCAATTCACGGCCCCGCCGCTGAACCTATGCACCGATAACGCCGCCATGATTGCCTATGCCGGGATGGAGCGGTTTCGTACCGGTGCCCGGGATGGATTGGACCTGACCGCCCGGCCCCGCTGGCCGTTGGATCAGACCAGTCCCGCCATGCTGGGCAGCGGCAAGAAAGGAGCCAAGGCATGAGCGTCGCTGTCCTTGGATCTGGGGCATTTGGCACCGCTTTGGCGATTTCGCTGGCCGGGAATGGGTCGGTGACGCTGTGGTCGCGCAACACCGAGCAAGCCAACCAAATGCAAGACAGCCGCCAAAACGCAGCGCGCCTGCCAAAAGTGGCCCTGCCGAACGAAGTGTTGGTGACAGCCGACATGCAGGACGCCGTGACCGCTGATGTCTTGCTGCTGGCGGTGCCTATGCAGAAATTGCGTGCAGCTCTGACGGAACATGCCCCGGTTTTGGCCGGTAAGACGCTGGTTGCCTGCTGTAAGGGGATCGAACTGTCCTCGGGCCTTGGTCCAATCTCGGTGATCCGCCAGACCATCCCGGATGCGCGCCCGGCCCTGCTGACCGGGCCCAGCTTTGCCGATGACATCGCGCGTGGGCTGCCCACGGCGCTGACGCTGGCCTGCGCGGATGGTGATCTGAGTGAAACGCTGCAGACCGAACTGACCACTGCGAACCTGCGCCTTTATCGCACCACCGACGTGATCGGCGCGGAATTGGGCGGAGCCTTGAAAAACGTCATGGCCATCGGCTGCGGCGCTGCCATTGGGGCCGGGCTGGGCGACAGTGCCCGCGCTGCCCTGATGACCCGTGGCTTTGCCGAGATGCAGCGGTTCGCTTTGATGCGCGGCGCGCGTCCCGATACCTTGATGGGCCTGTCCGGATTGGGCGATCTGGTGCTGACCTGCTCATCCGAATTGTCCCGAAATTATCGTTTTGGCCTGTGTTTGGGTCAAAATCGCCCTTTCGACAGCCAAACAACGGTCGAAGGCGTCGCAACCGCGCGCGCCATGGCGGACATTGCCACGGCTGAGGGGCTGGACATGCCCATCAGCGCCACGGTGGCCGACCTGAGCCACGGCACCTATAGTGTGCCCCAAGCCATTCAAACTCTGCTTAACCGACCCCTCAAGGAGGAATAATATGCTCATTGCCCTGATCGCCAAGGACAAGGACGGCGCCCTGCAAACCCGGCTGGACAATCGCGCCAACCACCTGGCCTATATCGAGGAAACTGGCGTTGTTGCACAGGCAGGCCCCCTGCTGGACGGCGACGCGATGATCGGCTCGTTGATCATTCTTGAGGTCGAGGACATGGCTGCTGCGCAAACATGGGCAGACAACGATCCCTATGCCAAAGCAGGGCTGTTTCAATCCGTTGATCTGATCGTATGGAAGAAGGTCGTCGGCTGATGGCATATTGGCTGTTCAAATCCGAACCCTCAACCTGGAGCTGGGATCAGCAGGTTGCCAAAGGGGATGCGGGCGAAGAGTGGGACGGCGTGCGCAATTATCAGGCGCGCAATTTCATGCGTCAGATGGCAATCGGTGACCGCGGGTTTTTCTACCACTCGCAAAAGGACAAGGCGATTGTCGGCATTGTCGAGGTCTGCGCCGAGGCCCACCCCGACAGCACTACAGATGATGAACGCTGGGAATGTGTGGATATCAAGGCTGTACGCCCGTTCACCACAGCTGTCACTTTAGAGCAGATCAAGGCAGATGAACGTTTGGACGAGATGGTGCTGGTGAAAAACTCGCGCCTGTCCGTTCAACCTGTGACTGATGAGGAATGGGCAACCATCTGTGCGCTGGGGGCCACCCAACCGGATTGACGGAATCAACGTCTAAGGGTGCAAACCTTCTCAAACCACCAATAAAATGGTATATTTTTAGGGCTGCACCATGTGGGGGCAATGGCGGCCGCAGTTTCAGTGGTCGTCTGTCTTTTGGTGTTGCTCGATCTTTGGTTGATCAATTCGAAAGCAAGAACCCATGTCTGACGTTGAAGGCAGCGGTGGGAAGAACGAAGACATTGCTGCTGAGCTGAGTTCAAAATGCTGGGAAGCGCGCCTTGAGATTGCGCGAAAGCAGCGCGCCGCTGCGCTGGCCGATGTGCAGCAATCAAGTCACCTGGAAATGTCACCGGAAATCGATATTGAAGCGCCGCAGGAAGACAGCCCCGCAGAACCCGGTGAATTCAAACTTGAGCAGGTTGTGTTCAAAAGTTCTCAGTCGAAACACCCAATACAACCGCCCCGAAAACAGCGCGTCAATCGCATGTATCCGATCGTTTTTGGTGCAATGTTCTGTGGCGCTACCCTGCATTGGGCCGCAACAAGCGTTTTCGCAGGATGGCGAAACCCCGACGCAGTGGTTCAAACCAGCTTATCTATTGATACAACAGCAGAAATCGACACAAACGCAAATCCGGCGGCAGGCGATCCAAATGACGGTGATACGACCCTGTCCAGCTTGGGATCAGACACCGCAAAACCGGTTTCGCGGTTTGCCAAAGTGACGCACAAGACCTCCACTGCAACTACGGAGCCAGGTTCAGTAGGGGGCAACTCACATTTTCCAATGGACTATGCGCCTGCCTGGGGTGAGACTCTATTGCCACCAGTGATACAAGGCTCTTACGAACCGGTGGCTCCGCTAACAACCGTACCTGACCTCGTGATCGCCCGAGCCACCGCACCGAGATCGGTTCTCGTGATCCCCGAAAAGCATGACAGCCTGCCTAATCATGACCAGCCGGCTGAAACAGGGGTATCTCTTTTTGTACCCGTTGGCGTGTCGAACGAAACCAGCATCGCCGTGCTTGAGATTTTGACCTCGGACCAGACTGACGTGATTGCAACGGCGCGGGTAAATTATGCCGTGAAGGCGACTCAGGTCCGATTCTATCACCCCAAGGACGCGCAAATTGCGGAACTGACAGCAAGTTTGCTTGGCGGTATCTCTCGGGACTTTACGAAGTCCGGTCCAAAAACGCGACCGGGTCATATCGAGGTTTATCTGGCCGGTAAGGGGGGTGGAAGAAAACGCCAACCAAATCGAGGGCCAGATTCAGTGGAACGGTTTGTTGCCCGAATTATTGAAGAGTTCCAATAAAAATGCGGGAAGGTTCCGACGATGCAGAACCTTCCCTACCCCCGCGTGCTCCCTACTCACCACACGCGTCTGGAAATCTTTGGCTCTGACCGTACTGGTCACTCTTAGATATTAGTCGAGTTCTGGTGGTCAGCACAAACACCAAGTGCTTAAAATTGAAAACGCCCGCCAGTGGCCTGACGGGCATCAAGGGATCAGCCGTAGACCGACTCTTTGCCGAAATGCTTGGTCAGCATGTAATAGACAACGGCGCGGTATTTGTTACGCTCAGACATGCCATAGGTTTCAAGCGCAGTGTTGATTGCGCCCGTCAACTCTGGCCCGTCTGACAGGCCCAGCTTCTTGATCAGAAAGTTGTTCTTGACCGTGTCGATCTCACCTTCCTGCGTGGCAGCCACGGTCGCCGCGTCGGCGTCATAGATCGCCGGACCACATCCGATTGTGACCTTGGTCAGCAGGTCCATGTCAGGGTCCATTCCGCATTTGTTTTTCAGATCATCTGCGTATTTTGCGATCAGCTCGTCGCGTTTTCCCATGTCCCAATCTCCCTAAGTTACAATGAAACGGCACCCTTACCGTCTTCGTTAAGGTTAGCCGCGACGGATATTTTTCCGAAAGGAAAAAATTTGGGGATTTCTCCCCCTATTGCCGATTAAGGCGCAAATCGGCCCGGCTGGCCTAGCGGCAAAAGCCCCAACCCGGACCCTGCAGGTGGAAATGGTCGGCGTGCAAGCGATTGTAATCTGGCCCTAAAACAACCCGGAACCAGTCACAAGCACCACGTCCAATCCGATGCAAAAAAGCGGCCTCGGGTCCGGGCGTGTCCCAATCTGTCAGCAGGATCAGGGATCGGCCATCCCCAAGTTGCAGGCCGATTATATCAATCGCGTCCGCGGTGGCGTGGCTGCTCCAGCCGCAGTCCTGCCCCTGCGCAGTGCGCATCCGGCGGCAATTGTAGCTGCCCACGTGGCGTAAGGCGCGCACGTCGGTGCCCAGGATCTCGCGCGCGGCGGGCTGCACCACGTGATGTTCCCATAAGGCCAGCCGCAATGTTGTGGTGCAGTTGGTTTCGACCGCCTCGATCCGTGCGGTGGTCAAACCAGACAATAGGCCCCGACCGGCAATGCCACAGTTCCGATCCACCACCAGCTCGTCCATCGGCTCAAAAACCACTCCGGCTGCGGACAGGGCGGCCCGGCACTGTGCCTCATCCCCCAAGGCGCGGCGCAGCTGATACGCAGTGACCGGCGTAACCGGTGCTGTCACAGTCAAGTCCCGCAGCGGGTTCCAATGTGGCGGCACCGGAGTTTGCGGATGCGACAACACCCACCACCCACCGCCGCCCACGACGATCAGCAAGGCAACGAGTGTAAAAAACAAAGACGCCGCCAGATACAAAATCCGGCGGCGTCCTGTGCGTTTGGTCATACCCGTTCCGCAATCAATAGCGGTAATGCTCGGGCTTATAGGGGCCTTCGGGCTTCACGCCGATATAGGCCGCCTGTTCGTTGTCCATCTTGGTCAGTTTCACACCGATACGGTCCAGATGCAGACGGGCGACTTTCTCATCCAGATGTTTGGGCAGGATGTATACGTCGTTTTCATACTGATCACCCTTGGTGAACAGCTCGATCTGCGCCAGAACCTGGTTGGTGAACGAGGCCGACATCACGAATGAAGGATGCCCGGTGGCGTTGCCGAGGTTCAGCAGACGACCTTCGGACAGCAAAATGATGCGGTTGCCCGAGGGCAGCTCGATCATATCCACCTGTTCCTTGATGTTGGTCCATTTGTGGTTCTTCAGGCTGGCCACCTGAATTTCATTGTCGAAATGACCGATGTTGCCAACGATGGCCATGTCCTTCATCTCGCGCATATGCTCGATGCGGATCACGTCCTTGTTGCCGGTGGTGGTGATGAAGATATCAGCGCTGGCGACTTCGTCTTCCAGCAGGGTGACCTCGAACCCGTCCATTGCGGCCTGCAGGGCGCAGATCGGGTCAACCTCGGTCACTTTTACACGGGCACCCGCACCGCGCAGCGACGCGGCCGAGCCTTTGCCCACGTCACCATAACCACAAACGACAGCAACTTTACCGGCCATCATCGTGTCGGTGGCACGACGGATGCCGTCGACCAGCGATTCCTTACAACCGTATTTGTTGTCGAATTTCGACTTGGTGACACTGTCGTTCACGTTGATCGCCGGGAACGGCAGGTGGCCGTCCTTCACCAGCTGATACAGGCGGTTCACACCGGTGGTGGTTTCCTCGGACACGCCCTGGATCTGATCACGCATCTTGGTGAACCAGCCAGGGCTTGCCGCCATTCGCTTGGCGATCTGCGCCTTAATGACTTCTTCCTCTTCCGAGCCCGGAACGGGGATGATGTCTTCGCCGGCTTCGGCACGTGCGCCCAGCAGGATATACAGCGTTGCGTCGCCGCCATCATCCAGAATCATGTTCGGGCCGTCTTCGAACAGGAAGGATTTGTCCAGATAATCCCAATGCTCTTCCAACGTCTGGCCTTTGATCGCAAAGACCGGAATACCAGCCTCGGCAATGGCTGCCGCCGCGTGATCCTGGGTTGAGAAGATGTTGCACGACGCCCAGCGCACATCCGCGCCCAACGCCACCAATGTTTCGATCAGAACAGCCGTCTGGATGGTCATGTGCAGCGAGCCGACGATCCGCGCACCTTTAAGGGGCTTTGCGTCACCGTATTCCGCGCGCAGGGCCATCAGGCCCGGCATCTCGGTTTCGGCGATGTCCAGCTCTTTGCGGCCAAACCCGGCCAGCGCAATGTCTTTGACGATATAGTCCCCGGCCATCATATACTCCATTCCGGTAAGCAGGTCCGGGCTGCCCCCTAGCATCCCTTGGGGCAGGTAGCAACGCAGATGGCCGAAAACAGATTATTTGGCAGCAAAAATCAGCTGGGCTCACCCTTTAGTGTAATCTTCGGGATCGCTTCAAAAAAATCGGTGCCAACGGCGACAATACAACTAATGCCGTTCGCTTGGGTCACCAGAACCGTGTAGCTTCCGGTTTCCTTCGAGGTCCAAACCTCCATAACCGCCTGCGCACCACGCGTTTTCTGCAATCCACCAAAGACCAGCTCTTCTGAATAGCTGTCTTGCAGCTTGGCGATCACATGCTCGCGTTGCGCACAACCTTGGGCAAATGCAGGGGGGGCAGTGGCGGCCATTCCAAAGGCCAGGGTAATTCCAAACAGTCGCTTAAACATAGTAGCTCCCTTCGATACGAGTTACGTTCCGAGAGGGGCACACCAGGAGGAGCATGCACCCCCCTCAGCACAGATGTCGGTATCACCACGCGCCAATTCAAAGCACGTCTGGTCAAGAAAAAGTTGGCAGCTGGTGATCTCGACAGGTACATCATAACACAAAAACCCAAAACTTACGTGAGCGACTTCACAGGGCATGGCATAATGGCAACACAAGCACGAGCGTGGCAAAGAATGCTGTCGGGGCGCAGGCTGGATCTGCTGGATCCGACCCCCGTGGACATCGAAATCGAAGATATCGCCCACGGATTGGCCTTTGTGGCCCGTTGGAACGGCCAAACGGCGGGTGATTTCGCCTATTCCGTGGCCGAGCATTCCCTGCTGGTCGAAGAGCTTTTTGGCCGGATTGCGCCCAAAGCACCGGTGAAATGGCGCCTCGCGGCTTTGTTACATGATGCGCCGGAATATGTGATCGGAGATATGATCTCGCCGGTCAAATCCGCCGTTGGCCCCGATTACGGCGCTTTGGATGATCGTCTGGCGGCCGCGATCCACATTCGGTTCGGGTTGCCTGCTGCAGTGCCGAAAACGGTGAAACGGCAGATCAAGAAAGCCGACAAGATCAGCGCCTGGATGGAGGCAACGCAAATCGCGGGGTTTTCCGAAGCCGAGGCGACGAAGTTCTTTGGTCGTCCGGATAAGTCGGTGATGGAAGGATTGACGATTACGTTACGCCCGCCGGTTGAGGCACGCGAGGCGTATATGGCGCGGCATGAGAATCTGATCCAGAAGATTTAACAAAGGATGGCGTGTTCTCGGATCAATTGGTCCAATCAATAGGAAATGTACAAAAATCCGATCACAGACAGACCGATCAGAGTCAACCAGCCGATAAGTTGATATAGAAACCTCAATTTCTCCGCATTCATCTCACCGGTATCAAAGGGCTCCAGAGATGAACGGGTTTGCTTGGCCCCAATAAGTTTGGGGAAAAGTGCCGACAAAGCATGGGCGATGCCGAAGAAGGTCAAAAGAGAACAAGTTGCTAGTCCAAAGACACTCGCCGTTAAGCCGGTCATAGTCCATGGTCCATTCCAAGTTTGAAAAACAATGGATCCCACAACGATCAGAGCTCCGAGGGAACAGACGCCAAAAACCAAAGCGCCTAGACGTTGCACCCAAGTTTCAGGCGCGGTTTTCGCCAATAGCTGCAACACCATTCGAACTGAGTCTGTAGCCTACCTCGGACTGCGCTTCGCCAAAATTCGCTGCAACGTTCGGCGGTGCATGTTCAGGCGACGGGCGGTCTCGGAGACATTCCGGTCGCACAGCTCATACACCCGCTGGATATGCTCCCAGCGCACGCGGTCCGCGCTCATGGGGTTTTCCGGCGGTGGCGGCAGTTCGTCACCTTTGGCCAGCAGCGCATTGGTGATGTCGGTGGCATCGGCGGGTTTTGACAGGTAGTCGGTCGCGCCGATCTTGACGGCGGCCACGGCGGTGGCAATCGCGCCATATCCGGTCAGAACCACAACCCGGCTGTCGGGGCGTTTTTCGCGCAAAACTTCGACCACATCCAGACCGTTGCCATCCTCAAGCCGCAGGTCGACAACGGCATATGCAGGGGGGCGGGCTGTAGAAATGGCGCGGCCTGCGGCGACGGAACCTGCGGTCTCAACTTCGAACCCGCGCTTCTCCATGGCTTTGGCCAGACGTCTCAGAAACGGCTCATCATCATCCACCAAAAGCAGGGATTTATCGGGGCCGATATCCAGGTCAGAGCTGTCCGCCATATTCTGTTCTTTCCGTAATTTTACGTCTTTGGCTTAAACATGAGTAATAGCAGCGCCATTTCAAAGGTCAAATCGACTGTGCGCCCTACATCTGATCCAGGAAGCACCCGACCTTGTCGGCCATCTGCTCCGCCGTGTCGTCGCGGTTGAAGAATTCCAGGAATCCATGCTCGGGCGTCATCAGGTAAGTAAAGGTGGAATGGTCGACCAGATAGAATTCGTCGCTTTTGTCATGAGCCTTGTAATAGGTCTTGTAGGTTTGGCTGGCGGCCTTGACCTGCTCGGGCGTGCCGGTCAGAGCGATGGTTTTGCCGCCCAGATTGAACGCATAATCAGCCATCACTTCGGGTGTGTCGCGATCCGGGTCGATCGAGATGAACAGCGGCGTCACAGACTGGCCACGCTCGGCCAGAATATCCACGGCCTCGGCATTGCGCGACATATCGAAAGGGCAGACATCGGGGCAGAAGGTATAGCCGAAATAAACCAGCGTCGGCTCGGTGATCACATCTTTGTCGGTAACGGTCTCACCCTTGCCGTTGATCAGCTCGAACGGGCCGCCAATCGCGGCTGAGCCACCGGCGATCTGGCCAGAACGGCATTGCGCGAACTGATCGTCCGACCGGCCCCCCAGCGTCAGCAGCCACATTGCGCCCAGGCCAACGGCCAGAACAACGGTTGCGAGGATGGCATAAAGGCGGGTCATGACATCAATCCTGAAATGAGAGGGGTTGTTGATCGTTTTCGCCGGGACACCTATCAAGATGAACAGCCGATGCAACAGGACATAATAGACCGATGGCAAATTCCAACATCACTTCGTGGACCGGTCAGGAAGGCAGCAACTGGATTCGGCTGCGCACGCTGATCCTATTGCGCTGGGTGGCCATCATTGGCCAGTTCACGGCCATCACTGTGGCACAGCGATATTATCACGTGCAGCTGGAACTGGCCCTGTGTTACCTGGCCATTGGTGTTTCGGTCATGGGCAACATGACGGCCATTCTTCTGTTCCCGCAAAACAAGCGCCTGACCGAGTTCGAAAACTTCCTGATGGTTCTGTTCGATCTGCTGCAACTGGCCATTCTGCTGTATCTGACCGGTGGTCTGAACAACCCGTTTGCGTTGCTTCTGCTGGGGCCGGTGACCATTTCGGCAAACGTAATGAGTACGCGTTCAACCCTGATCGTGGGGGGTGTTGCGATTGTTGTGGCATCCTTGCTTGCTGAGTTTCATCTGCCGCTGCGCACGGATCAGGGCGAGGCGTTGCTAATCCCCGACATGTTATTGTTCGGAAACTGGGCCGCGATCGTGATCGCAATTGTGTTCATTGGCGCCTACTCACACCGCGTCAGTTCCGAGGTCCGATCCATGTCCGAAGCGCTTGCAGCCACCCACATGGCCCTGGCGCGCGAACAGAAGCTGACCGATCTGGGCGGTGTGGTCGCCGCCGCCGCGCATGAGCTGGGAACGCCATTGGCCACGATCAAGCTGACCAGTTCCGAGCTGATCGAAGAGCTGGATGACCGCCCCGACCTGAAAGACGATGCCGCGCTGATCCGCGAACAGGCCAATCGCTGCCGCGATATCCTGCGCGATATGGGCCGTGCCGGCAAAGATGATCTGCATCTGCGGCAGGCTCCTCTGTCCACCGTGGTGCATGAAGCCGCCGAACCGCATATTCATCGCGGCAAGACGGTGCATTTTGACGAAGGGCCTGCCGGGGACGGTGATGTGCAGCAACCCTCGATCCTGCGCAAGCCCGAGATCATTCACGGATTGCGCAACCTGATCCAGAATGCGGTGGATTTCGCCCGCGCCAATGTCTGGGTCGAGGCCGAATGGACCACCGATCAGATCACCATCAATATCATGGATGACGGGCGCGGGTACCCTTCGCAGATGATTGGTCGTATCGGTGATCCCTTCATGCGCCGCCGCCGAGCCGAATCCGATCAGCGGACCCGCCCGGGGTATGAAGGCATGGGGCTGGGGTTGTTCATTGCCAAAACCCTGCTGGAACGCAGCGGGGCAGAGCTTCAATTCGCCAACGGGTCAGATCCCTATCAGAACCTGAGCGACAAAAAAGACCGGCGGGGCGCAATCGTACAGGTTTCCTGGCCGCGAAATCTGATCGACGCGCAAACCGGCGACACGCCTGTCCCGTCGGGTGCGAACCAGCGTATCCAGGTCTGAGTTAAGACCCCGTTAACCATTAACGCGCATAGTTCCTTCTCGTGATGTCAGTACCGAGGAGAGCATGGTCGACTGGATCATTCTGGCCGCTATCAGCCTGGTATCCGCCAGCCTGGCGGTGCAATGGCTTTTGCCCCGTCGTCGGCAGCGGGGCGATAGTTTCGGTCTGTCCTCACCCGCGTCGCTGTTCGATGCAGTGTTTCTGTTCGATGAGGACCGCCTTATCAGCCATTCCGATATTTCTCTGGAAGGGTTTCAGGCAGTCCGCGACTGGCCTGATCTGCGCCGCCTGCTGCAACGGGACTTTCCGACCTTTCCGGAAACACCAGACCGTATTCGACGCGAAGGTACCCTGGTCATTCCTGCCATCGACTGCACCATCGAACGCGATGTCCTGTGTGAATGGATCGACGGGATCGTGCGGGTGCAACTGCGCGACAGTACCGACCGCCCCGACCCGGTGCAGCGCGACCCCCAAGACCCGATCCGGCTGGCGATGGAACAGGCCCCCTATCCGGTTTGGCTGCTGGATCATCAAGGTAACGTGCGCTGGTGCAATGCCGCCTATGTCTTACTTGTGCGCAAGGTCCGCGGTCAGGATACTGATTTGACCGCACCGATGTTCCCCGGCACTGATGAAGACGCACGGTTGGGGGCAAAAAGCCGCATCTCAATTTCGTCCGAAGGCAGCGGCAACAAGCTGTGGTTCGATCTCACTCTGGTGGATCACCCCGAGGGGCACCTGTGCTATGCCGTCGATGTCAATGCCATCGTCGCCGCAGAGACCGCTCAGCGCAAGTTCGTCCAGACCATGACGAAAACCTTTGCTCAATTGTCTATCGGGCTGGCCATATTTGACCGCAACCGACAACTGGCCTTGTTCAACCCGGCGCTGATCGATTTGACCACCCTGCCCCCGGATTTCCTCAGTTGCCGCCCCAGTCTGTCCAGCTTTTTTGACCGACTGCGGGATCAACACATGATGCCGGAACCCAAGAATTATCGCGGGTGGCGCAACCAGATGAACGACCTGCTCGAAGCGGCCGAGGACGGGAATTACCAGGAAACCTGGTCGCTGCCCTCGGGGTCAGTATATTCGGTCAGCGGGCGGCCCCATCCCGACGGCGCCGTGGCTTTTCTGTTCGAAGATATCACGGCCGAGATTACCCTGACCCGGCGCTTCCGCTCGGAAATGGATCTGATGCAATCGGTTCTGGATAAGTTGGCCGATGCCATCGCGGTGTTTGGTGATGACGGAACACTGGCTTTTACCAACCGCGCCTATCAACAATTGTGGGGGGATTCTGGTGAGGCCGGGTTCGAACCGGATTCCGTGCTGGATGTGACGCGTGGCTGGCAGGAACAATGCGTTGCCTCACCGATCCTCGGCGAGATTCGCGATTTTGTGGAAATGCGCGACAACCGTGTTGAATGGTCCAACGACCTAAAGCTGCGGAACGGCACCCAACTGTCCTGTACGGTCAGTCCCATGCAGAACGGCGCAACGATTGTGCGGTTCTCGGTCGAGGATGCGCCGTCAACCCTGCCGATCCGTCAAATCAGCGCCTGAACCGGGTTGCAGCCGCCCGGGCGTAAGGTCATTGTGGCGCCATGACGTTGCACGCCCGTTCGATCACCCTGAATTCGCCCGAAGAAACCGCCGATCTGGCCGCACGGCTGGGTGCAAAATTGCGCCCTGGCGACATCTTGTTGCTTGAGGGTGAGATCGGCAGCGGTAAGACCCATTTTGCGCGCAGCCTGATCCAATCACTGATGTCTGTGCCCGAGGACGTGCCTTCGCCCACCTTCACGCTGGTACAAGCCTATGACACCCTACCTGGCGAGATCTGGCACTGCGATCTGTACCGGCTAAGCGCCTTGGAAGAGATCGAAGAACTGGGGCTGTCCGACGCTTTTGAAACTGCCATTTGCCTGATTGAATGGCCGGACAAGCTGGGTCCGCTGACCCCTGCCACCGCCCTGACCTTGCATTTGAAAACAGACCCTAACACGACGGGTTTGCGATATCTGACCCTTTCGTGGTCCGATCCGAAATGGCCCCAAATACTGGAGAGTGCCGCATGACGAACCGGGCTGTGCTGGCCGAGGCGCTGATTGCACAAACACCATGGTCCAACGCCACGCGCGCACCGCTGGCCGGGGATGCCTCGAACCGCCGGTACGAACGTTTGACCGATCCCGATACTGGCCGCACGGCTGTTTTCATGGACTCACCTCCGGGCAAGGCCGAACCGGTTGAGGCTTTTGTCCGCATGGCTAACTATCTGCGGGAAATCGGGCTTAGCGCACCCGAAATCTATGCCGAGGACACAGAATTCGGCTTTCTGTTGCTGGAGGATCTGGGCGATGATCTGTTCGCCCGCGTCCTCAGGCAAAACCCTCGGATGGAGCGCGAGCTGTATGAGGCTGCAACCGACGTTCTGATCGAGTTGCACAAGGCACCTACCCTGTCACTGCCGTCTTATGATCCGACGATGATGACCGAATTGGCTGCGTTGTCCTTCACCAAATACGCCCAAGCGGTATTGGGGGAACATGATGCAGACGCTCGAATACGGTTTGAAAACCGCTTTGCGGATATTTTGCACCAAGAAACCTCGGGCCGCAAAGTGGTGATCCAACGTGACTATCACGCGGAAAACATGATCTGGTTGCCGGACCGTGACGGGGTCAAGCGGGTGGGATTGCTGGATTTCCAGACCGCGATGCTGGGCCACCCGGCCTATGACCTCGTGTCGATGTTGCAAGATGTGCGCCGTGATGTGGCACCGGGGACCGAGATGCGGATGGTAAACCGATACATCGCCGCAACCGGCGAAAAGGATCATGACTTTCGCACTGCCTACGCCGTGTTAGGCGCGCAGCGAAACCTGCGCATTCTGGGCGTGTTCGCCCGATTAGCGGTGGACTATGGAAAACCGCAATACATCGATCTGATCCCGGCCACATGGGCGCATCTGATGCGCGATCTGGACCATCCTGCGCTGGTCTCTGTTGCTGATCTTCTGCGCGGCGCCCTGCCCGCCCCAACCCCGGAAAACCTGGACAGGCTCAGACAGACATGACCCGACACCCCGACGCCGTGATGTTGTTTGCCGCCGGGTTTGGCACCCGTATGGGCACTTTGACCAAAGACCGGCCCAAACCCCTGATCGAGGTCGCAGGCCGCCCGCTGATCGATCACGCGCTGGATTTGACGGACGATCTGCCCGCTGATCGAGTGGTTGCTAACCTGCATTATTTGCCCGACCAGCTTGCAGCGCATCTGACCCCCAAGGGCGTGCTGACCTCTTTGGAAGAGCCGGAAATTCTGGAAACAGGCGGTGGGCTGCGTGCTGCTCTGCCCCTACTGGGGCTGGATCCGGTATTTACCTTGAATACGGATGCAATCTGGTCTGGGCCGAACCCTCTGACCCTTTTGCGCAAAGCGTGGGACCCCAACCGAATGGATGCGCTGCTTATGTGTGTTCCCATCGCCCAGACCATCGGGCATGCCGGACCGGGCGATTTCACGGCAGATGCCGAGGGCCGGATCACCCGTGGCCCCGGATTAGTCTATGGCGGGGCGCAGATCATTAAGACCGAAGGGCTGGCAGCCATATCTGAACAAGCATTTTCGCTGAACTTGCTGTGGGATCAGATGCACAAACAGGGCCGTCTGTTCGCGGCCACCTACCACGGTCGCTGGTGCGACGTGGGCCGCCCCGAGGGGATCGCCCTGGCCGAGGGGCTAATTGCCGATGTTTGAACCCAGCGCTGCGCCCCGTGTCTTTGCCGTGCCTCCGGGCGCAGATTTTCCAAAGGCTCTGGTGGATGGCCTGCGTCAACGCGCCAGTAACCAACCGCCCGAGGCGCTGGCCCGGGTCCAATTGGTGGTCAACACGCGCCGTATGGCCCGGCGCGTACGCGATCTGTTCGATCAGGGCTCGGCCTGCCTATTGCCACGCCTATCGCTGGTGACCGATCTGGGCGAAAGCGTCGATCTGGCGCAAATCCCGCCCGCCATCCCCGCATTGCGACGCAAGTTGGAGCTGACGCAACTGATTGCCAAGCTCTTGGAACAACAGCCTGATCTCGCTGCGCGATCCTCATTGTTCGATCTGTCCGACAGTCTGGCGGCGCTGATTGACGAAATGCAGGGCGAAGGTGTTTCGCCAGACGCGATCCGGCAGCTGGATGTCAGCGACATGTCTGGCCACTGGGCGCGTGCGCAGGCCTTTATAGGGATTGCTGACCAATTTATTGACTCTGGCCCTGATGCTTTGGACGCGCAGGCGCGGCAACGACGTGTGGTGGAAAATCTGATTGATCGCTGGCAGGTGGCACCTCCGCAGCATCCGGTAATCCTTGCGGGCTCTACCGGCTCGCGTGGCACCACATTGATGCTGATGGAGGCCGTCGCTCGCCTGCCGCAAGGGGCGCTGATCCTGCCTGGTTACGATTTCGATCAGCCTGACCATGTCTGGCAGGGATTGGACGATGCGCTAGCCTCAGAAGATCACCCGCAATACCGGTTCCGAAAACTGATGACCCGGCTTGAGATACAGCCGAGGCAGATCGAACGTTGGACGAACAACCCTGCCCCGTCCCCTGCCCGTAATCGGCTGATTTCACTGGCATTACGCCCAGCGCCGATCACTGATGCCTGGATGTTCGAAGGCCCCCAGCTAACCGATCTGGATGGCGCCACCAAGGACCTCACCCTGGTTGAGGCGCAATCCCCCCGCGCCGAGGCATTGGCCATTGCCCTGCGTCTGCGTGAAGCGGCAGAAACCGGCCAGACCGCCGCGTTGATCACGCCTGATCGGATGCTGACTCGTCAGGTCAGCGCCGCATTGGATCGGTGGAACATACTGCCGGATGACAGTGCGGGTCTGCCATTGCAACTATCGCCTCCGGGCCGGTTTCTGCGCCATGTGGCTGGGCTGTTCGCCCGGAGGCTCGAGGGCGAGGCGCTGCTGACCCTGCTGAAACATCCGCTTTGCCACGATGGCGGCGATCGCGGTGCGCATCTGCTGCATACCCGTGATCTGGAACTGGATTTGCGGCAACACGGCCCTCCGTTCCCCGAAAGCGCCAGCCTGGTCGCTTTTGCCATCCGCAAAGAGGTGCCAGAGCAGTGGATGCAATGGCTGGTGGCGCAGTTCTGCGACCAGCACGTGACGGGTGAATTACCTCTATCCGAATGGGTGACCCGCCTGCGCAATCTGGCCGAGGCGATATCGGCCGGTAGTGAAGGCGACGCCGGAACGCTGTGGGACAAGAATGCGGGCCAAAAGGCGTTGTCGATTCTGACCGCGCTTGAGGACGAGGCCGAACATGGCGGCCCGATGACGGCCCATGATTTCGCCGACCTGCTGGGCGCGCTGCTGGCGGGGGAAGAGGTTCGCGACCGGGACGCGCCACATCCGCATATCATGATCTGGGGAACGCTTGAGGCCCGGGTTCAGGGCGCTGATTTGTTGATTCTGGGCGGACTAAATGAAGGCAGCTGGCCCGAAGCCGCAGCACCTGACCCTTGGCTGAACCGACAGATGCGCGACAAGGCGGGGCTGTTGCTGCCCGAACGCCGCATTGGCCTGTCAGCGCATGATTTCCAACAAGCCGTCGGAGCGCCCGAGGTCTGGTTGACCCGCGCAACCCGATCCGATGACGCCGAAACCGTGCCATCGCGTTGGCTGAACCGGATGACGAACCTGTTGCAGGGCTTGCCGGGGCAGGGTGGTCCCGAAGCGCTGGCTTCAATGCGCGCTCGTGGCCAGCAATGGCTGCGTTGGTCGGAACAGCTTGAGGTCGCGCCGAAGATCGAACCGGCCGCGCGTCCATCCCCACGCCCGCCGGCCGCCGCACGCCCACGCCGTCTGAGCGTGACCGAAATCAAACGCCTGATCCGCGATCCCTATGCGATCTACGCCAAACATGTGCTGCGCTTGCGGCCACTGGACCCCATGGTCCAGGCACCAGACGCTTTGCTGCGCGGGATCGTCATCCACGAAAT
Source organism: Ruegeria sp. BA12 (assembly GCF_056539625.1). Lineage (NCBI taxonomy): Bacteria > Pseudomonadati > Pseudomonadota > Alphaproteobacteria > Rhodobacterales > Roseobacteraceae > Ruegeria > Ruegeria sp. BA12. Next base: position 18,376 of record NZ_JBQFVF010000004.1, read on the forward strand.
CCTTGAACATTTCGTCAAGGACAGTGTTTTGGACAGCGCTTTGCTGACACGTGAGAATTTCCTGAAACGCGCTGAGACGCTGTTGGACCAGCATGTCGCGTGGCCGACCGCCCGCAAACTGTGGCTGGCACGGCTTGAGCGGATTGCCGATGACTTCCTCACCGCTGAAACCGCCCGACGTGGCGATGGCGGGCCAGTGGCGTTTGAGGCCGCGATGAAGCTGGTGCTATCGCCACTGGATTTCACCATCGCCGGACGAGCCGACCGAATCGATCACAACAGCCGTGGCGCGCTGCGGATCGTGGATTACAAGACCGGCACGCCTCCGACCGAAAGCCAGCAAGCCAAGTTCGACAAACAATTGCTGATCGAGGCCGCCATGGCCGAGCAAGGCGCCATCGAAGGCATCGATCCGTTACCGGTTGCCGAGGCTGTATTCATCGGCATGGGCGGTACTTACAAAGAGGTCGCGGCCCCATTGGCCAAGGAGCCGCCTGACAAGGTTCTGACCGAGCTGAAAGAGCTGGTATCTGCCTATTTAGAGCCTGATCAAGGCTTCACCGCGCGCCGGATGCTGCACAAGGACACGGATGTTGGCGACTATGACCACCTCGCCCGGTTCGGCGAATGGGACCGCACTGACAAAACCACACCCGAGGTGCTGAAATGAACGCCCGCAATGATGCAACCGAGCGGCAGGTGCAGGCGGCGCGCCCAGATGCCTCGACCTGGTTGGCGGCCAATGCGGGGTCGGGCAAGACGCGGGTTCTGACCGACCGGGTGGCACGGTTGCTGCTGGGTGGCGTGCAGCCGCAACATATCCTCTGCCTGACATACACCAAAGCCGCCGCCAGCGAGATGCAGAACCGGTTGTTCAAACGGTTGGGTGAATGGGCGATGCTGGAGGATGACAGCTTGCTGGCGCAGCTGACCGATCTAGGCGTGCCGGGCGTGATCGACCCTGACAGGCTGGCGCAGGCCCGCACCCTGTTTGCCCGCGCCATCGAAACGCCGGGTGGACTAAAAATCCAAACGATCCACTCATTCTGCGCTTCGCTATTGCGGCGATTTCCTTTGGAGGCCGGGGTTAGTCCTCAGTTTTCCGAGATGGAGGACCGGGCCGCAGCGCTATTGCGCGAAGAGATCGTCGAAGATTTTGCCGATGGTCCGCAGGCCGCACTGATTGAGGACGTCGCCCGTTTCGTCACAGATACCGGCTTTGACAATCTAACCGCCGCCGTCACGCATAAACGCAACCTCTTCTCTCAGCCAATAGAGTGGCCTGATCTGCTGCAACGTTTCGATCTGCCCGACGGGTTCGACGAAAACGCCCTGCTGGCCCGCGTGTTTCTGGGTGGTGAGGTCGACTTGATCCGCGCGATCCTGCCTGCACTGACCGAAAGTGGCGGCAACAATGCCAAGGCTGCGGCCAAACTGGCGGCGTTTACCGAGGCGCGCATCAACAGCTTGCCGCTGTTGGAGGGCGTGTTTCTGACGGGCAAATCGGCCAAAGAACCTTTTACCGCCAAGATCAACAGTTTCCCCACCAAAGCCCTGCGGGAAGGCGTGTTGGCTGGTCATATGCCTCAGCTGGAAGCCCTCATGCTTCGGATCGAGGCCGCACGCGAACACCGGCTGGCGCTGGTCGCGGCACGCAAAACACATGTTCTGCACCGTTTTGCTGCTGCCTTTTTGCCAGAATACGAACGCCGCAAGCTGTTGCGCGGCTGGCTGGATTTCGACGACCTAATCCTGCGCGCACGGCAGGTGCTTAACGATCCGGCCGTGGCGGAATGGGTGCTGTACCGCCTTGATGGCGGTATCGACCACATTCTGGTGGATGAGGCGCAGGATACCAGCCCAGATCAATGGGATGTTGTTGAAAAGCTGGCTCAGGAATTCACCAGCGGGGAAGGGGCCCGATCCGGGGTCGAGCGGACTATTTTCGTGGTCGGCGACAAGAAACAGTCGATCTATTCCTTTCAGGGCGCCGACCCGCAGGCCTTTGACCGGATGCAACAGGAATTTGGGCGCAGATTGGAAGAATCAGGCTCTAAATTGTGGGATTCGACACTAGAATACTCATTCCGATCCTCTAGTGCGATCCTGTCTCTGGTCGATATCCTGTTCGAAAACCGTGCCGAGGCTGGGTTTCACAAGGATAGCCTGCACCGCGCATTTAAGGCCGATTTGCCGGGCCGCGTTGATTTGTGGCCGGTGATTGAAAAGGTCGACGATGATGATGATGGCGACTGGACCGATCCGGTGGATCGACCCGGCGCGCGGCACCACACGGTCATTCTGGCCGAACAGGTAGCCCGCTCGATCAAGACCATGATCGACACCGGCGAGACGATCCCCGAGGATGGTGACCGGCCCGGCACTTTCGTTCGGCGCAAGGTGCAACCGGGGGATTTTCTGATCCTCGTCCAACGCCGTTCAGACCTGTTTGCCGAGATCATCCGCGCCTGCAAGGCCGAAGGCCTACCCATTGCCGGGGCCGACCGTTTGAAAGTGGGCGCGGAACTAGCGGTCAAGGATCTGGCGGCGCTGTTGAGCTTTCTGGCCACGCCCGAGGACAGCCTGTCACTGGCCACAGTGTTGAAATCGCCTTTGTTCGGGTGGGGTGAACAACAATTGTTCGACCTGGCGCATCGGCGGCAGGAACAGTTTCTGTGGGCCGCTTTGCGACAACGGGCCGAGGAGTTTCCCGAAACGCTAGGCATCCTCAACGATCTGCGCGGCCAGATCGACTTTCTGCGCCCTTATGACCTGATCGAACGCATTCTGACCCGGCATGACGGGCGGCGGAAACTATTGGGCCGATTGGGGGCCGAGGCCGAGGATGGTATCAACGCACTGCTGTCACAGGCACTGGCTTATGAGCGCACCGATATTCCCAGTTTGACCGGGTTTCTGGTCTGGATGCAGACCGACGATCTGGAAATCAAGCGGCAGATGAGCGGTGTCGGCAACATGATCCGCGTGATGACGGTGCATGGCTCCAAAGGGCTTGAGGCCCCGATCGTGATCCTGCCGGATACCGGCAAGCGACAAGCCCCGCGTGATGCCGAGATCATGGTGGGTGAGGGCACACCGCTGTGGAAAGTACCCGCGGATGCCTCGCCAGCCTTGATCGCCCAGGCACGAGCCGAGGCACGGACGCGGGAAGAAAATGAACGGCTTCGACTGCTATATGTGGCTCTAACGCGGGCTGAAAAGTGGCTAATCGTCGGCGCCGCCGGGGATGTCGGCAAAGACGGAACCAGTTGGTACCAGATGGTCGAGGCTGCGATGGCACGGGCAGGGGCCGCACAGGTCCCTGGCTCGGAAACCCTGCGTCTGTCACATGCAGATTGGGACGCGTTACCTCTTGTCGAACATGTGGAGCCTGAGATTGCCGCGACTCCGCTGCCCAACCAGTTCCTTTCCCCAGCGTCCGTGCCAGAACAGGCGCCCGAGACGCTCAGCCCGTCTGATTTAGGTGGGGCCAAAGCGTTACCCGGAGATACCGGCCACGATGAGGAGGCCGCCAAACTGCGTGGCACGCGCCTACACTTGTTGTTGGAACACTTACCATCCGTTGCGCCAGAGAATTGGCCGCAGCTTTGCGCCCGGGTTCTACCTGATATGCAACAACCTGACCGGCAGGAACTGTTGGATGAGGCGCAGGCCGTTCTGGCGGCTGACCATCTGAAATTCGTGTTCGCCAAAAACACACTGGCCGAGGTCCCGGTGACCGCCGATCTGAACGGGCGGCGCATGCATGGAGTGATCGACCGTCTGATCGTGACCGAGGCGGATGTGCAGGTGATTGATTTCAAATCAAATACCACGGTTCCTGAAAGCGCATCAGCTTGCCCCGAAAGTCTGTTGCGACAGATGGGGGCCTATGCCCAAGCGTTGGCGCAGATCTATCCGGGTCGACAAGTTCGCACGGCGATCCTGTGGACGCGTACAGCCGATCTGATGTGGTTGCCACACGATCTTGTGACGGATGCATTGACCCGCACCCAGATATCTTGACCTTGGGCGGTGCCGACCCTACGTTCTGTTCCCGAGTTTACCCCATTCAGGAGACAGAATATGTCGACCGTAGCCGTGACCGACGATACCTTTGACGCCGAGGTTAAGAATTCCGACATCCCCGTTGTTGTCGATTTCTGGGCCGAATGGTGTGGCCCTTGTAAGCAGATCGGCCCCGCCCTGGAAGAGCTGGCCGCTGAATACGGCGACAAGGTGAAAATCGCCAAGGTTGACGTAGACAGCAACCCGAACGCCGCCGCCGCCATGGGCGTGCGCGGTATTCCGGCCCTGTTCATCTTCAAGGACGGTCAGGTCGTCTCGAACCGCGCAGGCGCGGCGCCGAAGGCGGCACTGCAAAGCTGGATCGACGAATCCATCTGATCCAACGTGATCAGCAAGTCATCAAAGGCGCCTTGAACCGGGCGCCTTTTTTATTGCCGGGAGGATCAGATGGCAAAAACACGGGTACTTGTGGAGTTCGGCATGGGGACGTCTTTGCGCCGCGAGGATTATACCGAGGCCGCGCTGCGGGCGATCAAAGATGCACTATGGCACAATTCGGTCAACATGGCCGAGCTGTTCGATTTTCCGAAAGAGGCGATGATCATCGACGCCGAAATTGGGGTTCAGCAGCCCGAAAAGGTGGATCGAGGCGCATTGACTGCCATTTTCCCTTATGGACAGCCCAATATCACCATCACTCAAGGTGGGTTGGATATTGAAAAGCCGCATACCGAAGGTCGGACAGTCATTGCCAATGCGGCCATCATCGTTTCTTTCGATATGGAGCCCGTGACATGACCGAAAAACGTATCATTCTGGAAATGGGTACCGGCAACGACCTGTATGGGCAGGATTACACCAAGGCCGCACGCCGGGCGGTGCAGGATGCACTGCATCATTCGTCGATCACGCTGTTCTCAAAGCTGGGTGTGGATCATACCGACATGCGCGTTTGCGTCACGATTGGGGTACAGGACCCTGACCAGGTGAATTGCGATCTTGTTGCCGCCGATCTTCCCCGCGGACGGGCCGAGGTGCGGGCTGTCAAAGGTGGGTTGGATATCGACGATACTGAGGCCGGCACGAGACATGTGGTGGCAACCGCCGCGATCGAGGCTTTCCTGCCCGACCTATCCGGCCAATACAAACTGTCCTGACAAAGAAAAAGCCGCTCGGACGAGCGGCTTGCATTCTTTTTGCACTGGGCGCGGATCAGACGTTTCTGATGTCCGCGCGGCACAGGCCGATATCTTCCAGCTGTGCGTCGCTCAGCTCCGACAGGGCCTTGCGTGTCTTGCGGGATTCATTCCACGCGATTGCTTTGTCATAGGTTCCGTAGAACGCGTCCACTACGTGCAGAATGGTAGCTGCTCCGAGCGGCGCATGGGTTTTAGCGATGGTTGCCATTTGCGCAGTCCTTATATGTGAAACAGCCGACCCGTTGTCGGTTGTGAGGCTCATGTAGGACGTCAGGCTGAGACTCACAATTGCTAGTCCGGTAACCCCGCATTGCGATTCCTGCATATCTTTTAGGCAGTTCGTGACCTGTTGCGCTGCGGACAGGTCCGGCCCATATAGGACGGCAGTTGAAAACGGAGGCTTTTATGGCGGATAGCGATTTTCCCGGATGGCACGGCACAACCATCATTGGCGTCAAAAAGGGCGGTCAGGTGGTGATTGCCGGTGACGGACAGGTCAGCCTAGGCCAAACCGTGATCAAGGGAACAGCGCGCAAGGTGCGCCGCCTGTCGCCCGGCGGGTTTGAGGTTGTCGCCGGTTTCGCCGGTTCAACCGCCGATGCCTTCACCCTGCTGGAGCGTCTGGAAGCCAAGCTTGAGGCCACGCCCGGCCAGCTGGCGCGCGCCTCGGTCGAACTGGCCAAGGATTGGCGCACAGACAAGTATCTGCAAAAGCTTGAGGCGATGCTGATCGTCACCGACGGCAAGGACCTGCTGGTGATCACCGGGGCAGGGGATGTGCTGGAGCCCGAACACAACGTGGCCGCCATCGGCTCGGGTGGGAACTTTGCCCTCGCCGCAGCCCGCGCCATGATGGACAGCGACAAACCCGCCGAGGACGTGGCGCGCGAGGCAATGGCGATTGCTGCCGATATCTGCGTCTATACCAACGGCAACCTGACGGTCGAGACGATCTCAGGCTAACAGCGCCTTGATCTCTTTTCCTTTCCAGCGCAGGTGCATGCCGACCAGCCCCATCAGGGCCGTTGCGATGACGATGTAATAGGGCAGGCGGATATCAAAGCTCATCAATCCGCCGCCGATCAGAGACATGACACCGCCCGCCAGACAGAAGACAGCGGTGGTCACACCCATGACCCAACCCTGATCGGTCTCGGCAACGGCCGAAGAAAACAGCCCCAACAGGGTTGGGTATGAGACGCCGAAAAAGAAATAGAAGAAGAAGACCGGCACGTAACTCAGGACACCGCTGGGGCTGAAGGCAAAACCGAACCCGCAAATCACCATCACCACCAGCGAAGTGTAGATGATCTGGTGCTTGCTGAACCTCTCTTGCGCAGGCTTCACCAGGAAGGTGCTTGAGAACGCCAGCGCAAAACCGATCACCACCATCGCCATGCTACCGCCAATGACTCCGTATCCCCAGGCGCTGGTCAGGAAATTATCAACGAAGACATAGAAGGTGACATTGGCGATCATGAACAGCGCATAGACTGGCAGGATTTTCAGAACCATCGGGTGTTCTCGCACAGCGATCAGGCTGTCGGTCACGTCCCGCGGGCGGAACACAAAAGCCGTACGCTCGGTCCGGGTGTCCTTGAAAAAGGTCAGCACAAGGAAGATGGCGATCAACACCAGAATAAATGCGCCATAGAACGGGGTTTTCAGCGTGGCAAAGCTGCCCAGCAGGTTGGCATCGGACAGAACCGCGCCAATGATTGGGCCGCCGACAAGGCCAAAGCTGACGCCGGTTATGATGTAACCCATGTTGCGGTCGCGATCCGCCGCGTCGGTACTGCCGTCAATCATCGCCGCCTGCGCGATGGGCTGGTTCCCTGCGGTGAACCCGGTGATCGAACGGCCTATGATCAGCAACAGCAAGCTGTTCATATACAGCGCCGCAATGGTCAACGCATACCCTACCAGTGCCCCGCTCAGACAGACCAGCAGCGCATTCTTACGCCCGATGGAATCCGAGACCTTGGACACATAGACCACACCCAGAAACCACGACAAAAAGAAACAACCAATTACCAGCCCGTAATACAGATGGCGGCGACCATCGGGCGTACTCTCGGGCAGGAACCCCGATTTCGTCTCCATGATCAGCGAGTTGATGATGGGAAACACCAGCCCTTGCCCGATCAGGTCCACAAACACCACGAACAGCAAGGTGATCTTGGCAATTTTCGTCACTTTCACACTCCTGACCGTCAACACCTTGAAATCACTGTAACAGAGGGCGCGCGTTTCACCTATGGAAAGCGTTTGCAAACCGGATGGGCCATTGCTAACCAACGCTGCCAATGAAAAGGGCTTGGTTGTTTTCGCGATTGCGGTGATTACCTAAGCCCAAGACTAGCCATGCCGACCGAAAGGACCGCCCCTGTGACCGACCTGACCCCGCGCGAGATCGTCTCGGAACTGGACCGCTTTATCATCGGGCAGAAAGACGCCAAGCGCGCCGTGGCCGTGGCGCTGCGCAACCGCTGGCGGCGCAAGCAACTAACCGATGACATTCGGGATGAAGTCTATCCCAAGAACATCCTGATGATTGGGCCCACCGGTGTCGGCAAGACCGAGATCAGCCGCCGTCTGGCCAAACTAGCCCGCGCGCCTTTTATCAAGGTCGAGGCCACCAAGTTTACCGAGGTTGGCTATGTCGGGCGCGACGTGGAACAGATCGTGCGCGATCTGGCGGATGCCGCCATCATCCAGACCCGCGAATACATGCGCGAAGACGTCAAGGCCAAGGCTCATCAGGCCGCCGAAGACCGCGTAATCGAAGCCATCGCCGGCACCGATGCCCGCGAAGGCACGCGCGAGATGTTCCGCAAGAAACTGAAAGCCGGCGAACTGGACGATACGGTGATCGAGCTGGAACTGTCCGACACCTCGAACCCAATGCCGATGTTTGACATTCCCGGCCAGCCTGGCGGCCAGATGGGGATGATGAATCTGGGTGATATCTTCGGCAAAGCGTTTGGCGGGCGGACCGTCAAGAAACGTCTGACCGTTGCCGAAAGCTATGATGCGCTGATCGGGGAAGAGGCCGACAAGCTACTGGATGATGAAACCGTCAACCGGGTGGCGCTGGAATCGGTGGAACAGAACGGCATCGTGTTCCTGGATGAGATCGACAAGGTCTGTGCGCGGTCCGACGCCCGCGGTGGCGATGTCAGCCGCGAAGGGGTGCAGCGCGACCTGCTGCCTTTGATTGAGGGCACCACCGTGTCAACCAAGCATGGTGCGGTGAAAACCGACCATATCCTGTTCATCGCCTCGGGTGCGTTCCACATTGCCAAACCGTCGGACTTGCTGCCCGAATTGCAGGGCCGACTGCCGATCCGCGTAGAATTGCGCGCCCTCACCGAAGAGGATTTCGTTCGCATCCTGACCGAGACCGACAACGCCCTGACCCGCCAATACACCGCATTGATGGGCACTGAAGAGGTCACTGTCAGTTTTACCGAGGACGGCATCGCCGCCCTGGCCAAGATCGCAGCGGATGTGAACCAAAGCGTCGAAAATATCGGCGCGCGGCGGCTGTACACAGTGATGGAGCGGGTGTTCGAGGAGCTTTCGTTCACCGCACCTGACAAGGCCGGGTCCGAGATCACCGTCAACGCCGATTTTGTCAGCGAAAATTTGGGCGAATTGACCAAGTCGACGGATCTGAGCCGTTACGTTCTGTAACGTCTTCAGCCGGAAATTGCCGCTGATCCTGCCCTATGTCGCTGGACGTGGGGCAAGAATTCGATAGCTTAGCGCAAAAGGCCGTTAGGACCCCGTTTGATGCGCTACCTGATTTTTCTATTTATGTCTTTATCTCTGAGCGCCTGTGTTGACAGGACGGTCTCTGAAATTGTGCCGTCGGCTGCGTCCATAGGAACGACGAAAACCGTATTTGCCAGCACGACCAGGGCCCGCGAAGCAGACGGATCATTTGGTTTCAGGCGCAGTGAAAAACTGCAGTTTCTGGAAACCACCGTGTCCATACCGCCAACACACACGCCGGGAACCCTGAAGTTCTCTTATGCAAATCCCAACCCGCAAAAAGAGTTCGTGCTGGCTGATGTGACCGAATTGAACGGGCCTCAGGGACTGCGGCACCATCTGCGTGGGCAGGACGAAGTGACGATCTTTGTGCATGGCTATAACTCGACCCAAACCGAAACCATTTTTCGCGCGGCGCAGCTGTCGCATGACATTGGTCTGCCCGGATCGATCCTGGTGTATTCCTGGCCCAGCCGTGCGACGGGATATGGGTACGCTTACGATCTGGACAGCATGCTTTTTGCCCGCGACGGTTTGGAACAGACCATTCGTGAATTGAAATCGATGGGCGTAAACCGGGTTCTGCTTGTGGCGCATTCCATGGGCAGTGCCCTGACGATGGAGATGATGCGACAAACCGAATTGCAGGAACCGGGTTGGGCCAAAAGAAATATCGAAGGTGTGGTTCTGATCTCTCCTGATCTGGACGTGGATTTGTTCCGTTCGCAGATGGACAGGATCGACAATCCACCCGACCCGTTCATTGTCATGGTCTCGCAAAAGGACAAAATCCTGAACATTTCAGCCCGTCTGCGAGGCACGGATGAGGGCGAACGGCTGGGCAATATCAGTTCGATCAAAACGCTTGAGGACTTTCCTATCAACGTGATCGACACGACCGCATTCAACAGCGATGCCGAATCTTCGCATTTCGTTGCTGCTACATCTCCGGCTTTGCTGGCGATCCTCAACTCGATCCGGCGGGTCAACAATACATTTGGCCCTGACGAGCGTCCGGCTATCGACATTCTGGTCCCCCCCAGCGAACGCAACCCCACAGGCGCGACCGGGATCGTGTTGACGGAAACTGGCCAGGCGCAGGTGTCCAACCCGTGACACGGGTTAAATTGCGTCATTTTCTTTTTCAAAATGCCTCTTGGTTGAGCGCCGGGGTTCTGCTGACGTTTTTGTCCAGCTTTGGGCAGACCTTTTTCATCTCGGTCTTTGCCGGTGAAATCCGTGCAGCGTATGGGCTGAGTCACGGGGCCTGGGGAGGGCTTTATTCTCTGGGTACCACCGTTGCGGCTGTCGTGATGATCTGGGCCGGCGGGTTGACCGATATCTTTCGTGTTCGGGTTCTGGGGCCGTTGGTGCTGGCTGGTTTGACGCTTGCGGCGCTGTCGATGGCGTTGAACAATAGACTGTTCCTTTTGCCTATCGTGATCTTTCTGTTGCGCCTTTTCGGGCAGGGGATGAGTACCCATCTGGCGCAAGTGGCCATGGCGCGCTGGTTCACCGCGACACGTGGCAAGGCGCTGTCGATCGCCTCGCTGGGATACGCGGTCGGAGAGGCGCTGTTGCCGGTGATTTTTGTCGCCGCGATGGTGTTTCTCGACTGGCGATTGTTGTGGGTGGTGGCCGCAGGTGTGACGGTATTGGGTATCCCGGTTCTGATGCGTCTGCTGCGTCTGGAGCGCACGCCGCAAAGCCTGTCAGGGGATCACATTGCCACTGGCATGCAGGATCATCACTGGACCCGGAGCGAGGCGCTGCGCAATTCGCTGTTTTGGTTCATGGTTCCCGCGATCCTTGCACCATCTGCCTTCATCACCGCGTTTTTCTTTCATCAGGTCCATCTGGCGCAGGTCAGGGACTGGCCGCATATTCAACTGGTGGCGCTGTTCCCTGTATTCACCGGCGTTTCGATCCTGTCGATGTTTGCCGCTGGTTGGGCGCTGGATAAATGGGGCACCGCGCGGATCATGCCGTATTATCAACTGCCGATCGGTGTGGGCTTTGCTATTCTCTCGGTCACCAACACCATAACCGGCGCCCTGATCGGCCTGATCTTTCTGGCTCTGACGGTCGGTGCGAACAACACATTGCCTAGCGCCTTTTGGGCTGAGTTTTACGGCACTCGCCATATCGGCGCGATCAAGGCACTGGCGACCGCGGTCATGGTGCTGGGTTCGGCCATTGGTCCAGCTCTAACCGGGGCGCTGATCGACTACAACGTCACGCTTGGTACTCAGTTTATGTGGATCGCTGCGTTCTTTGTTGTAGTCAGCAGTTTGGTCTGGACCGGCATTCACCGCGCGAAAACCGCGTTTTAACGACCCCGGCGCAGATACACGTAATAGGCCCCGTCGCCGCCGTGGCTGATATGGGCGGGTGTTACCTGTAACACAGCCTGCGCCAGCGGTGGGATCGACAGCCAGTGTGGCACCTGATTACGCAGTACGCCGCGTGGGGTCGGAATGGGGCCGGGTTCGTCACGGTCCTTACCCTTGCCCGTAATCACCAGCACCAGCCGCTTGCCCTGTGCCTGCGCCGTCAACACAAACCGCACTAGCGCCGGATGCGCCGTGTCGATCCGCATACCGTGCAGATCAATCCGACCTTCGGGTTTCAGCTTGCCGCGCTTCATCCGTCCAAAAGCCTTGGTGTCCATCTGCACCGGGCTGGCGCGCAGGCTGTCAGTGACCGAGGGCTTCAATGCATGACGCGCCACTTTGGCGGGCGCGGTCTGGCCGATCTCGAACCCGTCCAGCCGCATCTTTGGTGTTTTGGTTGGTTTCGGTTTGGGCAGGGTGGTGGGATGAACCGATTGCGGCAGCTCAGGATGCAGACGTTCAGCCTGTTTGGTGACTTTGCGCCACAGCTCGATCTCTTCTTCGGTCAGTTTGCGCCGGGTCATCAGAACTCATCCGGGATCAGGGCATAGGCGCGTTGGATCGGCAACAGGATCACCATGCGGCCCGGATCTTTCAGACGCCCTGCTGCCTGCCCAGCGGCATCACCGGTGCCAAAGAAGATATCCGCCCGCTGAGCACCCTTGATGGCAGCACCCGTATCTTGCGCGATCATCAATCGGCGCATCGGGTCCTTGCCGTCTTTTTCCACCCAGACCGGAGACCCCAGCGGCGTATATTCAGGATCCGCGGCAATGCTGCGCATAGTGGTGACAGATCGGTTCATCGCTCCCAGCGGGCCAAGTTCGGGCGCAACGCGGGTGACTTCACGAAAGAACACGTAGGAAGGGTTGTGAAGTAACAGTTCAGACCCGGCCTCGGGGTTTTTGCGCACCCAGGCGCGGATCATCTGCGCGCTCACCTCATGCGCGCCTAACGCACCGCGGCGGATCAATTCGGCCCCGATCGACCGATACGGATGCCCGTTCGCGCCGCCATAGCCCACGCGTAAGCCACCACCATCGGGCAGACGAATACGGCCCGAGCCTTGGATCTGCAAAAAGAACAGCTCGACCGGGTCATCAACCCAGGCGATCTCAAGCCCCCGGCCAGTCATAGCATCCCCGGTAAGGATGTCCCGGCGGCTCAGCCAAGGCCCTTCGGCGCGTGCTTCGGGTGGCATTTTGTAGATAGGGTATTTGAACCGGTCGGTCCGGCTGCGCGATCCATCCAGTTCGGGCTCAAAATAGCCGGTGAACAGCGCATCTTTACCGTCTTCAACCAAAACCGGTCGGAAGAACAGCTCGAAAAACGCCTGCGCTGCATCCCCTTCATAGGTTCGGGCCACAGCGCAAAGGGCACGCCAATCCGGATCATTCAGATCGCCGCACGTATTCAGAAATACCGAAAGGGCCGCCCCGTGATCGTCAGCGGCCCAGCCCTCAAGGTCATCAAACGACAGGATCGAGCGCGTCGCCTCAGCTCCGGCGGCGCTAGCGGTGGTCATCGCACCCACCAGAAAAAGCGACCGGAGTGCGGCAATCATGCGTCCGTGGCGACAAGCAGCCAGTTCGGATCGTCCGCGCCCATGACACGGGCAAAGGTCCAGCTGTCCTTTTGGCGTTTGACGGTGTTCGGGTTACCTTCGATGATATCGCCGCCGCGATCACGCACAACCGAGGTCAGCTCACCCACGAATTTCATGGTGATCTCGGCCTGATTGGTATCTTTGTCGAATTTCACGTCGGCCAATGTGGTTTCACGCACGCCGATAAACTCGGCCTCGATGGTCAGGCCCTGATCTTCACGCGCGGCCACAACGGACACGAACGTGTCGAACACCTCTTCGGACAGGAAGGGTTGGATTTCGTCCAGATTACCCTTTTCGAAACCCATGACGATCATCTCATAGGCACCGCGCGCGCCCTGCACGAATTCGGTGACGGAAAAGCTGGGCTCGATCCGCTTCATCGCGGCAAGCGTCTGTGCCTGTTCGCTGTCTTCGGCAACATGGTCTGTGATGTCGTAATCAGGACCACCTTCAATCACCTCAAACCCGCGGCGGGCACTGTGCCCGTCGGGTTGTTCCTGAACAGGAGGTTTCTCAAAACCTTCACGCGTACCCAGCACGCTTTTCAGGCGCAGGATCAGGAAAACGGCTATTCCGGCCAGGACCAGCAACTGGATCATCGGTTCGTTCATTTCATCCTCTTTTCAGACCGCGACTTTGTATACGCGGCCTCATGCCACTATGTAGGTGACAGTTCGTGGCAAGTCCACTGCCCGACCACTGGTAAAGGATAACGCATATGTACCTGTTCTTGGCATTTTTATTGGTTCCGATCATCGAGATTGCCCTGTTCATTCAGGTGGGTGGTCTGATCGGCCTTTGGCCAACCCTTGCAATAGTGGTGCTGACCGCTGTTCTGGGCACTGCGTTGGTCAGGACACAAGGTCGCATGGCGCTGGCGAACCTGCAGCGATCCTTTGCCGAGTTGGACGATCCGACAGAACCCCTGGCCCATGGGGCGATGATCCTGTTGTCCGGCGTTCTGTTGCTGACGCCTGGTTTTTTCACCGATGCGGTCGGTTTTGCCCTGCTTGTTCCGGGCATTCGCGTGGCCGTGTTCCGATACCTGAAATCGAAGGTGACGATCACCCAGTTCCAGATGGGCAATGGGGCACAGTTCCGGTCTGGTCCTGCACCATTCGAGCAAGATGACGTGATTGACGGCGAATTCACCGAAGTTCGGCCCCGTCAGGACCCTTCGAAACCATCGAAATGGGTTGAAGGACCGTGACCTGCATTGAGGTGCCGCGCCCAACTTGCTAAGCAGTGTCGAATTTCATTTTTGGAGTAGATCCATGGCCGAAGAAAACGCTGCAGAAAACACGGCAGCCCAAGCCGCCCCCCAGGTACAAATGCGAGTGCTGGGGCAATTCATCCGCGATTTGTCCTTTGAAAACGTGATGGCACAAAAAGGTGTGTCCGGTGACGTTCAGCCCGAAATCGCCGTTCAGGTGAATCTGGATGCAAAAAAGCGCGCGACGGAACATCAGTACGAAGTTGCAGTCAAACTGAACCTCAAGTCGAAAGCCAAAGGACTGGAAGACGTTCTGTTCCTGTGCGAAATCGACTATTGCGGCCTGTTCCACATCGAAGGCGTGGCCGAGGACCAGTTGCATCCGTTCCTGATGATCGAATGCCCGCGCATGTTGTTCCCGTTCCTGCGCCGCATCGTCAGCGATATCACCCGTGACGGTGGCTATCCGCCGGTCAATCTGGACAATATCGATTTTGTCGCGCTGTACCGCAACGAACTATTGCGTCGTCAAGCAGAAGCGCAGAAGGCGAACGCCTAATCGATTTGACCCGCGCCGTGTTTCACCTCAGGCGCGGGTCCACAAGGCGTTTTTGCCCAATTTCTCTACAAATGCTTTATGCGCCGCGCGTTCTTCGTCGGTGATCTTTGATGCCAATGGTGTCGGACGCGCCGCTGGGCGCCAATCGTCCTGACCGCCTGCGGCCGAGGAAGCAGTCGCGGTCAAGCCGAAGTCCGGCTGCCGCCCCCCGATCAGTTCCAGATAGACCTCGGCCAGAATTTCCGAGTCGAGCAACGCCCCGTGTAGCACCCGGTTCGTGTTGTCGATATTGAACCGACGGCACAGCGCATCCAGTGACGCAGGTGAGCCCGGAAACCGTTTGCGCGCAATTGCCAATGTATCCAGCGCCTGATCCATCGGAATCGACGGCAAACCCATCCATTTTAGCTCCGCATTCAGGAATTTCATATCGAAGGATGCGTTGTGGATCACCAGTTTCGAATCCTGGATGAAATCAACAAACCCCTGACCAACCTTGGCAAAGACCGGCTTATCCTTCAGCGTCACCTCACCCTTTTCCGGCGGGCGCGGATTTTCCAGCAGGTCGGGGCCAATCCCATGCACGCCAAACGCCTCTTCCGGCATGGATCGTTCAGGATTGATATAGACGTGATAGGTCTCGCCCGTGGCGACGTGATTCCACAACTCAACCGCGCCGATCTCAACAATCCGGTCGCCGCTTTCGGGATCAAACCCCGTGGTTTCGGTATCGAGTACAATCTCACGCATCTGCTATCCCCGCCCGTATTTGCCTGACCACATCCTGCACCTGCGCGCGGGCGTGGTCCAGAGTATCGGTCACGATCACATAATTTGACCGCGCGCATTTTTCGTCATTCGGCATTTGCTTGGCGCGGATCTGTTCAAACTGTGCATCAGTCATCGTACCGCGCGCCATCACGCGACGCTTTTGTTCGTCCGCCGGGATCGAGACACAGGCCACCGCATCCATCGCTGCATCACCACCGGTTTCAAACAACAGGGGGATGTCGAACACCAGAATATCCGCGGTCGCGTATTCCCGAAAAATAGCGCGATCTGCGGCAACAAGCGGATGTACGATGGCCTCAATCTGTTTCAGCGCGGCTGGGTGCTGCGCGATGACTTGTTTCAGGGCGTCACGACTGACAGACCCATCGATGATGGCATCTGGAAAAGCAGCGCGCATCGGCGCGACGGCCGCTCCTTCCCTTGAATAGAGTCTATGTACGGCTGCATCCGCATCCCACAGCGCACAGCCTTCTTCGACGAACATCTGCGCCGTGGTGCTTTTGCCCATCCCGATCGAACCGGTTAAACCAAGCGCGAAACTCATCCCAAAACCGCCGCGCGCAGGTCATCGGTCACCTCGGGGCGGGTGCCGAACCAGCGTTCAAAACCGGGCACCGCCTGATGCAGCAACATGCCCAGACCATCGACCGTGGTACAGCCTGCTTCCTCAGCCGATTTCAGAAGATGCGTTTGCAAAGGTGCATAGACCAAATCAGTCACAACCGCACCCGCTTGCAACCCATCCAAGGGCACCCTCAGTTCCGGTTGTCCCTGCATGCCCAATGAGGTCGTGTTGACCACCAGTTCAGCTTCTTCAATGACATTGCCGGCCTGTAACCAATCCACAACGGTGATGCGGTCGCCAAATTCATCTTTCAACTGATCCGCCCGGACGCGCGTGCGGTTGGTCAGCATGATCTGGGGCACGCCCGCGTCCAACAAACCCTGCAACACCGCCCGTGCTGCGCCACCCGCACCAAACACCACCGCCGGGCCATCCGACGGAACCCAATCCGGCGCGCCGCTGCGCAGGCTCTGCATAAACCCATAGCCATCGGTGTTGTCCGCGTGGATTGTGCCATCATCTTGAAACACCAAGGTATTTGCCGCCCCGATGACCGATGCGCGTTCCGATACGTGATCGGCGATACGCAACGCCGCTTCTTTGTGGGGCACGGTCACATTCGCCCCGACAAACCCCGCCTTCGGCAGGGTGCGCAAAACCGTCTCAAGATCCTCGGGCGCTACGTCTACGGGGATGTAATGCCCGGCCAGCCCATATTTCTTTAACCAATGGCCATGCAGTTGGGGCGACTTGGAATGCGCAATCGGGTGTCCGATTACTCCGGCCAGCGGTATTCGGTTATGTGTCATTGGTCGATCACCCCTTTGACGGCCAGAAAATTGAGCAGTTCCAACAGGGGCATACCCAAGACATTAAAATAGTCGCCGTCAATGGTGGCGAACAGGCGCACGCCTTCTTCTTCCAGCTTATAAGCCCCCACCGCGTGCCGGATACTGTCCCAATTGCGGTCGATATAGTCGCGCAGGTACGCGTCCGAACTCATCCGCATGCGCAAACGCACCTGCCCGACATGGCGCCAGATCGGCTCGCCATCCAGATAGATCACCGCCGCCGACAACAGCATGTGCCGCTTGCCCCGCATCGCCTTGAGCTGCGCCAGCGCCTCCTGGGGCGTTTCCGGTTTCGACAACAGCTTCCCGTCGAAATCCAACACCTGATCGCACCCCAGAACCATCGCACCTGGTTTTTTGTCGCTGACCTTGCGCGCCTTCATCTCAGCCAGTGCATCGGCGATGTCCCGAGGGGATGCTTCCTCAGCCAGCAACGCGCGTTTCATGGTATCCTCATCCACGCGCGCGACCTGAACGGAAAACGGCACGCCTGCGTTTTCCAGTAGCTGCGCACGTATGGATGAGCCTGAGGCCAGGATGATGGGGACAGACATGTGGACAACCCCGTGTGCAAATCGTTGAGCGTTCTTGAATGGTTTGTATGGTTTTCCGATTGACACGCAACCCCGGGATATTCGCGCAGATCTTCCCTGAGTCGCTCGAACGCTGTCCATCCGGGACAAGGATAAGTCGGAATGACGGGATAAGCGGGAACTCCACATATACTCAGAAACTTATCCCCAGAGCATCTTTTGCAGATACAACTTAACTCATTGAGTTAATTATATTATTTTCACTATTAACAGAATCATCGCTTTGACGCGTAAAAATGTCCACCTGGGGAAAACACATGTGTAAAATAGTAATCCACGAATTTTGTTCACCCTACAAAACCATCTTCCTTTTTCTTTTCTTATTTTTTTATTAGGGAGAGTTCCGAGCAACGCCCGGAGCCAGGATGACCGATCTTCTTTTCACGATTTACCCGTGGGTGAAGTCTTTACATATCATGGCCGTGATCTCGTGGATGGCCGGTTTATTCTATTTGCCCAGACTGTTCGTCTATCACGTAGAAAAGGCGCAAGCCGTCGATGGTGCTGAAACCATTTTCTTTGAAATGGAAGAAAAGCTGCTGCGCGTGATTATGCGCCCGGCAATGATTGTGGCGTGGGTGTGTGGCCTGATCATGGTGTTCACACCAGGCATTGTCGGTTGGGATTTTGCATGGCCCTGGATTAAAGGTTCTGCCGTGATCGGCATGACCTGGTTCCATCACTGGCTGATGGCGCGGCGCAAAGACTTCTTAGAGGGCCGAAATACGCTCACTGGGCGCCAGTACCGCATGATGAATGAGGTTCCCACCATTTTGATGGTTGCCATCGTTCTGGCGGTCATTTTGAAATTCTGAGGGCCTGTTTGACTCCGCAGTCAGCCGCGCTTATGTAGAGATTAACACGCCCGTCCGGGCGGCGTATCTTCCGTACTGAAATTCCACTTCGTGCCGCGATGCCTGCGGCGAAGGTATATATCATGACAACTGACACCCTGAATCTGGCTGACCTTAAGGCCAAAAGCCCCAAAGACCTTCTGGCGATGGCCGAAGAGCTGGAAATCGAAAACGCCTCGACCATGCGCAAGGGCGAGATGATGTTCCAGATTCTGCGTGAACGCGCTGATGAAGGCTGGACCGTTGGCGGTGATGGCGTGCTTGAAGTGCTGCAGGACGGCTTTGGTTTTCTACGTTCACCCGAAGCGAACTATCTGCCGGGCCCAGATGACATCTACGTTTCACCGGATATGATCCGTCAGCATTCGCTGCGCACCGGGGATACGGTCGAAGGTGATATCAAGGCACCGGATGAGAACGAGCGGTACTTCGCGCTGATCAAAGTCACCAAGATCAACTTTGAAGAGCCTGAAAAAGCCAAACACAAGATCCTGTTCGACAACTTGACGCCTTTGTATCCCGATGAACGTCTGAAGATGGAGATCGAAGATCCCACCATCAAAGATAAGTCGGCCCGGGTGATTGATCTGGTCTCACCTATCGGTAAAGGACAGCGGTCTTTGATCGTGGCGCCGCCGCGGACTGGTAAGACGGTGATCTTGCAAAACATCGCGCATTCGATCGAACAGAACCACCCGGAGTGCTATTTGATCGTTCTGCTGATCGATGAACGCCCCGAAGAGGTGACCGACATGCAGCGCTCGGTAAAGGGTGAGGTTGTGTCCTCGACCTTTGATGAACCTGCAACACGCCACGTCGCCGTATCCGAGATGGTGATCGAAAAAGCCAAGCGTTTGGTCGAGCATAAACGAGATGTTGTTATTCTTCTAGATTCGATCACAAGACTTGGTAGAGCGTTTAACACTGTGGTCCCCTCATCCGGTAAAGTTCTGACCGGTGGTGTGGATGCAAATGCTCTGCAACGGCCCAAGCGCTTCTTTGGTGCTGCGCGGAATATCGAAGAGGGCGGATCGCTGACCATCATCGCCACCGCGCTGATCGATACCGGCAGCCGGATGGACGAAGTGATCTTTGAAGAATTCAAAGGCACGGGTAACTCGGAAATCGTTCTGGATCGTAAGATCGCAGACAAGCGCGTGTTCCCGGCGATCGACATCCTCAAATCCGGCACCCGGAAAGAGGACCTGCTGGTCGACAAAGGTGATCTGGCCAAGACCTTTGTTCTGCGCCGTATCTTGAACCCGATGGGCACCACTGATGCGATCGAGTTCCTGTTGTCTAAGTTGAAGCAGACCAAGACCAACGGTGAGTTCTTCGACTCGATGAATACCTGATACAGGTCTTAACCGACGCGAGGCCTTCGAATGGATACGATATTCGCCTTGGCCAGCGCCCAGGGTAAAGCAGGGGTGGCGGTCATCCGCCTCTCGGGCCCTTTGGCGCATTCAGCCGCAGCCGACCTGACCGGCAGCCCGCTACCGTCCCGCGGTATGCGGGTTCGGTCTTTGTGTGCAGCTGATGGGTCACGCTTGGATGATGGGTTAGTTCTGACCTTCCAGGCCCCGGCCAGCTTTACCGGTGAAGACGTCGCAGAGTTGCAGATACACGGCAGCACGGCTTCGGTTAATGCGGTAATGCAAAATTTGTCCGATACGGTTGGGTTGCGGCTTGCAGAACCCGGGGAATTTACGCGCCGTGCATTGGAAAACGGCAAGATGGACCTGACGCAGGTCGAAGGTCTGGCCGATCTGATCGATGCCGAAACCGAGGCGCAGCGTAAACAGGCCCAGACCATTTTAGCGGGAGAGCTGGGTGGCTTGGCCGAACGCTGGCGCCGTGACCTGATCCGGGCGGCGTCTCTGCTGGAAGCCGTGCTAGATTTCGCCGATGAAGAGGTTCCAACCGACGTGACACCTGAGGTCTGCACATTGGTGACCGGCGTCATGCAAGACCTGCAACGCGAAGCGGACGGTGTAAAAATTGCCGAACGTATCCGGACCGGGTTCGAAGTTGCCATTGTTGGCCTTCCAAATGCAGGCAAGTCCACCTTGCTGAATGCGTTGGCGGGTCGAGAGGCCGCGATCACGTCGGAATATGCGGGCACAACTCGTGACGTTATTGAAGTTCGCATGGATCTCGGTGGTTTGCCTGTGACTTTGCTGGACACCGCAGGGTTGCGCGAAACCGAAGATCACGTTGAAAACCTTGGAATTAATCTGGCCCGTAAACGTGCGGACGCGGCTGATTTGCGGGTATTTCTGACCGAAGACCCGTCAGACCTTGGTGTTCCCATGGTCGAAGGTGACATTCAGCTTTTTCCGAAATCTGACCTGCGCGGGGATGATAAGGGCGGGATTTCCGGGAAAACCGGTCATGGAATTGATCAGTTAATTTCCCATATATCGTGTGTATTGGGTGAGAGATCCACAAGCCATGGTATTGCAACCCGTGAACGCCACCGAGTCGCACTGAATGAATCCAAGGCAGCTTTGGTCGCGGCGATGACAGTTCTGGAATCAGGCCCGGACCTGTATGATATCGCGGCAGAAGAGTTGCGGACGGCTATCCGCGCCCTTGAAACATTGGTCGGCAGAATAGGGGTCGAAGACCTTTTGGATGAGATATTCTCCAGTTTCTGCCTGGGTAAGTAAGGAGTGTTTCACGTGAAACATTCAAAGTTCGATGTTGTTGTGATTGGCGCCGGACATGCCGGAACCGAGGCCGCCCATGCCGCTGCACGCGTGGGGGTTGAGACGGCATTGGTGACGCTGTCTGCGTCCGATATTGGAGTGATGTCCTGCAATCCTGCCATTGGGGGTTTGGGGAAAGGCCACCTGGTTCGCGAAATCGACGCGATGGATGGTGTCATGGGCCGCGTTGCGGACCAGGCCGGTATTCAATTTAGATTGCTGAATCGCCGCAAAGGCCCAGCTGTGCAGGGCCCAAGGACTCAGGCAGACCGGGCACTGTATCGTGATGCCATGCAGAAAGTGACACAGGCGCAAGAGCATTTATCCGTGGTGGTCGGGGAGGTCACAGATTTTCTGACAGTTGGACCTCGTATCGTCGGAATACAATTGGCAGATGGGTCCGAGATTCATGCCTCGGCCGTGATACTTACATCCGGGACCTTTCTGCGTGGTGTGATTCATATCGGAGACGTTTCCCGACCCGGCGGGCGAATGGGGGACCGACCTTCTGTCAAACTGGCAGAGCGATTGGACAGCTTAAACCTTCCAATGGGGCGATTGAAAACAGGTACACCACCCCGGTTGGACGGTCGAACCATTGATTGGTCAGATCTAGAGCGGCAGGATGGAGACGAAGATCCGACGCTATTCTCGTTTTTATCTGAGTCAGCTGTCGCACCCCAAATCTCGTGCGGAATAACGCATACGAATGCGCGCACACATGAGATAATTGAAAAAAATCTGTCACGGTCGGCAATGTATGGCGGTCTTATTGATGGGGTCGGGCCCAGATATTGCCCTTCGATTGAGGATAAGATTGTTCGGTTTGCCGAGAAAGAATCCCATCAGATTTTCCTTGAGCCTGAAGGGATCCATGATCACACGATCTATCCAAACGGGATCTCAACTTCGCTTCCGCAGGACGTCCAGCATGATTATGTGCGGTCGATCAAAGGTCTGGAAAAGGCGGAGATCCTGCAACCGGGCTATGCAATTGAATATGACTATATTGATCCCCGTGTTCTGACGTCGTCCTTGTCCTTGCCTGATGCCCCGGGGCTATATCTTGCCGGACAAATTAACGGGACTACAGGATATGAAGAAGCAGCCGCACAAGGGCTTGTCGCTGGTCTGAATGCAGCACTCGCTGTCCTGGATCGGGAACCCGTTCATTTCACGCGTGCTGACAGCTATATAGGCGTTATGATCGATGACTTGACTACGCGAGGGGTTGCAGAACCTTATCGGATGTTCACCTCTCGGGCAGAGTTCAGGTTGTCTCTTCGGGCTGATAACGCTGATCAGCGATTAACACCTCTTGGAATTGACCTTGGATGTGTTGGTGATACGCGGGCTGAAAGATTTCATGAAAAGATAGAGAAACTTACAGCTGCTAAGTCAATTCTGACAGACCGGACTTATACACCAAAGGAGGTCCGTGCAGTTGGAATCAATGTCAATCAGGACGGAAATCGCCGAGATGGCATGGCTTTGCTGGCTTTTCCTGATGTTACGTTCAATGATCTGATTCCGCTTGAGGCGGGTTTGCAAGATATTGAGGAAGATATCCGAAGCCAGGTCGAACGGGATGCGCTTTATGCAAATTATATTGCGCGCCAGAAAAAAGACGTTGAAGCCATGAAACGCGATGAATCCTATGAAATACCACGCGATTTCGATTATTCGGCGTTGGAAGGCCTGTCCTCTGAGATGAAACAAAAACTGTCTGAGGCAAAGCCTATCAATATTGCTCAGGCCGGGCGGGTAGAGGGCGTGACGCCCGCCGCTTTGACCTTACTGCTGGCCAAGTTGAGGCGAGAGCAAAAGGTCCGAAAGGCATGAGCTATGAGGTATTTAAAGGTTTAGATGTTTCACGTGAAACATTTAGCCGTCTTGAAACCTATGTAGAACTGGTTCGGCGCTGGAATCCCAAGATAAATCTGGTGTCGCGCAACAGCCTGAATGACATCTGGTCACGGCATATTCTGGATTCAGTGCAGGTATACCGGTGTTCGGATGTGTTCCATAATTGGGTAGATTTGGGCAGCGGCGGTGGTTTCCCTGGCATGGTTTGCGCGATCATGGCTATAGAGGAAGCGCCAGAGGCGCGATTTACATTTGTAGAAAGCGATCAGCGTAAATCTGCCTTTCTGCGTAGCGTTGCACGGGAATGCGGGGCAAACTGTTCTATTGTTTCAAAAAGGATCGAATCCGTAGACTCTCTGAATGCGGATATTTTGTCTGCCCGTGCCCTTGCGGATTTGTCCACGTTATTGTCCTTTTGTGACAGGCATTTAAAAGAGTCCGGTACGGCGCTGTTGCCGAAAGGCGCAAGCTGGAAAAAAGAGTTGAATGACGCGCGCAAGGAATGGAATTTCGACTGTGAGCCGATTACAAGTTTAACTGAGCCCCAAGCTGTTATTCTAAGGATCAAAGGAGTATCGCGTGGTTGATCTGTCTCGTCCCTCAGGGCCCCGGATAATTGCGGTCGCCAATCAAAAGGGTGGGGTGGGAAAAACAACAACTGCGATCAACCTTGCGGCCGGTTTGGCAGAAGCAGGAAGCAGGGTTCTTGTGGTGGATCTGGATCCACAGGGGAACGCGTCAACCGGTTTGGGTGTTGAGGACAGGGATTGGACCACATACGATTTGATCCTGGACGATGCACCGCTTGAAGCTGTGGTACAAGAGACAGAAATTGGCGGGTTGCTGGTAATACCGGCAACCGTTGATCTAAGCTCGGCGGATATCGAACTGATTTCCAATGAAAAACGCAGCTATTTGTTGCATGACGCCCTGCGTCAGACCTCGATCGACCAGTTTGAGCTTGATTTTGTGCTGATCGACTGCCCGCCATCTCTGAACTTGCTTACCGTGAATGCGATGGTAGCCGCCCATTCCGTTCTGGTTCCCCTGCAAAGTGAATTCTTTGCGCTGGAAGGGCTATCGCAGTTGATGTTGACGATCCGAGAGGTTCGGCAAACTGCGAATCCGGACCTGAGAATCGAAGGTGTTGTGTTGACCATGTATGACAACCGCAACAACTTGTCCCGTCAGGTTGAAAAGGATGCACGTGACAATCTGGGTGAGATGGTATTTAAAACCAAGATACCCAGAAATGTGCGGGTCAGTGAGGCGCCGTCATACGCCTTGCCGGTGTTGCAGTATGACTCGGGATCGTTGGGTGCGATGGCGTATCGACATTTGGCGCGTGAAGTCATTCACAAGAACAAAAATGCCGCTGCCTGAGCGGCAGTGAGGAGGGCGCAGTGGCCGTCAAAAAATCAAAACCCAGAGGTTTGGGCCGGGGACTATCTGCCCTGATGGCAGATGTAACGCAGGAAGCCGAAGGTCTGGTGACTACAGAACCGCGTCGTCCGGACATGAAAGTTCCGATTGAAAAGCTGCAGGCCAATCCAAACCAGCCGCGCCGTACATTCTCAGCGGATCAATTGGATGAACTGGCAGCCTCGGTCAAAGAAAAGGGCATTATTCAACCGTTGATTGTGCGGGAAATCAGCAATGGCGGATATGAAATCGTAGCTGGGGAACGGCGTTGGCGCGCTGCTCAGATGGCGCAGTTGCATGATATTCCGGTTATTGTGCGTGAGTTTGACGACACAGAGGTGTTGGAAGTCGCCATTATAGAAAACATACAGCGGGCTGACCTGAATGCGGTCGAAGAAGCTGCTGGCTATAAGCAGTTGATGGACCGTTTCGGGCATACTCAAGAGAAGTTGGCCGAAGCCTTGGGGAAAAGCCGCAGTCATATTGCGAACCTATTGCGCTTACTGTCGTTGCCCTTGGACGTTCAGACGCTGGTCATCGAAGGTAAGCTGTCTGCTGGGCACGCACGAGCGTTGATAACGGCCGAAAACCCATCAGAACTGGCGAAAATCGTAGTACGGGATGGGCTTTCGGTTCGCGCAACCGAAGCGCTGGTGAAAAAACAACAGGCAGATCCGGCGAAAGCTGCCCCGCGTTCCCGAAACCTGGATGCGGGTAAAGACGCTGATACGCGAGCCTTGGAAAAAGATCTGTCGGCAATTCTGGCGATGAAAGTTGCGATCAATCACAAGGCTGGATCAGAAACCGGGCAAGTGGTGCTGACCTATGAAAACCTGGATCAGTTGGACGATCTGTGCGCCAAGCTTAGCCGTTAGGCCGGGTCCAGATAAATAACATCACCGCGCCCAAAACCACGGCCTGAATGATCAGGACATGAGACGGCAGGGACAACAGAACCGATAGCCCGAACACGGCGGCAACCGAAATGGTGGCCGCCTTTTTTGCCCCAGGTCGGATAGCGCCGGACGTTTGCCAGTCAAGGATCAACGGGCCGAAAGTGCGATGTGTAATCAACCAGTTGTGCAGGCGAGAAGACGACCGTGCAAAGAAAAACGCGGCCAGCAGCAAAAAAGGAACAGTAGGCAATAAGGGCAGAACGATGCCGACCACCGCGAAGCCAACGCAAATCAAACCCAGGGTGGCCCAAACATATTGCATCATCTATCCCAAAAGTTCCCGGATCACCGCATTTAAAACGGCGCGCCCATCTTTGGTGGCAATCAATCGGCCATTTGTCTGTTTGATCATCCCAAATTCCGTCAGATCGGCCAATTTGTCCTGCGGCAACGGGTGATCTGCCAGGGCATTATATCTATCAATATATAGACCCTCTACAACTCTTAACCCCATCATAAGGTATTCTTTGGCCTGCTCTTGCGCTGATAGGGGCGAGCGTTCTTTTTCTCCGTTGCCTTTTCCGACAGCAGTTAGCCAAGCGTTTGGGGACAGGTAGGTTTCTGTAGCCAGTTTTTGACCATTCAAGGTGACGCGCCCATGGGCACCAGGCCCGATGCCGACATAGTCGCCATAGCGCCAATAGATCAGGTTGTGCTGTGATTCAGCGCTGGGGCGTGCGTGGTTGGAAATCTCATAGGTCAGCAGGCCATGTGCCTCGCAGATGTCCTGTGTTTCCAAATACATGTCGGCAGCGCTGTCATCTTCGGGTAGGCCACGCAGTTTACCAACGGCATAGCGATCCCCAAAGGCGGTTCCGTTCTCGATGGTCAGCTGGTACAGCGACAGGTGGTCGACAGCCATCGAAAGGGCTTCGGTCAGTTCGGCTCGCCAGTCTTCGGGGGTTTGGTGTTGGCGGGCGTAGATCAGGTCAAAACTGACCCTATCAAAGCAATTTCTGGCAATATCAAAGGCAGAACGTGCCTCAGCCACAGTGTGAATGCGACCCAATCGACGCAAATCTTCGTCATTAAGCGCCTGAACCCCCATCGAGATGCGGTTCACCCCGGCGTCCCGATATGCGGCAAAACGGCCAGCCTCGACCGAGCCCGGATTGGCCTCAAGCGTGATTTCCATGTCATTGGCCGGATGCCAGAGGGCCCGGGCCTGATCGATCACAGCGGCGACAGTGTCTGGGTCCATTAACGACGGCGTGCCGCCGCCGAAAAAGATCGTGTTTAAAACCCGGCCTGGTGTTTCGGCAGCCGTGCGGCGCAGCTCATCCAAATATGCATTAAGCCATTGTTTTTGATCGATATTACGTGAAACATGGCTATTGAAGTCGCAATAAGGGCACTTGGCCTCGCAAAAAGGCCAATGCACGTACAGGCCGAAGCCCCCGTTGCGCCAATCATCCGCCAAAGCAGCCCTTCACGAACATTTCCACAGCGCGGCCGCGATGGCTGATCTTGTTCTTTTCCCAGCGATCCATCTCGGCAAAGGTAATGTCGTACCCGTCAGGGACAAACATTGGATCATAGCCGAACCCGTCCTTGCCACGGATGGGCCAGACCAGTTGACCAGGGGCGATGCCTTCGAATACCTCGTCATGCCCATCGGGCCAGGCCAGTACCAGAGTGCATCGGAACTGCGCCGTGCGGGGATGGGCGGCGCCTTTAGCCTCTAGCTTATCGTGGGCGCGGGTCATGGCCATCAGGAAATCGCGACCATCACCGGTTTCGGCCCAATCAGCGGTGTAAACACCCGGAGCGCCATCCAGCGCATCAATGGTAATCCCGGAATCGTCCGACAGGGCAGGCATGCCAGTGGCTTGGGCGGCAGCATGGGCCTTGATCCGGGCATTGCCGACGAACGTGTCCTCAGTTTCATCCGGTTCGGGCAGGTCCATCTCAGCCGCGCCAACAACGGTCACGCCGAAGGGTTCAAGGAGATGTTTCATCTCCTCAAGCTTTCCCTTGTTGTGCGTGGCCACCAGCAGCCTGTTGCTGTCGAACTTGCGGGTCATGCGGTTGCGGCTTTCTGGGCTGCGGCCAGCTCGGCCACACCTTTTTCGGCCAGATCCATCAGCTGATCCATCTGCGCGCGGCTAAAGACGGAACCCTCGGCGCTCATTTGCACTTCGATCAATTTGCCCGAACCGGTCATGATGAAATTGCCATCCACGCCTGCTTCGCTGTCCTCTGGGTAGTCCAGATCCAGTACGGGCTGGCCGGCATAAATACCGCAAGAAACCGCTGCAACAGGGTCTATCAACGGATCCGAGATTACGTCCCCGGCCTTCATCAGTTTGTTCACCGCCAGCCGCAGTGCAACCCAACCACCAGTGATCGAAGCACAACGAGTGCCCCCATCGGCTTGGATCACATCACAGTCCACAGTGATCTGACGCTCGCCCAGGGCTACCCGGTCCACACCGGCGCGCAGGGCACGACCGATCAGGCGCTGGATTTCAACGGTGCGCCCACCTTGCTTGCCCGACGCCGCCTCGCGCCGCATCCGAGTGTTAGTGGCGCGGGGCAGCATACCGTATTCAGCCGTAACCCAGCCCAGGCCCGAGCCTTTGATGAAGGGGGGTACGCGATCCTCGATCGTGGCGGTGCACAGTACATGGGTGTCACCCATTTTGATCAGGCAGGAACCTTCGGCATGTTTGGTGAACTCCGTTTCGATTGAAACGGCGCGCATTTCGCTTAAATCTCGTCCTGAGGGTCGCATGGAAAATCCTTTGTTTGCTGGGTTGGGGATAACGCCCTCATGGCTTACGATGCAACCCCGATTGACCTTTCATATGCCTGCGATTTAATGACGGCCCAGCAGGGGACCGCTGATGAGCGAAGCGAGCAAAATTCTGAACGAGATGAACGACCGGTCACGTGAGGTGTTCCGGCTGATCGTCGAAAGCTATTTGGACAGCGGTGAGCCTGTTGGCAGCCGCACTCTGACCCGCACATTGTCGGAAAAAGTCAGCGCCGCCACCGTGCGCAACGTCATGCAGGATCTGGAGTTTCTGGGCTTGCTCGACAGCCCCCATGTCAGTGCGGGGCGCATTCCGACGCAGCAAGGCTTGCGTATGTTTGTCGATGGTTTGCTTGAGGTTGGCGATCTGGGCGCCGCTGATCGGCAGAAGCTGGACGAAACATTAGGGTCTAACGCAGGCGATGTGGGCGGGATGCTGGATCGCGTGGGTTCGGCCTTGTCACACGTGACACATGGTGCCTCCTTAGTTTTGACTCCCAAGCAAGAATCCGAGATCAAGCATATCGAATTTGTTTCGTTAGCTCATGACCGTGCATTAGTGGTGTTGGTTTTTGCTGACGGGCACGTTGAAAACCGCCTGTTTACACCGCCACCGGGGCAGACACCCAGTTCGATGCGCGAAGCGGCGAATTTTCTAAACGCACTGATCGAAGGCCGCACGCTTGGCGAAGTGCGCCGTCAGATGCAGGCGCAGATTGACGCGCGTAAACAAGAGATTGACGTGCTGGCACGGGAAATGGTCGAAAGCGGCATGGCGGCTTGGGACGGGGATGGAGGCGACTCGGCCCGTCTGATTGTGCGCGGGCGGGCGAATCTGCTGGGTGAACCGGGTGAAGTTGAGGAGCTGGACCGAATCCGCTCCCTGTTTGATGATCTGGAACGCAAACGAGACATCGCGGAATTCCTTGAATTGACCGAAGAAGGCGAGGGTGTGCGCATTTTTATCGGCTCTGAGAACAAACTTTTCTCACTTTCGGGTTCCTCTTTGGTGGTGTCTCCATATATGAACGCTGATCGAAAGATAATCGGCGCGGTCGGGGTCATCGGGCCCACGCGTTTGAATTATGGACGGATCGTACCGATCGTGGATTATACGGCGCAACTGGTCGGCAAGCTGATATCCGACCGGAGCTAGAGGGTAAGAGATGGCAGAGCCCAAGGACGAAGATTTTCTGGACAATATCGCAATGGCTGAAGCTGAAGAGCTGGCCGAAGAAATCGCCGAGTTCAGCGACGAAGCGCTAGAGCTGGATGAGTTGCGCGCAGAGCGCGACGATTACAAAGATAAGTTCATGCGTGCGCTGGCAGATGCCGAAAACGCCCGTAAGCGTGGCGACAAAGCGCGGCGCGATGCCGAGCAATACGGTGGCTCGAAACTGGCGCGTGATATGCTGCCGGTCTACGACAACATGAAGCGCGCACTCGAAGCTGCGACCGATGAGCAAAAAGAAGTGGCCGCCGGTCTGCTGGAAGGGATCGAGCTGACCATGCGGGCGCTGAAGGATGTGTTCCAAAAGCACGGGATCGAAGTGATCACGCCCGAAGTTGGTGATCGATTTGATCCAAACGTACACGAGGCGATGTTTGAAGCACCGGTTCCCGGAACCAAGGCAGGTGATATCATTCAGGTCTCGGCCGAAGGCTTCATGCTGCATGATCGTCTGCTGCGACCGGCGCAGGTGGGTGTGTCGTCGACACCTGCAAGCTAAGCGGCTTTAAAACTAAATTTTTTTGAGGCGGTCAGGATCTGGCCGCCTCTTTCAGTTTATAAATCAGGTCCAGCGCCTCGCGCGGGGTCAGCTCATCAGGCAGCACGTCGTCCAGCATATCCGTGACCGGCGATGCCTTGGGTGCAGGTGGCGGGGGCGGCGGAGCGGCGGAAAACAGCGGCAGATCGTCGATCAGCGCCTTTTGTTTGCCGCCTTCGCGTTCGGTTTTTTCCAACTGGTCCAGTACGACGCGGGCTCGATCCACCACCGATGCGGGCAGACCGGCAAGCTGCGCGACTTGCACCCCATAAGAGCGGTCGGCGGCCCCCTTGTGGACTTCGTGCAGGAAAATAACCTCACCTTCCCATTCTTTGACTGCCACGGTGGCGTTGTCGACACCCTCCAACTTGCCGGCCAGGGCGGTGAGTTCGTGGTAGTGGGTGGCGAACAGCGCGCGGCATTGGTTGGCGGCGTGCAGATGTTCCAGCGTGGCCCAGGCGATGGACAGGCCGTCATAGGTGGCCGTGCCACGGCCAATTTCATCGAGAATCACCAGCGCGCGGTCGTCGGCCTGATTCAGGATGGCGGCAGTCTCGACCATTTCCACCATAAAGGTTGAACGGCCTCGGGCCAGATCGTCGGATGCGCCGACGCGGCTGAACAATTGGCTGACCACACCGATATGCGCCTGTTCAGCGGGAACATAACTGCCCATCTGGGCCAGCAGGGCAATCAAGGCGTTCTGACGCAGGAAAGTCGATTTACCCGCCATGTTGGGACCGGTCAGCAGCCAGATCGCCGCGCCCTGATCCGCGCTGAGATCGCAATCATTGGCAATGAAGGCATCGCCGCTTTGTTGGCGCAGCGCGTGTTCCACAACCGGATGACGTCCACCCTGCACGTGGAAGGCGCGCGATGTGTCGACCTGGGGACGGCACCAATTTTCTCCGCGCGCCAGATCGGCCAATGCGGTGGTCAAATCCAGCTCGGCGAGCCCTCGGGCGGCTTGGTTGAGACGCGCGGCGCGGTCCAGAATCTCGTCAGAAAGCCTTTGATAGAGCCTCTTTTCTATTTCCAATGCCAAATTACCGGCGTTCAGGATGCGGGTTTCGATCTCGGACAGTTCGACGGTCGTAAAGCGCACCTGATTGGCAGTGGTCTGGCGGTGGATATAGGTCTCAGAAAATGGCGGGTTCAGCATCTTCTCGGCATGGGTGGCCGTGGTTTCGATAAAATAACCCAGCACATTGTTATGCTTGATCTTTAGCGAGGCAATGCCGGTGTGTTCTGCGTATTTCTGTTGAAACCCCGCAATGACGGATCGGCCTTCGTCGCGCAGTTTGCGGGCTTCATCCAGTTCCGTGTCAAAACCCGGTGCGATGAAACCGCCGTCACGGGCCAGCAGGGGCGGTTCTGCCACAAGGGCCTCATCCAACAAGGTCAAAAGATCGTCAAACCCGATCAAGTTCTGCACTGCGGTGGCCAGCAGAACCGGCAAATCCTGTGTGTCACAGATACCTGCAATAGCAGCTGCCTGCGTCATTCCGTTGCGGATGGCGGCCAGATCACGAGGGCCACCCCGTTCCAGCGACAGGCGCGACAGGGCGCGGTCCAGATCGGGGGTTTTGCGCAGGGCATCGCGCAGGTCTGAAGCGGTCAAGCTGTCCTCAGCTGCAAAACTCACAGCATCCAGCCGGGCATGGATCACGTCCAGATTGCGCGATGGGCTGGACAGGCGCTGTTCCAGCAACCTTGCCCCGCCCGGAGTGACGGTGCGATCGACCACCGACAATAGGGATCCGGCGCGACCACCCGACAAGGAACGGGTCAGTTCAAGATTGCGGCGTGTGGCGGCGTCGATCTGGACAACGCGATCCTCTGATTCCTTCAAGGGGGTCTGCAGCAGGGGCAGTTTGCCCTTTTGCGTGATCTCAAGATAGTCGATCAAGGCACCCATTGCCGAAACCTCGGCCCGACCGAAATTTCCAAACGCATCCAAAGCGCCCACGCGGAACAATCCGCAAATACGTTTTTCGGCGGCCGTGCTGTCAAAACTGGCGCGGCCGATGGGGGTTAGCGAAATTCCCAAATCACGGACTGGTTCCTGCAAAGCCTGTTCCGATCCGTCGGCAACGATCAGTTCGGACGGGGCAAGCCGTGCCAGTTCGGGGCTCAGCCGCACGGTTGTCAAAGGCATTACGTGAAACGCCCCGGTAGAGATATCAGCCCAGGCCAAGGCGGCCTCATCCCGCACTTCGGCATAGGCGGCCAGAAAGTTGTGGCGGCGGGCTTCCAAAAGGGCATCTTCGGTCAATGTGCCGGGTGTCACCAGACGCACGACATCGCGTTTTACCACCGACTTAGAGCCTCTTTTCTTCGCCTCGGCCGGGCTTTCCATCTGCTCACAGACGGCCACGCGAAAGCCTTTGCGGATCAGGGTCAGCAAATAACCTTCGGCGGAATGAACAGGCACACCGCACATCGGGATGTCGGTGCCGTTATGCTTACCGCGTTTGGTCAGGGCGATATCCAACGCCTCGGCTGCGTTGACGGCATCCTCGAAGAACATCTCGTAGAAATCGCCCATACGGTAGAACAGCAGGGCATCGGCGTGGGCCTCTTTGATTTCGAGATATTGCGCCATCATCGGCGTGACTGTGGACAAGGCTGACCCCTTTTGGCGTGTTCCGGGCGCGACCTTACAAATCCCTCATCTTCTGTAAAAGCCGAAAACTCATTCTCGTTGAGGCGCGCGTTTTCCTGCGCTATGAGGCGACAGCCCAACAGATGTAAAGAAACGACATATCAGATGCCCAAAGCGAAAATTACCGACGAAGAAGCCCTGGCCTTTCACCTGGACCCTACCCCTGGCAAATGGGAGGTGCAGGCCACGGTTCCAATGACAACCCAGCGTGATCTGTCGCTGGCCTATAGTCCCGGTGTAGCTGTTCCATGTGAAGCAATCGCGGAAAACCCCGAAACGGCCTATGACTATACCAACAAGGGCAATCTGGTCGCGGTAATCTCGAACGGCACGGCGGTTCTGGGTCTTGGAAATCTGGGCGCGTTGGGCTCAAAACCGGTAATGGAGGGGAAGTCGGTCCTGTTCAAACGGTTTGCCGATGTGAACTCGATCGATATCGAGTTGGACACTGAAGACCCAGATGAATTCTGCCGCGCGGTGAAGCTGATGGGGCCGACCTTTGGCGGCATCAATCTGGAAGACATCAAGGCGCCCGAGTGTTTCATCATCGAACAGCGCCTGAAGGAAGAGATGGACATTCCCGTCTTTCACGATGATCAACACGGCACGGCGGTGATCTGCGCGGCAGGTCTGCTGAACGCGCTGCATATCTCGGGCAAAAAGATCGAGGATGTGAGGATTGTTCTGAACGGTGCGGGTGCGGCGGGTATCGCCTGTATCGAACTGCTCAAGGCGATGGGTGCGCGGCATGAAAACTGCATCGTCTGCGACACCAAAGGCGTGATCTACCAAGGCCGGACCGAGGGTATGAACCAGTGGAAATCGGCCCATGCGGTCACCACTGAACTGCGCTCGCTGGAAGACGCCATGAACGGCGCAGATGTGTTCCTGGGCGTTTCAGTCAAAGGCGCGGTTACGCAGGACATGGTCGCCAGCATGGCAGACAACCCGGTGATTTTCGCCATGGCCAATCCAGATCCTGAAATCACGCCAGAAGAGGCGCATGAGGTGCGTGTGGATGCCATCGTCGCCACCGGACGCAGCGATTATCCGAACCAGGTCAACAACGTGCTGGGTTTCCCCTATCTGTTCCGGGGTGCGCTGGACATTCATGCCCGTGCCATTAATGACGAGATGAAAATTGCCTGTGCCCATGCGCTGGCCCGTCTGGCGCGCGAGGATGTGCCGGATGAGGTTGCGATGGCTTATGGCAAATCGCTGACCTTCGGTCGCGATTATATCATCCCGACACCGTTTGATCCCCGACTGATCCATCGTATCCCACCTGCCGTGGCCAAGGCGGGCATGGATACCGGCGCAGCGCGGCGTCCGATCATCGACATGGACGCCTATGAGCTGAGCCTCAAATCCCGCATGGACCCGACCGCCAGCATCCTGCGCGGTCTGAACGCCCGTGCGCGCCAAGCACAAAGCCGTATGATCTTCGCCGAAGGTGACGATCCACGTGTACTGCGAGCTGCTGTGACCTATCAGCGGTCTGGTTTCGGCAAGGCCCTGGTTGTCGGTCGCCCCGATGACGTAAAACAAAAGCTGGAAGAGGCCGGGCTGGGCGATGCCGTGCGCGAGTTGGAGGTGGTGAATGCCGCCAACACCACGCATCTCGAGACCTATACCGATTTCCTGTACAAGCGCCTGCAGCGCAAAGGTTTTGATAGCAAGGATATTTACCGCCTGGCGGCACGTGACCGGCATGTGTTCTCATCCCTGATGCTGGCGCATGGGCACGGTGATGGCCTGGTAACCGGGGCCACGCGCAAATCGGCGCATGTGCTGGACCGGATCAATCACGTGTTCGACGCGGACAAAGCGCATGGTGCGGTAGGTGTGACCGCGCTGCTGCACAAGGGGCGGATCGTGCTGATCGGTGATACGCTGGTGCATGAATGGCCGGACGAGAATGACCTGGCCAATATCGCCGAACGCTCGGCCGCAGTGGCCCGTCATATGGGGCTTGAGCCGCGCGTGGCCTTCGTCAGTTTCTCGACCTTTGGGTATCCGGTGTCGGAACGGGCCGAAAAGATGCACCGCGCGCCTGTCGTGCTGGATAAGCGCAAAGTGGATTTCGAATACGAGGGCGAGATGACCGTGGACGTTGCCCTGAACGAGGATCAGCAGGCAGGCTATCCGTTCCAGCGCCTGACCGGCCCGGCGAATATCCTGATCGTTCCCGCTCGGCATTCGGCGTCGATCTCGACCAAGCTGATGCAGGAAATGGGCGGGTCCACGGTGATTGGCCCGATTCTGTCTGGTGTCGACAAGCCGATCCAGATCTGTTCGACCGGGTCGACGGCGAATGATATTCTGAACATGGCCATCCTGGCCTCGTGCGATATTGCTTAAGCCATGACGATCTGGAACCTCGGCTCGATCAACGCGGACATGATTTATGACGTGCCGCACCTGCCCGGACCGGGAGAGACGCTTTCAGCCAATCGGCTGGATCGGTATCTGGGTGGCAAAGGGGCAAATATGTCTGTGGCGGCCGCACGGGCCGGGGCGCAAGTGGCGCATATCGGGGCCGTGGGGCCGGATGGGCGCTGGGCGCTGGATCGTCTGACCGAATATGGCGTGGACACGCGCCATATCACTGGAGTCGAGGTTCCGACCGGTCATGCCATCATTGCGGTGGACGCACAGGGTGAGAACAACATCATTCTGTTCCCCGGTTCAAACCACGCGATCACTCAGGGTCAGTTGGGGCAAGCGCTGTCCTCGGCCCTGCAAGGTGATGTGCTGGTGATGCAGAACGAAACCAACCTACAGGTCGAAGCCGCAAAGATGGGGCGCGATCTGGGGCTGACTGTCTGCTATGCCGCCGCACCGTTCCAGGCTGACGCGGTTCAGGCCGTGTTGCCGTATCTGGATTTTCTGATCCTGAATGAGATCGAGGCTGAACAACTACAGCAGGCAACCGGGCAATCCGTTACCGACCTTGAGGTCGAGCATGTGATCGTCACTTTGGGGTCAAAAGGAGCGCGGTATTACCATCGCGGCGCCGCTACGGATTTTCCGGCGCACAAGGTAAAGGCCGTGG
The DNA here is from genome assembly GCF_056539625.1 of Ruegeria sp. BA12. Taxonomy (NCBI): domain Bacteria; kingdom Pseudomonadati; phylum Pseudomonadota; class Alphaproteobacteria; order Rhodobacterales; family Roseobacteraceae; genus Ruegeria; species Ruegeria sp. BA12. The sequence continues at coordinate 54,009 of NZ_JBQFVF010000004.1, forward strand.
ATACCACTGGCGCAGGGGATACTTTCACCGGCTATGTTCTGGCAGGAATGGATCGCGGGATGCCAATGGCACAGGTGATTTCACAAGCAAACCGTGCCGCGGCCTTGATGGTCACGCGGCACGGCACAGCTGATGTTATTCCCGATCTCAAAGAGGTGCGCGAAGCGCGGCTCGATTAAGACCCCGCGAACGGTGCGTCACTGCCCCAAAGCTGCTTGACCCGGTCATCACGGCCGCAGGCTTTGCGATAGGCTTTGTACGCGCTGTGCTGGCGTTTGGGGCCAAAGCGGGTCAGGACCAGCTTGTTCCCCTTATAGTAATCCTGATGATAGGCCTCAGCCGGGTAGAATGCCCCTTGCTGCAGGATTGGCGTCACGATCTGTTGCCCCAGAGCGTTCTGGGCACTTGTCTTGGCTTGCTGAGCTAGGGCTTTTTCCCCAGCGTTAGAGACGAAAATGGCCGTGCGGTAGCTGTCACCCCGGTCACAGAACTGACCGCCCGCATCCGTTGGGTCGACCGAACGGAAGAACATACTCAGCAGGGTTTCACGGGAAACGCGGGCCGGGTCAAAGGTGATCTGAACCGCCTCGTAATGGCCGGTTCCGCCTTTGGTGACCTGATCATAGGTTGGATTGGCGGTACTGCCACCGGTGAAACCCGACACGGCGCCAGTCACGCCCGGAACGGATTCGAAATCGGACTCGACGCACCAGAAACAACCCCCTGCAACCGTCAGGGTTTCGGACCCGGCGGCGGGTGCCGGGGCGGCACGCAGCAGGGCGACAAGAGCGATCAGCGTGAACTGAAGCGTAGGTTTGAAAAAACCGAGATAGGCGATGCGGGTCATGGCAGGTCTCCTTTTCGGGATAAGGCTGCCCTGACTTATGCGTTGGCGCAATCCGCTGACATGGTTTGTCACGGGGTGGTGAGACGAGTTTATCGTCTTAACCTAGCAGTTGTCCCAACTTCATCGCCACACCCATATTGCCCAAAATCTTGAGCTTGCCCAATGCTACGCCGGTCATCGGGTTCAGCTTGCCCGTCAGTAATTTGGTCAGGTTGTCCTGCGAAATGCGGATGGTGCAATCGGTGTCGCGATCCTGTGTGCTAGCCCGATTGTCGGCTAGAACGATGACACCATCCTCGCCACAATCGAATTTCAGCGAGCCCTCAAAGCTTTTGCCATTCAAGCCTTGCTGAATGCCGTTGGCGATGTCCTGCAGCATCTTTGTCCCCTTCACAATTTGCCTATGCGTAAAGAGAATGGGCGTTCTTGTGCAAGGGTGACCCAACTGGACCCTGCAGTCACGACATTTCCAGGATTTGCCGGGTCCGCTCACAGGGTTGCCCATCATAAAAGGCATCAAGCACAGTCTCGAACTCTGACGGAGCTCCGGGCACGGATGCAAACAACGTCATCGAGGACCGCAGTTTCTTTGCGTCAATCCCACCCAGAATGTCACTGGCATCGCGCCCCTTGTGCTGCAACATCAACCCAGCAACCTTGGTCAGGCGCTGGCGGAGGTCTGGATGAGCCAGATAGGCTGTGGCCTCTTCCAAATCCTCGATCCCGTACAGCTGCGCCATGTGAGACCGGCCAAGTTCGGCCAATTGCGGAAATACAAACCACATCCAGTGGCTGGTTTTCTGTCCTTGTTCCAATTCGCGCAGGACGTCGGACCAGACCGCGTCCTGCGCTTCGATGAACAGATCAAGTTCGTCGTTGATGTCGTCGTCGTCGATCACTTGGACAGGCGCTTATCCCGCGCCGCCAGCAATTTCAGGCGCAGCGCGTTCAACTGGATAAATCCGGCCGCGTCTTTTTGGTCATAGGCGCCGGCGTCATCTTCGAACGTCACATGCTCTTCGGAATACAACGAATGATCCGACCAGCGGCCTACGGTCGAAGCCAGACCTTTGTATAGTTTCACGCGGACAGTGCCGGTGACATGATCCTGAGATTTGTCGATGGCGGCTTGCAGCATTTCCCGCTCGGGGCTGTACCAGAAGCCGTTATAGATCAGCTCGGCATATTGCGGCATCAGCTGATCTTTCAGGTGCATCGCGCCGCGGTCCATGGTGATGGATTCGATCCCACGGTGCGCTTCCAGCAGGATGGTGCCGCCGGGCGTTTCGTAGATGCCGCGCGATTTCATGCCCACGAAGCGGCCTTCGACCAGGTCCAGACGGCCAATACCGTGCTTGCCGCCATATTCGTTCAGCTTGGTCAAGATGGTTGCGGGGCTCATCGCCTCGCCATTGATGCTGACCGCGTCGCCTTTTTCAAAGCCAATCTCAATGAACTCGGGCTCGTTCGGTGCGTCCTCGGGGTGGACGGTACGCTGATAGACGTAGTCGGGCGCCTGATCCGCCGGATCTTCCAGAACCTTACCTTCGGACGAGGTGTGCAGCAGGTTGGCATCGACCGAGAAGGGCGCCTCGCCGCGTTTGTCCTTGGCAATCGGGATCTGGTTCGCCTCGGCAAATTCCAGTAGCTTTGTCCGGCTGGTCAGGTCCCACTCTCGCCAGGGAGCGATGACCTTGATGTCGGGGTTCAGCGCATAAGCGGCCAGTTCGAACCGCACCTGATCATTGCCCTTGCCGGTTGCACCGTGGGCGACGGCATCGGCACCGGTGGCTTCGGCAATCTCGACCAGACGTTTCGAGATCAACGGACGCGCGATGGAAGTGCCCAGCAGATACAGGCCTTCGTATTGCGCATTGGCGCGGAACATGGGGAAGACGAAGTCGCGAACAAACTCTTCGCGGATGTCTTCGATATAGATGTTTTCGGGCTTGATCCCCAGCAGCTCGGCCTTTTGGCGGGCGGGCTCCAGCTCTTCACCCTGACCCAGATCGGCGGTGAAGGTCACGACCTCACAGCCATACTCGGTCTGCAACCATTTCAGGATGATCGAGGTATCAAGGCCACCGGAATAGGCCAGAACAACTTTCTTGGGCGCGGACATCTGACTTCCCCTTATGCGTAAGACGATTGGCCCCTAACGGGTTTTGGACGCGGGGGCAAGTTATGAGGATTGACGCAGGGTGGGAATTGCAGTGAAACGGGCGGATTGAGAACAAGGAATGGTTGAGAGGGCAGAGTATATGCTGGGATTGGCGATTTTCGTACATTCGGTAAAGATGGTTCTGAGGAACCTGAAGCAAGCGCTTCAGATTTCCGTTGTACCTGCGCTCATTGGCGGCTTTTTGGCCATTGGCTTGTTCTTTCTTTTCGACGCCCCACACAAACAATTCGAAGGTGCCACTGCTACAACCCCTGACCCAACTGCTGTGATGACGTTACTCGGATTCCTATTTTGCATCGTGATCGTAGTGTTCGTCGTAATGCTCTGGATTGTAGTATCATGGCACAGGTTTGTTTTGCTCGAAGAGTATCCGTCGGGGCTAGTTCCACCTTTCCGATTTGACCGCGTTCTGGCCTATTTCGGGCGTCTTTTGATGCTGTTCTTGTTGGCTTTCATCCTTATGATCCCTGCGGCGTTGATCATGAGTATGTTGGCGCAATCCTCGGCGGTTTTGGGGGCCATTTTCTGGGTGGGTTTGATCGTATGTCTTACGATCGGATTCTATCGTGCCTCACCAATTCTGCCCGGTGCAGCTATTGGAAAGCCCATAAAGCTGTCTGAAGCGTGGCAGGCGACCTCGGGCGCAAGCGGAGCCATCGCACTTCTGGTCGTCTTATCCATCCTCTTCCAAATATTGCTTCAGCTACTGGCATCATTGCTGCTTTTCATCCCGATCATCGGGACATTGATAGTTTTGTTTGCGAGCATGCTGATCGTCCCATTGATCAATGTCAGCATTCTGACGACGATCTATGGCGTGTTCATCGAGAAACGCGAACTCACCTAAGCTGAGTACACATATGTATTCCTTGCCCTTTCAACGGTGATCGGGCAGGGAAACCGGCATGACTGATTTCATGACCCGCGCCCGCGTCGCTGAACAGGCGATGCGCACCGTGTTTCCGCCAACCCCGTTGCAGCGGAACGCTCACCTTTCCGACCGCTATGGCGCCGATATCTGGCTCAAGCGCGAGGACCTCAGCCCGGTGCGGTCCTACAAGATCCGCGGTGCGTTCAACGCGATGCGCAAGCAGCAGGGGCAAGAGCTTTTCGTCTGCGCCAGCGCGGGCAACCATGCGCAGGGCGTGGCCTATATGTGCAAGCATCTGGGTGTGAAGGGCGTAATATTCATGCCGGTAACGACGCCGCAGCAGAAAATCCAGAAGACCCGTATATTCGGTGGCGACAATATCGAGGTTCATCTGACCGGCGATTATTTTGACGACACACTGGCTGCTGCGCAAGCGTGGTGTGCGCAACAGGGCGGGCATTTTCTGTCGCCCTTTGACGATGAGGATGTGATCGAGGGGCAGGCGTCTCTGGCTGTCGAGGTTGAGGCGCAGCTGGGTGGCGTCCCGGATCACGTGATCCTGCCGGTGGGTGGGGGCGGCATGTCCTCGGGCGTGGCGACATGGTTCGGGGATCGGACCCATTGCCTGTTTGTCGAACCCAAAGGCGGGGCCTGTTTGCATGCGGCCATGGCGGCGGGACATCCGGTGGCGCTCGATCAGATCGACAATTTTGTCGATGGGGCAGCGGTCGGGAAGATCGGGGCGAAACCGTTTGAACTGCTCAAGGATCGCCACCTGTCCGACGTGCTGGTCTTGTCCGAAGACCGGATCTGCACCACCATGATCGAAATGCTGAATGTCGAAGGCATCGTGCTTGAGCCCGCAGGCGCCCTGGCGATCGAGGCAGTGACCGATGTGCAAAGCTTTATCCGCGGCAAAACCGTTGTCTGCGTCACCTCGGGCGGCAATTTCGATTTCGAACGTCTGCCCGAGGTCAAGGAACGGGCGCAGCGTTATTCCGGCGTCAAAAAGTACTTTATCCTGCGCCTGCCGCAGCGCCCCGGCGCGTTGAAAGAGTTTCTGGGCATATTAGGGCCGGAAGACGATATCGCCCGGTTCGAATACATGAAGAAGTCGGCGCGCAATTTCGGTTCGGTCCTGATCGGCATCGAAACCCGTAAGCCCGAGAATTTCGCACGCCTGTTCGCGCATCTGGACGAGGCTGGCTTTACCTATACCGACATCACCGAAGACGAGACGCTGGCCCAGTTCGTGATCTAGGACAGGTTCGCGGCTTTCTCGGCAAAGAACACAGTTTTTGAGTCGTCATAGACTGTCAGGATGGCAGGCAGATCGACGTCACTAGCCTTGCCAGCGGCGGCGTTGCGCTCTGCGTCCTGACACAGCTTGAAAAACCGGTCGAACCCCAGACTCAGCGCGCTGCCCTTGAGGAAATGCATGTTCTGTTCGAATTCAGCCCGGTCGGTGTCCTGATACAGCCGGTCGATGGTTTCCTGAACCTCGTCCAGAAAGATCTGCACCACCTCTTCGAATTCGCTGGCACCCACCTCATCCCGCAGCTGTCTGACCCTGGACCAGTCGATCATGTTCGGCCTCTCCACACATATCGCGACCTGACTTGGATAGCCCACGGCAAGTAAAGAGCGGGTTAAGCAATAAGCCAAAGACGCCTTCACCGGATGTTAAACCGCCCTGCGCTAGGGTCGCTGCGTTCCGTAAAGGTCACAGTACAGAGGGTTCAGGTGGCAGAGGGCAGTCAGGCAGAGGCCAGGTCCGATCAGGATTTTGGTGCGATCCAAAAGGTGCTGGTCGTCGATGACAGCCGGCTGCAACGTCGTATTCTGGTGGCCTCGCTGAAAAAGTGGGGCTTTGAGGTGCTAGAGGCCGATAACGGCGACGCCGCGATCGAGATGTGCGCCACCGACCCGCCGGATCTGGTTCTCAGCGATTGGGTGATGCCGGGGATGAGCGGGCTGGAATTCTGCCGTGCCTTCCGGGCGCTGGAAAGTGATCAATACAGTTACTTCATCCTGTTGACCTCAAAAAGTGAAAAGCAAGAGGTGGCGCGCGGGCTGGACGCTGGTGCGGACGATTTCCTGATCAAACCGCTTGAGGCGGATGAGCTGCGCGCGCGGATCTCGGCCGGGGCGCGGATTCTGGATATGCAGCGCGAACTGTCCGAGAAGAACCGGATGATCGAATCCGCGTTAGAAGACCTGCGCGTGGCGCATGATGCCATCGACAAAGACCTGATTCAGGCCCGGAAAATTCAGGAATCCCTTGTCCCCGAACTGACGCGGGATTTCGGGAAATCGCGGGTCAGCATGCTGCTGAAACCCTGCGGGCATATTGGCGGTGATCTGGTGGGGATGTTCTCGCCCGGGGTCAATCGGCTGGGGTTTTACAGCATTGACGTGTCGGGCCACGGTATCACCTCGGCGATGATGACGGCGCGATTGGGTGGCTACCTGTCCAGCAATCATTTCGATCAGAACGTGGCGATGGAAAAACGCTTTGACAAGTTCTATGCTCTGCTGCCACCCGAACAGGTGGCCGAGATGCTCAATTGCCGCCTGATGGCCGATGCCGGCGTCGAAGAATATTTCACCATGGTCTATGCTATTGTCGACCTGCGCAACGGGCATCTTAAGATGGTGCAGGCCGGGCACCCGCATCCACTTGTTTTGCGCCAAGACGGCAGTGCCGAATTTCTGGGCGAAGGCGGCCTGCCCATCGGTTTGCTGCCCGATGTGTCCTTTCAGCGGATCGAAACTTACCTGCAACCTGGCGATAAACTGATGCTGTATTCTGATGGCTTTACCGAGTGTCGTCTGGCCGATGGCGGCTTGCTTGAGGAAGAAGGCCTGCAGCAGATGGCCCGCGATTGTGCGCCCGACTGCAGCGGTACTGAGTTTCTGGACGATATGTTCTGGCGCCTGACGCAGGCCATGGCACCGGGCAGCGGCATGGATGATGACGTGTCCGCCGTGTTCTTTGAATATAACGGAGCTTAGAAACTGTTCAGATGTCGGGTAGCAAAGTGACGGTCCCCCTCGTTGCCAAGCATCTGCACCGCAACGGCAGTTTCCATCCAAAGCGCCTCGTGAAACTCTTCGCGAGGCGGTCCCATCCGGCGCACCGGACGGGCGCTGTAGATCATGCAGATTTTCTCGGCCCAAAGGTCATATTCAGGCATAAAGGTGAACCGGCGAAACGCACCGATCCGCCGCGGGGCGGCGATCCGCCAGCCGGTTTCTTCGAACACTTCGCGATGCAGCGCGGTAATCGGGGATTCGCCCGGATCAATGCCACCGCCCGGCAGCTGCAATTCGGGGTTCAGCCCATCGTCATACCACGTGACCAGCAGGTCTTTTCCTTGCGGCAGCAACGCATAGACACCCGGTCTACGTGTATATGTACGCCCTTTTTCCGGGGTTTCACCGAACCGTCTGATCATGTATGGCCCCTTCAAACCCAATCTGTTCAACCTATATGGTGCCGGTATGCCAACCCGTGGCGTGTAAGGAAACCCCATGTCTCTTGGAACGAAAATCGCGTGGGACGATACTGTCCTGCCCTTTCAACTTGATGTATCGGATATGCGCGGCCGTGTAGCCCGTCTGGATGGCGTGCTGGACGGCATCCTGAAGCAGCATGACTATCCCGAAAAGGTCGAGGCGTTAGTGGCCGAGATGGCCCTGCTGACCGCGTTGATCGGCCAGACCGTTTCGCTGCGTTGGAAACTGTCTTTGCAGGTGCAGTCCAAGGGCCCGGTGCGCATGATCGCGACCGATTACTTTGCACCCAAGGTCGAGGGTGAGCCGGCCCGCATCCGCGCCTATGCCAGCTATGATCGCGACCGCCTGACCGATGGCGGGCCGTTTGATCAGGTGGGCGAGGGTTATTTCGCCATCATGATCGACCAGGGTGAAGGCACGCAGCCGTATCAGGGGATCACTCCGCTGGCGGGGGGCTCGATCTCTGCCTGTGCCGAGGCGTATTTCGCACAATCCGAGCAGCTGCCGACGCGGTTCTCGCTCAGCTTTGGCAAATCGACCGAGCCGGGCGTCGGTGAACATTGGCGCGCGGGCGGGGTGATGCTGCAGCACATGCCCAAGGCCTCGCCCTTTGTGGCGGACGGACAAGGTGGGGGACAGATCCTGACCGCCGAAGATCTGGTCGACGGGGAAGAGAGTGAAAACTGGGGCCGCGTCAACATCCTGTTGGATACGGTCGAGGATCTCGAATTGATCGGGCCTTCGGTGGCGCCGACCGACCTGTTGATCCGGCTGTTTCACGAGGAACAGCCGCGGGTCTATGACGCTCAGTCCGTGCAATTCGGCTGCACCTGTTCGGAAGATCGTGTGCGGCAAAGCCTGTCGATCTATTCGGCCAAGGACATCGAAAAGATGACCACGCCCGAAGGCAAGGTAACCGCCGATTGTCAGTTCTGTGGCGCACATTACATACTGGAACCGGGCTCGGTCGGCTTTGATGCGGACGACGCCTGATCCTACGGACCAGCTGCGGGCGGCCCTGCGCCGCCCCGGCCATGGTTCAAGCGATTTCGACCTGAACCCCGAAACCATTCTGCCTGAAGGGCGCAAATTGCGCCCGGCGGGGGTGCTGGTTCCGATTTCGGTGATTGACGACATGCCGCGGCTGATTCTGACGAAACGATCCTCGGCCCTGAAACACCACCCCGGCCAGATCGCCTTTCCCGGCGGTAAGCAGGATCAAGGCGACGTAGATGTCACCGCCACTGCCCTGCGTGAGGCGCAGGAGGAGATCGGTCTGCCGCCCGACTTGCCCGAGATTCTGGGCCACCTATCGTCTCATGAAACCGTCACGTCCTTTACCGTTACACCGGTTGTCGCGATCCTGCGCGAACCGTTTCAACTGACCCCCGAACCGGGCGAAGTGGACGAGGTGTTTTCGGTTCCGCTTGCACATGTCCTCAACCCTGCGAATTATATCGTTGAATCGCGCCGCTGGCGTGGTCACAAACGGTATTATTTCACGGTGCCGTTCGGCCCCTACTACATCTGGGGCGCGACGGCCCGAATGTTGCGGGGATTGGCCGCACGGGTGAATGAATGACGCGAATTTCTGAGGCCTGGGTTACTGACCCGGCAACGCAAAAGGTCTGTGTGGCGTTGACGGGCGCTGGTGCGCAGGCGTTGTTCGTCGGGGGTTGCGTGCGCAACGCGCTGCTGGGCGCGCCGGTCTCGGATATCGATATCGCCACCGATGCGCGCCCCGAACGGGTGATGGAGCTGGCGCAGGCAAAGGGTCTCAAGGCCATCCCCACCGGAATCGACCACGGCACGATCACTGTGGTCAGTGGCGGTGCCCCGCATGAGATCACCACCTTTCGCCGCGACGTGGAAACTGATGGCCGCCGGGCGGTGGTGGCTTTTTCCGACAAGGTGGAAGAGGACGCCGCGCGCCGCGATTTCACCATGAATGCGATCTATGCGCGGCCCGATGGCAGTATTCTCGACCCGTTGAACGGGCTGCCCGACCTGCAATCCCGCCGCGTGCGCTTTATCGGCAACGCCGAGAACCGCATTCGAGAGGATTACCTGCGATCCCTGCGGTATTTCCGGTTTCACGCCTGGTATGGCGATGCCGAGGCTGGGTTTGATCCGGACGCTCTGGCGGCGATTGCGTCTAATCTGGACGGGCTAGAGGGCCTGTCTCGTGAACGGGTCGGGGCCGAACTTCTGAAACTTATGGGCGCACCCGATCCGGCACCCTCGATTGCCGCGATGCGTCAATCGGGAGTTCTGGCCCGGCTGCTGCCAGGGGCCGAGGACCGTGCGTTGGCACCGTTGATAGCCTTAGAGGAACAGGCTGGGGCCGCCCCTGAGTCAATTCGGCGTCTGGCCGCAATCACAACGCCAGAAATCGCCAAGACCCTGCGCCTGAGCAAGGCGCAATTACAACGTCTGACCCGCATGCGGGATGAGGCATCCGGTACCGCCAGCGTTGCCGAACTGGGGTTTCGCTATGGCGAAGAGGGCGGCTTGCACGAAACCCTGCTGCGCTGCGCCTTCCTTGAACAGCCGTGGAGCGAAACCTTGCGCACCGATCTGCACAAAGGGGCTGAGGCTGATTTCCCGATCAAGGCCACCGACCTGATTCCCGATTTCACCGGTCCCGCGCTGGGCAAAAAACTGGCCGAGCTTGAGGCGCGCTGGATTGCATCAGGCTTTGCGCTGACCCGCGAGGAATTGCTGAGCATCTGACACGAAGTCTCAAAAGGGGATGACAAATCAACTTCTTTGTGGTTTCGTGCGCCTGTCACATGAATGGAGGGATGCGAATGTATTACGGGATCTGGTTCGGCTAAAGCCGGAACACTTTGACCCGTAGGGGTGGTGTTCTGGTGCCATCTTTCTTCGCATGACCTATTTACTGCTCAATCGGAGCACTCTCCATGTTTCGCTATTTCGAAAACCTTGTTGACCCTTTTGCCGACTATACCGAGACCGACACACCGCCCACGCGGCTGTGGCCGTTTATGCTGGATTATTCCCGACCTTTCATGCGGGTGTTTTTCTGGACCGCGCTGATTTCAGTCATCGTCGCCGCGGTCGAGGTCGGGCTGATTTATTACATGGGCCGCGTGGTTGACCTGTTGTCTGGCCCTCCGGCTGAGGTCTGGCAGGCCCACGGGACTGAATTGATTCTGATGGCTGTGTTTGTGCTGCTGTTACGGCCGATGCTGCATGTGGTTGATGTCCTGCTGCTGAACAACACGATCCTGCCGAACTTTGGCACCATCATACGTTGGCGGGCGCATAAGCATGTGCTGCGTCAGTCCGTGGGGTGGTTCGAGAATGACTTCGCGGGCCGTATCGCAAACCGGATCATGCAGACGCCCCCCGCCGCGGGTGAGGCCGTGTTTCAGGTTTTTGACGCGATTTCTTTCTCGCTGGCTTATCTGATCGGGGCGGCGATCCTATTGATGGCGGCCGATCCGCGCCTGTTGTTGCCGCTGCTGATCTGGTTTGCACTATATGCATTGTTGGTGCGCTGGACGGTCGCTCGGGTCGGACCGGCGTCCAAGGCGGCGTCGGATGCGCGCTCGGCGGTGACAGGTCGGGTGGTGGACAGTTACACCAACATCCACTCGGTCAAGATGTTCGCGCATGATGATCAAGAGTTGGACTATGCCCGCGAAGCCATCGCTGAAACCCGTCGCACCTTCCAGGTTGAGATGCGGATCTTCACCATTATGGATGCGGTTCTGGTGACGTTGAACGGCCTGCTGATCGTTGGTGTTGTCGGTTGGGCCATTGCCTTGTGGATGCAGGGCAGTGCCACGGTCGGTGTGGTGGCAGCGGCGACCGCGCTGACCTTGCGACTGAATGCGATGACCGGTTGGATCATGTGGGCGTTGACCAGTTTCTTCCGCCAGCTTGGTGTGGTGGCTGAAGGGATGGAGACGATTGCCCAGCCTATCGACCTGCTGGATGCGCAGGATGCGAAACCATTGCAACTGACCACAGGTCAGATCGACATCCGCAACCTGTCGCATCACTATGGCCGCAAAACGGGTGGGCTGGATCATATCAACCTGACCATTCAACCGGGTGAAAAGATTGGTCTGATCGGGCGGTCCGGTGCCGGAAAATCGACCCTAGTTAAGCTGCTTTTGCGGTTTTATGACGTGGAACAGGGTGCGATCCTGATTGACGACCAAAACATCGCGGGCGTAACGCAGGACAGTCTGCGCAGCCATATCGGCATGGTTCAGCAAGACAGCGCGCTGTTGCACCGGTCGGTACGCGACAACATCCTCTATGGTCGCCCCGAGGCATCCGAGGAACAGATGATCGCCGCCGCCAAACAGGCCGAGGCGCATGAATTCATCCTCGACCTGCAAGATCCGCAGGGACGCACCGGATATGATGCACATGTGGGGGAACGGGGCGTGAAGCTGTCCGGTGGACAGCGGCAGCGGGTGACGCTGGCGCGGGTGATCCTGAAAGACGCACCGATCCTGCTGTTGGATGAGGCGACATCCGCCCTGGATTCCGAGGTCGAAGCGTCGATTCAGGAGACCCTCTACGGCATGATGCAAGGTAAAACCGTGATCGCCATTGCCCACCGGCTGAGCACCATTGCGCAGATGGATCGTATTCTGGTTATGGATGGAGGTCGGATTGTAGAGCAGGGCGGGCATTCCGAATTGTTGGCGCATGGGGGGCTTTACGCTCAGTTCTGGGCGCGGCAATCTGGGGGCTTCCTGAACCCGGAGGCTGCGGAATGAAGGCTGCCGATCTTATAGATCCGTTCAAAAACTCTGAGACGCCCCCGCCGCAAACGCTGGGGGCGTTCATCCGTTGGTGCCTGTCCGGCGCGTGGCCGATGATTTTTGTCGCCGCCAGTTTTTCGGCGATGGCTGGCGCGATGGAGGCAGGAACGGCCTGGATGTTGGGTCTGGTGATCGATCTTGCCTCGGAAAATGGACCTCAGGGTTTTTTCAAGGCAGATAATCTGTGGATGATTCTGGGCGTGGTGGCATTTTTCATGTTGCTGCGCCCGGCGCTGTTTGGGCTGTCTTCGGTGACGAACAACTATATCGTCATGCCCAATGTGCCGCCGCTGGTGCTGGCCAAGCTGAACCGCTGGACCCTTGGCCAATCGGTCACTTATTTCGACGATGATTTTGCAGGCCGGATCGCGCAGAAACAGATGCAGACGTCGAATGCGCTGGCCTCGGTCGTGTCCGAGACAATCAGTGCAATTGTGTTTGCCTTGGCCTCACTTGCCGGTTCTTTGCTCTTGTTAGGGTCTATTCATCCACTGGTGATGTTACCTTTCGCCGGGTGGCTAGTGGTGTATTTTCTGCTGATCCGCTGGTATCTGCCACGCATTCGCGCCCGGTCTGCTGCGCGGGCTGGCGCGCGCGCCATGGTGTCCGGGCAAGTGGTTGATACCATCACCAATATCAAGACCGTAAAGCTGTTCGCCCATTCTGCGTTTGAGGATCAGGCCGCACGAAGCTCGATGGTTGATCTACGCGAAAAGATGTTGGCCTTCGGGGCATTGTCCGCCAGCTTCCGATTTATCCTGATGGTGCTGGCCGGGGTTCTTCCGGTTCTCTTGCTGGGCGCGACGCTGCTTTTGTGGAGAAACGGGATTGCGACGGCGGGTGATATCGTGGCGGCTGGTGCGGTTTCGATCAGAATTGCGCAGATGACCGGATGGGTCAGTTTCACACTGATGGGGCTCTACGCGAATGTGGGTGAGGTCGAGAACGGTATGAAGACGCTTGCCAAACGCGACCGGGTCGAGGACGCCGCGCAAGCCACTGACCTTACAGTGACCGAGGGGCGGATAGATTTCGACCATGTCAGCTTTGCCTATGGTCGCGATGTGGGCGGTGTGTCCGATGTGAGCATGACCGTGCATCCGGGTGAAAAGCTGGGAATTGTTGGGGCCTCGGGTGCTGGGAAATCCACTTTGGTCTCGTTGTTGCTCAGGCTCTATGACGGGGAAAAAGGCATTATTCGCATTGATGGGCAAGATGTCAGCCAGGTAACGCAGGACAGTTTGCGTAGTCAGATCGGCATGGTCACGCAGGAAACTGCGATGTTCAACCGTTCGGCGCGTGAGAATATCCTGTATGGCCGCCCAAACGCGTCAGAAGACGACATGATTGCATCGGCGAAGAAGGCCGAAGCGCATGATTTTATTCTTAGCCTACAGGATGCCCATGGCCGCAGCGGCTATGACGCGCATCTAGGCGAACGCGGTGTGAAGCTCAGCGGTGGGCAGCGGCAACGGATCGCTCTGGCGCGCGCTATCCTCAAAGATGCGCCGATTCTGGTGCTGGATGAGGCGACCTCGGCGCTGGATTCCGAAGTTGAGGCGTCGATTCAAACCGCCCTGCACCGGGTGATGCAGGGCAAGACGGTCCTGGCGATTGCACATCGCCTGTCCACGCTCAGCGAGATGGACCGGATTATCGTCCTGGATCAGGGGCAGATCGTCGAATCCGGCGCCCATGACGCGCTGTTGGAGCAGGGCGGGTTGTACGCGCGGTTCTGGCATCGCCAATCGGGCGGGTTCATTCAGGCCGAAGCCGCCGAATAACGCACAAAGCGTGCTAGGGGGTTTTGTTGCACGCAAAGCCCCGGTATCAGGCCCCTTATGACGCAACACTTCACCATAAATCGCCTGGGTCATCAGGGAGACGGCATTGCTGACGGCCCGGTTTACGCGCCGCGTACCCTGCCAGGTGAAGTGGTAAGTGGTACATTAGTAGGGCAGCTGCTGACTGACATACGGGTTGAAACACCCTCGGACCAAAGGGTGAAACCTCCTTGCCGTCACTACAAGGCCTGTGGTGGATGCCAATTGCAGCACGCCGCAGATGATTTTGTGGCCGACTGGAAGGTCGAAGTGGTGCGCACCGCACTGGCGGCGCAGGGGCTAGAGGCGCAGATGCGCCCGATCCATACTTCGCCCGAGCGGTCGCGCCGCCGTGCCACGATCGCCGTGCGTCGAACCAAAAAGGGCACGCTGGCCGGATTCCATGGCCGAGCGTCCGACACGATCACCGAAATCCCCGATTGTCATCTGCTGGACCCGGCCCTGATTGCTGCCATACCGGTGGCCGAGGCGCTGGCTATTCTGGGCGGAAGTCGCAAGGGCGTACTGGCCGTGACACTGACCTTGTCCGAAGGCGGGCTGGATGTGGCCGTCAAGGGTGGCAAACCGCTGGATGGGCCGTTGGAACTGGCATTGGCGCAGGCAACCGAGAAGCACGGCTTGGCGCGGCTTAGCTGGGATGGTGAAGTGATCGCAATGCGCCAACCTCCGATGCAACGCTTTGGGGGTGCTGGGGTTGTGCCACCGCCCGGAGCATTCCTGCAGGCGACAAGAGATGGAGAACAGGCTCTGTTACAGGCCGTTTTGCAGGCAATACAGGGTGCGAAGCGTATTGCCGACCTGTTTGCAGGCAGTGGGACTTTCTCACTACCACTTGCCGAAAGTGCCGAGGTACACGCGGTCGAAGGTGAAGCCGCGATGACGGATGCGCTGGATCAGGGCTGGCGCCGCGCGCAAGGGTTGAAACGGGTCACGACCGAGTCCCGCGACCTGTTCCGCCGCCCGCTGATGCCCGATGAGTTGAAATCCTTTGACGCCGTTGTGCTGGACCCGCCCCGCGCTGGGGCCGAGGCGCAAGTTGCCGAACTGGCACAGGCGCAGCGCCCGGTGATTGCATATGTCTCGTGCAACCCGGTGACCTTCGCGCGGGACGCAAGAACGCTGGTTAATGCGGGCTACACTCTTGAATGGGTACAGGTGGTGGACCAATTTCGATGGTCGTCACACACGGAACTTGCCGCGCGGTTTGTATGGGGGCCCGCATCATGAGCAGACAGGAGAGTGTCAATATGGGCTTCAATCAGCGTCTGCTGACCATCATCGAACATCCCACTTTTGGCCGGTTCATCACTGCGGTCATCATCTTTAATGCTGTGTTGTTGGGGATGGAGACATCGCCAACCCTGATGGAGGCCGCGGGACCCCTGATCGTGACGCTGGACACAATCTGTCTGGCCATTTTCGTGGCCGAGATCGCCATGAAGCTGTTGGCGACCGGGCGACGGTTCTTTCTCAGCGGCTGGAACGTCTTTGACTTTATCGTTGTCGGCATTGCCCTCATCCCCAGCGCCGGGGGGCTGTCGGTATTGCGGGCGTTGCGAATCCTGCGGGTACTGCGGGTTATCTCGGTCGCGCCGCGCCTGCGGCGGGTGGTCGAGGGTTTTATTTCGGCCCTGCCGGGCATGGCCAGCGTATTCCTGTTGATGGCGATCCTGTTCTACATCGGTGCCGTGATCTCGACCAAGCTGTTCTCGGCCACTTTCCCGGACTGGTTCGGCGACCTAGGTCTGTCGGCCTATACGCTGTTCCAGATCATGACGCTGGAAAGCTGGTCCATGGGCATTGTCCGTCCGGTGATGGAGGTCTATCCCTATGCCTGGCTGTTCTTTGTTCCGTTCATCATGGTCACCACCTTTGCGGTCGTGAACTTGCTGGTCGGTCTGATTGTGAACTCGATGCAGGATGCGCATCATGCCGAGGATGAGGTGCGAACTGACGCCTATCGCGACGAAGTATTGGAACGGCTGGAAAGCATCGAGCGCCGCCTGACCGAACAGCAGCACATCAAAAAGTGATTTCAGTTTTTCGGAAATCTGGCATAATGCTGAAAAAAAAGAGCAGGCAGTGAAACATGGATCGTCGAGCATTTGGATTGGGCGCTATGGCAACGCTGGGCCTTTCGGCCTGTGCCACAGCTAGCCCACGATTTCTGACATATGATGGCCCCGAGGTGACTTCTTTGGTCATCAACAAGGGCGCGCGGAAGATGTATCTTCTGCACAACCAAACCATTCTCAAGGAATACAAAGTCGATTTGGGCTTTGCGCCAGATGGTACAAAGACAAAGCGCGGTGATGGCCGCACGCCCGAAGGCAGCTATCTGATCGACCGTCGCAACCCCAACAGTCGCTATCACCTGTCGCTGGGGATTTCCTATCCGAATTCCAATGATATCGCGCAGGCCAAGGCGGCCGGTGTTGATCCGGGTGGTGATATTTTCATTCACGGTCAGCCGAAAAAGCGGTCGGAACTGAAACGCGCCAAGAAGACAGCGGATTGGACCGCCGGTTGTATCGCCGTCAAGAATGAAGAGATCGAAGAGATCTATGCGATGGTCAACAAGGGCACACTGATCACGCTGCGCCCGTAACTGGTTCCCAATCCCCGAACCCGAATTGCACATAGTCGCGCTGGTAGGCCTCAGCCGCCAGCGTTTCTAATCTGTCGTCATAAATTTCGGCCAACGTGAACGGGATTTCCGGCGCGCAAAACCCGGGTGTTGGTGGGCTGTCATGCCCCATCCGTCTGGCTAGATCGGGCAGGGTTGTTGCGATCTCATCCTCGCGCAGGATGAAGTCAGGCAGAGCAAAGGATGCCATCCCGTCTAATACCTGAGACTGGCTGCACCACGTTCCATCCACACGAACGGGCGTCTGTCCAGCCAGATTTTGGCGTAGGAAGATTAGGAAGGCCGAAAACGCCTCATAATGCTGATCAACCGGGTAATTGCCGTCACGCAGCTGACCCGGGATCGGAATTTTGAACCGGTTGCGCAGCATATTTCGGATTTTCAGGTAAGCGCCGGGCCCGGTGCTGAGGATGTTGGAGCAAAAGGCCGAATGCGCCCGTGCCAGAGGGTGCTGTAGTACCGTGAATTTTCGGTGTCCGGGATGAGCGTGCAGCCATCGCCGCATCTGTTTGCGGTTCAGATTGGTGACCAGCTTGTCGGTGCTGACCGAGTCAAGATCGGCCATCCATTGGGTCACAGGTGCCTCAAGCCCGCCGCGTATCGGCATAAACATCAAGGGCGTATGCGGCGCGGCGACATAATTGCCGACGGTCGATCCGCGCCGGGGCTCGAAATTCGGGGTGCGATGCAGGTTGAAACTGTCGATCCGGGCCAAGGCATGCTCGGTCTCTTCCGGGTTTGTCACCTTGGACAGGGTCGGGCCCGGGTTCTGCGGCTTGATCGTATCGTCAATCGAAGCCGACCGCGCCGAAATACCCAACCACGCGGCCAGCCCGTTCAGCACCTCCAGATTGGTCAGGTCGTCATAGGAAATGTAAAACCCGGTTTGACCTGTTCGCTGAAGGGTATTGAGCAACAAGAGCTGAAAATCCTGCTGTCTATCCAGATAGGATTCAAACTCTTCCGCATTAAACTCTACCTGTGCTTCGCGGCGGCGTTTGATGTTCTTCAGTTGCCACTGCTTGGTTTCCCGCGCAATTTTCAACGAAACGTAACTGTCCAGAGGATTGCGCGTCAAAATGATTTTGGCGCAGCGTGGGTCAGCCAAAACAGGCTCTAACACGCGGTTATCGTGCCCCTGAAAGAAGCGGAACCCATTTAACTCGCCGGGTGCATCTTTGATTGCCTGCACCAGTTTCATCGGATCGCCGTCACGATCTTCCAAAGTTACATCCAACAGACTTTCAGATTTCAGCCGACCAATGAAATGTGGGTTGAATGCCTCACCAAAGCTGGTGACGCCTTCAAGCGCGTTGAGATTGAACTCAAGCAGGTTGGACCCGGTGCGCATCGCGGCGAGGATGACGAAATAGTCGAACTTGGATGTCATGACAGACTATTGCACCAGATAGGGTTTCTTGAATGGCCGAACCCGCGCGCCGAAAATATCATCTGCCGGAAAATCCCCCACCAAATAAGGATGCATTCCCTGATTTTTGAGGTTCTGGAGGAATTGTCCAAAGCCAGTCAAATCCACCATTTTTGGCGCCTCGGTCAAATGGTTCGCGCGATGGGTGCCGATTTCCTCGATCACGGTCTGCATGGGCTCCATCGGAGATTCCACAAATTCGGCCAAGGACCAGGTCCGCACCTGCGCCTTGGTCCAGACCGAGCCCAGAACCTCAAGCTGTTTGGTTTCAATCTGTTGAAGGCGTGCCGCTTCACAGCGGATATCGGCGAAATTCATGTTCGACCGGAACAGTGGGATCGCCCAGGCCCCGGTGATAACCGAGATTTGCGCGTTCTTATCCCGCGCCAGAAACCAGCTGATCTTTTGCGTGTCCCCGGGACCGAATTGAAAGCACTGCCGCTCACCCCGTGTGTTCCAGATCAGGTTCGAGATAAAGGCCGTTGGGTTATAGTCACGCAGAACCGCACAATCGCTGAGCGCACCGTTTGTGATCGTGTCCCCGTTGGCGAACTCGGCCCGAGCGGGGCCAAACAGGTGCCCATGCACCCGTGCGCCTGTGGTCTCAGCCAGCCAGGGTTCAAAATCCTCGAACAGCTCGGCAAAGCCCTGAAATACCGAATAAGGGAATGAGGTCAGGCCGTTCTCACTGCCGTGGCGAGGAAAGCGGCTTTGCATGTACAGCCCGTCGCGCCCACGGGTTCGACGCTCGACCGCTTTGGAAAATACCCGGTCGATCTTGCCCGGGTTGGGTTCGGCTGGTCGCATGGCGCTGCTCTGATCGGTCAGAAAGGCCTGATACAGCCGATCAGCACGCGGCCAGATCTTTCGGGCCACAAAACAGTCCGACCGGCGCAGCAACTGTAGATGATCATCATAAAAGATATGTGGTCGCCCCTGATAGTCGAATTTCGACAAGGTCAGCGACCGGCTTTCGATGTGGGTGGAATACAGTCGGGCCAGCGTCTGGAAATAGCTTTCATCCGGAATCCAGACGCGGCGGAAATAGCGGTCATAGGTCTGCCGCTTGGGGTCCTGCAGAATGGCCGACAGGGTCTGTCGGGTCAGGCACCACCATTGGCTGCCCATATGCGGCATCAGCCCTTCGGGGATTTTGCGGCGCATCCCGAGGGCGCGTTGCAGTTTTACATAAGCGTCGAACAGTTTGCGGTTCCGGCGCCAGGAAAACGGAAAGCGCAGTGTAAAACGTTCCTGATCCAGCCCACCGATCGTCCAGCTGACATCGGCGGTCGTTGCGCTTTCGATGAAATCGACCCGAGGCCGGTCAGAAAGATAGTCGATCAGCTCATCCACGGGCCGCAGGGGCAGGCAGGCCCCCGAAGACAAGTAGACGTGATGAACGTCCGGAAAAGCCTCAAGCATCAGTTCGGCCGCGGATTGTGAGGCCGCGACAATTCCCCAACTACCCCATTCGCAGGTATGGCGTTCCGAGAACCGGATCAACGCTTCATCCGCGAACGCGGCAACGAAATCGGAATAAACTTGATCCGGCACTTTGCGGTCCACATGGATCACCACCGGACAGCCCGATGCCGTCCAATGCCGTGCCACCTGCTCGGCCCGGTGCAGTGCTGTATGAACCAGCATGACAATGCCCAGACGGCTCATGCCCAGTTTCCTTTCGACATGAGGCCAAGGATCTCAAGCTGACGCCAGTTGATGTATTTCTCGGACCGGTCACACCAAAACACCGGCTGCTCGTCCAGCCCCTGGGCATATGCGCGATATTCGCCCGAGCGGCGGTAATGCTGGCCGCGCTGCATCTCTTCGCGGGCTTTGTCGCCCAGCGTGCTGATCAGCTTGGCGTGCAGCAATGCACCGCTGGTCTTTTCACCGCCCCAATCGTCATAAACCTGGTTTAAGCCACGCGGCAGCAGCGAATGGGTCGAGCTGACATAGACATAGCGACGGTCCCATTTGACCAAGGGAATCTTGTTCAGCGCAGGCGCTTGCAAGGGGGTGTCGCGAAAAAACACGCGCGCACGAGGTCCCCCCTGAATCCACAGATTTTTATACTCGGGGTTCTTGGTGATCATGTAGTTGCCAGCATCAAACCAGCGGGCGATCTCAAACGGGTCCTGCCCTTCGTGATACGGCTGAGCATCCACTGGTCCTTGCGGATACATGTCGATCAGCATGGTGCCGAAACTGCGTACCGCGCAGCCGTCCAGCCAATCGGTCAGGGCGCGGATCGGACGGGTGTCGCAGAACGGATAGATAAAGAACTCATCCGGGTCGACTGTCAGAACCCAATGTCCGTGTGCGTATTTTCGCAACAGGTAGTTTGACCAATCCAATCCAAACGAAGCCTGTTTATAGCTGGCATTTGCCCGCCAGACCGAAACGTCGGGTTGGCTTGCCAGGTATTCGCCCGAGCCATCATCGCTGTCGTTGTCGACAAACAGAAAATGATCGACGCCCAACCTGCGGTAGTATTCCAGAAAGTAAGGCAGGCGGATTTTCTCGTTCCGCAGAACGCTCATCAACAATATATCGTCGCGTTGGATATCGTTGGTCTTGTCGGAAATCGGCTTCAATTGCCGACGTTTGCGCAGGCAGCGCACCAGACGACGCTTGCGCCGCAATCTCATTCGGTATGAATCCAACAGGCTCACGCGTTTGCACTGCCTTTTTCGTTACGCGAGCATGCCCGGGGCTGGACGATCCAGAGTGGTGCCGGGCAAGTGCCGTTTTATGCCATTGATGTATCTTTCAAGGCAACGAATTTAAAAACCGTTAGTCACATATGCTGCTTTTCAGCAAACTTTCCCCATCAGACCCAATTGTTGTAATTGGGCCCAGCCCTCAAGACGCACGGACTGAGGCGTCCACATGTTGGGGCGGTTTCCAATTGCATCATAATATGACCCAAATAGGTCGGGATCATGAAAATGCTGCCGTCGGGTTTTTTCGGTCGATGACTTGTCCACCACCTCGGGAAGAAATTTGGTGTGCAGCAACACGCCCGAAGGCGTCTTGCCGCTGGGGCCGTCATAGAACGTGTTCAGGTGTCGGGGCAGGGCCGAGTGGCACGAGTTCACATATGCATAGCGCCGTGACCAGCGCACCAGCGGGATTTTGTTCAACGTGGGCGAATTCCGCGGCCTGTCGGCAAAAAACATCCGTTCTCGCGCGCCACCCTGCACCCACAGGTTTCCCAATGGGCTTTGGCGCTGCGCCCGGTAGGGGCCGGGATCGAACCAGCTAAGGGTTTTGGTCGGGTCCATTTCGGGGTCATAGGGCTGCGCGCCCAGTGGCCCCTTGGGGTAGAGATCCAGCAGCAGCGCGCCAAAGGCGATGTGGCCTTGTTGGTCCAAGGTGCCTGTTAGGTCATGCAGGGATTTGCTGTCGTGGTTGGGGTAGATCAGCAGCTCATCCGCGTCCACCATCAAGGTCCAGTGTCCGTGGCCATAGCGCATTTGCAGCCATGTCAGCCAATCCAAACCGTATCGCGCGTCGCGATAGCTGTTAAGGGTCTGCCACAGCGACACATCGGGCTGATCGCACAGAAATTCTACCGAGCCGTCATCGCTGCCGTTATCCACGACCAGAAAGTGATCCACCCCAAGCCCGCGATAGTGGCGGAAGAACCACGGAAGGCGATTGACTTCATTGCGTAGCGTGGTGAAGGCCAGTGCCGCGCCTGGTCTGATTTGCGCGGTCTGATCCTTGAGGCTGGCTAGCTGATGGCGGCTGCGAAAGGATCGCCAAAGCAACCGTCGTCGTTTCAGACGCAACCGGTACTTCTGCACCCATCCAATGGGGGGAAGATTATCGGCTGCATGATCTATCACCTATGGTTCACTTTTCGTAATTGCCGTTCTGATGCCAGCGCCAGGCATCACTGATCATCGTCTCTAACGTTGATCTTTTTGGGGTCCAACCAAGCTCTTGCCCCGCACGGACCGAGCCTGAAACAAGCTTGGTGCAATCACCAGCGCGGCGGGGGCCGATGGAATAAGGCACCTCGCGGTTGGTGACGGCTTTGGAATGGTCGATCACCTCCATCACCGAAAAGCCCGATCCGGTGCCAAGGTTGAAAACCCGACTACCCTTGCCCTGTTCCAGCCAGTTCAACCCCAAAACATGAGCATCAATTAGATCGCAGACATGCACATAGTCGCGGATGCAGGTACCGTCGGGTGTGTCGTAATCGGTGCCGAATACGGTCAGCCCGTCGCGCTTGCCGTCAATGGCGTCCAGCATCAGCGGCACCAGATGAGTTTCGGGACGGTGGAATTCCCCCACTTCACCCTCGGGGTCGGCACCGGCCACGTTGAAATAGCGGAAGATCACGTGGTTCAGGCCATATGCGGCCTCGAAATCATGCAGGATATCTTCGATGGCCCGCTTTGAGGCACCATAAGCGTTCAGCGGCAGTTGCGGTGTGTCTTCATCCAGTACCACATTGTCATGCTCGCCATAGGTGGCGCAGGTCGAGGAGAACACAAAGTTCAGGCAACCGGCTGCCACGGCTGCCTCGATCAGGTTCAGTGATCCGGTGACATTGTTGGTCCAATATCTGCCGGGCTGGGACATCGCCTCGCCCACCTGACTGAGGGCGGCGAAGTGCATTACGGCGGCGGGCTGGTATTTGGCGAAGACCTCATCCAACCGAGCGCGATCCAGCAGATCGCCCTGTTCGAACGGTCCGAATTTCACCGCGTCCTGCCAGCCGGTGATCAGGTTGTCATAAGTCACGGGTGTATAGCCCGCCTGCGCCAGCGCCTTGCAGGCATGCGATCCGATATATCCAGCTCCGCCGGTTACAAGAATATTGGTCATCTGTCTTCCAGACAAAGAAGTTTGCGCCCTGCTATGCCAACAGGCGTGTCCAGGTCAGGGGGAAAATGGCTCAATCCAACCCCATCGCGGCCATCATTTCCTCAAGCTTGGGGACGTCCTGCGGGTTGTTCAGTTCCCAGAACTGGCGGCCTTTGGCCTCAACCTCGACGCACAGAACTTTGCGGCCATTCTCCATAAAGCGCAGTTGCTCAAGCCCTTCCAGCTGTTCCAGCGGGCCCACCGGCCAGGTGGAATAGGCGGCCAAAGCATCGGGGCGATAGGCGTAGACGCCGACATGGTGGAAAACCGGGGTCTCTTCTTCGCCTGCGTAGGTCTCGGCGGTGAACGGGACGACCTCTTTCGAGAAATACATGGCGCTGTGATCCGCGGCGAAGACGGCGGTGGTGCCGCCAACGCGCCCGTGCTTGCGGTCGTTCAGCAGGCTGTTCAGCGCGTCACCATCGCAGCGCAGCACGGGTGTGGCGACGCCCGCCCCGGGCGCGGCGCGCAGGCCAGCGATCAGGTCTTCGACAAACCAATGCGGTGTCAGCGGCGCGTCGCCTTGCAGGTTCACCACGATGTCATAGCCAGCGCCAAGGTTGGCATGGGTCTCAGCGCAGCGTTCGGTGCCATTGCCGCAGCTTTCCGAGGTCATCACCACCTCGGCCCCGAACCCTTCGGCCACTTCGCGGATGCGGTCGTCATCGGTGGCAACGACCACCTTGTCGACGCCCGACACCGAACAGGCAGCGCGCCAGGACCGCTCGATCAACGTCATCGCGGTGCCATTGGCGCCGGTCAGCGGAACCAGCGGTTTGCCCGGATAGCGGGTCGAGGCATAGCGGGCGGGAATGGCGATCAGAACGGACATCAGGCCTCCTTCAGGTCAACACCCGGAGCGTAGGCGATAAAGAACGGGTTTGCATAGCCGTCCTTGCCATAGGTCAGCGGTGAATGATCATCAAAGCGCACCACGTTGCCGCCCGCACCGGCCAGCACGGCATGGCCCGCAGCTGTGTCCCATTCCATCGTGCGGCCAACGCGGGGGTAAAGATCTGCCTCGCCCGTGGCCACCAGACAGAATTTCAGGGATGAGCCCGCGCTCTTGCTGTCCTTCACCTGATATTTGTTGATGTAATCCTCGGTGGCCTGATCGCGGTGCGATTTCGACGCCACGATCAGAAGCGCTGAATTGTCCGGATTAGACACTGATATGGAAGTCACCTCCCCAGCCTGGGCTTTGTCCAATGCTCCGGTCTCTTCAACCGACTGACCATCGGCTTGTGTATAAAACATGCGGCCCTTTGCAGGCGCATAAACCACGCCACGGGTTGGAACGCCGTTTTCGACCAACGCAATATTCACCGTGAAATCGCCGCGCCGGTTGATGAATTCTTTGGTGCCGTCCAAAGGATCGACAATCAGGAATCTGTCACCCTTTTCTGAATGCGAGGCGGCCTGTTCCTCGGTCACCAGCAGAATATCCGGGAAGGCATCGCGCAGACCGGCCGAAATCAAGGCATCGGCAGCTTCGTCTGCTTCGGTCACCGGGCTGGAATCGGATTTGACCTTTACGTCGAAATCATCCGAATTGTAGATCTCCATGATCTTGTCACCGGCTTCCAGGGCCAGCCGTCGAATGACGGGAATGAGGGCGTCGTAGGTCACAAAAAAGCTCCGTTCCTGTGATTTGTTGATCGAATAGCCTGACGGCCTTATGATGTGCCGGTTACGGAACGGCAAGAATTTCGTGACAGATTGCAGGTGAAAAAACGGGAAAGACGCTTCGGGTGTATTATTTCAAGCGAAACCAGTCCTTACTGGGCGGCGCGTTCACAACGGCCGAGCTGATTTTCCACGCCGTTGTTCGCAGCATACGGTCCCAGCATCACAACGCGGTCGTGGCCATAATCATCAACATCTTGCAGGTTCTCGCCCTGGTTTTGGTGTTGTATACGATCCTGTCTTTCCTGGGACCACGTATTGCAAGAATCCGGGGCGAATTTGTCCTGTTTCTGCTGTCGGGCGTATTTCTGTTCATCACCCATATCAAGTCCGTCAGCGCGGTAGCGGGGGTCGGGACCGGCAACAACCCGATGATGCTGCATTCGCCGATGAACATGGTTGTCGTCCTGTTGGCCACCGCTTTTGGGGCGCTTTACACGCAGATTGTGACAATCATCGTGATCCTCTTTATTTACAGTGTAGCAGTCGCGCCAATTGAAATTCAGGAACCGGGCGGCGCTTTTGGCATGTTGATCCTGAGCTGGTTTGTTGGCTGCGCAATTGGCGTCGTCTTCATGGCTCTGCGACCGTGGTTTCCCACTTTTGTGACAGTCCTGACCAATATCTACCGGCGCTTGAACATGATCTTTTCGGGTAAAATGTTCGTGGCGAATGCGCTGGGCGGTGCCACGTTGGCCATGTTCACCTGGAACCCCCTGTTTCACGTCATCGATCAGTGCCGCGGTTTTCTTTTCCGCAATTATTTTCCTCGCAATACCAGCTGGGAATACGCGCTTTGGGTGGGGCTGATCCTGCTGCTGATCGGCTTGTTGGGAATTTTCTTCTCTCGTCAGCATGTGTCCCAAAGCTGGGAGGCGCGCCGCTAACCTGCCACACGCAGCGTCAGGTTGATCCGACCACCCTTGGGCAACAGTTTTGATGATCCGAACCGGATGCGGTCGACGCCGTGATAGGTCAGCCGGGCGGGCCCGCCCATGATCACCACATCACCCGAGTTCAACCAGATGGATTCGGTCTTGCCGCCCCGTGTCTGGTTGCCGATGCGGAACAGGGCATCATCCCCCAGTGAGATCGACAGGACCGGCCAGGAAAAATCGGCCTCGTCCTTGTCCTGATGCAATCCCATCCGGGCCCCTTCGCCGTAGTAGTTGATCAAACAGCAATCAGGATCACGGTCCGCACTGGCAAGGTCGCGCCAGATACCAAGAATCTGCTCCGGGATCGCGGGCCAAACCGCGCCTTTGGGGTGTTGCGCCTGATATCGGTAACCCGTCTTGTCGGTGACCCAGCCCAGTGACCCGGCCGACGTCATACGCACGGACATTTCCTTACCCGATGGCGTGACCGGCCGGAACAAAGGGGCGGATTTCAGAATCGGCCGCAGGCTGTCGATCAGCCGCTCCTGCGCGGGCCCGTCCAGCCAGGCTTTCCTGATATCAAAACCGCGTAAAAGCAGCCGCGCCATCCGAGAATCCCCGATCCTTGCCAAAACCTTGCCAAAAAGGCCACAGATTCCCGAAAACCTGCGTTTTACAACGCTTGCAGGCCTCTGATCCCGCCCTTATATACGCCGGGACGCGCGATGGTGTAGGGCTGTTGCGCACATCAGATCGGGGCCGGGTGCCATAACGGGTTCGGACCTCGGGACATCGCCTTGAAGAGAAAGGGATTGAACATATGGGAAAAGTAATCGGGATTGACCTCGGAACCACCAACTCGTGTGTGGCCATCATGGACGGCTCGCAGCCGAAGGTCATCGAAAACGCCGAAGGGGCGCGGACCACGCCCTCGATCGTCGCCTTCACCGAAGATGAGCGACTGGTCGGTCAGCCTGCAAAACGCCAGGCGGTCACCAACCCCGACAACACGATCTTTGGTGTTAAGCGTCTGATCGGTCGTCGTGTGGATGATGCAGAAGTCGAAAAAGACAAGAAAATGGTGCCGTACGCCATCGTCGATGGCGGCAATGGCGACGCGTGGGTGGAAGCCCGCGGTGAAAAGTACTCCCCAAGCCAGATCTCGGCCTTCACTCTGGGCAAGATGAAGGAAACCGCCGAGAGCTATCTGGGTGAGGAAGTCACGCAAGCCGTGATCACCGTTCCTGCATATTTCAACGACGCACAGCGTCAGGCCACCAAAGACGCCGGTAAAATCGCCGGTCTGGAAGTGCTGCGGATCATCAACGAACCGACAGCGGCTGCGCTGGCCTATGGTCTGGACAAAGAAGAAACTCAAACCATCGCGGTCTATGACCTTGGTGGCGGTACTTTCGACGTGACCATTCTGGAAATCGACGACGGCCTGTTCGAGGTCAAATCGACCAACGGTGACACCTTCCTAGGTGGTGAAGACTTTGACATGCGCATCGTCAACTACCTGGCGGATGAGTTCAAAAAGGAACACGGTGTCGACCTGTCGCAAGACAAGATGGCGCTGCAGCGTCTGAAAGAAGCTGCTGAGAAAGCCAAGATTGAGCTGTCTTCGACTTCGCAAACCGAAATCAACCAGCCGTTCATCTCGATGGGTTCGAACGGTCAGCCGCTGCACATGGTCATGAAACTGACCCGTGCCAAGCTGGAATCGTTGGTTTCGGACCTGATCAAAAAGTCGATGAAGCCCTGCCAGGCCGCACTGAAAGACGCTGGTCTGTCGGCTGGCGACATTGACGAGGTTGTTCTGGTCGGTGGTATGACCCGGATGCCGAAAGTGATCGAAGAGGTCACCAAGTTCTTCGGGAAAGAGCCGCACAAGGGTGTGAACCCGGACGAAGTGGTTGCCATGGGCGCCGCCATTCAGGCCGGTGTTCTGCAGGGCGACGTCAAAGACGTAGTTCTGCTGGACGTGACCCCGCTGTCGCTGGGGATTGAGACGCTGGGTGGGGTGTTCACCCGTCTGATCGACCGCAACACCACGATCCCGACCAAAAAGTCTCAGGTCTTCTCGACCGCCGAGGACAACCAGAACGCCGTAACCATCCGCGTGTTCCAGGGTGAGCGTGAAATGGCTGCGGACAACAAGATCCTGGGTCAGTTCAACCTCGAAGATATCCCGCCTGCACCGCGCGGCATGCCTCAGATCGAGGTGACTTTTGATATCGACGCCAACGGCATTGTCTCGGTTTCGGCCAAGGACAAAGGCACTGGCAAAGAGCAGAAGATCACCATCCAGGCCTCGGGCGGTCTGTCGGATGAAGACATCGACAAGATGGTCAAGGACGCCGAAGAGAACGCGGAAGCCGACAAGGAACGCCGCGAGCTGGTAGACGCCAAGAACCAGGCGGAAAGCCTCATCCACTCGACCGAAAAGTCGATGGAAGAGCATGCCGACAAAGTCGACCCGACCACCATCGAAGCCATCGAGCTGGCAATTGCCGCGCTGAAGGACGAGCTGGAGACCGAGAATGCCGACAAGATCAAGTCGGGCATCCAGAACGTCACCGAAGCGGCCATGAAGCTGGGCGAAGCCATCTACAAGGCGCAAGCCGAAGAAGGTGAGGATGAACCTGCGGCGGCAGATGCTGCGCCGGGTGAGGACGACATTGTTGACGCCGAGTTCGAAGATCTGGACGACGACAAGCGTAACTAACGGGTAACCGGGCCAATGTGGGCCGGTCCGGTTGCCGGGCCGGCCCAAATACGTTGAGGCTGAAGGAAATACTGATGTCAAAACGCGACTACTACGATGTGCTCGGCGTATCAAAGGGCGCATCAGCGGATGAAATCAAAAAGGGTTTTCGCAAGAAAGCCAAAGAGTTGCATCCCGATCGCAACAAAGACAACCCGGATGCCGAGTCGCAGTTCAAAGAAGCCAACGAGGCTTATGATGTTCTGCGCGACGCCGACAAAAAGGCCGCATATGACCGTTTCGGCCATGCCGCCTTTGAAAACGGTATGGGCGGCGGTGGTGGTCGTCCGGGCGGCGGCTTTGGTCAGGGTGATTTCTCCAGCGCATTCTCAGACGTGTTCGACGATCTGTTCGGCGATTTCATGGGCGGTCAGCGTGGCGGCCCCGGTGGCGGGCGCCGTGCGGCGCGCGGATCGGACCTGCGCTATAACCTGCGCGTGACGCTGGAAGAGGCGTTCGCGGGCCTGCAGAAAACCATCAGTGTTCCTGCTGCCGTGGCCTGTTCGGCCTGTGACGGATCGGGTGCAGAAGGCGGAGTGGAGCCAACCACCTGTCCAACCTGTTCGGGCATGGGCAAGGTGCGTGCACAGCAGGGTTTCTTTACCGTCGAACGATCCTGCCCGACCTGTTCGGGTCTGGGTCAGATCATCAAGAACCCCTGTAAAGCCTGTGGCGGTGCAGGCCGCGTGGAAAAAGAGCGTGCGCTGTCCGTCAACATCCCCGCCGGCGTCGAGACCGGAACCCGCATCCGCCTGGCGGGTGAGGGTGAAGCTGGGATGCGCGGTGGCCCTCCGGGTGATCTGTATATCTTTGTCGAAGTGTCGGATCACAAGCTGTTCGAACGCGACAGCGTGAACCTGTATTGCCGCGTCCCGGTCAGCATGGCCAAGGCTGCGCTGGGCGGTTCGATCGAAGTGCCAACCATCGATGGTGGCCGTGGCCGCGTGCAAATACCAGCAGGCAGCCAATCGGGCCGTCAGATGCGCCTGCGCGGCAAAGGCATGCCCGCCCTGCGCGGTGGTGGTGTGGGCGACATGTTCATCGAACTGGCGGTGGAAACGCCGGTCAATCTGACTAGCCGCCAGAAGGAACTGCTGAAAGAGTTCGACGATTTGGGTGAGGATAACCACCCGGAATCAAAAAGCTTTTTCTCATCCGTCAAATCCTTTTGGGATGGGATGAAGGGCTAAGATCACTCCACCAAGTTGCTAAAAGGCCGATCCCCTTGGGTCGGCTTTTTTCGTTTTATAGGTCCAGTTTGTCCATGAACTTCGCGAAATTTGGCTCTTGAATCTTGCCACATCCCCTGAGATTGTCGCGCCAACCGTTGGGGTGCCCTGATCAAGGGGCTGAGAGGCGTGAATGCGCTAACCCATCGAACCTGATCCGGGCAATACCGGCGTAGGGAACGGTCTACACACACAGACGTTTTCCATGCTGCGTTGCCCCCTGATGATGGAGCAACGATATGGCGCATATTGCCCTGACAATTGCGGGCTCGGACAGTGGCGGTGGGGCCGGGATTCAGGCGGATCTCAAGTCGATGTCTGCGTTGGGCGTGTATGGGGCCAGCGTGATCACGGCGGTCACGGCGCAGAACACGCGGGCTGTGACCGCAGTGCATGGCATACCGCTCAACGTAGTGGCCGCTCAGATCGAGGCGGTGCTGACCGACCTGGATGTGAGCGCGATCAAGATCGGCATGCTTGCGACCCCTGAAATTATTCAAACCGTTGCCGTGGCGATCGCTGGGTTTGATGGCCCCGTCGTTTTGGACCCGGTGATGATCTCCAAATCTGGCGATGCCTTGCTGGTACAGGATGCGGTTCAGACCCTG
Source organism: Ruegeria sp. BA12 (assembly GCF_056539625.1). Taxonomy (NCBI): domain Bacteria; kingdom Pseudomonadati; phylum Pseudomonadota; class Alphaproteobacteria; order Rhodobacterales; family Roseobacteraceae; genus Ruegeria; species Ruegeria sp. BA12. The sequence continues at coordinate 84,208 of NZ_JBQFVF010000004.1, forward strand.
CGTGATGTTCTTGTGCCCCAAGCGACCATGCTTACCCCGAACTTACCCGAGGCCGCTTGTTTGCTGGGCACCTCGGACGCCGAATCCCCCGATCAGATGATCGCGCAGGGGATGGCGCTGTGCGGGCTAGGGGCGCGCTCGGTATTGATGAAAGGCGGACATGGGCGCGGCGACGTTTGCCACGACGTCTTGCTTGATCCTTCGGGAGTTGTGGCAGAATTCACCGCCACTCGGCGCAATACGCGCAATACGCATGGCACCGGTTGCACCCTGTCGTCTTCGATAGCAGCCGGGCTGGCGCGAGGGCTGGGCCTGACCGACGCGGTCGCGCAGGCGCATGAGTATCTGCAAGGGGCCATTGCTAAAGCCGACAGTCTGATGGTCGGACAGGGGCATGGCCCGGTTCATCATTTCCATCGGGACTGGCCCGCGTGACGGTCTGGTCGGTCATAGGGGCCGGTGTGGCCGGGCTCGCCGTAGCCAGCGAGCTAGTGTCGCGCGGGGCGCAGGTTCAGGTGTTCGATCCCGGCGGCCCTCCGGGCCCGCATGGGTGTTCTTGGTGGGCTGGGGGTATGTTGGCCCCGTGGTGCGAGTTTGAAAACGCCGAAGAACCGGTGTTGCGGCTGGGCAAGGCTGCGTTCGAGTGGTGGACTACGCGTACTCGGGTGGAACAACGTGGCACGCTGGTTGTTGCCAACCCGCGTGATCTGCCGGATCTGCGTCGGTTCGCCCGTCGGACCGGGGGGTATACCGAGATTAGTCAGTCTGAAATTGCCGATTTAGAGCCTGATTTAACCCGTTTCACCAAAGGTCTGCATTTCACGGATGAGGCTCATCTGAACCCGCGACAGGCGCTGCGGGATCTGCTCCGCCAATTGCAGGACCAAGGGGTGGTTTTCCACCGGAAACTGGTCCCGACCCAGCTGGAGAATGCAATCGATTGCCGCGGTCTGCACGCGCGTGAGGTTTTGCACGACCTGCGCGGCGTCAAGGGAGAGATGCTGGTGATCCGCTGCCCGGACGTGAACCTGACGCGACCTGTACGTCTACTGCACCCCAGGATACCGCTGTACATCGTGCCGCGTGGGGATGGTTTCTACATGCTGGGCGCAACGATGATCGAAAGCGAAGACAGCAGCCGTATCACGGCCCGATCCATGCTGGAACTGCTCAGCGCCGCCTTTGCGCTGAACCCCGCCTTTGGCGAGGCCGAGGTGCTTGAGATCGGTGTCGATCTGCGCCCGGCTTTTCCCGACAACCTGCCCCGCATCCGGCGGCTGGGGCATACGATTTATGCCAACGGACTGTACCGCCATGGCTATCTGCTGGCCCCAGCGCTGGCGCAGGGAGTGGCCGATCTGGCGTTGGACAACAAACATTCGGAGATGGTCGATGCAGATCGTGCTTAATGGTGAATTGCGCGAGGTGCGCGCCGAAATCCTCTCGGACCTGTTGGTCGAATGCGGGTTCTCGGGGAGGGTGGCGACAGCTGTAAACGAAGACTTTGTGCCCTCGGGTCTGCGCATTGCTCAAAAGTTGACCGATGGCGACCGGGTTGAAGTCGTCGCGCCGATGCAGGGAGGCTGAGGATGAAGACCTTCTACGGAAATCAGCTGCCCAATCCGCTGATGTTGGGAACGGCGCAATATCCAAGCCCCGCCATTCTGGAACAGGCGTTTCGCGAGAGCGGCGCGGGTGTTGCCACAGTGTCCTTGCGCCGTGAATCCGGGGCTGGGCAGACCTTCTGGCAGATGATCCGCGAGCTGGGTGTGCTGATCCTGCCGAACACCGCTGGGTGCCACACGGTCAAAGAAGCCGTAACCACCGCCCATATGGCGCGTGAGGTGTTTGACACTAATTGGATCAAGCTGGAACTGATCGGCCACACTGACAGTTTGCAGCCAGATGTGTTTCAACTGGTCGAGGCCGCGCGCATACTGACCGAGGACGGGTTTCACGTATTCCCCTACACCACCGACGACCTGATCGTGGGCGAGCGTCTGCTGGCCGCCGGGTGCGAGGTGCTGATGCCTTGGGGTGCACCCATCGGGTCGGGGCGCGGGCTGAACAATGAATATGCCCTGCGCGCGATGCGGGCCGAATTCCCCGACATACCGCTGGTAGTGGATGCGGGCGTCGGCCTGCCCAGTCACGCCGCGCAGGCGATGGAGTTGGGTTATGACGCCGTTCTGCTGAATACCGCTGTCGCTCGCGCCGGAAACCCTGTGGCCATGGCCCGCGCAATGATACTGGCGATTGAGGCCGGGCAACTGGCGCATCAAGCCGACCCGATCGAGGCGCGCGATATGGCCGAACCATCAACTCCGGTAATCGGAAAGGCCTTCTTATCATGATGTTAGACCGGTTCTATCCGATCTTCGACCACTCTGACTGGTTGCGCCGGATGCTGCCCCTGGATGTGAAGCTGGTGCAACTGCGGATCAAGGATCAGCTTGATGTGATCATACGGGAACAGATCGCCCAATCGTTGGAACTATGCCGTGCCCACGGCACCGTGCTGGTGGTCAATGATCATTGGCAGGCGGCTATCGACGCTGGTTGTGAGTGGATTCATCTCGGGCAAGAGGATCTGGACGAGGCCGATCTGAAAGCCATCCGCAAGGCGGGGCTGAAACTGGGTGTCTCTACCCACGATGATGATGAATTAGAGCGTGTCCTGACCATGGACCCGGATTATGTGGCTTTGGGCCCGGTCTATCCGACGATCCTGAAAAAAATGAAATGGGAACAGCAGGGCCTGCCACGCGTCACCGAATGGAAGGCACGGGTGGGGGATATCCCTCTGGTCGCGATTGGCGGCATGAGCGTTGAGCGGGCGCCGGGCGTCTTGCAGGCGGGGGCCGACATCGTCTCGGTCGTCACGGACATCACGCTGAATTCCGATCCAGAAACCCGCGTTCGCGAATGGATCGAGGTCACGAGATGAGCCGCTATGCCCGCCAGATGATCCTGCCCGAGGTTGGACCGGCAGGCCAGACCCGCCTGTCGGCAGCGCGGGTTCTGGTGGTGGGCGCGGGCGGGTTAGCCGCCCCGGTCTTACCCTTGTTGGCCGGGGCCGGGGTTGGGCATATAACCATCCTGGACCGGGATCAGATCGCGCTATCGAACCTGCATCGGCAGACATTGTTCGCTGAATCCGACTGTGGGCGCGCCAAGGCCAAAGTCGCCGCAGAACGCTGCCGGGCGTTGAATGGTGACATCACCGTAGTGGCCGGGAATCAGGCTCTAACAAACCAGAATGTGTTAAATTTTGTCCGCGGCTCTGACATTGTTCTGGACTGCGCGGACAGTTATGCGGCCAGCTATATCCTGTCGGATACCTGTTTGTTGCAGGGCAAGCCGCTGATCAGCGCATCCGTATTGGGGCTGACAGGCTATGTCGGTGGGTTTTGTGCTGGCGCGCCGTCCTTGCGTGCGGTGTTTCCGGATGCACCGGATAGCGGCGCGAGCTGTGCAACGGCCGGCGTGTTGGGCCCTGTCGTTGGGGTGATAGGTGCCTTGCAGGCGCAGATGGCGCTGGGCGTGATACTTGGCCTGGACCCCTCGCCTTTGGGACAGTTGGTACAGTTTGACGCCCGCACGCTGCGCAACAGCACATTCAGATTTGACGGCGCACCGGAACCGGCGCACCACTTTCGATTTCTTTCCGCCAGCCAATTGACCGAAGATGATGTGATCATTGAACTGCGCACCCGGGACGAGGCCCCCGAGCCTCTTCACAGCAGGGCACGTCGGGACATTGTTGAATCCCTGAAAACAGAGCCTAACAAAGGAAGAAGAATTGCGCTTTGTTGCTCTAGTGGATTGCGCGCATGGCGGGCGGCTGAGCAAATTCAATCGGATTGGTCCGGTGAGATTGTCCTGGTTGCAGCCTCAACTACATGAGTGAATTGATACACGAGGTAAGTGGAAACCGGTGACTATCGACCAAAGGGGACTAAGGTCGTTTGGACGCGTTAACCTTTCGGAAACCGTTTCCGCGCAAATCTGAGCGCATGACTCAGGACGCCTTTGCCGAAGCCCCGATGCTGTTTGAAAGTGACGAAGCCCCGGTGGCGCCCCTGCCCTCGGGGCGATTGCCGTCCTATATCAAAGACCACCGGAAACGCCTGCGGGAACGGTTCATGTCAGGTGGATCGGCGGCGATGCCGGATTATGAGCTGTTGGAACTGGTGCTGTTCCGTTCAATCCCGCGGCAGGATGTAAAGCCGCTGGCACGGGCGCTGATGGACACGTTTGGGGATTTCAACCGGGTTCTGACCGCGCCCGAGGAACGGCTGCGTCAGATCAAGGGCGTTGGTGACACGGTGATCACCGATTTGAAGATACTTGAGGCCTGCGCCCATCGCATGGCCCGCGCGCGGGTGATGCAGCGGCACGTGATTTCAGGTTGGGATGCACTGCTGGACTATTGTCACACCACGATGGCCCATCGCGAGACGGAGCAGTTCCGGGTGTTCTATCTGGATCGCAAGAACGTGCTAATCGCGGATGAGGAACAGGCCAAGGGCACCGTCGATCACGTACCTGTCTATCCGCGCGAGGTTGCGAAACGGGCGTTGGAATTGAATGCGTCAGCCTTGATCCTGGTACACAATCACCCTTCGGGCGATCCGACCCCGTCGCAATCAGATATCGACATGACCAACCGGATACAGGACGCATGTCTGGCCCTGGGGCTGACGCTGCATGATCATCTGATCATCGGCAAATCGAATGAACTGAGCTTTCGGTCGCAGGGATATCTGTAGCGAGTTACTGAACCCAGATCTCGACCCGGCGGTTGATCTTTCGGCCCCATTCGGTGTCGTCGCAAGCCATCGGCATCGCCTCACCAAACGCATCGACTTGCAATTCAACACTATCGGGAATGGCAGTTTCCACCGCCGCCAACACCGCATTGCGCACGGTTTTGGCGCGCAGCAAGGCGATCCGCTTATTTGCAGTCGCGGCTCCGTCGCCGTCGCTGAAACCAACGAACACCAGCTTGCGCGCATTCAGCGTCCCGGCCTCAAGCTGTTGGGCCAAATGCTGGATGTTCGACCGTGATTGTGCGTCGGGGCGGGACGAGCCTGCCTCGAACCTGACCGATAGCGACAGCCGGGACATGGGTCTGAGGGTATCGACCATACGCTGCAATTCCTCCAACCCAACCTCGGGGCCACCCGAGGCCACCGCATTGGCCAGACGATCCCCCTGCAATCCGATCCGCATCATCTCGGGTTCCTGATCGACAAAACCCGCATTGCGGATCGCCTTTTGGGCTGCGTCGCCTTGGGTATAAGCCAGAAACTGCCGGGCGATACGGGGCAGGCGGCGCTTGGGGAGGTACAGGAACATGGGTGAGGTCAGCAGGTAGTCCTCGGTCTTGATCGTCTGCCGGGTGGCCATCAACACGTGACCACATCCACCGGTCAGGGGCAGTGCGCGGGCCGCGTCAGCCTCGGCCTGGCTAGCGATGCCGATGGCAAAAGGGTCCTTGGTGACCTTTTGAACCAGATCGCTGCTGCGCTCATGCCGGATAACGGCATCAGACAGAACGACACTGGCGGGTGAAAGCAGTTGATCCTCGACCCCTTGTGCCAGACCTGATCCGGCGTCGGGCAGGTGCAGCGCAATTGGTGCGTCGGGTCCACCCAAGGCGGACCAATTGTCAATCGTGCCAGAAAACACCAAGGCGAGATCCGCGGGAGAGATTTGGGGCACGGGATTGTCCGGCGCCACGATGGGCACCAACGCATCCAACGCAATAACCCGCGACCGGCGTGCGTGGTTCAAGTCACCCAAACCAGCGGCCTCGGCAGCCTCTTGCTCTGACGGGCGGATTTCGCGCAAAGCCATGACAATGTCGGTTTGATCCGCGATCAGATCGGCAAAGCCCTGACCGGTATTGCCGATATCGAAATAGAATCGGCCCAGCGGCGCGTCGCGCCCATCCTGATGAAGCTCGTATATCAAACTGTCCGGAGCGGATTGGCGGGACGTGACTGACAGCCCTTCCTGTTCGGCAAAGCCCATCAACAGGGCAGGCAACACCTTCTCGGCCATGACGGAAGAGCCTGAAAACCTCAGTTCGCCCACGAAATCGGTCAGATTGGGGCAGGCAGGGCCATCGCAGGTCACGCCCGAGCCATCCACCGTCAGCTCACCAAATTGGGTGTCGACGCGGTAGAACTCTCCGTCAAAGCCAAGCAGGGTACCTGTCACCTCGACCTTGCCGTCATGAGAGGTGAGCGTGATATCCTGCGCCTGAACGGCTGAGGAAAGTGTTGCCGAAAACAGTGCGACCGCCGCCACACGAAGAAATGTCATAGGAAGTTCTAGCCTGCCTGCGGTTTTAGTTTGCCGCGATTGTCAGGTTTTGGAACAGATTATTCAACACCAGAAACTCACCTGTTTTGGAGCAGTCTGGAAAGTTCAGCGTTAATTCGCGCGGCCGCAGTTTCCGGTCTTCGCGCAACTCCAGCGACTGGACGTGCAGGTCCGTGCCGCAATTTTCTGCCGTCACCTCAGCCTCGACCGTCAATTCGATCGAGCCCGATTGACCCGATTGCCCGGCGGGAAAGGAATAGATCTCGAGGTTGCGCGCATCGCTGAAGGTCGGTTGCGTCAGCTGAACGACACTGCCTGCGCCTTGCGAGTCAGACTGAGCCGAAACATGACCTGCATCCCCATAGCTGGCCCCAAATTCCAGCGCGTGGATCTGCAGTTCGGTCGTGCCCTGCCATTGTAATACAACGCGGGCATACTGGCTGATGTCGGGAACGTGAGTGGTGGCTACGGTCCCTTTCTGATCGTCAAGCGAGATCAGGAAGATCGCGTATTCCGACAAGGCTGGTATGGTCAGGTCCAGCGTGCCATTGGCGTCTGTCTGCTGGGTTACGGTCAGTCCACTGTGATGCACCTCGATCCGTTCATTGCCATAGCAGGGGGCCTTGATGATCAGGCGCGCGGCAGCACCGGGCACGGCGCGTGCGCGGGCGCTCAGGCTACAATCAGCGTGATCAGAGGGGGTTGACCGGCCGGGAGTCTCAACTCGTTGTGCAGAAGGGATGGCGCGAACCGTTTCCTGGGCGGGGGTCGAGGAGGTCAAGACAATGTCCTCCAGCCCGGGAATACCGGCGCCTTGATCAGCGGCCGCAAGTTCAGTGCCCTGCACGTCGTCAGACCACGCAGGAAATCCATTTTGCATCAGGTAACCAATTGCCAGCGCGCAAACGACTGTGCCGCCGGTGGTCACGTAGTTCTTTATTACAAACAAGACACCCTCCCCAGTTGAAGGAGCGAGTCGCATATTGATTCTGAATCACGGCCAATATGTGGCCGTGAGGGGGACTCAATGTGTCTGAATTACGCTGACGTCAGGTCAGGCGCCCGTGGCAGTGTTTAAATTTTTTGCCCGATCCACAGGGGCAACGGTCATTGCGCGACGGGTTGCCCCAGGTGCTTGGATCATCCTCGACAAAGCCGGGACGCGGATCGCCCGAGGCTTCGGCCTCGGCTACCGCTTCGGCCCGTTCGGTCGCTTGTTCGACCTGCTGCTGCGCCTGAGCCTGTTGTGCTTGCATCTGCGCCAGCATTTCCCGCTGCTCTTCTTCAGACAGTGGGCGCACGCGTGACAATTGCTGAGTCACGGTCTCACGCAGGCTATCGAGCATCGACTCGAACAGCTGGAAGCTCTCGTTCTTGTATTCGTTCAGCGGATCGCGCTGGGCATAGCCGCGGAACCCAACGACCGAGCGCAGATGTTCCAGCGTCAACAGATGCTCGCGCCATTTACCGTCGATGGTGTTCAACAGCACCTGTTTTTCGATGTTGCGCATGTTTTCGGGACCAAAGGCCGCCGCTTTCTGCGCCATCATCTCGTCTGCGGCGTTGATCAGACGTTCGCGTACCTGCTCGTCATCCACGCCTTCTTCGGCGGCCCAGTCCTGTACAGGGGCGTCGATGGTCAGCTTATCCTTGACCGCCTCGTGCAGACCGTCAGTGTCCCATTGATCGGCATAGGATTTTGGCGGCATGTGTTCGTCGATCAGATCGTCGATCACCTGTTCGCGCATATCCGAGACGATTTCGGACAGGTCGTCCGAAGACATGATCTCACGCCGTTGGCTGAACACTACCTTCCGCTGGTCGTTCATCACGTCGTCAAATTTCAGGACGTTCTTGCGCATGTCAAAGTTGCGGCCTTCGACCTTGGACTGTGCCCGCTCCAGTGACTTGTTCACCCAGGGGTGGACGATGGCTTCGCCTTCTTTCATGCCCAGGGTGGTCAGCACCTTATCGAGCCGTTCTGACCCAAAGATTCGCATCAGGTCGTCTTCGAGGCTCAGGTAAAACACGGTGCGGCCCGGATCGCCCTGACGGCCCGAACGGCCACGAAGCTGGTTGTCGATGCGGCGGCTTTCGTGACGCTCGGACGCCATTACATAAAGACCACCGGCTGCCAGAACCTTTTCCTTTTCCTCGGCATGGCGGGATTCTTCAGCGGCACGCAGCTGGGCCGGGTCGGCCTCGGGGTTTTCGGCCAGTGCCTGCAAAACCTTCATTTCCACATTGCCGCCCAGCTGAATATCGGTGCCGCGGCCAGCCATGTTGGTGGCGATAGTCACCGCACCCAGACGGCCGGCATCGGCGACGATCTGCGCCTCTTGCTCGTGCTGGCGGGCGTTCAGAACATTGTGTGCAATGCCTTCCTTTTGCAGCATTTGGCTGAGCAGTTCGGATTTCTCGATCGACGTGGTGCCCAGGAGGACCGGCTGGCCCTTTTCCTGCGCCTCTTTGGTCTGTTCGATCATCGCGCCGTATTTCTCACCGGCGGTGCGATAGACCTGATCGTCTTCGTCCAAACGGGCAATCGGTTTGTTGGTCGGAACCTCGACTACGCCCAAACCGTAGATTTCAGCGAATTCTTCGGCCTCGGTCAGTGCGGTGCCAGTCATGCCGCCCAGCTTGTCGTACAGGCGGAAATAGTTTTGGAAAGTCACACTGGCCAGCGTCACGTTTTCCGGCTGAATCTGCACACCTTCTTTGGCTTCGATGGCCTGATGCAGACCTTCGGACAGGCGGCGGCCCGGCATCATCCGGCCGGTGAATTCGTCGATCAGCACGACATCGCCGTCACGGACGATATAGTCCTTGTCGCGCGTGAACAGCTTGTGCGCGCGCAGACCTTGGTTGACGTGGTGCACCACGGTTGTGCTTTCGGGATCATACAGCGAATGCCCTTCGGGGATCAGCCCCGCAGCAATCAGCTGCTGTTCCAGAAACTCGTTGCCCTCATCGGTGAAGGTCACGTTGCGGGACTTTTCGTCCAGCGTATAGTGATCGTCCTGCAACGAGGGGATCAATCCATCAATGGCGGTATACAGATCCGAACGGTCCTGCGACGGCCCAGAGATGATCAGAGGTGTTCGCGCTTCGTCGATCAGGATCGAGTCGACCTCGTCCACAATCGCGAAGTTGTGGTATTTCTGGTAAATCTGATCCAGCTCGGCCTTCATATTGTCGCGCAGATAGTCGAAACCCAGCTCATTATTGGTGGCATAGGTCACGTCACAGGCATAGGCCGCTTTCTTTTCGGCGTCGGGTTGGCCCGACCAGATCACGCCGGTGGTCATGCCCACGGAGGCAAACACCTTGCCCATCCATTCCGAGTCGCGCTTGGCCAGATATTCGTTAACCGTGACCACGTGAACGCCCTTGCCGGTCAGCGCATTCAGATAGGCGGGGAAGGTGGCGACCAGCGTCTTGCCCTCACCGGTCTTCATTTCCGAGATGTTGCCTTGATGCAGGAACGCGCCGCCCATCAGCTGCACGTCAAAGGCGCGCAGACCCAGCGCGCGTTTGGCGCCTTCGCGGACGTTGGCAAAGGCTTCGGGCAGCAGGTCATCCAGGCTTTCCCCGTCCAGTGCGCGTTTGCGCAGCTCGGCGGTTTTTTCGATCAGGCCGTCATCGGACAGTTTCTCGAACTCTGGCTCCAGCGCGTTGATTTTCTCGACCAACGGGCGGGTCGCCTTAATCTTGCGGTCGTTCGGTGTTCCGAACACCTTTTTGGCGAGCGTTCCGAGTCCCAGCATGTTCACTCCAGCGGATCTGTTCTTATCGTGGTTGCGACAGGCTTGCCCACCTTGCGCGCAACCCATAGATACGGGGGGTGAAAGGCGGCCCTGTCCAAGGCTTCAAAGCGATGTAAGCGGCAGGTCCCAGAGTGTCAACGCTGCGCCCTGTCGCGGCAAAGAAATAGGATGATTCCATGCCCAAAGGCCTCACTTTTCTGCCATCGTTGGCGCTTGCTGCTGTGATGGCCCTGCCATTGGCCGCCGAAACCAAACCTGATGCCGCCACCGTGGTCGCTCGTGTGAACGGTGATGAAATCACATTGGGTCACATCATCGCCACCGCAGCCGCGCTGCCCGAGCAGTACCAGCAGATCGAAGATGATGTTCTGTATGATCTGATTCTGGATCAGCTGATCCAGCAACAATTGTTGAGCCAGCAGCAGGACGCTTTGAGCAAACTGAACACTCTGGCCTTGGAAAACGAGACGCGATCCATGCGTGCGGTGCAGGCGGTGGATGCGTTGATCGACGAAAACCTGACCGACGACGTGATACAAGACGCCTATGACGCCCAGTACGCGGATTTCGAAGGTTCGGACGAGTTCAACGCCAGCCATATTCTGGTGGAAACGGAAGACAAAGCCAAAGAAATCAAGGCACAGCTGGATGACGGCGCCGATTTTGCCGAAATGGCCAAAGAACACTCCACCGGCCCGTCGGGCCCGAACGGGGGTGAACTGGGCTGGTTCGGACCCGGTCAGATGGTCCCGGAATTTGAGGCGGCCGTGATCGCGCTGGACAAAGGCCAGATTTCCGAGCCGGTGAAAACTCAGTTCGGCTGGCATCTGGTCACCCTGAACGACAAGCGCAAAACCGAAGCGCCTGAATTGGAACAGGTACGCGCCGAGTTGACCCAAACCCTGCAACAGGGCGTCATTCAGGCACGGATCGACGAGCTGACCCGCGAGGCCGACATCGATCGTCCCACCCCCGAGGGTGCTGGCCCCGAGGCGCTGCGTCAGATCGAACTGCTTCAGGAGTAACCCCCGTGGCCACGATCACCAAGGTATCCCCACTGGCCCCGGCGGCCTTTCCCGATTTGCCCGCGATTGACGGTGTGCGGTTCGCCACGGTCGAGGCCGGTGTGCGTTATCAGGGCCGTACTGATGTTATGCTGGCGGTGATCGATCCCGGCACTTCGGTGGCGGGGGTGTTCACCCGCTCCGCCACACGCGCGGCCCCGGTCCTAGACTGTCAGGACAAGATCGGCGGAACCAACGAGGGGCCAGCTGCGATCCTGGTGAATTCAGGCAATGCCAATGCCTTTACCGGTCATTATGGTCAGACCTCGGTGGCCGAGGTGACGCAGGCAGTTTCCAAGGCCACCGGTGTTCCGGTCGAAAGGGTTTTTACCTCATCCACCGGCGTAATTGGTGAGCCGCTGCCCCATGAGCGTATCGTGGCGCAGCTTGAGGCTCTGAAGGCGGGCCTCAGCCGTCACGCGGTCGAGGATGCGGCGCGCGCGATCATGACCACAGACACGTTCCCAAAAGGGGCCAGTGCGCAGGTCGATATTGACGGCAAAACAGTCTCTATTGCGGGGATTGCCAAGGGGTCAGGCATGATCGCGCCGGATATGGCAACGATGCTGGTTTACATCTTTACCGACGCGCAGGTGGAACAATCGGCGCTGCAGGCGCTGCTGGGTGCGCAGACAGATCGGACGTTCAACTGCATCACGGTGGATAGCGATACCTCAACTTCGGACAGCCTTTTGTTGTGTGCAACTGGGGCGTCAGGCGTGGATGCCACCGGGAATGCCGCCTTTGCCGATGCGCTGGAAGGCGTGATGCTGGACTTGGCGCAGCTAGTGGTGCGCGACGGAGAAGGTGCGACCAAGTTCGTGGAAATCCGTGTGACTGGGGCCACCTCGGACGCAGATGCTAAGGTGCATGGGTTGGCAATCGCCAATTCCCCTCTGGTCAAAACCGCAATTGCGGGCGAGGACCCGAACTGGGGCCGCGTTGTTATGGCCATCGGAAAATCGGGTGCCGCGGCCGATCGGGACCTGCTGAGCATTTCTTTCGGTGACATTCTGGTGGCCGAGAAAGGCTGGGTCAGCCCCGATTACAGCGAGGACGCCGCCGCCGCCTATATGAAAGGTCAGGATCTGGTGATCTCGGTCGACCTGGGGCTGGGCGAAGGTAAGTCCATCGTTTGGACCTGCGATCTGACCCACGGGTATATCGAGATCAACGCGGATTATCGCTCGTGAAACCGGAGCAATTCCAGCAAAAGTGGAGCCCGGTTTTGCGTCCGGGATTGCGACCATGAAAACCGTATTAGTGTCTGCCGTCGCCCTGATCGACATCGAGGGCCGGGTGTTGCTGGCGCAGCGCCCGGAAGGCAAATCCATGGCGGGCTTGTGGGAGTTCCCGGGCGGCAAGATCGAAGCCGGGGAAACGCCCGAAGCCGCCTTGATCCGCGAATTGCATGAGGAGCTGGGCATCGACACCTGGGCCTCCTGCCTTGCCCCGCTGACCTTCGCCAGTCACAGCTATGACGATTTTCACCTGTTGATGCCCTTGTTTGCCTGCCGCAAGTGGGAGGGGATCCCGCAGTCTAAAGAAGGGCAGGCACTGAAATGGGTGCGCGCGAATGAGTTGCGAAACTACCCGATGCCTGCAGCGGATGTGCCGCTGATCCCAATTTTGCGAGACTGGCTGTAAATCCGTCAGATTGGACGTCGGAACGAAATCAGTTCCGTTTTCAACCAAGAGAATGTGAATGCAATGTGAACAACGCGTTGCTTCTGTATTTAATATTGTTGATGCAAACTCTTTTAGCTTACGGCGAGTCGAAAACACCTAATGGTGCCTGTCTGCAGAATTACTCAATGATAAGGTCAGGGGCGGCTACGCAGATTGAATGGCGCAGATCGGATTGGTGATGTTATGAAAAGCGATACAAGTTCCACCAACAATGAATTGCAAAACAAATGGGCGACATGGACGATGAAGCCTGAAAAGAAACAGCTAAGTTTCAAGTATTTCGCGTCTGCATTGGTCATTGCGGCGTCGGCCTTTGTTGTTGTCGGCCTTCATCAACACGCGATTTTTTGATTTTTTTACCAGCGCCCAACGCGCCGTGTCTTATGTGGTAATCCAGAATATTTAGCCATTAGAAGACCTCCGCAAGACCGATGTCTGCGGCGGCAAATCGTTCCTGATGATCAGAGCATTTGATAGTAGGTCAGGGCTATTTATCTGTTCGTTCGGTTTAGGTTTGCAATTTCCACACCCAAGATTGGTCAGGTTTCACCACGTCTTGGTTGTTACAATTCGTAAGAATTGAGAAAACATCAGGAAAAAGTTGACGCTGATCGTGCAAGCGTCCCTTAATCGGGCGTTGGCGTCCGGGGTTGATCCTCGGGTCCGCTTTTTCCGGCCCGGGGAGAGGTCGGATGTGGAGGAGAGGAAGATTGGCTCAGACGCAGTCGGGCGCCGAGGGGATGCACTCCCTTGCTGCGCTGCTACACCGAAACGCGACACAGTTCGGGGACGCCCCGGCCTATCGAGAGAAAGAATTCGGCATCTGGCAATGCTGGACTTGGGCTGAGACGACTAAGGAAATTCGTGCCATCGCGTTGGGGTTTCTCGAGTTGGGTGTTGAAAAGGGCGACCATATTGCTGTGATCGGTCGCAACCGCCCGGCGCATTATTGGTCGATGGTCGCTGCGCAAATGGTCGGTGCGGTGCCAGTTCCGCTGTATCAGGACGCGGTGGCCGAAGAGATGGCCTATGTACTGGAACATTGCGGTGCAAAATACGTTGTCTGCGGCGATCAAGAGCAGGTCGATAAGGTCATCGAGATTCAGGAAAACCTGCACCAGGTCAAACACATTCTTTATACCGACAAGCGGGGGATGCGGAAATACGACCATTCCCAGATGAACGCGCTGGACGACATCATGGCCGAAGGCCGTGCCGGTCACGCCCGGTTCGATGCGGAACTGGACAAGCGCATTGCTGCGGTCACTTATGACGATACCTGCGTGATGCTCTATACCTCGGGCACTACCGGCAAGCCCAAGGGTGTGGTGTTGTCGAACCGCAACGTCATCGAAAGCGCCAAGAATTCAGCCGAGTTCGATCATCTGACCCAGAGCGAGGATATCCTGTCCTACCTGCCGATGGCCTGGGTGGGCGATTTTATCTTTTCCATCGGTCAGGCCTATTGGTGCGGGTTCTGCGTGAACTGCCCCGAAAGCGCCGATACGATGATGACCGATCTTCGCGAGATCGGACCGACCTATTTCTTCGCCCCGCCGCGCGTGTTCGAAACACAGCTGACCAATGTGATGATCCGGATGGAGGACGCGGGCAAGCTGAAGCAGCGCATGTTCCATCACTTCATGGCGCATGCCAAGAAGGTCGGAGGTTTGCTGTTGGATGGCAAACCCGTGGGCCTCGGTGATAAGTTGAAATACGCGCTGGGCAATCTGCTGGTCTACGGCCCGCTGAAGGATACGCTGGGTTATGGTCGGTTCCGGGTGGGCTATACAGCGGGTGAGGCCATCGGGCCCGAGATTTTCGATTTCTACCGATCCCTTGGCATCAATCTGAAACAGCTCTACGGCCAGACCGAGGCCACCGTGTTCATCACCGTGCAACCGGACGGCGAAGTACGCGCGGATACGGTTGGTGTGCCTGCGCCGGATGTCGAGTTGAAGATCGATGACAAGGGAGAAATTCACTATCGCTCGCCCGGTGTTTTTGTTGAGTATTTCAAAAACCCGGATTCCACGGCCTCGACCAAAGATGCCGAGGGATGGGTTGCCACTGGCGATGCCGGTTTCATCGAAGAGAACTCAGGGCATTTGCGGATAATTGACCGCGCAAAGGATGTGGGCAAGATGGCCGACGGGTCGATGTTTGCGCCGAAATACGTCGAGAACAAGCTGAAATTCTATCCTGACATCCTTGAAGTTGTTTTGTTTGGAAACGGCAAGGATCGCTGCGTGGCCTTTATCAATATCGACCTGACAGCAGTGGGCAATTGGGCGGAACGTAACAACGTGGCCTACGGGTCTTATCAAGAACTGACGGCGAATCCACAGGTGTTAGAGACCATCAAGGCACATGTGGAAGAGGTGAACAAATCTGTTGCCGCCGACGAGATGCTGTCGGGCTGTCAGGTGCATCGCTTTGTGGTTCTACACAAGGAACTGGATGCGGATGACGGCGAGATGACCCGCACGCGGAAAGTGCGGCGCGGGTTTGTCGAGGACAAGTTCAGCGACATTATCGCGGCGCTGTATGACGGGTCAGAGACCGTCTCAACCAAAACGGAAGTGACCTATGAGGACGGCCGCAAGGGATCGATCAGCGCGACGCTTGAGATCGTAGATGCGCCGGTTGTACCGGTCGCTCAACATAAAGTGGCTGCGGAATGATGGGTCGCCGAGCGCCGCTCGACCTGCGGTCATCGCCCCGCCCGCCATCCCGTTTTTGCGTAGGTCAGGGAGTGACTGATGCTGGATAGTTCCGAAGGATATGTCACCGAAGACGGCCGCAAGATCGGCGGCGTGGTGATGGAGATGAAGAACATCACTCTGCGTTTTGGCGGTGTTGTGGCAATCAAGGATATCTCGTTTGATATTCGCGAGGGTGAGATCCGCGCCATCATCGGGCCGAATGGGGCAGGTAAATCCTCGATGTTGAACGTGATTTCCGGGTTCTATGTCCCGCAAGAGGGTGAGGTCTGGTTTCACGGGGCCAAGCGCCCACCGATGCGGCCATTCGAGGTCGCGCAGCAAGGCATTGCGCGGACGTTCCAGAACATTGCTCTGTTCGAAGGTATGAGCGTTTTGGACAACGTTATGACCGGACGGCTGAACTTTATGAAGACCAACATTTTTCAGCAGGCCTGGTGGAAGGGCAAGGCAGAAGCGGAAGAGGTGGAAAACCGCGAGGCAGTGGAGAAGATCATCGATTTTCTGGAAATCCAGCACATTCGCAAAACGCCGGTGTCGCGCCTGCCCTACGGGTTGAAAAAGCGGGTCGAGCTGGCCCGTGCGCTGGCGGCCGAACCCAGGCTGCTGCTGCTGGATGAGCCGATGGCGGGCATGAATGTCGAAGAAAAAGAGGACATGAGCCGCTTTATCCTAGACGTGAATGACGAGTTCGGCACCACCATTGCCTTGATCGAACACGATATGGGCGTGGTGATGGACCTGAGCGATCGCGTGGTCGTGATGGATTACGGAAAAAAGATCGGCGACGGCACCCCGGATGAGGTGCGCAGCAATCAGGACGTCATCGACGCCTATCTGGGGGTCAGTCATGACTGAGCATCGGACAGACATGGGGAGAGGCGCAGATGCCTGAACAACTCGTATTCGCGATGGAGGTCATCCTCAACGGTCTGATGGCCGGGGTGCTCTATGCGTTGGTCGCGCTGGGCTTTGTTCTGATCTACAAAGCTTCGGGGATTTTCAATTATGCCCAAGGCGTTATGGCGCTGTTTGCGGCGATGACGCTGGTCGGGGTCATGAACGGGCAGGTGCCCTTTGCGCATGTGATAAATGCAACTTTTGGCACGCATGTTCATACCTTCGGGTGGAATGTGCCCGCTTTTGTGGCGATCCTTTTGACCATGGGTGTCATGGTATTGCTGGCCTGGGCGGTACAGCGGTTCGTCATGCGTCATCTGGTAGGGCAAGAGCCGATCATCCTGTTCATGGCCACCATCGGCCTGGCCTATTTCCTTGAAGGTGTGGCCGACCTGATGTGGGGGTCCGAGATCAAGACGCTGGATGTGGGCCTGCCGCAGGGCATCAATCTGTGGATTGATGAGAGCACCTTTAACATCTTCGGTTATGGCTTCTTCCTCGACAATCTGGACATCGTGGCGACCGTGATTGCGGCGCTGCTGGTGGCGGCCTTGGTGGCGTTCAGCCAGTACACCAAACAGGGCCGGGCCATGCGTGCAGTGGCCGATGACCATCAGGCAGCACTGTCGGTTGGCATCTCGCTGAACTTCATCTGGATCATGGTCTGGTCGGTGGCTGGGTTCGTGGCGCTGGTCGCGGGCATCATGTGGGGCACCAAGTCGGGCGTGCAGTTCTCGCTGTCGCTGATCGCGCTCAAGGCGCTGCCGGTGCTGATGCTGGGCGGGTTTACCTCGATCCCAGGTGCCATTGTCGGCGGGTTGATAATCGGTGTGGGTGAGAAACTGTTCGAGTTCGCCGTCGGCCCGCTGGTCGGCGGCGCGACCGAGAACTGGTTCGCTTACGTTTTGGCGTTGATCTTCCTGGTGTTTCGTCCGCAAGGTCTCTTCGGTGAGAAAATTATCGAGAGAGTATAGATGGATAAGCTGGAACCCCTCTTCAAAACGTTGCCAATTGCATTGCTGGCCTATGGGTTCGCGCGGTCACTTGGTGACTGCTTTGAACTCAACCTGTCTGGTTCAAGCATAGCGATGCCTGGCGATACAGCGTGGGAGATGAGGATGTTGCTCATTGTGAGCTATCTGCGAGCCTTGGACTCGCTGTTCTTCTACGCAGCTTTTGCTGCTGTGGTGCATTGGCTGAACGTCAAAAGCCGCGGGGTCGCTGCATGACCAAACTGATCGCCATCATCAACGTCATCGCATGGGCAGGGTTCTGGGCCTTTGGCTATATCGCCGTCACCTCGGAAGATCTGACCGAAAGCCAGCTGGTCGTGGCCGCGATACTGGCTTTTGCCGGGCTGATCACGGGCGTTCTGGCCTACATGAAACTGGTGCGCAACTCCGAGGCGAGCGGATACGCCAAGGGCACAAACCAACTGGATGCCGAGGCTCGTAACCGGGCACAGGAAGAGTGGGAGAAGTAAGTTATGTTCTACCGTGAGGCCGGGGATTTCAAAACCTCCTACATCGATGACAACCAGACCTTTCCGATCAAGTTCGACCGGTATCGGTACTATGTCGTGCTGGCCGTGGCCTTTGGGATTATTCCGTTCCTCATCAATGATTACTGGGCCAATGCGTTGCTGTTGCCGTTTCTGATCTACGCGATTGCAGCGATCGGGTTGAACATTCTGGTGGGCTATTGCGGTCAGGTCAGCTTGGGCACCGGGGGGTTCATGGCCGTGGGGGCCTATGCCTGCTACAAGCTGATGACCGCGTTCCCGGATGTCAGCATGTTCATACATGTCATTCTGGCGGGCGGGATCACCGCCATTGTCGGCGTGCTGTTCGGCCTGCCAAGCCTGCGGATCAAGGGGTTCTATCTGGCGGTGGCAACTCTGGCCGCGCAGTTCTTTCTGGTCTGGCTTTTCAACCGCGTACCGTGGTTCTACAACTATTCCGCTTCGGGCCAGATCAACGCGCCCGAGCGTGACGTGTTCGGCATCATCATCACCGGCCCGAATGCACCGGCCTGGGCCACCTATCTGTTCTGCCTGATCTTCCTGTCGGTTAGCGCCATCATTGCGCGCAACCTGACGCGTGGCACCACGGGGCGCAGCTGGATGGCGATCCGCGACATGGATATCGCCGCCGAGATCATCGGGGTGAACCCGCTGAAGGCGAAACTGACCGCTTTTGCCGTCAGCTCGTTCTTTGTGGGCATCGCCGGGGCGCTGTTCTTTGCCGTCTATTTGGGCGCTGTCGAAGTGGGTGAGGTCTTTGGCATTCAGAAATCATTTCTGGTGCTGTTCATGATCATTATTGGCGGGTTAGGGTCTATTTTCGGATCCTTTGCGGGCGCTGCGTTTCTGGTGTTGCTGCCCGTGGTGCTGAAAGTTGTTGGCGCCGATTGGCTGGGCTGGCCCACCGATATTGTGGCGCATCTGCAGCTGGTGATTGTCGGCGCGCTGATCATCATGTTCCTGATCCTTGAGCCACACGGTCTGGCGCAGCTTTGGCGCGTGGCGAAAGAGAAACTCAGACTCTGGCCGTTCCCGCACTAAGGGGCAGGCCCAATCAGATAACGGGTGCAAAGCCCGACCCCAACATCGGACCAACCAAGGGAGGAGACACCCGATGAAATTGACACTGGCAACCGCGGCGCTTGGCGCCCTGATGGCCGCAGGACCGGCTCTGGCGGATTTGGTAATCCCTGATCTCAGCTACCGGACTGGGCCCTATGCAGCTGGCGGCATTCCGTTTTCGGACGGGTATAACGACTATTTCACCCTGTTGAACGAACGGGATGGCGGCATTGGCGGCGTGCCGATCCGCGTGGTCGAATGCGAAACCGGCTACAACACCGAAAAAGGGGTTGAGTGCTACGAATCAACCAAGGGCGAAGGCGCGTTGGTGTATCAACCGCTGTCGACGGGCATCACCTATCAGTTGATCCCAAAAGTGACCGCGGACAATATCCCGTTGCACACGATGGGATATGGCCGGACTTCGGCTAAGAATGGCGACGTTTTTAGCCACACGTTCAACTATCCGGCCAACTATTGGGACGGGGCGTCAGGTGCGATTAACTATCTGTTGGAAGAAAACGGTGGCGATCTGAGCGGCAAGAAAATTGCTCTGGTCTACCACAATTCGGCCTACGGCAAGGAGCCGATCCGCACGCTGGAAGAACTGTCCAAGAAGCACGGCTTTGAGCTGGCGGCCCTACCGGTCGATCACCCCGGTCAAGAGCAGAAGTCGCAATGGCTGCAGATCCGCCGCGACCGTCCTGACTATGTCTTGATGTGGGGCTGGGGCGTCATGAACCAGGTTGCGGTACAGGAAGCCGCGAACATCCGCTTCCCGATGGAGAATTTCATCGGTATCTGGTGGTCCGGCTCGGAAAATGACGTTGTGCCTGCGGGTGAGGCCGCGAATGGCTACAAGGCGTTGACCTTCCACAATGTGGGCACGGATTTCCCGGTCTTTGCTGACCTGCAACAATATGTGGTCGATTCTGGCAAGGCTGCCGGTGCAGGCGATCAGGTTGGGACGGTTCTGTATAACCGAGGCCTTTACGCTGCGGTGCTGGCTGCAGAAGCCATTAAGAAAGCACAAGAGCTTTCGGGCAATGCCGAAATCACTCCGGCTGACATGCGTGACGGTATGGAAGCGCTTGAAATGACCGAAGAGAAAATGGCTGAGCTGGGCCTGCCGAACTTTGGTCCGACCTTCTCGGTCTCGTGCAAAAACCACGGCGGCGACGCTCTGGTTGGTGTGACGCAGTGGGACGCGGCGAACAAGACCTGGTCGCTGATTTCTGACTTCAAACCAACAGATGGTGACGTGATCGGTGCGCTTATCGACGAGGATTCCGCAGCTTACGCGTCGGAAAACAACCTCGAGGGGCGCTGCAACTAAAGCGCAACAAAAACAGGGGCGGCGGTGATCTGCCGCCCCAACCCCCAAACAAGGACACGCGGTGATGCTGGAGTTTCTCCGGATAAGAACAGGGATAGTGCTGAGTGCGGTACTTGGGCTTGCTGCGTGCAGCGCGCCCGAGATCGACGGGCCGACCTGCACCGGGCTTGTCCGAGATTTTGTTCCGGCGAAATCCGTTGTCGGGCGCAGCTCAGCGCCGAATGTGGATGCGACTGCGGATCTGTTTGCCCGGGTGTTCGAAGGTCAGGCCGCGCAACGTGCAAACCTTGACCGCGATGGGCGGGGCATTCCCGTCGAAATTCTGGCTATGACCACCGGTGGGCAATATGGTGCCTTCTCATCAGGCGTTCTGACCGGCTGGACAGAAAACGGCAGGCCAGACTTCAACGTCGTGACCGGGGCCAGCGCCGGGGCTTTGATTACCCCTCTGGCATTTGCGGGATCGGCGTTTGACGCGCGCCTGAAATCCAATACCAGGATCAATTTGAACGATGTGCTGTCGCTGCAAATCGTGCCACCGATTCCTTTGGCCAGCTCTGTCTTCAGCACCAAAAAACTGAAACGGCTGGTCGAAAGTGAAATTGACGAACCTCTGCTGGATCGTATCGCCGAGCGGGCCGATCCGGGCCAATCCGGGCAAGAGGTCAACAGCGTGGTGGTCGGCGCGGTCAATCTGAAAACCGGGCGGTTCGACATCATGGATATCGGTCAGTATCTGGCCACCACCCCAGATGATTTCGCGACAAAAGAGGATTGCGTGTCCGAGGCGGTTCTGGCCAGCTCGGCCATTCCGGTTCTGTTCCCGCCTCGCAAGATCAATGGGGGCCTATACGCGGATGCAGGTGTGCGCCAGCATGTGTTTCTGGAAGGCCTGGCTAAAGGTCAGCAAACAGCTACGCAGCGCACAGGCCAACAATTTGACGTTCGGGTAACTTTGCTGGTGAACGGTGACCTGGTTGTCGCGGAAAAGGACCCAGGACCCGGTATCCTCGCGTTGGCAGGCCGGAATTTCCAACTGGTCACCGATCAGGGATTTCGCGAGTCGATCGACCGAACCCTTCGCGTTGTGAAACAGAACCCCTCTTGGACCTTTAAGGCATTGGTTGCGCCTGAACTGCCCGCGCTCAATTGCAAGAACCCCGAACCCCTTTTTGACAAATGTATCACCGGGGCCTTGTTCGAGGCGGGGAAGAACATGACAAGCTCTCAACCCATCCCGTGGCTGACCGCGGCTGAGGTGGAGCGCAAGATCAACGAAATCTACGGGAGTTGACGATGCTGGATGCGGCACAAACCACCGATGTACAGGCCGAAACCCTGTTGGAGGTCAACAATATCGAGGTGATCTACAACCACGTCATTCTTGTGCTGAAGGGCGTCAGCCTGACCGTGCCCAAGGGTGGGATCACCGCCTTGCTGGGCGGCAACGGGGCGGGCAAGACCACGACGCTCAAGGCGGTGTCGAACCTGCTGCAGTCCGAACGGGGCGAGGTCACCAAGGGTACGATCACCTATCGCGGCACCAGCGTGCATGAAAGCGATCCGGCCGATCTGGTGGAAAAGGGCGTCATTCAGGTGATGGAAGGCCGCCATTGCTTTGAACACCTGACGGTCGAGGAAAATCTGCTGACCGGGGCCTATACTCGCAAGGATGGCAACGCGGCGATCCAGCAGGATCTTGAACTTGTGTATTCCTATTTCCCGCGTCTCGCCGAACGGCGCCGGTCGCAGGCGGGCTATACCTCGGGCGGGGAACAGCAGATGGTGGCGATGGGTCGGGCTTTGATGTCGCGCCCAGAAACGATCCTGCTGGATGAGCCATCGATGGGTCTTGCGCCGCAGCTGGTCGAAGAGATTTTCGGCATCGTCAAGGATTTGAACGAGAAAGAGGGCGTGTCCTTCCTGCTGGCCGAACAGAACACCAATGTGGCGCTGCGGTTTGCACATTACGGATACATTCTGGAATCGGGGCGTGTTGTGATGGACGGCCCGGCGGCCGATCTACGCGAAAACCCGGATGTGAAAGAGTTTTATCTGGGCATGTCCGACGAGGGGCGCAAAAGCTTCCGTGACGTGCGCTCATACCGCCGCCGCAAAAGGTGGCTGTAAGCGGATGGAGGATCTGGTCATGAAGAACTACTACGACGCGCTCGAGACCCGTTCAGCCGACGAGCGCGCTGCCGATCAGGCTCAGGCGCTGCGTGTTCAAATTCAGCGGGCGTTGTCCGCGCCCGGTTTTGCGGCGCATCTTGCAGGGGTTGATTGCAGTGCTGTTGCCTCGGCCGAGGATCTGGTGAAACTGCCAGTGCTGCGCAAATCTGAACTGGCGCAGGCACAGGCGGCGCGGCCGCCGTTTGGCGGGTTCACGGTCACACCGGCGCGGCATTTTCACCATGTTTTTCAGTCCCCGGGCCCGATTTATGAGCCCGGCAGCACTGATCCCGATTGGTGGCGCATGGGCCGGTTCCTGCATGCGGCAGGCGTAGGACCCGGAGATATCGTCCATAACTGTTTTGGCTATCACCTGACCCCGGCTGGGATGATTTTTGAAAGTGGTGCGCGGGCTGTTGGGGCCGCTGTGCTGCCCGCCGGTACCGGCCAGACCGAGTTGCAGGTCACTGCGGCGCGTGATGTGGGGTGTACGTCTTATGCGGGTACTCCGGATTACCTGAAGGTCATTCTGGACAAAGCGGATGAGATGGGCGTGGAGCTGAACTTTTCTTCTGCCGTGGTGGGTGGTGGCGCGCTGTTCCCATCGCTGCGTCAGGATTATGCCGACCGGGGTATTTCCTGTCTGCAATGTTATGCCACCGCCGATCTGGGCAATATCGCCTATGAAAGCCACGCGATGGAGGGAATGATCATCGACGAGCATGTGATTGTCGAAATCGTCACGCCCGGCACAGGCACCCCGGTTGCAACGGGTGAGGTGGGTGAGGTCGTGGTGACCTCGCTAAACCCAGATTATCCGCTGATCCGGTTTGCCACCGGTGATATGTCCGCGATCATGCCCGGACAATCGCCTTGTGGCCGCACCAACCTGCGTATCAAGGGTTGGATGGGACGGGCCGATCAGACCACCAAGATCAAAGGCATGTTCGTGCGTCCTGAACAGGTGGCCGCGCTGGTCGACAAACATTCAGAGATCGTCAAAGCCCGTGTCATCGCCGCGCGACAGGGGGAAATGGACACGATGACCGTTCAGATCGAAAGTCCACGCGACGATGACGTGACCTATGCCAAATCCGTAATTGAGGTGCTGAAACTGAAAGGCGCGATTGAGGTTGTGGCCCCCGGGTCGCTGCCCAAGGACGGGTTGGTGATCGAGGATCAACGCGTTTACGAATAGTCCAACAAAGGGTTCTGCGGCAGTTTGTGCCGTAGAATTGTTCCTCTGCCTACTGGTGTTTCTTAGCATTTTAGTCGATTAAAGGCGAAACCTGCGCCTCTTTGCCTGTAACACCGGAAACATGGCCGAAATCGAATACTCAGAACACGGAACGCGCAATCGGGGCGTGTTTGGCACCCGGCTGGTGGCCGTGGTGGCCTATCTGGTGGCTGCGGCCTGTCTGCTTCCGATGATGGCTGTTGTGCTGGCAGCGGTGACGGGTGGGACGGAAACGATCTCACACCTGCTGGATACGGTTCTGCCCGGCTATGCGCTGACAACGTTGATTTTGGTGGTTCTGGTCGCCATCGGCACCTTGTCCATCGGTGTGGGCGCGGCCTGGCTGGTGACGATGACCCGCTTTCCGGGCGTCCGCTTTCTTGAGATCGCACTGGTCTTGCCACTGGCCTTTCCGGCCTATGTTCTGGCCTATGCCTATACGTTCATTCTGGATCACCCCGGCATCGTTCAAACCACCCTGCGCGAGGTGACCGGCTGGGGCCCGCGCGACTATTGGTTCCCCGAGATTCGCTCGACCGGGGGCGCGGCGGTGATGCTGATCCTGGTTCTGTATCCTTATGTCTATTTGTTGGCCCGCGCCGCCTTTCTACAGCAAAGCTCGACTGCTTTTCTGGCCGCGCGGGCGTTGGGAAAAAGCCCTTGGCTGGCGTTCTGGCATGTGTCCTTGCCAATGGCGCGCCCGGCAATTGCCGGCGGGGTCCTGCTGGCGATCATGGAGACCATCGCCGATTTTGGTACCGTGGCCTATTTCGGTGTCCAGACCTTTGCCACCGGTATCTATACCAGCTGGTTTTCGATCGGAGACCGCGCTGCCGCCGCGCAATTGGCCATGTGTCTGCTGGGTTTCGCGTTGCTGCTGGCAGTGATCGAACGCACTCGGCGGGGCAAGGCAAAATATTACCAGGCAGGTAAAAGCCACGCCCCACTGCCAGCACAGCAGATTAAAGGTTGGTTTGCAGTTGCGGGGTTCACGCTGTGTGCCATTCCGGTGCTATTGGGTTTTTTGCTGCCGGTGTTCATTCTCGTGCAGATGGGTCTTGAATCGGAACAGAACCTGCTGTCGCGGCGCTATATCGGGTTTATCCAGAACTCGTTAACGCTGGCAGGTACGGCCGCCGTCGTCACCGTTTTTGCGGCGATTTGCATAGGGTTCTATCAGCGGTTGCGCCCGGGCAAAGGGTCCGCCACGTCAGGTTATGTCGCGCGGCTGGGGTATGCAGTGCCGGGCGGTGTAATCGCGGTGGGCCTTTTGGTGCCTTTTGCCAGTTTCGACAACGCATTGGATGCTTGGATGCGCGAAACTTTCGATATCTCGACCGGCCTGCTGGTTACCGGGTCAATCTGGTTGCTGATCGCGGCCTATATGGTGCGTTTTCTGGCCGCTGCGCTCAGCGCTTATGAGGGTGGGCAAAGCACGGTGCATGTCAACATGGACGCCGCTGCACGGTCGCTGGGCCAGACCCCGTTGGGAACGCTGAGACGGGTGCATTTGCCAATCCTGACGCCCTCGCTGCTGACGGCGCTGCTGATCGTCTTTGTCGACGTGATGAAAGAGCTTCCCGCCACCTTGATCATGCGGCCCTTCAATTTTGATACGCTGGCGGTACAGGCGTATCGGCTGGCTTCGGATGAGCGGTTGGAGGGTGCCGCCGTGCCCTCGCTGGTGATCCTTGCGGTGGGGCTGTTGCCGGTGATTCTGATCTGCCGTCAGGTCGGGCGGCGCTAGCACAGGGCGAACCAAAAAATCACATCCTGTTGTGCTTGGGCTTGATTCAAACGCAATTTCCGGCAAGGCTTGGGGTATGAACATGCAGCCTCCCAGCCGGTTTTCTGCAAACTCGGCCCAGATGCCCGTCGCGTTTAACCGGCACGAGATGTCCCATATTCTATCCGTCTATGGCAGGATGGTCGCCGCCGGAGAATGGCGCGATTACGGAATTTCCAACCTGCGCGACATGGCGGTGTTTTCCATCTTTCGGCGAACGGCAGAACATCCGATTTACCGGGTCGAGAAACATCCACGTCTGCGGCAAAGGCAGGGGATGTATTCGGTGGTTGGCATGGATGGCCGCATCCTGAAACGCGGCCAGGATTTGCGCACGGTTCTAAGGGTGTTGGAACGCAAGCTGATTCGCTCGGTCGACCTTGATTAGAGCCGTTTGTGGGCGGTCACTGGCCCATCACCCTGTTCCAGAATACGCGTGATAGCCTGATCCATCGGCTCGAACGTCACATCCATGTGATAGGCATTGGCATGCAGCAGCATGTTGTCGCCATAGACCCAGGCGACGTGACCCTTCCAAAACAGCAGGTCGCCGCGTTTCGGTTCCGTCCCAGCGGGCAGGGCCTCGCCCAATTCACGCTCTTGATCGCCGCTATCGCCGGGACAAGGCGTGCCGCAGGCCAATAGCCCAGCCTGCACCAGACCCGAGCAATCCAATCCGAACCGGCTGTTGCCGCCCCAAAGATAGGGTGTGCCCAGAAACAGTTCGGCCACGGAAACCGGATCGGTCAGGTGGATGGCGTTGCGCTTGGCATGAACGGCGGGGATGAATCCCAGCTCAGTTTCCAGAAACCGGCCATTTTCCGAAAGAACCTGAACCCTGCTGCCGAAACTTAACGAGACCCGGTCGGGGCTTTTCATATCCGGCTGCGCATAGGCGTGGGTCGCAGGCGCCGTGACCCAATGCGTATCGAGCACCGGTGCCCCCAAATGATCCAGGTTTACCCAGCCCGGGTAACCGTCCTTGTCGGCGGTGATCCGGCCCCAACCCTGTTGCGTTTCAAGGACGGTGACGGTGTCACCGAATAAAAGCTGCCGGTCCCGCGGACCATCCGGGCGGCGCAACAGGTCAGCGACGGGGGTTATGATGCGCTGTTGGGTCATAAGCCCAGAATCTCGGGTAGGGCGGTCAATATGGCGCGGGGGCCTTGACCGAGGCCGCCTTTGCTGCGACCCGGGACCTTGCTGGGCTGCCACGAGTAGATGTCGAAATGCATGTAACGACTATTGCCCACAAACCGACGCAGGAACAGCGCGGCGGTGATCGAGCCTGCAAACCCACCCGGAGGCGCATTGTCCAGATCGGCGATGCCGGGTTCGATCATTGCCTCATAGGGTTCATGGAACGGCATCCGCCAAACCGGATCAGCGGCCTGCCTGCCTGCTTGTGCCAAAGCATCGGCAGCACTGTCGTCATCGGTGTAAAACGGCGCAAGATCGGGGCCAACGGCCACCCGCGCGGCACCCGTCAGCGTGGCCATCGAGATTACCAGATCCGGCTCCCCCTCATCTGCCAGCGTCAGCGCATCGGCCAGTACCAGCCGCCCCTCAGCGTCGGTATTGTTGATCTCAACCGTCAAGCCCTTGCGCGAGGTCAGGATATCGCCGGGGCGAAAGGCGTCTCCGGCCACCGAATTTTCAACCGCTGGGATCAACACCCGCAGTTGCAGCGGAAGGTTCAACGCCATGATCATCCGGGCCAGGCCCAGCACATTGGCCGATCCTCCCATGTCCTTCTTCATCAAGCCCATCGAGTTGCCGGGTTTCAGGTTCAACCCACCGGTATCAAAACACACACCTTTGCCGACCAATGTCAGCTTGGGACCGACACTGCCCCAGTTTATCTCGATCAGCCGGGGGTCCTGCGCGGACGCCCGGCCAACGGCGTGGATCATCGGAAAGTTCTGATCCAACAGCGCCGCGCCGCGGATCACGTCGCACGACGCCTCGAATTCCTGCGCCAGCGCCTCTGCCGCAGCTTGCAATTGATCCGGACCCATATCTGCGGTGGGCGTGTTGACCAAATCGCGGGTCAGGGCCTCGGCTTGGGCCAAAACTTCGATCAACGTGGCGTCGACGCCCTCGGGCGCGATCAGCCGGGCGTTGGCCGGAGATTGCTTGGCATAGCGGTTGAACGCATAGCCGGTCAGCAACCAGCCCAGACATTCGGTCGCTAACACCTCGGATGGGACGCCAGAAGCAATGTGATAGGTGCCTTCTGGCAGGGTTTCGGCCACGGCGGCCAGCGGAAAGCGCTTGCGCACCCGGCCTGTTGCTTTGCCATATCCCCCCAGCGCAAATTCGGGTTTGCCTTCCGGTCCGGGAATCAGCAATGCTTGACCCAGCGCGCCGGTGAACCCGCTGGCCCTGACCCAGTTTGGAATATGGTCTGGCTGATCGCTCAGCCAACCTTCCAGATCGGGTTGTGCGATGACATGCAGCGGAAGCGATGGATCAGAAGAGGAAGCGAAGGACAGGGTCATGGAAATCTCGGCTTGTTCGATTTGCGCCCAGCCTAGCCGCCCACGGCCCGTCCGCAAGCCCCGTCAGACCGAAAGGTCCTGCTGATCCCAGATCACCGTCAACGAGTTTTCACCGACCCGGATCAGCCGCGACAGGGTGGCGCCGGTGGCAACGGCATCCCCTGCATCCACGGACTGCGCCACATCTCCGGCGACGCGGGCCAATGCGACCATGCCGATCTGTTCGGCGATCGCCACCAGCGACCGCGCGCATTTGCGCAACCCGGCCCAATCGCGTTGCCGCCAGAACCGTTCGCAGTTCGACAGGCGCACGGCCAGTTCCTCGACCGTACGGCACAAAACGTCCAATGCGTTCTTGTCGCCCAATTGCCGGTACAATCCATTCAGCCGGTCCTGATCCAGACGAACGGTTTCCTTGTGTTCAAGCGTGAGTATCTTATCCACCACATTCACCCCAATATTTTGTGCCCCCACGGCATGGACCGACTTTGACCGCGAATTCCTTTGCAAAACCTTGCATTCGCGGGGGATAATCGCTCGAATTTTCTGCGAATTCGGGGTAGAGCAGCCCCCAGCGAACAAATCAGGGACTTTCAAATGGATCACGCCAAACCTTTGCCGAACTATTTGGTCAAGCGGTATCACGGCTGGAAAGCCACCACATATTCTGAAAATCAAGTCTGGTATCGCCGTCTGGCCACTGAAGGACAACGTCCACGGGCGATGGTGATTTCATGTTGTGACAGCCGCGTCCATGTCACTTCGATCTTCGGGGCCGATCAGGGTGAGTTCTTTATTCACCGCAACATTGCCAACCTGGTGCCGCCCTATGCACCGGATGGTGATCATCACGGCACCAGTGCGGCGATTGAATATGCGGTCACCGCTCTGAAAGTGGCGCATCTGATCGTGCTGGGCCATTCGCAATGTGGTGGTGTGCAGGGCTGTATCGACATGTGCAAGGGGCAGGCCCCGCAACTGGAAGCCAAAGAAAGCTTTGTGGGCCGCTGGATGGATATCCTCAAACCGAAATACGACCTGGTCGCCGATGTCGAGGACAGCGTTGAACAGGCGCGTCAGTTTGAGCGGCAGGCGGTTGTGGCCTCGCTTGAGAACCTGATGACCTTTCCCTTCGTGTCCTCTGCGGTGCAGGATGGTTCGCTCAGCCTGCATGGGTTGTGGACCGATATCGGCGAAGGCGGGCTGCAAAGCTATGATCCGCAGGAAAAGAAATTCGTCGTCGTCTAAGCGGCGCTGAAATGTTGCGCAAATAGTGGGCGGAGGATCAGGTCTCTGATTCTGCGCCCTTTTTTGGTATAGTGGCCTGATCCAGGTTTGGGTTAGAGGCGCGATATGCGAGTCATCAAACGTATTTTCCTTTTTCTAATCTGTCTTGTTTTGCTATTGATCGGTGTCTCATACCTGCTGCCCGGCAAGGCGATCGTGTCGCGCAGCATCACCATCGATGCCCCGGCCAGCGCCATCTTTCCTTATGTGAATTCCATGCAAGAGACCGAGAAATGGTCTCCCTGGCTGGCGCGGGACCCGGAAACGCAACTGTCCTATAGCGGACCCGAAGCTGGGGTGGGCAATACCCTGAGCTGGAGTTCCGAGCATCCACAAGTCGGCAGCGGCACTCAGGAAATCATCGAAAGTGTTCCGGATCAGACCGTCAGAACCGCGCTGGATTTTGGTCCGATGGGCACGGCATCGGCGTCGTTTGAGCTGGCGCCCGAAGGCGATCAGACTCAGGTAACTTGGGGGCTTGAATCCGATCTTGGGATGAACCCGATGGCACGCTGGATGGGGTTGATGATGGATAAGTGGGTCGGCGGCGATTACGAACAGGGACTGAGCAATCTAAAGGCGCTGGTCGAAGGACAGACCTAAGCCAATAGGTTTTGCGCCGCAGGTTTTGATCTATGCAGCCCGGCGCAACGGTCGGGCAGATTATTCAAATCGAATTCGGGCGAGCTTTCCAAGGTGGTCGGAGCCCATAAAGGGGCGCAACTCAACCGTTCCCGTTGTTCCTTTCGGGAACAACAGGTTGTCGATTGGCAAGGGTATCTGCCAGCTGCCAAGGTTATGAGTGTTCAAGATAGTTCCAAAGCTTTGATTGTCTGCTGCCGCCGCGATCCGCTGAACGCTTTGGCCCCAGGGCACCATATTGAAATCTCCGGCAATCAGAACCGGCCCGTCGAGTTCCTTAATGCGATCAGCAATCACTTGGCTTTGTTTGGATTGGTCGTAAGGAAACGGCCAGTTCAGGTGTACGGATACAACCCAAACCAGACCGCCGCCGGGGGTTTTAACCTGCACCCCGACAAGCCCATACCCTTCCAGGCAAAACTCGGAACCTTCGACAATTGGCAATGTGGTCAAGATGGCGACGTTTTGTTCGGGGCGAAATTCACAGATCGATTTTGCCGGGTAATGTTCGAACATGTTTCTCATGAACTTGCGATTGTGACTGGACACTTCCTGCAAGGTCACGATCTCGGCGTTGGATTCTATTATGTCATCGGCCAAGGGATAGCGTGGCCAGGCCTGGCTCATGAGGTTCTTTTGATACAACGTCAGGCAAGCACCGTTGCAATCACCTGAGGGCGCTGCATAGCTGGTTGCGATTGACCCAATCGCGAGGACGGCGACGGCTATCGCGCTCAAAGCGACGTAACGCGCGCGCATGCACAGCAAAATCACGGCGCATGGTAAAAGCAGAACGCCGGCCAGCGGGCGAAGCAGGGCGAACGAATCCCCAGCTGCAATGACGGGGCCTGTAAAGCCAATAATGACCAGACCCATCAGCATACTTGCGCAGCCTATGATCAGGTTTCGTACAATCCTGTGCCTGGTCAAAACTCGCATGCTCTGCCTCTGTCGCTTTGTTCGGGGCAATGCATGTGGTTTGCTGTGTCACATGTCCCGCTGTCAAAGCGCGTCATTTTGGTGACAAGCCAGCCTGTCTTTGTCAACAGGCAGAGGTGGAATGTGCCACGTCATCCAACATGGCACATTCGATATGTTTATCAGCCCTTTTTCAGGACTTCACGACCCAGCAGTTCGGCAATCTGCACAGCGTTGAGCGCCGCGCCCTTGCGCAGGTTGTCGGACACGCACCACAGGTTCAGGCCGTTTTCGATCGTCGAATCCTGGCGGATGCGGCTGATGAAGGTGGCAAAATCGCCTGCGCATTCGATCGGCGAGACGTAGCCGCCGGGTTCGCGCTTGTCGATCACCATGATGCCCGGTGCCTCGCGCAGGATGTCGCGGGCTTCGTCTTCGTCCAGGAATTCTTCGAATTCGATGTTCACCGCCTCGGAATGGCCGACGAACACCGGAACACGAACGCAGGTAGCAGTAACCTTGATCGACGGATCGACGATCTTTTTGGTTTCGACAACCATCTTCCACTCTTCCTTGGTCGAGCCGTCTTCCATGAAGACGTCGATCTGAGGAATGACGTTGAAGGCGATCTGTTTCTGGAACTTCTTCGGTTCAACCTCGGTGGTGGGGTTGTAGATGGCCTTGGTCTGATCCCACAGCTCATCCATCCCCTCTTTGCCAGCACCCGAAACCGACTGATAAGTCGACACGACAACGCGCTTGATCTTGGCGCGATCATGCAGCGGCTTCAGCGCGACAACCATCTGCGCCGTCGAGCAGTTGGGGTTGGCGATGATGTTCTTGTTCTTATAGTCGTGAATCGCCTGCGGATTACATTCCGGCACGATCAGCGGAATCTCCGGGTCATAGCGATAGAGCGACGAGTTATCGATCACCACGCAGCCAGCCGCGGCCGCCTTGGGGGCGTAAACCTTGGTGGCCTCGGACCCCACGGCAAACAATGCCATGTCCCAGCCGGTGAAATCGAATGTGTCCAGGTCTTTGGTCGTGAGGGTCTTGTCGCCAAAAGTCACCTCAGTCCCCAGCGAACGACGGCTTGCCAGGGCAGCAAGTTCATCGACAGGGAACTGGCGTTCCGCCAGGATGTTCAGCATTTCGCGGCCCACGTTACCCGTGGCGCCGACGACTACGACGCGATAGCCCATTTCATGTCTCCAAAGTTAAGGACGCGCGTTCATAGCCGCGTTGCAGCAAAGAAAAAAGAGGAATCGCGCCATTATTCCGAGGATGACGGCGATTTGAGGCGTTTCCGGCCTCAGTCTTGCGCTAACAGGGATCGGTATACCTTGACGATCTCTTCTGCCTCGCCTTCGATTCGAAAATTCTGTTCGATATGCTGGCGGGCGGCGGTTCCGGCGGCGGCCATTTTGCCTGGGTCGCTCAGCATGTCGTGCAAAGCCTCGGCCAGCGCATCAACGTTGTCTTTTTTCACCAAACGACCGGTTACTCCGTCCTGAATCTGCGCACTAAAGGCGCCAACGCCATGGCAGGCGATGGCCGGAACGCCTGATGCCATCGCTTCAAGCGGGGTCAGGCCGAACCCTTCATGGCGGGCAGGGGCGACGAACAAATCCAGCGCGCGATAGGTTTCGACGATCTCCTCCCACGGGCGTTCGCCCAGAAACCGGACACGGTCGGCCAGCCCGGCCTGTTTCAGCTTGGTTTCCTGTTCATGCTGGAAGGCTTCGAATTCTTTCGTGGCATTGCCGGTAAAGACAATTTTGGCATCGGGAAAGGATGGCAGCACCTTGATCGCTGCATCGACCAACAGATCGACGCCTTTTTGGGGTCGAATACGCCCGAAGCACCCTATCAACGTCCCGGTTGGCAATCCAAGCTTGGCGCGCAGTGCTTCCTTATCCTCGGCCGGGTGGAAGATCTGCGTATCAACGCCATGCATGATCACCTTCGACGGGTGTTGCAGGAATGAGGCCGCCTGTGGTGTGGTGGCAATCAACGCATCCATTTTCGAGATCAGTTTTTTGGTAAATCCCGAATGATCGCGCTGTGCGGCCGACGTGAACAGCATTTTATAGTTGCGGCGGAATACGGACCTTAGG
This sequence comes from Ruegeria sp. BA12, assembly GCF_056539625.1. Lineage (NCBI taxonomy): Bacteria > Pseudomonadati > Pseudomonadota > Alphaproteobacteria > Rhodobacterales > Roseobacteraceae > Ruegeria > Ruegeria sp. BA12. The sequence continues at coordinate 117,267 of NZ_JBQFVF010000004.1, forward strand.
AACAGCCCCATCAGCATTTCGGTGTTGCGACGCGCATGCCAGACGATGGGCGCACGATTGGGCAAAAACAGAGTCTTCCAAAGGGGAATATGCGGAATATTATCTGGCAACCCTGGGCCCGTGGCGCGGATGTTGATCAGCTTTAACTGGATGGGCAGCAGCCGGATAACAGTTGTGGTCACTCCCGAAAGACTATGTTTCAGGTTCGGCGCCAGAACTTCGATATCCTGCATTGAGCTCTCCATACCCGATGATCCGAGGCGGGATCAGTCTATGCTGTCGCGGCTGAATAGATAAATCACGCACCCGATGGCAAGCGCGACTGCGAAAAAGCCGAATATCGCTGTGTAGGGTGCGGTCGGGCTTATGTCCACCGTGGCCGCGTGAATGCGTCCGGTGATAAATTGGGCCAGCCCCACACCTCCGATGCCAAAGAGGTTCAGCAAGGTCATGCCGCGCCCAACCAGATGCGGTGCAACGAAAGCGCGGCCATGCGCCATGATCACCGGAAAGCTGGCCCCCATGAACCCAATCACCGCCATCAGAACCACTGATACCCAGACGGCGTTGTCGATCCACAGACACAACAGCACCAGCGCCACGGTGCCCAACGCATTGCCGCCGAAAATCACCCATTTCCGCGTGCCTAGCATCCGGTCAAGCGGCCCGTAGGCAAAGGTGCCTGCAATCATCGCCGCGCCCATGATCAGAGTCGCCGTCCCGATCTGAGTGGTGTTTAGGTTGAATATATCGCTTAGGTACGGTCCGGCCCACAACCCTCGTGTGGCGCCCGAGGGTGCATAGGCGACCAGCATCAAAGGCAGGATCGCCCAAAGCGCGGGTTCCTTCAGCAGATCCAGCACGGACCCCCTGTGTTCGATCTCGACCCGTTTTGGGTCATGCACGGTGAACCAGATACCCAGTGCGATAGCCCCCGAAAACAGCGCCAACACCCACATCGTTGCGCGCCATCCAACCAGTTCGACCGCCAGCGCAGTGGGGTATGAGGCCACCAGATTGCCGACCGATCCAACCCCCAACATCACGGCGGCCAATGTCGCAAAGCGGGCGGGCGGGTATTCCCGCGCGAAGATATAATAAGATGCCATCAAAACAGGCGAGCATCCGACCCCGATCAATCCCATGGCGATGGCGATGTGAAACGGCGTGTGGGCCACGGCAAACAGGGCTGCGCCACCTGCGCCGCCGACCAGCAAAAGAACGGCCGAGGTCAGGCGCGGCCCGACCTGGTCCAGAGCCCATCCCACCGGCAATTGCATCGCGGCAAAGATCAGAAACCAAAGACCCGAGGCAAAGGCCAGATCCTCGGGTGTGGCGCCGATATCGCGGCCCAGATCAACGCTGAGAACCGCCAGAAAGGCGCGAAAGAACTGGCTGAGCACATAGCCCAGGCACAAGACTACCAGACCTGCCTTCATTTTTCGTCCCTTCTACCCCCGCCTGCGCGGAAATGCTTCGCACGTCACGATGCGCCACACAAGCGCGTGTGCTATACTGTTTTCACCGGACAGCGTTCACATTCGGTCTATCTAACTATTTACCCATCACCCCGAGGTGCAGATGAAAGACGCCCAGGCCGCCTTTTATGACAGCCTTCCCCTGCAGCGGGACTTTACTCGACTGGCTCAGCCTGCGCGGTTTACCGCTGTGCCGGATGATTGGGCGCTGGGCGTGGCCGATATCGTTGATTCCACCGGTGAGATTGCCAAAGGGCGTTATAAAACCGTCAATATGGTCGGCGCGGCTGTGATCTCGGGCATGATCAACGGGTTGAAGGGGCAGGAGTTTCCCTATGTCTTCGGTGGCGACGGGGCCGGATTTGCCATACCCGCCAGCGCGGTTGACACGGGCCGAACGGTCCTGGCCCAGCTTCGGCGCTGGGCGGACGAGGAGTTTGGGATTACTCTGCGCGGGGCCTTGGTGCCTGTGTCCGAAATCCGCATGGCGGGCAAAGACCTCCGTGTGGCACGCTATGCGCCGTCAGACGGGGTGGATTACGCCATGTTCTCGGGGGGCGGGCTGGCCTGGGCTGAGGCGCAGATGAAAGAAGGCCAGTTCGAAGTGCCGCCCGCCGACCCCGGCGCGCAGCCCGACCTTACCGGCCTGTCCTGTCGCTGGTCCAATAGCAGGGCGCGGCATGGAATGATCGTCTCGGTTGTGGTGCAGCCGACTTCCAAAGCCACCGAAAGCGATTTTGCCGATCTGTCTCAATCCGTCCTATCCGCGGCCGATCGGTTGGAGCGCGCAGGTCACCCGGTGCCAGAAAACGGCCCACCAATCAGTTGGCCACCCCCCGATGTCGCGCTTGATGCGCGTGTGTCACGGGCCGGGCGCAACCTGTTTGCGCAGAAACTCAAACTTTTGGGGCAGAACCTGCTGATTGCGCTGCTGTTCAAGACCGGCAAGCGATTGGGTCAGTTCGACCCTGAACATTACAAACACATGGTCAGTCGCAATGCCGATTTCCGCAAATTCGATGACGGGTTGAAAATGACGCTGGATTGCGATCCGGCCACCTTATCGCAGATCCGCATGATGCTGGAACAAGCGCGGGGACAGGGCAAGGTTCGCTATGGTCTGCACGCGCAGGATGAGGCGATGATGACCTGTTTTGTGCCTTCGGCCACACGCGATGATCACGTGCATTTCGTGGACGGCGCTTCGGGCGGTTACGCGCAGGCCGCTGCTGGGATGCGAGGCTAAAGCGCTACTTCGCTTTCCACTTGGCTGCTAAGGCCCGCGCCGCTTGCGCCAATAGCATCACATCAATTCCCACTGCCAGAAACTGCGCGCCCATGTCCATATAGGCCTGGCTTGCCTGATCATTGGTGCCCAGAATGCCAGGTGCCTTGCCGGCTGCCTTGATACGGGTGATGGCGTCGGCGATGGTGGCCTGCACCTCAGGCGCGGCGCTGTTGCCTTGATAGCCCATGTCGGTGGACAGGTCCGCCGGGCCGATGAACACACCATCAATACCGTCAACCGTCAGAATATCGTCCAGTGCTGCCATCCCGGCGCGGTTTTCCACCTGAACCAGCAGGCAAATCTGCGCATCTGCCGTTTGAATGTAATCCGCGACTGATCCATAGCCAGTCGCGCGCGCTGCTCCTGCACCGACACCGCGTACACCTTCGGGTGGATAACGGCAGGCGCGAACCAATTCCCGCGCTTGCTTGGCGCTTTCTACAATCGGTACCAGAATAGTCTGCGCTCCCACGTCCAGCACCATCTTGATCTTCGCCGTTTCCCCCACGGGCACGCGTACCACCGGATGCGAGGGGCTGGCGGCCAGCGCCATAAGCTGATCGCGTATCGAACGGATGTCATTCGGCGCATGTTCACCGTCGATCACCAGCCAGTCGAATCCGGCGGTGCCCATGATCTCGGTTGCGATGGGTTCGGCAAAACTGCTCCAGCAACCGATTTGGCGATCTCCGTTGATCAGAGCCTGTTTGAAAGTATTTTTTGGTGCAGACATGGTGGAACCCTTAGGTTAGTGAGCGTGCGATTTCGGTGATGACATCATAGGCCATTCGCACGTCATCTTCAGTGGTTTCGAACTGACCCGCCTGAAAACGGATCGTCATATCACCGTCAACACGGGTTTGGGTCAGGTAAATGCGGCCATCATCGTTGATGGCATTAACCAGCCGCAGGTTCAGCGCGTCCAGATCGGTGTGCCCTTCAGGCGCATAGCGGAAGGTCCACAACGACCACATCGGTTGCGTGGTGATCTGGAAATCCGGCTCGGCCGCCAACTTGTCATGCAGGTCGACGGACCAGTTCACATGATTGCGCAGCCGCTCACGCAACCCCTCAAGCCCATAGGCGCGTATAACGAACCACAGTTTCAGCGCACGGAACCGACGGCCCAGAGGCACCGACCATTCCGAGTAGTTGATGATCCCGTCCTTACCATGCGTCTTCAGGAATTCCGGGCTAATCGCCAACGTCTGCACCAGGTCATCCGGGTTTTTCAGGAAATGCGCACAGCAATCAAATTGCACACCCAGCCATTTATGCGGGTTGAAGACGATGCTATCGGCCTGATCCACGCCGGGCCAATAATGACGATATTCCGGGCAGATCATCGCCGACCCGGCCCAGGCCGCATCCACATGCGTATAAAGCCCGTATTTCTGCGCCACCTTCAAGCATTCGTCGATCGGATCAGTGGCACCGGTTCCGGTGCCACCAACACACATAATGACACCAGCGGGCTGAAAACCAGAGTCTAAATCGGCCTGAATTGCCCCATCCAGTGCCGCAGGATCCATCCCGCGCCAATCTCCCTTGATCGGAACACGTACTAGATTATCCTGCCCAATTCCCGCAACCCAGATGGCGCGGTCCACCGATGTATGGACCTCGGCCGAGCAATAGACACGAAGCGGTTTCTGACCGAACAACCCCTGACGATTGCCCTGCCAGTTCAACACTTTTTCCCGCATAGTCAGCACAGCGGCCAGCGTTGCCGACGAAGCAGAATCCTGGATGACACCAGCAAACTCTTCGGGCAGGTCCAGCGCCTGCCGCAGCCAGTCCATCATCCGCGTTTCCATCTCGGTTGCGGCGGGCGAGGTCTGCCACAGCATGCATTGTGGCGCGATTGCGCTGGCCAGAAACTCGGCCAGAACCGAAGGGGCCGAGGCGTTCGAGTTGAAATAGGCAAAGAACCGGGGGTGCTGCCAATGGGTGATACCAGGCATCACGATATCTTCGAAATCGCGGAAAACGTCCTCGATCGCCTGCGCCTGTTCCGGCGGATGGGCGGGCAGGGCGTTGAAAACTTCTCCGGGCTCGGTCTGGGCGCGCACCGGTTTGTCCCCCACGGTCAGGTGATAATCCTGTGCCCATTCGGATATTTTCTTGCCCCAGTCTGAGAATTCATCCCATTTCATCGCTATCCTCAGCATTGTTTGGCGGGGGTTACCCCAGGCTGGTTTTGTCTTGCTGATAGTGATGGACAACGCGGGCAGAAGGTCAACGATCTTTCGATCCTTCACTTCATCACAAAATGACAACTCTGTGAAAATATCCCATCGCATAGAGTCTATTTATGGCCAAATAGGTAAGAACAGCCGAAAAAACCCTCTGTCCCGTTGCAGTGTCGGCGGAATTCGGCAAGAATTTCGTATGACCAATGATGTACCATTGACGTCACGTTCATTGCCCATTGCGTTGCTGCGGGCGCGGGAACGGGTCATGGGACCCATTCGCAAGATGCTGGTGGATGTTGGTGTGACCGAACAGCAATGGCGCGTGCTGCGTGTCCTGAACGAGGAAGGCCCGCAAGAGCCGACTCATATTGCGGACCGTGCTTGCCTGTTGTTGCCCAGCCTCACTCGCATTCTGCAAAAGCTTGAGGTCAAAGGCCTGATCCTGCGGAGCGCGCATCCTTGTGACAAGCGCCGCCAGATCGTCGACATCACAGCCAAAGGAAAGCAGATTATCCAGGACAATATTCAGATAACCATCCATCTGGCCGAGGATCTGCGCACCAAACTTGGGCCCGACCGGCATGAGGCCCTGTTGGACCTGCTGAACGAATTGCGCGAACTGGAAACGTGACACCCCAAATACGAACCCCGCCAGAGACAGGTGCTATCTCTGACGGGGCGGCCAGACGTGTACTGGATTATATGCCTGGCCCGAGGCCGGTTGCACCGGATAGTTCCCGACGGTCCGGCCCGCAATTCAGAGAACGCGCCAATCAAAAAAGTAACCGGCTTTTTGCGCCAAAGACATTGGGGGTAACGCCTTTGACCATAGTTCTCTGAAATATTCGCACCCGATAATGCCGCGTGATGCGGGACCCTATGGGGTGTCTTGACGTCGTGGCGGGTGCTTGGGTCCCCGCCATATCTGTGAGTGGCGGTCAGAGCGCGCGGCACCCCGATTTGCCAGCGCTCGTCACCCAGCCATCTTTCAACTTAGAGCTGTTTGAGCGTTTTCCAAGCCCGTCGACCAGATTGTGAACAGCTGTCGGCCAGGGCTTGCCGATTGGCAGGTAAAATTGCAGTGAATTCAGCCGATGTCGCGAGAAGCGGCGACTTGTTCCCGCGGTTCACCGCATTAAGATGCGCGCTGGCTGATAGAATAGGGGGCTGCCATGCCAGACAATTTGTTTTCTCTTCCCGATCCGGTTGTGATTCCGATGCAGGGGCAGGATGCGGCCTATCCGGTGGGGCGAATTTTCTGTGTGGGCCGTAACTATGCCGCTCATGCCGCCGAAATGGGGCACGAGGTCGACCGCGAAGCCCCCTTTTATTTCACCAAATCAACGCCAAACGCAGTTCTGACCGGTGCGTCTGTACCATACCCGCCGGGGACCGAGAATTTTCATTACGAGATGGAGCTGGCTGTAGCCATCGGAAAGCCCGTTTTCCGCGCCACCAGTGCGCAGGCCTGGGACGCCGTCTATGCCTATGGCTGTGCCCTGGACATGACCCGTAGGGATCTGCAAATCCGAGAGCGCAACAAACAGCGACCCTGGGATCTGGGTAAGGACCTTGAGGCCGGGGCAGTGTTTGCGCCCCTGACCTCGGCTGCGGACTGGTCACCGCAAGACAACACACGCATTCATCTAAGCGTGAACGGCGACATTCGTCAGGATGCCACGCTGAGCGAACTGATCTGGAAGATCGACGAAATCATCAGCCATTTGTCCGGATATTACCATCTGCGTCCAGGTGACCTGATCCTGACGGGCACACCCGCCGGTGTTGGCCCAGTGCAGGCTGGGGATGTGATCGAAGGGGGGATTGACGGGTTGCAACCGATCCAATTGACGCTGACAGATTCGGAATAGACCCTATTTAGGGTCTTTCAGCCAATCGGTTGCGAATTCAAAACCGTCCAATCCAGCAAACCGGCGGACGCGGTCCATCTCGGCCTCTAGCCTGCGTGTCCGCGCGCCGGACCAGCGCACGGATCGCTCTGGCCATAACGCGTTGATCTGTAGAATGCCACGGTCGCGCTGGGCTTTCATATCGATCCGGCCAATCAATCGGTCCCCTTCCAGCAGCGGAAACACGTAATAGCCATAGGTCCGTTTGGCGGCGGGAACGAAGACCTCAATCCGATAATGGAACCCGAACAGACGTTCCGCGCGGTTGCGGTCGCGCAGCATCGGGTCAAAGGGGCTAAGCACGCGAATGCGACTGGACGGCGAAGGCGGGTTTTTCTCGGCCAAATCCGGGCGCGCGAGCAGTTTGCGGCTTCTTCCATCGGCACAGGTGACTTCAATCTCCTCCAGAATACCCTGTGTTAGACCCTTATTACACCAGTTCTTGGCCTCGCTAACACTGACCGTATCCCAGAATGCCGCCAGCTCTCCGGGTGTGGCAAATCCCAGCCGGTCCAACGCTGCATTGCACAACCAATCCACGGTTTCCTTGGCGTTGCAGGGTATGTTGCCAGGACACAGATGCGTCTCGATGACCCGTTCGGTCAGATCGTATTGTTTTTGAAACCCGTTGCGGCCAACCACGGTCAGCGCGCCCGACCGCCACAGGAACTCAAGCGCCGTTTTCGATGGGTGCCAATCCCACCAACCGCCCGAGCCCTTTTTCTCGTCCTTGCCCACATCCGAGGACGAGACCGGGCCATGATCGCGGATGTGTTGCAGGACAGAGGCAAATTGCTGCTCAAATCCATCCCGGCGCCAGTTTTTCCAGCGGGATTTCAACAAGGTCTCATCACGTTGAAAACGCAGATGCCAATGGGGGTAAAACTCTATCGGGATGACAGCAGCGTCATGAGTCCAGTGTTCAAACAGCGCCTTGTCACGTTCGTAAAGTTGTTTGAGGTTTTTGGCGCGATAGGATGGCCTGCGCGAATACAGGATCATGTCATGGGCGCGGGCCACGGTATTGATACTGTCCAGCTGAACAAAGCCCAGTCGGTGGATCAAGCCCAATAACTCCGCACCTTTGGCCCCGCCCGAAGGCGGTTCGGCCAGCGCATGGTGATCCATAAACAGCGCGCGGGCCGTTTTGTTGTCCAGCCGCCGCGGCGCCATGAGTTTAGCGCCGCTTCAGGGTGTCGCCATAGCTGATCTTGGGGGTCAGTGTCAGACGCGTGTCGACCTCGGTATTCGGATCGGCCAATTGCGTGGCGATAATCTCGGCCGCCTTGCGCCCGATCTCAAGACGGCAGGCATCCATCGTGGCAAGCTTGCGTGGTAACCCCTGCAGCAGTTCCACATTGTTGAACCCGGCCAGACCGATCTGTCCCGGTATGTCGATGCCCTGTTCCAGCAGGTACAGCAATCCACCAGCACCGATCATATCATTGGAATAATACAGGAAATCCAGATCTGGTGAACGATCCAGCATGGCCTGCGTCATCTCGCGCCCCTTGGCCAGGGCCGAGCCGCCGGAGTAGAACTCGCGATCTTCGATCTCGATCCCGTTCTTGCCCAGCACTTCGGTAAAACCTTCAAAGCGTTTCCGCGCGCGGTGGTCCAACGGCATCTTGGTGCCCATGAAACCGATATGTTGATAACCCGCTTTCAGGATCGCAGCAGCCATTTCACGCCCGGCACGGCGGTGTGAGATGCCGACCATCGCGTCCACTGGTTTGCCGTCCGTATCCATGATCTCGACCACCGGAATTCCGGCTGAATCCAGCATTGCGCGGGCTGCTTCGGTATGTTCCAGTCCCGCGATGATCACACCCGACGGCCGCCACGAGAGCATCTCGTAAAGGACTTTTTCTTCTTTCTCGGGCAGGTAATCGGTGACGCCGACAACGGGCTGCAATTCAGTGTCTTCCAACACCTGATTGATACCGGTCAGAACCTCGGGAAAGACCATATTGGACAGCGACGGGATAATCACCGCAACCAGATTTACGCGGCTGGAAGCCAGCGCGCCTGCAATCTTGTTAGGAACGTATCCCAACTCTTTCGCGGCAGCCAAAACGCGGGTGCGGGTAGCATCGGACACGTCGCCCCGGTTCCTCAGGACCCGACTGACCGTCATTTCGGACACCCCTGACGCTTCGGATACATCACGAAGGGTAAGCGGACGTTTTGTTTCTGTGGTCACGGAGGGCACCTGCACTGTTGTTTTGCCCGATGGTAGCGTGAACGGGACTTGATTTACAACTGTTGTGCAAAGGTCATGACAACCTGAAAAAACCGGGTTACAGAGAGCCTTGCGCGGCCCCGTGGCTCAACTGGATAGAGCAGCCCCCTCCTAAGGGGCAGGTTGCAGGTTCGAATCCTGCCGGGGTCGCCAAGTTTGCTGAAACACAGCTATAGGCGGCCGGGCGGTCAGGTAGTGTACGACGACATTCAAGAATAGGCGTCAGCGGTTTGATCGGTCAGCTTGCCCGATGCCAGCGCTGCCAGTGCAACCATCGCGGCTGCGGTGCCCAGGACCAGGGAAAGACCTCCGATTTGATAGGTCAGCCCGGACAGGACGGTGCCTACAAGACGGCCCGTTGCATTGGCCATGTAGTAAAATCCGACATCCATCGTCACCCGTTCCGATTTTGTGAAGGCCAGGATCAAGTAGGAATGCAGCGATGAGTTGACTGCGAACACCGCGCCGAACAGCAGCAGGCCCAGAACCAGCGTGACGGTTAACCATGTTTCGGGGCCTGAAGAGAACAGCACCACAATCGTCAATGCGGCGGGTACGCAAAACAAAGCTGCGGCCCAGCTGCGGGCGGAGCGGATCAGGTCTGCTTCGCTGCGTTCACTGGCGCGCAGAATCTTGGGCGCGCTGGCTTGAACAGCGCCGTAAAGGATAACCCAGACTGCCATGAAAGAGCCGATCATGAAAAAGGCTGCGCGGTTTCCTTCTTGGGTGCCGTCGGACAGCACGGCGTAGAAATAGATCGGGATGCCGACCACGAACCACACGTCTCGGGCGCCAAAAAGAAAGACACGCGCCGCCGAAAGCCAGTTCACATTGGCGGATTTCGAGAACACCTCGGAGAATTTTGCCCCTTTGCGGCCCATGGGCAGACCTGCGGGCATGAACAGTATTACTCCAATCAATATCAGCGCCAGAACTGCGGCCATAATCAGGATCGCCATCATGAATCCCGAAGTGGCCAACATCACCGCACCCAGCAGAAAGCCCAGCCCTTTCACCGCATTCTTGGATCCGGTCAGCACCGCTACCCAACGAAAAAGCCCGCCCCCCTCGGTGGGTGCCAGCAGTTTCACAGAAGATTTCGAGGACATCTTGGCCAGGTCCTTGGCCACGCCGCTGGCCCCTTGCACCATCATCACAAAGGTCACCGATGCTGCGATGGTCCAATTCGGGTCCAGTTGCGTCATCGCCAGTAAGGCCAGAACCTGAAGTCCCAGACCGGCATAAAGCGTCGAGGCCAACCCGAACCGCGCCGCGATCCAGCCCGCCGTCAGATTGGTCACGATCCCTGCGACCTCATACAAAACAAACAGATAGGCCAGCTGCACCGGAGAAAAGCCCAGCGAATGAAAATGCAACAGCACCAACATGCGCAACGCACCGTCGGTCAGCATAAACGCCCAATAGGCGGCTGTGACCGCGATATAGGCTGACAGACCCTCGGGCCGTTGGGTCACAGCCCCGACCCAACCATAAGGGCAACGTCCACCAGGCGGTGCGCATAACCCATTTCATTGTCGTACCAGGCATAGATCTTTACCTGCGTTCCGTTCACCACCATGGTCGAAGGCGCATCCACGATCGAAGAGCGTGTATCATTGGTGTAGTCGGTCGACACCAAAGGCCGCGTTTCATAACCCAGAATACCTTTCAAGTCCCCTTCGGCAGCGGCTTTGAACAGGGCGTTGACCTCTTCAGCAGTTGTTTCCCGCTCGACTTCGAATACGCAATCGGTCAGCGAGGCGTTCAGCAACGGCACACGCACTGCATGGCCGTTCAGCCGCCCCGTGAGTTCGGGGTAGATCAGCGTGATTGCGGTGGCCGATCCGGTGGTGGTCGGGATCAGAGAATTCAACGCCGAGCGTGCGCGGCGCAGGTCCTTGGCCGGTCGATCCACAATGGTTTGCGTGTTGGTCACGTCGTGGATTGTGGTCATCGATCCGTGTCGAATGCCCAGGTTATCATGGATCACCTTGACCACAGGCGCCAGGCAGTTGGTGGTGCATGAGGCCGCAGTGATGATTAGGTGCTTGTTCGGGTCATAGGTGGCATCGTTGACGCCCATGACGATATTGGCAGTCGGTCCCTCCTTGACCGGAGCCGAGACGACAACCTTTTTCACGCCAGCCTCGAAATATGGGGCCAGCTTGGCCTCGGTCTTGAATACGCCTGTACAATCGATCACCACATCGACACCGTCCAGTGGAAGGGCATTCAGGTCCTTGGTGCCAATAAAAGGCAGGCGGGTGCCATTGATCGTGACACTCTCTGCGTCATGCTCGAAATTGGCATCCCAGCGGCCATGCACGGTGTCAAACTCCAGCAGATGCGCGTGCATTTCGGGGTCGCCCACTGCATCATTGATCCAGGCGATCTTGGCGCCTTTTTCCAGCAATGGTTTCAAGGCCAGCTTTCCCATCCGGCCCAAACCGTTCAGTGCGTAAGTTGTCATTGTTCTTCCTCGACGGGCGTTCTGCCGATGTCATCGACAGCAGATTGCAATGCGATCCGGTCAAGACTTTCGACCGGCAAAGAGGTGAAGGCTTCAATCCGGCGCTTGAGCGCGCCATAAGTGTTCTGAAACGCTAGGCTTTTTTCGGCGTCTGTGCCTTCGGTCTGGACCGGATCGATCATACCCCAGTGGCCGCTAATCGGCTGACCTTCCCAGGCGGGGCATTCTTCGTTTGCGGCCTTGTTGCAGACAGTAAAAACGAAATCCAACTCGGGCGCGTCGGGGCCCGAGAATTCAGATATGCTTTTGGACCGTAAACCCGAGGTGTCATGACCCTTGTCCTCAAGCACTTGCATGGCCATCGGCTTCAGCTCGGAAAACGATTTTGTGCCAGCTGAGTAGACGTTGAACCGGTTCCCAGCGATGTCTCGCAGCAGGGTCTCGGCAAAAATGGAACGTGCCGAGTTGCCAACGCAGATAAACAACACGTTGAATTTGCGGCCCGTCATTGCGCCGTTTCCTTGCTCGGATGGCATGCAGATATCAGGGCGGCCACGGCAGCAATCGTTCAGCAGGAAGCCCAGCATGTTCTGAACGTTCTTCATTTCAACCGAATAAAGCAGGGAAGTCCCCGACCGTTTCTGCGTCACCAGCCCGGATCGTTGCAATGCGTTCAGATAGTTCGACAGAGTGCTGGGTTTGATACTCAGCTCTGTCGCCAATTCACCCGCCGGAACGGCGTCAGGAAAGCGTCGCATCAATATACGAAACACCGAAATACGTTGCGGGTGGCCAAGGACAGCGAGTTGGTTTGTTATTCGATTTATCATATTTCATGAAATATCGAAATAATACGCAAGCAACAATCCCTAACCCGCGCCGTTACAATAAATTCACATTCGTTGTCACTGAATGTTCGCGTTGGGGTCGAGCGGTCAACAGCACAGCTTGCCCAAACGCGTGGAAAAAGCACGAGGAAACCAAAAAGAAGTAGGCTTGCGCGTACCACCCCGACCGTTTAAACGAACCCTCGCTTGCCTCAATAGCTCAGCTGGTAGAGCAGGTCCTTCGTAAGGACAAGGTCGGGGGTTCGAGTCCCTCTTGAGGCACCACATGCATTCCCGAATCGTGTTCCGGTAACCGCTTAGGCGCGTTTTTCGCCTATTGTTGTGACGCCCAGAACCGACAGAACCTTGGCTTCGATCTGTTCGGCATTCATGCCCGCAACGGCATACATGTCCGCTGGGCTGGCCTGATCGATGAAGATATCCGGCAGCACCATCGAGCGGTATTTCAGCCCGTGATCGAACACACCCTCATCCGCCAATAGCTGTGCCACGTGGCTGCCAAATCCGCCAACGGCACCTTCTTCGATGGTGATCAGAGCCTCGTGGTTAGCGGCCAGATCAAGGATCAGATCACGGTCCAGCGGTTTGGCGAAACGGGCGTCGGCGATGGTGGGTGTGATCCCGCGGGCTGAAAGGGCCTCGGCGGCCTTCTGCACCTCGGCCAAGCGGGTGCCAAAGGACAAAAGCGCCACGCGCGCACCTTTTTGGATCATGCGGCCTTTGCCGATCTCAAGCACCTCGCCTCCTTCAGGCAGGTCGACGCCCACACCCTCGCCGCGCGGATAGCGGAACGCAATGGGACCGTCATCATGGGCCGCCGCCGTGGCCACCATGTGCATCAGTTCGGCCTCATCCGCAGCGGCCATGACGGTCATGCCGGGCAGGTTGGCAAGATAGGCAATATCGAAGGATCCCGCATGGGTTGCGCCATCAGCACCCACCAGCCCTGCACGGTCGATGGCAAAACGCACCGGCAGGCGCTGAATGGCCACGTCATGCACCACCTGATCATAGCCGCGCTGCAAAAAGGTCGAATACATCGCGCAGAACGGTTTCATACCGCCAGCCGCCAGCGCCGCCGCGAAGGTCACGCCGTGCTGTTCCGCAATTGCGACGTCGAAACAGCGCGACGGGTAGCGTTCGGCAAACAGGTTCAACCCGGTGCCGTCCGGCATTGCGGCCGTGACAGCCACGATCTTGTCATCGCGCCCCGCCTCATCAACCAGCGCTTTGCCAAAGACCGACGTATATGACGGCGCGTTGGACGGGGCCTTTTTCTGCTCGCCCGTGACCACGTCAAATTTCGCGGTGGCGTGGCCCTTGTCGCGGGCCTGCTCGGCGGGCGCGTAGCCCTTGCCCTTTTTTGTCAGCACATGGATCAGGATCGGACCGGTCGCCCGTGCTTTGACCGTGCGCAAAACCGGCAGCAACTGATCCATGTCGTGACCGTCGAGAGGCCCGATATAGGAAAAGCCAAGCTCTTCGAACAGCGTGCCGCCCACCGCCATGCCTTTCAGCATTTCCTTGGCCCGTTTTGCACCTTCTCGGAACGGTTCAGGCAGAAGCGAGACCGCACCCTTGGCAGCGGCTTTCAATTCGTGGAACGGGGCTTCGGTGTAAATTCGCGACAGATAGCTGGACAGTGCACCGACGGGCGGGGCGATGCTCATCTCATTGTCATTAAGGATGACGATCAGGCGTTTGCCCAGATGACCGGCGTTGTTCATCGCCTCAAAGGCCATACCCGCCGACATCGACCCATCGCCGATCACGGCAATTGCGTCACCCAGCCCTTCGGGCGTGACGCCTCCCAGATCGCGGGCCACGGAAAATCCAAGCGCAGCGCTGATCGAGGTCGAACTGTGCGCTGCCCCAAACGGATCATACGGGCTTTCGCTGCGCTTGGTGAACCCGCTCAGTCCGTCCTTCATGCGCAGGGTTCGGATACGGTCGCGCCGTTCGGTCAAGATCTTATGCGGATAACACTGATGCCCCACATCCCAAATGATCTTGTCGCGGGGCGTGTCGAATACCGCATGTAACGCGGTGGTCAGCTCGACTACACCTAGGCCCGCGCCCAAGTGCCCACCTGTGACGGACACGGCCGAAATCGTCTCGGTTCGCAATTCCTGCGCCACCTGATGCAGTTGCGCATCCGAGAACTGCTTGAGATCCGCAGGACGGCTCACAAGGTCCAGCAAAGGCGTTTTCGGGCGGTCAGACATTTGGCGTTCCTGGCTTAGCTGTCCCGGGCAATAACGAAGCGGGCGGCGTCCTTCAAGGTTTCTGCCGATGCGCCATAGCCGTCCAGTGCGGCGCAGCCTTGATCCACCAGTTCCGCCGCACGGGCTTTGGCTGCTTCCAGACCCAACAGTGAAACAAATGTGGCCTTGCCAGCCTGGGCATCCTTTTGCAGGCGTTTTCCAGCCTTTTCGGCATCACCCTCGACATCCAGAATGTCGTCCGCGATCTGAAAAGCAAGCCCCAGTGCCCGGGCATATTGGCGCAACGGCCCGGGGTCGGCCTGCGCCAAACGTGCGCCTGCACATGCGGACCATTCAATAAGGGCACCGGTCTTACCCGCTTGAAGGCGCGTGATTTCGTCCAGGGTCAGCGGTGCTGCAGCCGTTTCCGCCGCGATATCCAGCGCCTGACCCAGCACCATACCTTGCGCTCCGCAGGCCTTGGCAAGGGTCAGAGCCAATTCTGCCCGAACCTCGGCCGTGCCGACCTCGGGACGGGTGCAGAGTTCGAAGGCCAGCGTCTGCAACGCGTCCCCGGCCAGAACGGCGGTGCCTTCGTCCCATTTCACATGAACCGTGGGCCGCCCACGGCGCAGATCGTCGTCATCCATACAGGGCAGATCGTCATGGACTAGTGAGTACGCGTGCAGCGCTTCGATCCCGGTGGCGGGCCAAACGGCGCGACTTGCATCCACGCCGTGCAGGCGCGCGCTTTCCAGCACCAGAAACCCACGTAACCGTTTGCCACCTTTGGTGGCATAGGCCATCGCACGGGTCACATTCAGATCGTCCAGCGCGCCCAGAACCAGATCGAACTGATCCTGAATCCGCGCCGCATCCTGCGCTAGTATTTCACGAAACATTTACTGACCTTCGACAGGCGTCGTCCCGGTCGGCTGACCGTTGGCGTCCAGAGTAATAGCGGCCACCTTTTCTTCGGCCCGCTTCAACTCCTCCTCGCAGCGCTTTTTCAACGCCGCGCCGCGCTCATACAACGCGATGGACTGGTCCAGCGCCACATCGCCGCGCTCGAGCTGGCCAACAACGGCCTCAAGCTCTTTCATCGCCTGTTCGAATGTCATCTGGTCTACTGGAGTATCGGTCATCGGGCTGCCTTCATCAATTCTTCCACATGGGCGAGTGTGGCCTGGGCCAGTGCGTTCAGATCATACCCGCCTTCCAGAGTCGAGACGATACGTCCCCCGCAAAGCTCATCGGCTATGTTGCAAAGCTCTGCGGTGACCCAGGCAAAGTCACCTGTGGACCAGTTCAGATTGGCCAAAGGATCGTCTTGATGCGCGTCAAATCCAGCCGAGATGATGATCAGGTCCGGCTTGAAGGCGCGCAGGCGCGGGAAAGCCTGTGTTTCATAGGCCGCACGCATCTCGGCCCCGCCGGAACCGGGGGACAGGGGGATGTTGAGAATGGTCTCATACGCGCCGGTTTCATCCGGACGCCCCGATCCGGGCCACAACGGCATCTGCTGGCTGGTGATCACAAGTGCGCGTTTCTCATCCCATAGCAAATCCTGCGTGCCATTGCCGTGATGCACGTCAAAATCAACCACTGCGACACGGTTCAGCCCGTGGTGATCCAGCGCATGTTTCGCCGCCAGCGCGGCATTGCCGAACAGGCAAAACCCCATCGCGGTGTCAGTCTCGGCGTGATGCCCCGGAGGCCGGATCGCACAAAAGGCATTTTGCGCCTCACCGCCCAGCACCATATCCACCGCCCGCACCACAGCCCCCGCCGCGCGATAGGCCGCATCGACCGAGCCCGGAGACATGAACGTGTCCCCGTCGATCTGGGCAAAGCCCTCTGCGGGGCGCATTTTGCGTACATCCCGGATGTAGCTTTCCGGATGTATGCGCAGCAGATCGTCATCCGCCGCCAGTGGCGCTGTCACCCGGTTCAGGTCCAATGACTCCAACGCATGCAGGATATGCTCCAGCCGGGCCACCCGCTCAGGGTGCCCATCCGGGGTGACATGCGCCAGACAATCCGCATGAGTCAAAAGGGCGGTTTTCATATTGATCCCCTGTTCATCTGGCTAAAAATACCTTCGCCGAAGGCCAATAGTTGCCGCGAAGCGGCCTGATCAATCCGGCGCCAGCATATACCCGGCGCCCCGGACCGTCTGCAGATAACGTGGCTGCTTTGGGTCTTGTTCGATCTTGCGCCGCAGCCGGGTGATCTGCACATCCACCGCGCGTTCCTGCGCCTGTCCCTTGTCGCGGCCCAGATCCTCGACCAGCTTGGCGCGGCTGATCGGCTCACCGGGTTGGGTCGAGAAGATCTTCATCAACTGGCTTTCCGTCGCAGTCAGACGCACCGGTTCTTCGCCCTGCCACATCTCACCACGTTCCACGTCATAGCGGATCGGGCCGAGGGTCAAAATCTTGGTCGCCGTATCTTGCGCTGGTGTTTCAGGCATCCGCCGCAGGATCGCGTTGATGCGCAGCAAAAGCTCTTTTGGCTCGAACGGCTTGGCCAGGTAATCGTCCGCGCCAGCCTCAAGCCCGGCGATCCGGTGTTCGGTCTCACCACGCGCGGTCAACAGCAGGATCGGGGTTGAATGGGTTTCGCGCAGAGTTCTGGTCAGGCTTACGCCGTCTTCGCCCGGCATCATCACGTCCAGAACGATCATGTCGAAGTCCAGCCCCGAAAGTACCCGCCGCGCATGGGCGGCATCACGGGCGGCGGTCACCAGAAACCCGCTGCGCATCAGGAATTTCTTGAGCAGATCACGAATACGCTCATCGTCGTCGACGATCAGCAGATGGGCATCCAAATCGCTCATGAGGTCGTATCCCGCAGTTTCGTGTAAGCATGACGCATATCAGCATCCATCATTGCTTCAAGTACTTTACGAAATCCTGATACCGCCTCGGGGCCCGCATCCTTGTAGGCGGCGCGCATTCGCACCCGCTGAGCCTCAGAGAGTTTGGCCTCAAGCGCCTTGCCTTTTTCGGTCAGAAACAGATGGCGTTCGCGCTTGTCCACTGTGCCCACGCGGCTTTCGACCAGCCCGTCATCGATCAAGGTCCGCAGTACCCGGTTCAGCGACTGTTTCGTCACGCCCAGGATCGCCAGCAAGTTGTTCACGGTCGTTCCTGGCGCGCGGTTGATGAAATGAACGGCGCGGTGATGGGCTCGACCATAGGCGAGTTGCGCCAGAATGCGATCAGGATCGGCGGTAAAGCCCCGGTAAGCGAAAAACATCGCTTCGATCCCTTGTCGCAACTGTTCGTCGGTCAAAAACAAAAGGCTTTCACCGCCAAACACTTGGGCGGGGCGCGTATCCGACATCATTTGCCTCATTCGTTACTCAGGACCGACTTTATGTCAGCGTTATTGACATTCCAAGAGTGGACAGGTATCGAACCGCAGTTTCTGCGCAACTTTATGTCCGCATCGGACTTAAATGGCGCAACAAGCGAAAAATTCAACCCAGTTCAGGAGGTTTCGCATGGCGGGGTATGATGATCGTGACGGCGTGATCTGGATAGACGGTGAACTGGTGCCTTGGCGCGATGCCAATGTACACATCCTGTCTCATGCAATGCACTATGCGTCCTCGGTGTTCGAAGGTGAGCGCGCATATAACGGCAAGATCTTCAAAAGCCGCGAGCATTCCGAGCGTCTGATCGCATCTGCCGACGCGCTGGACATGCCGATGCCTTATACGATCGATCAGATCGAAGCTGCCAAGGAAGAAACCCTGAAAGCCAGCGGTCTGCAGGACGCCTATGTGCGGGTGCTGGTCTGGCGCGGTTCGGGCGAAGATATGGGCGTGGCCTCGGCTCGAAACCCCGTACGTATGGCCGTCGCGGTTTGGCCTTGGGGCGCCTATTATGGCGACGCTAAGATGCAAGGCGCCAAGCTGGACATCGCCGAATGGAAACGCCCAAGTCCGGAAACCATCCCGGTTCACGCTAAGGCGGCGGGTCTCTACATGATCTGCACCATTTCCAAGCACAAGGCCGAGGCCAAGGGCTGCTCGGACGCGCTGTTCATGGATTACAACGGCTATGTGGCCGAGGCGACCGGTGCCAACGTGTTTTTCGTCAAGGATGGCGAGGTACATACTCCGTTGGCCGATTGCTTCCTGAACGGCATCACCCGTCAGACCGTGATCCAGATGCTGAAAGACAAGGGCATCAACGTGATCGAACGTCGTATCAAGCCCGAAGAAATGGCTGATTTCGAGCAATGCTGGCTGACCGGGACGGCGGCCGAGGTCACTCCGGTGGGGCAAATCGGCGACTACGCTTTCGAAGTCGGAGATCTGACCCGCGAGATCGCCGCAGATTATGAGGCGCTGGTTCGCGCCTGATCTGACCAGAAACGCACAGTTAGGAACCCCCGCGTTTCGTGGGGGTTTTTCTTTGCCCGCCGTTCAAGTTCTTGTGCAGATCGTTCAACGGGCTGGACGGCAGCGCAGGCAGCGATAGGTTACGCCCATGTTGGACCTGCTCAGCGATATCCTCACCCGCCTGTCCTTGCGGGGGACATTCTATTTCCGCACGTCATTCACGCCGCCTTTCGGTATCCAGGTCCCTGCCTATCAAAATGTCGCCCGCTTCCACTTTGTTCAGCGCGGCGAATTGAAGGTTTATGTCTCTAACACAGGGGAAACGCTGCGGCTCAAGCAAGGCGATTTGATCCTGATCCCGCACGGGGCCGCGCACGCGCTGCTGTGCAATGAGATCAAGCCACTGGACGCGTTGCCATTAGAGCAGGTTCTGGAGGAGTCCGGTTATCAGGGCGACGGCGTCCTGATTTACGGGGGCGAGGATAAAAGCCGCGATACTCAGCTGGTGTGCGGCCATTTCTCATTCACTGGTCCGCCGGGACGAAGGGGCGCAGGTCATATGCTGATCGACCGCTTGCCGTCGTACATTCTGATCGAAAACTACGGCGAAGAGGCCGGTGCCTGGATCGAAGCGACCCTGCGCATGATCGGGTCCGAGATCAACGGTGCCCGTATCGGGGGCGACCTGATCGCCCTGAAGCTGTCCGAAGTGCTGTTTGCGCAAGCCATACGCGCCCATCTGGAATACCAAAGCCCCAGCGATACCGCCTTGGCCGGATTCGCTGATCCGCGCATCTCGCGGGCGCTGACCGCCTTTCATCAGGCCCCCGCACAGGAATGGAGTGTCGAGTCACTGGCGCGTGAGGCCGGGATGTCACGTACCGCCTTCGCGCAGTTGTTTGCCGAGAAGATGAACGCGACCCCCATGCAATATCTGACGGATTGGCGCATGCAGATCGCCTGTCACGGCCTGACTGAGAATCGCTGGAACGTGGCGGATGCGGCGGCCGAGGTTGGCTATGCGTCAGAAGCGGCCTTTTCCCGCGTGTTCAAGAAACAGATTGGCCTGTCTCCGGCAGCTTACCGGTCCATGCACTGATCCGCTGGATCTTCGAACGATCTGCAATGTTTCGCGAACGATCCAGAATTAAACGTCCGACTATCCAATCTTAACTTGGTGCCATGCCAAGTTAGGAAAGGAAAAAACAATGTCTGTCCGTTTTGTTACCCGCACTGTGCATGCTTATCTTGATTATCCGGTTGCTCTGGCGCTGATGGTGTTGCCTTTTGTTTTAGGGCTGGGGCAATCCAACCCAATGGCGTTGTGGCTGTCGGTAGTCACCGGTGTCGCGGCGCTTGTTCTGACCGTGCTGACCGACCACCATCTCGGCGTCTGGCGGGTTCTGCCCTATAAATTCCACCTGGCGGTTGATTTGCTCGTCGGCGTCACGTTCCTGGCCGCACCTAGCCTGTTTGGTTTTACGGGGCTGGACGCAATTTACTACTGGCTGAATGGTGCGGCGGTGGTTGCTGTGATCTCGCTTAGCGCGTCGGAACAGGGCGCAACCGCCTGAGTGTGAAATACGCCCACTTTTATGTCTGTGAGTCGCTTGTTTTAAGAACAGGCGGCTCATCCGCTCATCAAACGCATCACACCTGATCACATGGCGCTTTTGCTCTTGCAATTCCCGACTAAAATAATCAGATAAAAAGCAACGCTGGGTATGATACTATCCGGCACCGAATTTCGAGGCGGTTTGCGGGCTTAGCGCGTGACTTGGTGAGAGCCCGCCGCCGCCTCGGAAACGAAACAGACTGGCATGGAAAGAGCTTGGTATGGGCGATCCGCTGGACGAAATCATGGCACGGTACGAGGCCGCAACCGCGTGCGGCTGCTGTTGTGACGACGATTTTTGCGCCTATGTCGACAAGAAAAAACCTGCCACAGATGCCAAGTCATCCGACCGTTTACCTGACAGCGCCGCCAGCCAACGCGGGTCGGTCCGGTTTCTCAATGAAAACCGGGCGGGATAACAGCCCCGGTTTGGGGCTGTTTAGACTCTGTTTTCAGAAATCCACGCCGCGCTGTGCTTTGATCCCGGCTTGGAACGGGTGCTTTTCTTCGGTCATTTCAGTGACCAGATCGGCATAGTCGCGCAGCGCTTGCGGAGCGTCCCGCCCGGTCAGGAACACGCTGGTTTTGTCTGATCGCTCGTTCAGCCCGTCAATCACCTGATCAACCGACAGATATTCATAACGCAGGGCGATGTTGATCTCATCCAGTACCACCAGATCATAATCCCCGCTGGCCATCAGCGCGCGGGCCTTGTCAAAGGCGGCATTAGCGGCTGCGATGTCACGCTCGCGGTCTTGGGTGTCCCAGGTAAAGCCCTCGCCCATCGTGTGCCAGGTGACCAGATCACGTTCTTCGAAGAAACGCCGCTCGCCGGTTTTCCACTTGCCCTTGATGAACTGGACCACGGCGACCTTCTGCCCCCAACCCAGGGCGCGGATTACCACGCCAAAAGCAGCCGAGGATTTGCCCTTGCCTTTGCCGGTGTTGATCAGCACCAGCCCACGGTCGGGATCGACCGCCTCTGAGACTTTCTTGCGGTGCTGAGCCTGCACCTTTTGCATCTTTTCCTTGTGATCCTGCGCGTCGCTCATGGGGAACCCTCATTTTGTGTCGCGCCACACCCTAGGGGAAGTTTGGCAAAGGTAAAGGTCAGGCTTTGGGATCTGTGACGGCGCGGGCGCGTCCACGTTCCAGACCCAGCTGATGTTCGCGCCAGATCACCACAATATTGCCGGCGATCACTAGTGCCGCACCGATCAACATCACCAGTGTCGGGAGTTCGCTGAACCAGAAATAGCCGATGACAATGGCAAACAACATCGAAGTATAGTCGTAGGGCGCTAACATCGACGCTTGACCAAAGCGATAGGACGAGGTCACCAGAATCTGCGCCACACCGCCGATCAGCCCGGCCAGAATCAACACGGCGGCTTGCTCCCACGTGGGCAGGACCCAGCCCCAGAAAACGGTCAGACCGGACAGCAAGGTCGCGGTCATCGAGAAATAAAACACAATGGCCGCCGGGTGGTCGACCTGCACCAACTGCCGGATGTGAATCTGCACAAAGGCGCGTGCAACGGTCGCTCCTAGTATGCACAGCGCGCCGATGGTTGCGGCGGCCTCCATGTTGTTGCCGCCTAGTCGGGGCCAGATCATGATCAGAACACCCAAAAGGCCAATTGCCACGGCGGCGATCCGAATCTTGCGGATGCGCTCGCCCAACATGATCGCGGCCAGAATCAGGGTGAAAATCGGGGTCGCGTAACCAATTGCCGTGGCCTCGGGCAGGGGGATCAGACCAAGGCCAGTAAAGGTCAGCCCCATCGCTGTGGTCCCAAGTACGCCGCGCCAGAAATGGCCCATGGGTTTGCGAACAACAAAGCCTTGCGCCAATTCTCCGCGTGAGATCAGCCAGATGACGATCACTGGAATGGCGAACAGTGATCGGAAGAACACCATCTCGCCGGGTGGAAAGTGATCAGACTGCGACTTGATCAACCCAGCCATCACGGTGAACAAAAACACCGCGCTCGTTTTCAGAGCGACGGCCAGCAGCGGTCGATGCGATGTTAACGGTTTTGCCATCGGCGCGAACCTGCGCCTTTGTTCGACAAAGATCAACGCGTGGAATCAGGAATTCGTCCAGTCCGCAGGCAGAGACTGGCCGATCTCGTCCGCGAAGTCCTCCAGAAAGCGGATCATCAGCTCGATGCGTTGTCGTGCAAGGGTTTTTCCGCCCTCGGTCAGCATGTCACTGGGCAGGCCCAGCAGCTTTACCTTCCAGTGATCCAGCGAATAGGTCAGATCGTCCAAGGACCGATTTGCGGCAAACGGATCAGCCGGATCGTACAGCGCCCGTCCCAAAGCGCCTGAAACCGAAAAGTTCCGCGCAATGCCAATCGCGCCCAGCGCGTCAAGCCGGTCCGCGTCACGCAGAATGCAGGCCTCGGGTGAGACTGGCGTGATATTGGCAGAGAAGCTGTGTGCCTCAATCGCATGCTGAATGGCGCGAGTTTGGTCTGGGCTATAGCCAAGTTTGCTCAGTATAGGCTCTGATTCCTGCGCGGACTTGCGGGATGCCAGATGGCGATCCGGGTCGTCTTTGGACAGGTTCACCAGATCATGCAGATAGCTGGCAGCCAACAACACGGGCATGTCGGTCTGATCGTCCGCAATGGCCTGCGCGTTCACCCAAACCCGGTCCAGATGGGCCAGATCATGCGCCGGGTCGGTCTCCATCCGCTGCGCGACGATGGCGCGCAGGCGCGCGCGCAGATCAGCCGATCCGTCCACGGTTCTCTCCGATCTGGCCACGGTGCAGCAGCAAGTGGTCGAGGATGACGCAGGCCATCATTGCCTCGCCCACGGGCACAGCACGGATGCCGACGCAAGGATCGTGGCGCCCTTTTGTAATGATCTCGGTTTCCTCACCGGATTTAGTGATGGTTTTGCGGGTGGTCAGGATCGACGAGGTCGGCTTCACCGCAAATCGCACCACAAGATCCTGCCCAGTCGAGATACCGCCCAGAATACCGCCCGCATGGTTGGAGCTGTATTGCGGACCGTCCTGCCCCATGAAAATTTCGTCTGCGTTGGCTTCGCCGGTCAGTTCGGCAGCGGCCATACCTTCACCGATCTCAACACCTTTGACGGCGTTTATCGACATCATCGCAGCGGCCAGATCAGTGTCTAACTTGGCATATACCGGGGCGCCGATGCCGGCAGGGACGCCTCGGGCTACCACTTCAACCACTGCGCCGACCGAATTGCCGGATTTGCGCAGATCATCCAGATAGGTCGCCCAGTCTTCGGCTGCTGCCGCGTCAGGTGTCCAAAACGGGTTCTGTTCGATCTGCGACCAGTCAAAATTGGCGCGGTCAATCTTGCGCGGCCCCATTTGCACCATATAGCCGGTGATCTGCACATTGGGAGCGATCTGTTTGATTGCTTCGCGCGCCAGCCCCCCGGCGGCCACACGCGATGCGGTTTCCCGGGCCGAACTGCGCCCGCCACCGCGGTAATCCCTGATACCGTATTTCTGCCAATAGGTGATATCGGCGTGACCCGGCCGGAACTTGTCCATGATATCGCCGTAGTCTTTTGAGCGTTGATCGGTGTTCTCGATCATCAGTTGCACGGGCGTGCCGGTGGTCTGTCCTTCAAACACGCCGGACAGGATTTTAACCTGATCAGGCTCACGTCGCTGGGTGGTGAATTTGTTCTGCCCCGGTTTGCGCTTGTCCAACCAGTGCTGAATCATCGCCTCGTCAATCGCAACGCCCGGCGGGCAGCCATCGACGGTGGCACCCAAAGCGGGCCCGTGGCTTTCGCCCCAGGTGGTGACGCGGAAGAGGTGTCCAAAGCTGTTCATCGACATGGGGCATGCTCCTTTGCGCGTCGTGATTAGCGGGCAAGGCCCGCGGCCTCAAGCGGATTTGCGGTTGGGGCCGTTTGACCCCAACCTTGTTCACATCACGCAGCTGCCGCCAACCCGGCGCGGGTCTGGGTGATTTTCAGCGCCGCCTGTGCGGCTTCGCGGCCCTTTTGCACAAAGTGGTCGCGGTAGATGGCATTGTGGTGGTCGGTTTCCTGATACTGGTGCGGGGTCAGCGATACCGATAGGACCGGAATACCTGTGTCCATCCCAGCGCGCATTAGCCCGTCAACCACGGCTTGGGCAACGAAATCGTGCCGGTAGATACCGCCATCCACGACGAATGCGGCGCAGGCGACCGCGGCATAACGCCCGGTTTGGGCCAGGTCGCGGGCCAGCAGCGGCATCTCGAACGCGCCGGGGACGTCATAAACGTCGACCTGCTCGGCGGGAATGAGGTCCAGAAACCCATCCAGCGCGCGGTCAACGATATCGGAATGCCAGTTGGCTTTGATAAAAGCATAGCGGGTGTGTGTCATCATGATCTCCTTTCGTAACAGACACGTCACCCAAGGCGATCACGAGCAAATACGCCGTATCACCGGCGTTACTTGCACGTTCTCTTCCATCCGGACTTTAACCGTCGGCTCTGGCCTTTCACCAAATCTGCTGACACCCCGGTCAACGGGGCCGCTCGCGGGCTTACGGGTCTTGGCCCGCATACCGCCGGTGGGGAATTTCGCCCCGCCCTGAGAACGGGATCGACATTGCCAAGGCCCGCGCGGTTCCGCAAGGGTGAAGGTGCTGGCAATTGATGGGTTTTGTTTCAAACCAGCTGCTGTAGGGTTTCTGAAGCCAAGGAGAATGTGAATGAAACTCTATCACAGCCCGATGTCCCCCTATGTGCGTAAGGTTATGGTTTTGCTGCATGAAACCAACCAACTTGACGATGTCGAGGTGATGACCATTGCCAATACGCCGTTGGATCCCTCCGATTCCCTGCTGGGCAAAGTGCCGTTGACCAGAATCCCCGCGTTGGAGCGGTCCGATGGCCCGACATTGTTCGACAGTCGGGTGATCTGCGCCTTTCTGGATGCACGCGCCAAGGCCGGGATGTACCCCGAGGGTTCCGGGCGCTGGGACGTGCTGACACTGGAAGCGCTGGCAGACGGTATTATGGATTCAGCTTTGGCGGTCGCCTATGAAGAGCGTTTCCGCCCCGAGGATAAGCAGTGGGACCTTTGGAAGGATGCGCAATGGGGTAAGATCGAACGCGCCTGCGCTGCGCTGAACCAACGGTGGATGGCCCATTTGGCGGGCCCGCTGGATATGGGCCAGATCGCTGTGGCCTGCGCACTGGGGTATCTGGACCTGCGGCATGATGCGCGTGGCTGGCGTAAGGGCAATGATGCGTTGGCCGCGTGGTACGCGGATTTCAGCGAACGGCCAAGCATGGTTGCCACCCGCCCACCAGCCTAGGAAACAGGCCCCGCGCCGAGGATGGGGCGGAGCCTTTTGCATTACTGGCTGCTGAAGGTGGCCAGATAGGCAGCAATGTCTTCGGCCCCTTTCTTCAGCTTCACGCTCATGTTCGGGCGTGCGGTTTCGTCATTCAGGTAATCCTGAATAAACCCAATCGGGTCTTGCGAGTAAGCGATGATATTTTCCTCGGTCCACACAAGCCCTTCGTTGCCCGCACGGATCATGTCATCAGTGAACATTCCGATGGGCAGGCGTTCGCTTCCGTAAAGATAATCAGTCTCGGATCCGGCAACACGACCTACCACACCATACAGATTCGGCCCGGTGATGCCGCCTTTGACCAAAATTTCTCCATCTTTGATGATCGCGTGGCAAGAAGAGCAGCGGTTATATAGTTTTTCACCCTTTGCCGGATCGCCAACGGCCACGGCCTGAGACGCGATGGCCAGAAAAAGGGTCAGCGTTGGTGCAAAAAGTTGTGACACGGGGTTTGACATTGAAAACGTCCTGCAGAGGTTGGAATTTCCTTGCCTTTCGTGGATTCCCGTTAAAAGTGCAATCGAATTCAGGCGTATATAACCCGTTATAAAATATACATTTTTAACTCAGTTTTTAATTGGTCACACATTCCAGAAAAGTGGAAAATAGGGTGGCAGAATCTGGTCTGAATCTTGCCCGATGCCCGCTTTCTTGCGGGGCAAAACCCAGTTCTGCATGCCGGTTTCGCCCTCAGTATGCCTCACCCGAATCACATGGGCAGCAGGTTTGGACAGGCGGTGGGTTCTCCCGCTTAAATCTGTCCCCATCTTGAAAAAATACCCCGTCGTTGTGACATGAATGCCCTGTTGAGGCGTCCTGCGCGCCTATGACCGCTGGACGAACCGATTTCTCCCGGCTAGATAGCCGCGATGAGACGCCGCTTTGATGCGGTGCTGATGCATGTTTGCCCGCAATCGCGGGCGCCGGAATCGGAGAAAACCTCGTGTCCCACGCAGAAGACCACGAAGGCACCCGCAGAGATTTCCTCTACTACGTCGCAGGCGGCGCAGGTGTCGTTGCGACGGGTGCAGCCGTATGGCCCCTGATCAACCAAATGAACCCATCGGCAGACGTTCAGGCGCTGTCCTCGATTCGCCAGGACGTCAGCGGTGTCGAGCCGGGCACGCAGCTGACCGTCAAATGGCTGGGCAAGCCTGTATTTATCCGTCACCGTACCGGTGCTGAGATCCAAGAGGCTCAGGAACAGGACGCCGAAGGCGTAGATGCACTGCCTGATCCGCTGGCGCGCAACTTCAACCTGCCTGCCGATGCGCCCGCAACGGATGCCAACCGCGTGATGCCGTCGCCCGAAGGCGAAGCGCCCGGCGCATGGATTGTTCAGATGGGCGTTTGCACCCACCTGGGCTGTGTCCCTCTGGGCGATGCGGGTGATTTCGGTGGCTGGTTCTGCCCCTGCCACGGTTCGCACTATGACCTTGCCGGTCGTATCCGCAAAGGCCCCGCGCCTGAAAACCTGCCCGTTCCGCCCGTTGAATGGGTGGATGCGACAACCATCAAGCTCGGCTAAGGGAGACCCAGATGTCCGGAATTCCCCACGATCATTACGAGCCGAAGACAAATGGCGAGAAGTGGCTGAACAGCCGTCTGCCGATCGTCGGCCTGCTGTATGACACCCTTATGATCCCAACGCCTAAGAACCTGAACTGGTGGTGGATCTGGGGCATCGTCCTGGCGTTCTGCCTGGCGCTGCAAATTGTCACCGGTATCGTTCTGGTGATGCACTACACCCCGCATGTCGATCTGGCTTTTGCCAGCATCGAACACATCATGCGCAACGTGAATGGCGGCTATATGCTGCGCTACCTACACATGAATGGCGCATCGCTGTTCTTTGTTGCGGTATACATCCACATCTTCCGTGGCCTGTTCTACGGCTCGTACAAAGCCCCGCGTGAGATCACGTGGATCATCGGGATGCTGATTTACCTGATGATGATGGGCACCGCCTTCATGGGCTACGTTCTGCCTTGGGGTCAGATGTCCTTCTGGGGTGCAACCGTGATCACCGGCCTGTTTGGCGCGATCCCGTTCGTGGGTGATGCGATCCAGACCTGGCTGCTGGGCGGACCCGCGGTGGACAACGCCACGCTGAACCGCTTCTTCTCGCTGCACTACCTGCTGCCGTTTGTCATTGCGGCGCTGGTGATCGTGCATATCTGGGCCTTCCACACCACTGGCAACAACAACCCAACAGGTGTTGAAGTGCGCCGCGGTTCGAAAGCCGAAGCCGAGAAAGACACGCTGCCGTTCTGGCCGTACTTTGTGATCAAGGATCTGTTCGCACTGGCTGTGATCCTGGTTGTGTTCTGGGCGGTCGTCGGTTTCATGCCGAACTATCTGGGCCACCCGGACAACTACATCGAAGCCAATCCGCTGGTGACGCCTGCGCACATCGTGCCCGAATGGTACTTCCTGCCGTTCTACGCGATCCTGCGTGCCTTCACTGGTGAGGTCTGGGTCGTGCAGTTCGCCAGCTTCATCACCGGCGGCATTGTTGACGCCAAATTCTTTGGTGTGATCGCGATGTTCGGTGCGATCCTGGCCATGGCGCTGGCGCCCTGGCTGGACACGTCGACTGTGCGTTCGGGCAAATACCGCCCGCTGTTCAAATGGTGGTTCTACCTGCTGATCATCGATTTCTTTGCCCTGATGTGGCTGGGTGCGATGCCCGCGGAAGAGCCCTATGCGACCTTCTCGCTGATCGCGTCCGCCTACTGGTTCGCTTATTTCTTCGTGATCCTGCCGATCCTTGGCGTGATCGAGAAACCTCTGGCCCAGCCCGAGACCATCGAAGAAGACTTCAACGCGCATTATGGCAAGGCTGACGCCGACGCCACGCCGGCCGAGTAAGAAGAGGGACCGGAAACATGTTCAAGAAACTTGCAATCGGTGCCGCGTTTGCTCTCGCCCTTGCTCCTGCTGCGTCCTACGCGGCAGGCGGCGGCGAACAGCATATCGAGGACTTCCACTTCTCGTTCGAGGGGCCGTTTGGCACCTGGGATCAGAACCAGCTGCAGCGCGGTCTTCAAGTCTATACCGAGGTTTGCGCGGCTTGCCACGGCCTGAGATACGTGCCCCTGCGCGACCTTGAAGCGCTGGGCTATTCGGAAGAAGAAGTCATCGCCTATGCGGCGGGCAACTTCGAAGTGTTCGACCCCGAGCTGGACGATTTCCGTCCGGCCATTCCGACCGATCACTTCCCGGCAAATGACGGCGTTGGCGCACCGGACCTGAGCCTGATGGCCAAGGCCCGTGCGGGCTTCCACGGTCCTTACGGTCTGGGCATCAACCAGTTCTTCAAAGGCATGGGTGGCGCGGAATACATCGCCTCGCTGCTGGATGGCTATACTGGCCATGAAAAAGAAGAGGCCGGCACGATCCTGTACGAAAACACCGCCTTCCCAGGCGGCTGGATTTCGATGGCACCGCCCCTGGCCGAAGATCAGGTGGAATTCGCTGACGGTCACCCGGCCACGGTCGAAGCCTTGTCCGAAGACATCGCGGCCTTCCTGATGTGGACGGCCGAGCCGAAGATGATGGAGCGTAAGTACTCCGGCTTCGTCGGTGTGATCTTCCTGTCGCTGTTGTCGGTGCTGTTGTACCTGGTCAACAAGCGCCTGTGGGCAGGTGTGAAAGGCAAGAAGACCGTCTGAT
This sequence comes from Ruegeria sp. BA12, assembly GCF_056539625.1. Classification (NCBI taxonomy): domain Bacteria; kingdom Pseudomonadati; phylum Pseudomonadota; class Alphaproteobacteria; order Rhodobacterales; family Roseobacteraceae; genus Ruegeria; species Ruegeria sp. BA12. The sequence continues at coordinate 146,902 of NZ_JBQFVF010000004.1, forward strand.
CGGATTTTGCTTCTGAATGCTACGAGGCCCGGTGTTCGACACCGGGCCTTTTTTGTTCGGCTGGCTGCCGGTGTTATACTCGCCTCGTCCTTTGTTGTTTTTGGGGCAGCAAATTTTCAGCGCATTACATTTGGGAGAACGAATTATGGACACGCAGAGCAATGTCGAAAAGATGCGGAAAGCCTTTGCGGAATGGAACGATTGCAAGGCTTCAGATATCGGTATGTGGGAAAAATACACGACCGAGGATCTGTGCATGCGTTCGCTGGGCCGGGGCCAATACGGGCTGGATTTCAGCCGTGGGCGCGATGGTCGGGCCGAGATGCAGGAATATCTGGAAGATCTGACTGCCGCATTCGAGATGCAGCATTGGACCCTGAAAGACACCATTGCACAGGATGACCGTGTTGTCGGCATCGGCGCCTGTGCCTGGACGCATAAAGGCACTGGCAAGACGGTAGAGACGCCGATTTTGATCATTTGCCGGTTTCGCGACGGGCTGGTCTGTGAATACGAGGAATTCTATGACACCGCAGCGGTGTCTGCGGTCACCACCTAAGCAGCTTTACCTCAGGCAGTCAGCTGTGTGTCTGAGCGCCCTAGCACTTTGGCCGTCACAATCTGCCCCTCGGTATGCGGGGTGTTGAACGCGACCTCGGTGAACTGCTCGGTCCGGCCCATATGCGGGTTTTCCATCAGGATGTGATGGGTCTTGCCGATCTGGGCGGTCAGGTGTTTTGCGACCTGCGCCTCACCCGCCGCACGCAGACGGGCGGCGCGGTCCTTGATAATGTTCCCGTTGATCTGCTGCGGTATGCGGGCCGCTGGTGTGCCATCGCGCTTGGAATAGGGGAAAACGTGCAACCAGGTCAGATCGCAGTCACTGACCAGCTTCAGCGAGTTTTCGAAATGCGCCTCGGTTTCGGTCGGGAAGCCTGCGATAATGTCGGCGCCAAAGGTCATCTCGGGGCGCAGCTTGCGAGCCTCTTGCGTGAAACGGATGGCATCGTCGCGCAGGTGGCGGCGCTTCATCCGCTTCAGGATCAGGTCATCCCCGTGCTGTAGCGACAGGTGCAGATGCGGCATCAGGCGTGGTTCGGTTGCGATGGCCTGCATCAGGTTCTCATCCACTTCGATCGAGTCGATGGAGCTGATCCTCAGCCGCGGCAGGTCAGGCACCAGTTTCAGGATGCGCATGACCAAATCGCCCAGCTTGGGCTCTGCGGGCAGGTCAGCGCCCCAAGAGGTCAGGTCAACGCCGGTCAGTACAACCTCGTTATAGCCCCGGTCCACCAGCCGCTTGATCTGATCCACCACCACGCCCGCAGGGACGCTGCGCGAGTTGCCGCGGCCATAAGGAATGATGCAGAAGGTGCAGCGATGGTCACAGCCGTTCTGGACCTGCACATAAGCGCGCGAGCGGGTGCCAAACCCATCAATCAGATGTCCCGCCGTCTCAGTCACCGACATGATGTCATCGACCTGCACAGCCTCAGTCTCACCGATGAAATCCGCGGCCATGCCTTTCCAGGTGTCGGGCTGCATCTTTTCGGTGTTGCCAATCACCGCATCGACCTCCTCCATCCGGGAAAAGGTCTCGGGTTCGGTCTGCGCAGCACATCCAGTCACGATCAGCCGCGCGTCGGGGTTCTCACGCCGCAGTTTGCGAATCTCTTGCCGGGCCTTGCGTACGGCCTCGGCCGTCACAGCGCAGGTATTCACCACCACCGCGTCGGTCAGACCGGCTTGCTGGGACAGCTCTTTCATCGCCTCAGTCTCATAGGCGTTCAGGCGACAGCCTAGCGTGGTGAATTTGGGGGCGCTCATCCCAGTGACCCCAGGAATTCCGATGTCAGAGTGCCCGAAAAGACATGACAGGTGGGTCCGGTCATCCAGACTCCATCTTCGCGCCAGTCGACCCAAATGGTGCCACCGTCCAGATCAATCTGCACCTTGCGCCCGGTCAGACCAAGTCGGGCAGCAGCCACAGCCGTCGCGCAGGAGGACGAGCCAGAAGCCAACGTGATTCCCACGCCCCGCTCCCAAACGCGCATACGGATGTGATCTGGCCCGATGACCTGCGCCACCTGCACATTGGTGCGCTCAGGGTACAGCGGGTGATATTCGTACCGCGCGCCAAATTCTTCCAGGGGAATCGCCTCGGCGTTTTCGACAAAGAACGTGCAATGGGGATTGCCCATACCGGTCGCGGTCGGAGTACCCTCGATCGGCAATTCCAGTGTATCAACTTCTTCAGCCAGCGGAATCTCGTTCCATTCCAGCTGCGGTTGCCCCATGTTCACCGAGGTCATGCCGTCCCCGGCATCGCAGGCAAAAAGCGTGCCGCGTTCGGTGGTCAGCGTCAGTTCCGATTTGCCGCTTTCTTCCAACAGGAAACGGGCGATACAGCGCGTGGCGTTCCCGCATGCCGCTGAGGTCGACCCGTCGGCGTTATAAAACACCAGATGCGCATCTGCGTTACCGTTTTCTATCACGGCCAGCTGGTCGAAACCCACGCCGAACTGTCGGTGCCCGATTCCCCTAGCAAGCGCAGGCGAAATCTCAACACTTTGCGCGCGCGCATCTACAATGACAAAGTCATTGCCAAGCCCGTGCATCTTCATGAAGGGCAAACCAGAGGTCATCATTCGTTGCATGGCCGGCATATAACCACGCGTTTGAAAGGAATCCACCCTGCGATGCAGATTCCTGAAAAAAGGGGTTGACCCCCCCGCGTCACCTCCCTAATTAGGCCGCCTATCGGGACGCCGGAAACAAGTTAAGTGACGGTGAAACGAGGTGCAAAATAAGGGCTTGAACCCAGTCGGGAAAATACCTTAGAGAGCGCCACGGATCGAACAGATCCAACAAAAGAGTGGGCCGTTAGCTCAGTTGGTAGAGCAACTGACTTTTAATCAGTGGGTCGCAGGTTCGAATCCTGCACGGCTCACCACTTCAACCGATTGATCGGAAACAAAAAATCCCAGTCTCTTGTGCTGTGGTTTGCGTCTCTTTCGGGGTAAAATGCTGTTTAGGCTACCCTTAGGCTACCGGTTGAACTCGAAAAGCTGATTTCTGCGGTTCAGTACGCTGTCCAGTTGAACTTTACCCAACGTTCGGGCTGGAACTCAAAATAGACCAAATTGCGATGGTTTGAATCATGTGACCCTTGGCGCAGCATTTGAACGCGTCGGAACACTCGTGTTGAAATTCTAGTTGTGATTTGAGCCTATTCTGAAATTGATCCGGCCCCAGGGTACCCATCGGGCAAACTCTGGTGCTTTGTGCGCGGCACACACATTAAGTCGCGATCTATTTTTCACGGTAACACTTTGTCCCGTATGTCGGTCATAAGGATCAATTCTGATAGTCTCGGATTAAGACGGGGTCGAGTTTCTGGGCAGGAACAAGCTTATAGTGCTTTTCGTCAACTACCTTGATTTCGCCCTCCTGCAGCGTCAGTTCGAACAATGCAACAATCTGGTCATCCATGAATTGTGCTGCGATTGCTCTGCACCGCATACCCGGGAACTTTTCCTCTACAAAACGGATGTCTTGCGTCGTCTGCACAATTCCAATCTGGTCTTTTCCACCTTTAGCTTGAACCGGTATGACGTAGTGACAGCCTCGCTTGTCGATACCCACATAAAGCTCGTCAATTTCGATTTGGCCTATTCCTTTAACCGTAGTTCTAAGGTGGTTTTGAAGGCTGTAGGTCGTAAGGCTCAAAAAAGTGTCGATCAAACGGTTGTAGCGGACAATGGCAAGAAGTGCCTGCTCATCGTCTAGTGCATATGCCCGGATAATCTCAGGTGTAGCATCAGGTATAGCGATCCAAATAAGGTCATCGCGCGGAAGTATGCGATTAATCTTGACCAGTGAGAATCGGTACTGGGACCTCCCTGCTAGTTCGATCACCCACTCCATACCGTCCGGCTGAGTAGCAAGCACGCGTGGAGGAAGTTCAGTTCTGAACCGGAACGAATAAATTACGTCGCCTAGATTGTCGGGCAGTACGATTTCCAGCGATTTCGCTGCGTCTTTGATTTCTTGGCGGGTGAATTCAAGCGCCGTAAGCCCTTCGTCATAGTGATCGAAGAATATTTTTTCGATTAATGCCTGGTATCGGTTCCTCACTCTCTTAGCCATGTGAGACTTGCTCTGCTAAGCGTTCGCGCTCGATTTCTATCTGCTTGCGTTTCTTTGCTCCGCTCTTTCTGTCACGGCGACTGGGCGGCGCATCGACACCAAAGTGTTTCGCCGCCGTGGTAAGATCAAAAGCCAAAAGAGCGTTGTCGCCAAGTTGCAAAACGGAGTCAGGACGGACGGGTTCGCAGCCAAGCGCCTTCATCAGTTCAGCTGCAATTGCGCGAGCTAGAGGTGGTGGTACAGCGTTTCCGATCTGTCGCGCGCCGTGCCATTTCGTGACGTTGAACCGGAACCAATCAGGAAAACCGTGTAAGCGCGCCATTTCGCGCACGGTGATGCAGCGGTCGAATTTGTAATGAATGGGCCTCGGACTCGTAAATGCGCCGCGCGCGCCGTCAGTCCCGGCTCTAAGAGTGTTAGAGACGCCATGTACCGGCAACTTAAAAAAGCGGCTGATCGGCTCTACCGCTCCCGGAACAGTTTCCGAAAATCTACGTCGCGAGATGGCGGTATGTTCGGTTCGCGCACTAGAAGTGAGGCGTGAAGAATCCCAGTCCCGAACGTATCCATAGTGCCATGCGCTGTTGGTCACGCACCGCAATTCTGCCGCATACTTCGAAGGGGTCCCGAACTTGGATGTTTTGACCGAGTCGGAGCCAATCAGAGATGCAAATCCGTCAGCATTAGGTAGATCACCGACTGCATCTGGGCAGGTTGGTCCATCCGGTAATCCGTCAATCCTTTTTTTGCGACCTGCAATGTTGCTCGACGCCATCGGATAATCTGGAAGTTCTTCGCCTTCTCGGCAGCCTACCAAAATCAGTCGCTCCCTAGACTGGGGCGTTCCAAAATTACCGGCATTCAGAACTTTCCAAGGTACGCGAACGACGTATCCTTCCGCTCTGAAAGCCTCGACAAGTTCGTTTAGGAACTCTTTGTGTTTCCCGACTGTCAGGCCTTTGACGTTCTCGAATACAAATGTGCGAGCCTTGAGTTGTGATACTATTCGAACAAACTCAAGGACTAGCTTGTTGCGAGGATCGTCGAGTATCCGATGGCCTATTAATGAAAAACCTTGGCACGGTGCGCCGCCAAAAACGCAATCTACGACGGCGTCGCCGATACCGGCCACCTTTCTAATGTACTTTGCGCTTAGTCCTTCGACTGAATTCGGAATGATTGCCGTATTGGGGAAATTGTATTTGTGTACAGCGCAATGAACTGGATCGACTTCTACAGCGGCTGCCACATCGAACCCGGCTTGCTCAAAGCCTAAGCTCAACCCCCCAGCACCGGCGAATAGATCAATTCCAATTGGGCGCATTCCTGTAACGTCCTCGATGCTCGATTCACTACGCATTGATACCCCGACTAACACAGGATGTCGATCGAATTCTACCTCGGGTCTACAAAGGATTGTAGTTTATGGGATAGAGCTGCCAAATCCTTGGTCTCGCACTGCCAGACAACAAGAACCTCCCAGCCGAGCGCGTTAAGTTCAGAAATTTTGTCACGATCACGACGAGCGTTGGCTTGTAATTTCGGCACCCAGTATTCTTGCCGAGACTTAGGGGGTTGCCCTTTGGCGCACCCGTGAGCATGCCAGAAGCAGCCGTGTACGAAGATGATCTTACGGTGCTTTGGGAGTGTGATGTCGGGACAGCCCGGCAGGTCTTTGCGGTGCAGCCGGAAGCGGAATCCTAAGCTGTGAAGCACTCGCCGTACGATCAACTCCGGCTTCGTATCCTTGCTCTTCACGGCCTGCATAATGCGGCGACGTTGCTCTGGGCTGCGGGTGTCCAATTTTGTTTGTCCAGAAATCAGTTCACTTGGATGGGTTTCGCTGTGCTTCGAATTCATCCAACAAACGTGTCATCTCTTCGTTTCGCGACAGACCAAACGGCAGCAATGCCATACAGAAAGTCATGTATGACCTGTAATAATAGTTATACATGCTGTTTGCTGCGCCATTCTGAATACTTGTTCCTGCCATTCCCCGCACACAAAAATTCCCGGAACTGGGCGACCACATTTCCATTAAATTCGGCGATGCCCCGTGCGTGTAACCGGAATAGGCGTTGTGCAAAGCGAGGCTGGTACTGATCATTAGACTTTGGTTTATTCCATCTCCCGCGTTTTCCGCGATGTACGCCCTGATTTTTCGCCTTGGCACTTCTGCCTTTTTGGCTACCGGTTTGCCAGTGATCTTACCGTCAATAGAATCCTCCGCATAAAATGCTTCGAGAAATTCGCGATGCCTATCAGGCAGAGTTTCTTCACGGGAGCCAAGAGCAAGGAACGTTACGTCTTCACATGTCTCTTCAATCTGACGGTGAAGTGCGCCTAGCTCCTGAGTGTATCCTGCCTCCAACAAAACTTCTGCGGCGTGCAGTGCGCTGACCAACCGCGCAAGCTTTTGGACCACCGCTTGTTGCAGCGTCTTTTCCTCAAAACGAAACACCAACCCTATTCCGATAGACACCGGCTTCGGAGGCGGAACTTTCGCGGTCAATGTTGTTAGGATTGCTTGCGCCGACAACATCATTCTTTCGATCAAATCCTGCATAAGAACCCTATTTGCTGCCGTTTCGCTGAGGTTTTCATGGCGTCCCGGTATCCTACAGCAATTGACGGCGGACTTTGTACCAATATGATATTCCTAACGGGCCAAGGTCGCTGCAATAATGATGACAAGACATATTCTTTTTGCAGATGGTTTAGTCGAGTTTCTTTCGAAACCGATAAGCGCATGAAAAAGCATGGCGTCACTCGATACGGGAAACGATTCGGTATCCGGTCAGACGCTGCCGATTGGATGAACGCCGCAAGGTATTCGGCAGAAGCACGGCCCGACCTTCAATGCACTGCAACCTCAAAACAGACCGGTAGGCGGTGCCGCAGATGCCGTTCGCCGGGTTTCACTGTATGTCACAATCATGGCGGCGGCGGTCGTATGAGAAACGAAAGAACGAGGATTGCACCACCCTCCGGACCGAGAAACGAACGAAACCGGATGGCCAAGATCGCCAGACGAGCCTTGTCGAGGGCAGCCGCAGATGTACCACGAGAAGTGTGGATGGAGTTCAATCGGAATTGGGCGAAACGGATTGCGGACACGGACCACAATGCGTTTGCGATTGTTTTATGGATTCGTATGCAAGGCCACATGACCACCAAAGAATGGGTTGAACAGCTAAGGCGTTTCGGCCTCTTGGAGCATAGTCAGGAAGTATCATAGCCGCGCTCGCAGGTGCGGATGAGCCGAGCTACTGGAATGATCAATATGTTACCGCCTCGACGGCTGCGGAGCTACGGTAATTGCTGTGCAACCGCTTGGGAAGCGGATCAATGAAGTTCGCCGAAAGTGGCACCATGTGCGCCCCAATGTCTCCGTTGATGTCTGACCCACGCGACCTGCATGGGTCTGACAATCGTTCTATCGAATGGCATTCGGCACAGTTAGTTCGGGAGTTTCCGGTGCTGCCGAGCATAGCTTTCAATTCAATCTCCAGCATGGTTAAGCCCGGAATAGGTTCATCGACCTTCCTTTGGTTTCGTAAAACAGGTTGACTGGTTCCGGAATCGGAACTAGTAGTAAGAAAGGTTCCGATTCCGGAACCACCATAATCGAAACGGCAGACGGCTCGAGGCCGCGCCGCTCAGGAGAGAAAACGATGACACCAAACCACAGGCATGACGCCTCTTACGCAACCATGTGTTCCTACCTAGGACTTTCCGCTCGCGATGTAGCCGAGATTGGCGGGTTCTCAGATCGCTTTGCACGCGACATCTTGGCAGGCCGAAAGTCGTTTCCCCAAGACACTAAGGTTGCGCTTTTTCAACTGCTCAAGAACTTCAATACGCTCATCGAAGCTTTGAAGTTAGATGTACGCGACGGGGTGCGTGTCCTCTACATTTACCGGACCAATGAGCAACTGCGTGCGTCACCAGTCGGTAAGTTCTGGCACGGCGTTGGAAAGGCAAAGGGCGGTTTCTTGGGACCGTACAGAGCTGCTGCCTTTGAGGTCTTTCGGTGGTCATCAGACGTTTCCCAGGGCCAGTCGACACCTATCAGTTTGGTCTTTGCTGAAACGCCGGAAGCTGCCTGAGTCTCTGATTGCTTGTTTTGCGAACAAGCAAACTCACTCAATAGTCCCTTAAGTTTCGCCTCGCGAGCCAAAGCAAATCCGTCGCCTTGGTCCGACGCTAGAGGCCAAACCGACGAAACACCACGAAAGGCCAAGCTATGTCTGACCTCTTTATCAACACCTATTCGGAAACCCGGACATGCACCTACAAAGACGATACGTTTGATGTCCGCGATAATGGCGCGATCTTACGACGGAGGCGACCTAGCGGTCGCGTCCGTCAGCTCGACGATTATTGGACCTTTGGAAAAAAGAATGGCAATACCGGCTATGCGATGTTCGGCAGTGATGCGGTCCACAGAATTGTAGCAACGGCGTTTCACGGAGAACCCCCAACGCAGCAACACATCGTCGACCACATCGACACCAATAGGATGAACAATCGACCAAACAACCTGCGTTGGATCACGAAGCTGGAGAACATCTTGCTGAATCCGATCACTCTCAAGCGTATTGTCGAGGCCTATGGATCGGTTGAGGAGTTTTTCGCTGACCCTAAAAAGCCAAAGGCCAAACCCTTGCCAGGACAATTTGACTGGATGCGGGCAGTCTCTTCATCTGAGGCGGCGGCCAGCAGAAGGAAGCTCGAGGCTTGGGCCAAAAGCACGAAGTCGTCGTCCGGTGGCAGTCTTGGAGAATGGCTCTTCGAACACCGTTCCCAAGTCGAGCCACCGAAACTGCCAGAAATTACTAGATCGCTTACTGAAGGTGCTTTGCAAGCGGACTGGGTTACTCCATCAGAGTTCCTTCTTTGCCCAAAGCAGGATTTAGGCGGTACGCTCGACGACTATTCCAGAGCGCTAAGGTTCGGAGAGGTATTTTCCTCAAACGAATATGGGAAGTCCTTTGTTGTCGAAGGCTGCCGCGACAGACGAAGCGATTGCATCGTTGTCGTGTGCAAGATTGAGAATGCGCCGATTAATAACTGGGGAATAACCACTATCTATTTGCATGACGGGAACTTCATTCACGAGAACAAGGGGACCTACATAAGCCTGATAGAGGCAATGGAAGTCTATGCTTCGGGTATCGGGGATTACTTCAAGCCAGATGGATTTGATGCAGACCTCAGCCCGAGCTTCAGCGCGAAATAGACTGTCGCCCACGAAGGTCGATTGCTACGCGGCGGTGGTAAAGCGGTCTGCCTGTTCAGACTTCTTGGCCTTACAATAGTGGAAGCCATCGGCGGAACGCTCGTGGTTTGTTTCACCCAGTGTGACTTAGCGGAGCAAAAGCTCCAGCCGGTAGTAATCGTGCTTTTAGCACAGTCGGGACTCGGAAGGCTGTCCGCCGAGGTTCTGCTCCCGTGTGTATATGACCCTCCATCAGTCCGTATTTCGTGGACCAGTGAACCAGTTGGAGCTTTTTACAATGAATTCATGCTGGTAGCTGGTCCACACTCAGTGGACCGCGTAAGTATATGAAGTAAAATAAAAATAAGCAAACTGGTTCACTGGTCCACCAATTCCGGACCCATAGAGGCTCATGCACGCTTGCGCACACACGCAATAGCCACGATCTGTTACCAGATGTCGTCAGTTTCATCCTTGTCCGCCATCTTCAATTTGATTTGATCGGATGACGGCAATCCGACCCCGCCGAAATTTGCCAGAGCATCCCAAGCGTCTTCTGTGACCTTGAAGGAACCGCCCCGGCCCTGCCTGGGCCGGTTGGCGTCCTCATATTCGATCAGACCCTCCGCCTCGGCATGCGTACGGTGGCGGTGAAGTGTAGTTTTGGCCACACCTAGCGCCTTTACTAGTTGGCGCTCGGACCCCCGAACATAAGGCGCGTAGTTTCCGCTCCTATCCATTTCGTATCCGACGAACAATCCGGTCCAGTGCATCGTCGGCAGCGATACATTAACTTGAGCGGCGCTGGGCGGCACCGATACAACATAGGGACGCCCCCGCTTATCATCCCAGCACGTCTTCCCTGGTGTCCCGTCAGGATGCGCCAGAGTCTCACACAGAGGCTTTACCAGCTTGTCCCGCAGAAGCGTAAGCAACGCTTCCGCATTCTCGGTCAGCTTCAGTCCATGGGCTTCGGCCACAGCATCCCCGATGCAGTGCAAGGCGGCATCGTAATCCTCAAGCTGCGCGACCAGACGGCCTTCTTGATCGACGTTTCGCCCAGCGCGGTGAACCATTGCTGACGCTTTGACCAAGGCCAGAATGGACGACAGGTCACGCCGCGCCCGAACAGCCCGGGAAGGCATCAGTTCGGCCAATGCCGGTGCGAAGGGAACCACGACTTCGCGCGGCCCCAGACGAACATACTCTGCGAAGGTATCCCAAAGGCCGAAATCCACGTCCGCGTCCGCCAGCCCAGCTGCGGCCTTCGCCGCTGCCTTCATGACTGCCTTCGTTTGGCGTTCGCTTTCATCCAGCCAGATCGACAGCATGCGGGTTTCAATTTCGGAATCCAGATGCCCCCGTGTGGTCGTCGTGATCAAACCTGTAGGCCCCTCCTGTTCAATCCACCGTGTCGTCAGTCGTCCCGTGTCCGGATCGCGCTCCACCGTGGCATGGCGCAACCTCCCCTCGGACAGCATCAGCCGCAGCATCTCAGCGACATCGTTCTTTTCGTCGCCTCTTCGGACCAATGCCTCGCCTTCTTCCAGAAAGACCATGACATGTGCATATGAACCGGGTTCGTCGTAAACGATTGCCCGTGCTGACAGCGACGAGAGGTCCTTCATCGCTGTACCGGACAGCCGCAAAGCGGCTTTTGTCGTAAAGGACTTGCCTGCCGACGACTGCGCCTTCAAGACCAAGTTCAGCGCCATGCTCTCGTGTTTATAGAGTATTAAGCGGCTAAGAATTCAAAACACTAGGCTTCTGCGATCTACGCACAACGAACGTCAGAGGATTTGGGATGCCTAATATCCAGCCCTGCCTGAAAACGGGCTTTGCTTGCTAGGGCAATTCGTCTTCACTGTTTTGTCGTTCGATGCGCGCTGATGGATAATTCGAACTTTGCTATCAAAGGCGTTTGTTTGAGAGCCCCGTTAAGAAGGGTCCGAAAATGCGGGAATTAGGTACATATCAACTACCAGAAACCAGTAGATCTTTACTTCTTCGCATTGTAGTGTCAAGTCAGTCTTGGAGGTACAAAAAATGCGGGCAATTGACTTGTATAGCGGCGTAGGCGGATGGTCTTGCGGCCTGCAGTTGTGCGGCATCCAAATCGTAAAATCCTACGAAATTGACAAGTTTGCCATCAAGACAAACCATCTGAATTCAAGACATGACTGCGATCAATGCGATATTCTCAAGCTAAAGCTGGACGACCTCCCAGAGGACATCGAATTGGTTGTAGGCAGTCCTCCTTGCACTCAATTTTCGTTTTCAAATCGTGGAGGGCAAGGTGATCTTCAGAAAGGGCTGGAGCACATCAAGAAATTCTTGGAGGTTGTCGATTATCTCAAACCCCGTTGGTGGGTGATGGAAAATGTGCCTCGAACTGTTAAAATCGTAAAGGAGTGCTTTGAGGAGGGTGGAGCATTTCACCAATACTCTCACCTAAAGCCTCAGTTCTTCGTAGCAAAAGCCGAACTTTTCGGCACACCTCAGCGCCGCAGGCGAGCGTTGATAGGAAATCTCGACTTCGCTTCCTTAGCGAAACAGGAGCGTGAAAAGGTCACCACGCTTGGTGAAGTTATCGACGCAGTTTCGGGAGGCAACGCAACCATTCAAGACCCCGTCTACGGCATCAAAATCCGTCGATCAGATGTCTCCGATTTAGGACTTGAAGAGTGTTTGGACGGCGAAGAAGAACGGATCAACCGGACACTCAAAACTTCGCACCATATCTACAACAAAATGAGCTTTCCGGACAACGAGACAGTACCTTCCCGTACTTTAACCGCCACCTGTACTCGTGTTTCGCGAGAGAGTATTATCGTCCGAGATCGAAGCGATAGTCGGCGCTTTCGTCGACTATCAATTAGAGAGCGGGCATGCCTTCAGGGGTTTCCAATAACCTACGAATTTTGTTCGAATTCTTATGCTGGAAAAATCAAGCAAATTGGGAACGCAATCCCGCCAACTTTGAGCTTTTCCATCGGTTGTTTGGTCACTAACACCGGACTAGACTTAAAAACCCTGAGCCAGCGCAGCGATCGCTTGAACTCCATTGGCTATGAACAGCGCCCCGAAGAATTTGAATTTGATCGTAAACGTATTTACTCACCTCACCGGCACTATCGCTTTTCAATAGACAAATTGAATTTTGGCAGTGGGGTACGCTTCGAGCTGACAAACCGAGGCACTGACATTCCGGGTGAACTATGGAGGTGCAATTTCTGGTTTGGTACTGCCAAGAAAATTCTTGAGGTTCCACTCAATCAGGACCTCGTTTCTTTTTTGGCTGAAGAACTCGGTGAAGTCGACCGTTCACCTGCCTCAGTATTAGAGAAAGAGCTAAAGAACCTTGATGGTACTTCCCTACAGCGCGTTTGGGCACATCGCGGACCGGCAGGACTGCACCCGTTTCAACTCTCAGATTCCCTGACAGAGTTTGGAATACAAATGCAACAAGCGATAGAGAACTCAAGCATAGACAAATTGAACCTGCTTGAAAGAGTACTGCAAGGATTCGGACCTGATCCAGATTATTCCATCAACCCAGCAGGGAAGCTCGCAAATAATGCGAGCAGACTGCTGGGTGCCTTCTTCATTTGCGGTCAATTCAATGCTTTGGCAGCACCACTTTCAGAACTCCAAAATGAAAACCAAGGAACGCAAGCGCTTCTAAAACACTAACCGTCCTCCTGGAACATCTTCTTGAACAATCCAAAGCTTTCTTCAGGAATCTGCTTCATAATACGGACTAGTTTTGCGTCGCCTGTATTCTTAACTCGCTCTCTGACTTTGTCTGCCATTTGTTCGCCTTCAATGACGTCATCTTCATCAATATCTAAACCACGAACAATAGCACCTGTCCGCAACGCGTCATCCAATGTCAGAACAAACGAAGTCTCAAAAGTTTTGCCGCAATGCTGACATTCGCGGGCGCTTAAGCGATTTAGCCCACCACAACCTAAACAGGGCTTAAATTTTGCGATCGCTTGAGGAAACTCATGACCACACACTTCGCAAAACTTGTCTCCCAAAGCGCATTCTGTAGTGCAAGATGGACATTTTTTTGTTTTGACTTTTCCTGTGTCCACACGCTTGCCGGGAGACATTTCCTCTTCTACCCGCCGGGCAAATTCTTCAAAAACGTTAAACGAGGGCATAACGACGTACGCCCGTGTATCATCGTCCGCTCCATTGCTCCTAACCACCCGACCGACTGCTTGCCTAAACGACAGTTCGGTCATTGCTTTTGGCAGGTAGATCAATACCCTCAATCTGGTGATATCGACTCCCTCTGCTATCATTCCGACTGACACGATCCATCGCTTGTCAGTATGACGGAAGGCCTCGATCTTGTTTTCGGCATTGGAAATCTGAGAATGAACGAGAATCGGGGCTTCCCCTTCAACAAGCTCGATGAGCTTCATCATATACTCGGCCATCTGTATGGATGGAGCGATGACCAAGCCGCCAGCATTAGGCATTCTATAGCGCAGGTCTGACAACTTCGAACTAGCCCAATCGAGCATCGTGCCTTGATAACCGTCCGCGCGAGGCGTGACATCGTCTTCTTCATATTGTGGAGCGCAGGCAAGGCGATAGAAGTCCAGAGCCCTTTGAAGGCCCGGAATGCGTTTCATTGTAGGAGTAAGCTCTGCCGGCGATTGGCTTGTAACGTTAACTGTCTCGCCATCTTCAAGGTCAACAGTGAAGATGCCTTCGTGACGATGAAAGGTCGTAGGGCGGCAGTATTCCAAATCAACTGCTTCGCCATATGATAGAGTGTAAGATCCGTCTTCTGGATGATCTATTGCCCCCTGATCGTCATATGCCATCCAGACAGAACTTTTTGCATCGGAGCGAATTGGGGTGCCTGTCAGTACCAACACAAATCGAGCGGCAGCGAAAGCGGAGTCTGCGCTATCGCCCCAAGCTGCCGAAACTGCTGCGTGATGGTGTTCGTCACAAATGACCAGAACTCTGGAGCTTCGGCAGACCGTTTGGAAGGCGTCTTGTAGACCTTGAATCGCTCCCCAAGTCGCACAAACATCTATCTCAATATCGGAGTCTGCACCCGTGACTTTGGCCATGAACCGGCCGGTAATCTGGTGAAAATCCTTACCCCATTGGTTTACAACTTCGACCCTCGGGGCAATAACTATTACTCGGTCAATCTCGCCAAGTTCGAACAGTTTCTGAGCAATTGCACAGGCGGCCTTGGTTTTGCCGGCCCCTGGAGCAGCATTTATCAAAAAATGCTTGTCTTCCTTCGTTTCAAGAAGCCACTTCAAGCACTTCTTCAGCGCTTGTTCTTGCCAATCCCTTAGTCGCAGCAACTTATTCCCTTTCTTCAAATTACACTTTGGGCAAAGCGCTTGCCCATTAACGACAGTTGTTTTTCCGCCTTTAGAGTACGGAACTTTGTGATCCGCATGGAAATCTTTGCCTAACCTGCCACCGCAATTTCTGCATCTCCCACCGGCTAGCAGTTTCAGTATGAACCTTTGTCTCGCGCTAAATAGGCGTCTCACTTGCTAACCCGGTACTCCGTTAGCATTATTTCCCTAATGGGCAGGTTTTTTGGGGGTTTGAGAACCGCGTACTCGTTCACTCTGACCATGGCGGTCGCATATGGGATTTTTTTGGGTTCCACGACCCAGCCTTGTTTTCTCATCTCGTAAACGAGTTCTGGAAGATTCGAGACACCAAACAGAATCAATGCTTCCAGCCTGGTAAGTGGCTTGCCTTCCAGTAGGTGGTCTTTAGCGGCTTGATTTAAGCCCGAACTAGTTGATGCGGCCATTGCTCCCCCAAGTATTTTTGCACTGCACGCTCAACACTCAACCGCTTCTCTTTGGTTTCGTTAGCGAACGCATCTGCGTATCCCATTTCAAAAAACAAAACTGCCCATCCTCCATCTTTCATAGCTGCGTCGACAGGCATGTTTTCCATTGTTGGCTTGAACCTAGGCGTTCCAAACCCACCGTCTTTTTCTTCTGGTTCTTGATTGTAGGTTCTGAAGATGACATGCGCCAGCCGTACCAAATCCGCGGCTGGAACATCTGGGCCAGCAGCCATGCGAAGTTCTCTAAAAATCACACGGATTTTGTCGCTCTTACGAGCAGGAACGGACATCTACAGCCTTCAAACTAAACCATTAATCACATACCAGTAACGTGTGCGTTACAAGCGCAAAGTGCAACCATCACTTGTAAAGTTTTCACGGCAAACACCATCCAAATTGATTTGATGGTGATTTCTAGTCACACGGCTGCGTTGGAGATGTTACCTCTAGCTGATAGATTCACCGACAACGCTGCCAATCGCATTCGCAGCGGCAATCGCAGGGTCACTGTCAACATGCGCGTAACGTGCAGTTGTTTGGGTTTGTGTATGACCTAACAGGCGTCCAATTATCGGAAGGGCGACACCTTGACCCACTGCGATACTGGCGGCGGTGTGGCGAAGATCGTGTATCCTGATGTCCCTCAGTATTGCTGCCTTGCAAATCACCTTCCAAGGCTTTGACAAGTTGACGAACGAAGAACCCTGCTTCTTGCCCGGAAACACATAAATCGAATCCGGATCGCGTGTAGTCGCCTTCTGTTGCTTTAAGACTTGAATTGCAGTGTCTCCCAAGAAATGCGGTTTCGCCCCAGTTTTGCTGTCGGGCAGCAAGATGACCTGACGTTCCCAATCGATCCACCCCCATTCACAGGTGGCGATTTCGTTTCTTCGGGCACCTGTCAGCAATAATAGCCTGATTAAGTTGGCTACATCCGGCCAAATTGCGCCCTCGTCTACCAAATCGCGCAAAGCTTTACCGAGCCGTTCCAGTTCGGGGCCGGACAAGAATCGTTCCCGAGATTGCTCTTCAAATTTCTTAACATAGCGGCACGGGTTGGTTCCTTGCTCTCGCCACTCCCATGCTTCGCATCTGTTCATCAATGAAGACAACAAGGCCAGCATTCGATTTGCTAAGTATGGCGTGTCACTCAGCGACTGGTGTAAGCGACTAACGTCTGAGCGCGAAACATCTACAGCTTTGGCACTGCCCAACTTTGGGCCAATGTGCCGTTCCCAGCATGAGGTATAGTCTCGGATGGTCGCGGGCTTCTTGTTGGCCAGTTCCTCGCGTTCGAATTTCTCCCATGCATCAAATAGCTTTGGTGCGCCGCGTATGGCTAGTCTTTCCCCTTGCGGATCTGCTCCACGTTTCACGGCCGCCAAAATTTGTCGCGCGTGCTCTTTTGCTTGGTCGAACGGGATTTGGCCATGAATGCCAATCGTCACCCAGCGTTGTTTGGCACTGCGCCCACCACCGTAAGAGCGGTATTTTACGACGTACCGCTTTGAGCCGGTCGGCAAAAGTCTCACGCCAAAGCCGGATAGCGTGCCATCCCAAAGATAAAGTGTCTTATCTTCGCGGCATGTGGCGTTGTCGATTTGTCGTTTAGTCAATTTCATCAGCTTTGGTTCCTCAAAACAGCCACAGCAACCACCTAACAACCACCGGGCAAAGCACATTGTGGCAAACAGTATGAGGAGAGCATGGGTGAATTTCAATAAAAACACAGGTATTTCAAATGGTTATACACCATTGTAGTGCAGCGTAGAAAACCATGGAAAAGCCATTGGAACTAACTTTTAATCAGTGGGTCGCAGGTTCGAATCCTGCACGGCTCACCACTTTTTCAATAAAAGCAAGATTTGTCGTGGGGCAGAAGCTGACGTTACCACGAGGTTTGTTTGCACTCCTTCCCCGATAGCTATTCACGTGTGAGTGTGCTTGCGAACGAGAATTTTAAGCCGATCAGACCTGAAGTGGGCGCAGGTCCGACATGTAAGTCTGTTCGTGCCAGTGAGTGGACTGCGCGATGACAAATAGGACTGCCTGCAAATGCTCCAGTGACATCAACTAGAGCAGCACGCTGTTGCCCTTGACCCAGCAATAGGGTTGAACGGGTCGAAAATCGCACTTTATCACAAAGATGTCCGCAACCCTTTCGCGCCCCAGCGGTCTTGGATAAGACGGACATAGCGCTGTCAGAACCTCTGCCTGCGTGAAACAATTGGGAGCGTATTCATGAAGTTTCGCCCTTTGGCCCTTGCTGCCATCGTTAGCACGCTGCCCTTTGCGGCTCAGGCCCAAACGGCGAAGGATGCGCCGGGGTTGGTGGTCGAGCTGAACGCGACTGAAGATGTCGAAGGCGCCTGCCGTTTGACCTTTCTGGTCGAAAACGAAACTGCAACGGCGATCGACACTGCCAATTATCAGGTGGTGATTTTCGATGCCGCTGGTGTGTTCGAACGCTTTACCCTTTTTGGATTTCGGGACCTGCCAGCGGAACGCCCCCGCGTGCGCCAGTTTGATGTACGCGACATCGCCTGTGAAAATCTTGGGCGGGTTCTGATCAATGGGCTAAGCGGCTGTACCGTCGACGGTGCTGACAGCGAAATCTGCGACAAGACACCAACCTTGCGCAGCCGTACTGAAGTGGAGCTTTTGGGATGAGTATTCTTGACGCCCTGCGTGAAATTCTGGCCCTGGGCGGGCCGGTTGTGGCCATCCTGATCGCCATGTCCGTGGTGACGCTGGCGGTGACGCTTTACAAGCTTTGGCAATTCGCCGCCTCGGGTGTTGGTCGGCACCGGGTGCTGTCGCAGGCGCTGGACGCTTGGGATGCCGGTGACAAGCAAGCCGCCCGCGCGCGACTGGCCAAAAGCAACAGCTATCTTGCGCCGCTGGTCGGCGTGGCGATGGATGCGCCGGACGCACCCGGTCTGGATCAACGGTTGGATGCCGAGGCGGGGCTGGCGCTGGCCGGGCTTGAACGTGGGTTCCGTCTGCTGGATACGGTGGCGCAGCTGGCGCCGCTGTTGGGTTTGTTTGGTACGGTTCTGGGCATGATCGAAGCGTTCCGCAGTCTGCAAACCGCCGGGTCTTCGGTTGATCCGTCGCTGTTGGCGGGTGGTATCTGGGTGGCGCTGGTGACCACTGCGGTGGGCCTGGCGGTGGCGATGCCGACCTCGATGGTGCTGTCGTGGTTCGAAAGCCGCACCGCACGGGAACGGGTGTTCGCCGATAAGGCGCTGCGCACCGTACTGGTGCCGGGGCAGGCCATCCCGCTGGCCGAGGACGCACAGAGCATGGCGGCCACGCCCGGACATGCGTAACCTCGCACCCTTTGTCAGGCGACCACTGGCGATGACACCGCTCATCGACGTGATCTTTCTGTTGCTGCTGTTTTTCATGCTGACCTCGACCTTTTCCAAATATGGCGAGATCGAGCTGAGCGCTGCCACAGCGGGCAACCCGACCGCGGACACACCTCAAGATCGCGCCTTTGTGCAGCTGGGAGAAGAAAGGCTGGTTCTGAACGGTACTCCGGTCACGCTTGCGGACCTGACCACACAGGTGAAGACCGGGCAGGTGCTGGTCAGTTTGGACCCTGACACGACGGCGCAGCGGCTGGTGGACCTGCTGGTTTTGCTGCGCGGGCGCGAGGGCCTCAGCGTTCTGGTGCTGGAATGATCCGTCCTGGCCGCCCCCGCCGCAAACGCGACTCGACCATTGCGCTGATCAATGTCGTGTTCCTGATGCTGATCTTCTTTTTGATCGCGGGAACGGTGGCCACGCCGCTGGACCCTGATCTGAATCTGGTCGACACGTCCGAGTTGGAAGGCCGCGAACCGCCCGACGCATTGGTGTTGCACCGGAACGGAACGCTCAGCTTTCGCGGCGCGCCGATGGACCCCGAAACCTATATGACAGGGCGCGACCCCGGACCGGTACGCATCGTCCCGGATCGCGAGGCGCCGGGCGCTCGGCTGATGGAAGTGACGGCTGAACTGCGGCGATTGGGCGCCGTATCCGTGTTTGTCGTGACCGAAAAGGCGCTAGAATGATCCGGGGGTCGGTGGTCATTGCGGTTCTGGCCGCGCTTCTGTCGCTGCTGCTGCATCTGACGGGGCTAAGCCTGACCGCACCCAGACTGACCGGACAATCAGGTGACACTGATACACCCGACAGGGTTGAACTGGGCAACAGTTTCGAAGATCTGGTTGAAGCCGTCGCTGAACCTGTTGAACCCGAACCGGAGGAAACGCCTGAACCTCCGGTCGAAGACCCGCCCGAACCTGCCGAGATTCCAACCAGCGAAGTGCATGTGGCCTCGGACGATCCCCAACAAACCTTTGCGCCCGATACGGGCACCTCAGAAGTGTTGCAGCCCGTTTCCCCCGAACCGGTCGAGTCAGAAGCCCCCGAACCCCAAGAGACCACGGATGGCGACCAGAGCGCCAGTGACGAGGTGGAAGAAACTCCGGACGTAGAAACTGCCGAGGTTGTCGAAGCCCCAGAAAGCAACCCCGAGGTGACCGAGCCGATTACTGAGGCCGCGGCACCTGAACCGGTTGAGGCCGAGCAGCTTGCCGCGCTGCCGGACCCGTCGGAAGACGTATTGCCATCAGTTGCGCCGGATATCCCCACCGAAAGCGAGGCGGTCGAGCCCGATATTCCCGCAGCCCAAGCCGAATCCGCACCGCAGGCAGAGGAAAGCAGCGAAGGATCAGAGCTGGCCGTGGCCTCTTCGATCCGCCCACAACTGCCGGATCGTCGCCCACAGTCTGAACCGCGGGACGTGTTGCGTAGCGTGCGGGATTTCAGCAACCTTCGGTATCCATCGCGCGAAATTGAATCCCCCCTGACCACATACGCACGCCGGGGTGTCGACAGGTTTACATCGGGCAATAGCGGCAGGCGCTCAGGCGGGCGTGGGCCCGGAAATTCTGACCGGACGAATTATGCCGGAGAGGTTCTGGTTCACCTGAACCGCGCGCCGATCGTCTATACAGCAGCGCGGGGCTTTGCGAGGGTGTTTTTCGTGATCAAGCCGGACGGAACCCTGGATTATGTCGAAGTGGTGGATACCAACGGCACACCGGATCTTGAACGGGCAGCCAAGGCACAGGTGGCAGCGGCCTCACCCTTTCCGAAACCGCCCGGAGGTGTCAGCCGGTCGCTGTCTTTTGTCTATTACGGCAACTGATCTGCCGAAGAGCTTGGCAGGCTGAGCAGGTATATTCGAAAGCGTTGAATTTTACCGATCAGCGTGGCCGTAAGGCGTTGGCATGAGTATCGAAAACACCATTTACGGCTATTGGGTCAGTCTCTTTAAATTAAAGAGGTCGCGGCCTTTTTCTGCGATCAACTTTTTGTAACGGCTTCTGGAAGCTATGCTAATTATCTAAAAATAAACAATAAAAATTAGTTTATCTGATTTCACCTGTGCAAAGTTGCAACGCAAGCCGAGGGCAAGACGTTCGAATGTCCGCGGGCCCTGTTGAGCATGCCCGCGATTTGTTCGACTAGGCGCTCAGCCACACTTTGTAGCCAAACTCCTCTCACTCTCATGGACTTATCATGAAACAACTTCTTTTTGCGTCGACCGCAACAATTGCAACCGCAGGCATCGCAGCGGCCGAATCCGGCATCAACCTCAGCGGTTATGGCCGTTTTGGTATTGGTTACCTTGAGGACCGTCAGAACACGACACTGACCACCACCACAGCCAATGGTACGGTAAACCAATTCACGGCAGATTCTGACGAGGCCATCCTGATCTCACGTTTCCGTCTGAATATTGACGGTTTCACGGAAACTGACGGTGGCGTTCGGTTTGAAGGTCGTGTTCGTCTGCAGGCCGACGAAGACTCCGACACTGGTGAAGCCAACAACGCCGGTCTGAACGGCGCGCGGTTCTCTGTTATCTATGGTGGCTTACGTGTTGACGCCGGCAACGTGGCCGGATCATTCGACAACCTGGATGACTATTTCGGCACCGAGCCCGGCCTGGAAGAGTTTCTGGGTCAGTATTCGGGCGTGAACTACTCGTTCCTCGAGTATGAATCGACCGGTTCGGGCGACAATGCCGTGTTCTTCCAGTACACCGTTGGTGATTTTGCTGTTTCGGCGTCCTACGACCAGAACACCATCTTTGCAAACAATGGCACTGGCGCAACCACGGACCGTGACCGCTGGGACGTAAGTGCGGCTTATACTTTCAACAACATCACCGCCTCGCTGGTTTATGGTGAAACCGATGAAGGTGATGGTGTCGAAAAGGAAAGCCTGACCGTCTTCACTTTAGGTGCCGAATTCAATGACTTCTACGGAACGCTGTTCCTGGCGGACGACGATGTGGCCGATGATGATGAAAACGGCACTGCTTACGGTTTCTCGGTCGCCTATAACCTGGGTGCAGCGACCACGTTGCAGCTGGTCTATGGTGACGGATCGGCCGATAATGACACGCGCAACATCGGTGTGGGCGCCATCTATGATCTGGGTGCGGGCGCTACACTGCGTGGTGCCGTTGGCGAAGTTAAAGACGGTGACGACGACGGCCGGATTCAGGCCGACTTTGGTGTCTGGTTCAACTTCTAAAGTGACCTGTTTGACCTAGATTCAAGGGCGGGCCTTTAGGTTCGCCCTTTTTGGTGGCCTACTGTTTTTCAAAGAACAGGATGACCTCGCCCAGCCGTACGCCATATCGCGAAACATAGGCGCGGTTCAGCAGACGATCATCACTTAGCAGCCACATCCAGTCGTCAAAATTGACCCGCATGGTGCCGTCCTTGACCGGCAGATCGATCTTGTATGTCCAGTTGAAGGTATCACCACGCTCGACCCCGCTGGCAGCGCCCAGAACGCCAGGCGCAGTTCCGGACCAGGTGTCCTGACCGGTTTTGATCAGGGTCCAGATGCGTTGTTCGGTGGCGCCGTCGTCATAGACGAAATCCTCGATCAGGGTCAGGGTTTCACCATCCCAGGTGCCTTGGATATCCACCGTAAATCGGCGGGGGACATTGCCCAGAACATCCTGAAACTGACCATAGGCTACGGTTTTGCCTTCAAAGAACTCCTCAAGGTTCAACTGCCGGTCGGACAGAAAGCTTTTAGGTAGGCGCGGCTTGGCGGAACAGGCGGTCAGCGCGGCAAGCCCCGCGATGGCAAGGGCCGCGATCAGGATGCGGCGGGGCGTCATTGCAAGGTCCTCGTTTCTGCCGCGGTGTCATAGCCATTTGAACCGCTGACATGCGCAGCTTTAGCTTCGGGCGCGGGGCGCATGGTGGCGACCAGTTCAGCGACCTTGATGCCGAATTTGCGCATCTCGGACCGGTTCATGATCACACCGTTCTCGGTCAGGTACATCCAATCGGTGACGTCCAGTGTGTGCCCGCCCGCGTCTTGGGGCAGGATGATCCGATAAGTCAGCTTCACGGTCGATCCCGAAATTGTGCCGTGACCCTCACCGACGATATCTTCTGCCGTCGCGGTAAACGTGTTGCCCGTGCCCAGCGTCAGATGCCATTTGCGGGTCATCTTCTTGCCGTTGGAATAGGTGAAATACTCGGTCAGCGTGCCGGTGTTGCCATTCCATTTCCCCACCATACGGGCGACAAAGCTGTTCGACATCTTCCCATTGGGGCCATAGACCAGCCCTTCGGACAGGATTTCGCCGTTCAGGACTTCTTTCATTTTAAAGGCAGGCCCGGTGCCGCTGTAATCGGCAGGGGATTGCGAGCGAAAGCTTAGGAACCGGCGCTGAGCTGCAACTAGAACAAGGATGGCAAGCAGTAGGATAGCTACGATAGTCATTTGGCTGAGACCTCAGAAGGCAACGTCAGGACCAGCCCGAACGCGCCGAGTTTCAGGATGCAGGGCAGCACGGCATAGGCGAGGGTGAGCGTCCGCAACGCCTCGGCCGAGTTTGCCTGTCCTGGGGTGAACCCGCTGCGTTCCAGCAGCGGCAGAGTGAAAAAGGCAGCGAGCGCGAGGCCCAGCTTGCCAGCGAATGACCAGATGCCAAATGCGGCGGATGCGTTCAGCCCCGCCCGCGTCAGCGCGACTGAGAACATCGCGGGCAGCACCACCATATCCGCCCCCAGTGCCGCGCCCGAGGCCAGGCAGATTGCGGCGAACCCGGTCAGATTACCGGCGGACAACAAAGCTGCGCCAACAAATCCCGCGATCGACAGGGGCATGGCGATGATCAGTGTTCGTTTCGGGCCAATCCGGTTAGCCAGCTTTGCCCAAAGCGGAACGCTGGCCCCGGCGCTGAGGAAGAACAGGATCAGCAGTGGTCCGGCTTTTCCCGGCAATTGCAGGCGATCTTCGACAAAGAACAAAAACAGGGTCGAAGTGATGGCCACTGGCAAGCTGTTGACCAGCGCCAGCAGCAGCAAGCGCAGCGCACCAGCTTGTGCGAGCCCATTGAACGACAGGCCATCGCCAGTAATCGGGGGTCGGCGCCAGATTGGGATCGTCAGGGTCAGGGTGAAGATCGCGATCAGGCCCAGAAACAGGCCAAAGGCGGGATAGCCCTGCGCGCTGGCTCCGAATCCTACGAAGAAGGCTGGGGCGCTGGCTGCAAGGATGACGCCTGTCAACTGCCCGCCTTCGCGCCATGCGGCCAATCTTATCAACTCTTTCGGCTCTGGCTGTATGGCAAGCGTCGCGCTGCGACCGTAAAGCAGGATGGTGCCTAAGCTGTAGGCTGAGAATAGTAGAATTAAAACAGAGACTAATAAGGCAATATTTGTTCCCGGCGGCAGTCCAAACAGCATTGGAAACCCGATCGCCAAACCAATCGCAGCGGTCGCAGCAAACAGCAGTTGCGCGTTTGGCCATCGGTCTATGGCCCAACCAATCAGCGGATCCTGCACCAGATCGATTAACCGGATCACCAGCAGAACGGTGCCGATCACACCCAACCCGATACCAAGATTAACGGCAGCAAATCGCGGCAGATGGATATATAGCGGTATCCCCGCCGCAGCGAGCATCAGCGCATACAGACTGACACGCGGGTACAGCATCATCCGCCCTTCAATTGCCGGGTGAAACTGCCCGATCGGGTGTTGTCGCCCAGAAAAATGGACATAAAGGCGCTTTTGGCGCCGGGATAGGACAGGGTACAGGTCTTTTGGCCGTTTCGCCAAAATCCAACTTTGTTCGGGCCTTCCGAGATTGCAATATAGTTGTCGCCCTTGCTAACCGCCTGAAAACACTTCTGCAACTGGGCCTGCGTCGGGGCAGGGTTTCCTTGTCGAGCCATCTCATCCAACGTCGATTCAACCAGTGCTTTCTGTTTCAGGGATTTGCGATAGGTCAGCTGCAATGCAAAGTCCTGCGTCCAATTGAGCGTGCTGCCTTGCGGCGTATACAGCTTGGCTTCGTAGATCGGCATGCCCAAAAACCGGAAGGTTGCGCTGCCTCTGAGTTGCGCATCAGTCAGCGTCTGGGTGATCGGTGACGCGGCCAACCCGCCCGGGGCCAGCACGATCACAGAAAACAGTGCAGCGCGGCAGGTATCAGAGATCAGCCGAGGCAGGGATGGCCGGGTCTTGTGCAGGAATGCCATTGTCAGCTCCGAGTGTGTGCGGGGTGCCGTTAAGGCGCTCAACAACATGCATCGCGCTGGCAATCCCGTCTTCGTGAAATCCATGCCGGTTGTAAGCCCCGGCAAACCAGGTTCGGTTCTGTCCCTGCATCTCGCGGATTTGCCCCTGAGCTTTCAGGGCCGCTTTGTCGAACACCGGATGGGCAAACTCGACCTTGTCATAGATTTTACCCGCAGGAATTTCCGAAGATGCGTTCAGCGTCACAAACAGCGGATCGCTGTCTGGAATATTCTGCAGTCGGTTCATCCAGTAAGTCACGCCAACATTCCCCGCTTGCGAACGGTAGGTCCAGCTGGACCAGCACGCGCGACGGCGGGGCATCTGGCTTGGGTCGCAATGCAGGATAGCCGTGTTCGGTTGGTAACGAATAGAGCCTAACGCAGCTCTTTCCGCATCTGTTGCGGTCTCGCCCAGAATGGCAAGGGACTGATCGGAATGGGTGGCCAATATGATTTCGTCGAACAGATCAACCTGACCTTGGCTGTGGACAGTCACACCGGCATCGCCGCGTTGAATATGCTCAACCGGGCAGGCCAGACGGATTTCACACCCGCGCTCACGTAACGCGGCATCGATGCGGCGGACATATTCGATGCTGCCGCCCTTGACAGTGTACCATTGATGCTGATTGGCGCGACCACTGGCCAGCAGGGCATGGTTGCGGAAGAATTGTACCAGCGAGCGGGCCGGGAACTGATCCACGAACTCCACCGGAGTGGACCAGATCGCGCCGCACATCGGCATCAGGTAATTGTGGCGGAACCAATGACCCAGACGCAGCTGATCGACCAGCTCTCCGATCGTGGTGTCATCGTCACGTGCGGCTTCGGGGGCTTCTTTGCCAAAGCGCAGGATGTCCGCGATCATCTTATAATAGGCAGGCCGCGCGAGGTTGCGTTTCTGCGCCGTCAGGGTGCGCAGGTTGTTCAGACCGTATTCAATGCGGCCGTTGTCGATGGTGGCACCAAAGCTCATCTCGGATTTGATGACGGGCACGTTCAGCTCATCGAACAGGCGCGTCAGATAGGGGTAGGTGGCATAATTGAAGACGATGAAACCGGTATCGACAGGTTGGTCGCCGTTTTTGCCTGCCATGACGGTTCGGGCATGGCCGCCCAGCCGAGGTTCGGCTTCGAACACGGTCACATCGTTGTTTTTTGACAAATAGTAAGCGGCCGACAGACCTGAGATACCTGCACCTACTACCGCGATTTTCTTGCGTACGCCTCGGGTTTCGTCGAACATGCCATCCTCTTTGTGCGACATTTTACAATAGGATACGCAGGAAATGCCGGGGTGGATCAATCGGATTAGAAGTTTTTCGCAAAAGCACTATGTTGTCACGGCTGGAGTTTTGATCCAGTGCGTCGCTCTGGCCGTAAAATCTTAGACACAACTGTATTGGTCAGGGCATGAGCAGCTTTGAAGGAAAAACCTATTGGATCGTTGGCGCCAGCGAAGGGCTGGGCCGTGCTTTGGCCGAGGCGCTGAGCCGTCAGGGCGCACATCTGATCCTGTCTGCCCGCAATACCGAGCGTCTGACCGAGATTTGTTCTGCCCTGCCAAATGCGCAAGCTGTTCCGTGCGACGTGACAGATCTGGACGCTGTACGTCGTGCCGCGGTCGAGGCCGGAGAGGTGGACGGGTTGGTCTATAACGCCGGAGCTTATGAACCGATGCGCTCTGCCGATTGGAATTCCGAGGCCGTGCTGGCGATGACGGATGTGAATTACACGGGTGCCCTGCGGGTTCTGGGTGAGGTTGTACGCAGGTTCGTACGCAGGGGTCGGGGGGATATCACGCTGATCGGGTCTTTGTCGGGGTATCGGGGTTTGCCCGCGGCGGTGGGGTACGCGGCCAGCAAGGCAGCACTTGTTTCGTTGGCCGAGACCATGCGGTTCGACCTGGCGGGCACAGGGGTAACGGTGCGCATCGTCAATCCGGGCTTTATCAAGACCCGCCTGACCGAGAAGAACACTTTCAAGATGCCGATGCTGATGACGCCCGAGGATGCAGCGGACCGGGTGGTCAAAGCGATGTCACGTCGCCGATTCCGTACTGATTTTCCAGCACCATTTTCCTGGCTGGTGCGTCTGATCGACTATCTGCCTGATTGGCTGGTTTATCGTGGAAAATAGACTCTAACAAAACTGTCCCTGGCAAAACCATCCTGCCGACATGGTACCGCCATGGCCATAAAACAGCCACAGCCGCTCGCCCTGTTCGGTCACCACCACCCAGTAATCGCGCACGCCGCTGCGCCAGTTGGGATCGTCCAGCCACCATTCCGGCGCAATGCGTTCCGGGCCCGTGGCTTGTGCCAGTTGCCAGTCGCGCCCACGCCAGCGAAAGGCGCTGGGCACGTCCGGGGTTTCCGGCGCCATCACCGGTTCGGGTTGCCACATCTGCAAGGGGCGGGGACGCGGAGGGGCAGGCCAGTCATGCGCCGGTTCCGACCAGGCTGCGGCCAGCGTCTGCGCCGTCTTCTCGGGGATATGTGAGGCCGCCGGGTGCCGCCGCGTGATCGCCTCCAGCCCCACGCGTGCGCCCAGCTTACCGATCAGGTCGTCGACGGCGGTGTTGCCCTCAAGCCGATCCCGCACGGCGCGGTGGGCCTCGGCATGACCCGCCATGGTGCGGGCGTGGATAGGCTCGGTCTGGACCGCCACAAGCCGCAGCATGTCGATGCCATAACCTGCATCAATCT
Source organism: Ruegeria sp. BA12 (assembly GCF_056539625.1). Lineage (NCBI taxonomy): Bacteria > Pseudomonadati > Pseudomonadota > Alphaproteobacteria > Rhodobacterales > Roseobacteraceae > Ruegeria > Ruegeria sp. BA12. The sequence goes on from NZ_JBQFVF010000004.1 coordinate 174,456, forward strand.
TGTCGATTTTCATCTCTAACAAAGGGCGAATGCGGTATTTGTCAAAGGTCGGGCGGGCCAGACCAACCTCGATAATCTCAGCCGCCTGATCGGCGCGATGTGCCTCAAGCCGCAGGGTGCGAACGCCGCGGCCTTTCTCCTCCAGTTTTGCGCAAAGCGTGGGCAGTATCCGATCAATGGCGGCCATGACGTCTTCGATCAGACCGATTGGGTTGGGCAGGGTCATCCGCACCGCAAAGCGATGGGGCGGACGGGCGGGCGAGACCGGTTCGGGCGCGCTGCCCATGGCCTGATCCAACCGCAGCACCAGACCCCGCCCGAACCGCCGCGCCAAACTGGCACGCGGCTGGCCCAACAGATCGCCGATCCGGCGCAGGCCCAGCCGGTTCAACTGCGCCACGGTCTGATCCTCCAACCGCAGCGCCGCGATGGGCAGGGGGCTGAGCGCGCCATAGGATTGTCCCGGCGCTGCAATCCGCGCGCCACCACCCAAGGCCATCACCTGCGGCGCGGCGCCACCTTTGGTCCAGTGCCGCCGTTTGGTGGCGCGGGCACGGGTGGCACGGGCCTCTTGGCTGATGGCGTCGCCGTTGCGGTCGGATGTGGCCTCTTGCCCGGCGTATCGCGCCAACGCCCAGGCCGCGCCCAGCGTGTCGGCGATGCCCATCTGTACGCTCAGGCCCATATCGGCGCAGTCGACCTCAAGTACGCTCAGCAACGCCTCTTCGCCGCCGAACAGATGGGCGCAGCCCGACAGGTCGACAATCAGCCCGTCCGGTGATTCTTCGGCCACCCAGGGGCTGAATTTGCCTGCCCAGCGGCGCAAAGCGGTTAGAAACGCGGTCTCGGCGGGGGTATTGCGAGGGCGCGTCACAAGATTCGCGCACATGGCATGGGCATCGCGCACCGGCTGACCCACGCGCAACCCGGCGGCCTGAGCCTGTGCATTCAGCGAGGTGACAACCTGCATGTTCGCCTGCTCGGCCACCACGGCCAAAGGCCCATCCTGCAGGCCCCGCGCAGCGCGGACCAGCCGTTCAGCCCCCAGACGGGGAAACCAGAGTGAGAGTATTCGTCGTTTGGGCATCGGCAGACATCAAAATGTTCCCATTTTGTTCTTACCGTAGAATCATACCCCGAGTCCACGCCTACCCGCAGGTCAGACGCTGAATGATCCCGGCGTCATTGACGAACACGTTCAACCGGTCGATGCGGTAATCCTGCGTGGCCAAATCATCCGGCCCTAACACACGCGCGCGTTCAGGCAGCTGGCCCTGAATGGTCGAAACCGGTTGACCAATGGAATCGCCAAAGGGTTCACCCTCGCAAAAGGCCAGATCGACCGGTGCGGCTTCGGGTGCAAGGCGGGCGTCTTCCGGTGCGGGTGGCGTTTCGGCACAAGCGGCCAGCAAGATCAAAATCGGAATAAATCGGCGCATTGGCGTTCCTCTTTGCGGCAATGTCGTTTCTGCAATATCAAATCATTAGCCGATCTGTCACCAAAGCGCAGTTGAAAACCCTCTGCGATTGACGCAGGGTCGGGGCAAAGAAGACAGGGAGACAACGATATGCGTACCCGTGCCGCCGTCGCCGTTCAGGCCGGCAAACCCTTGGAAGTGATGGAAGTAAACCTCGAAGGCCCCAAAGCGGGCGAGGTTCTGGTGGAAATCAAGGCCACCGGCATTTGCCACACCGATGAATTCACCCTGTCGGGTGCTGACCCCGAAGGGTTGTTCCCCGCCATTCTGGGCCACGAAGGCGCGGGCGTGGTGGTCGAGGTCGGCCCGGGAGTGACCAGCCTGAAGCCGGGCGATCACGTGATCCCGCTCTACACCCCGGAATGTCGCGAATGCGAATATTGTCTGCACCCCAAGACTAACCTGTGTCAGGCGATCCGCGAAACCCAAGGTAAGGGCCTCATGCCCGATGGCACCTCGCGCTTTTCGACGCTGGATGGCGATCCGATCCTGCACTACATGGGTTGCTCGACCTTCGCTAACCACACGGTCCTGCCCGAGATTGCGCTGGCCAAGGTGCGTGAGGACGCTCCGTTCGACAAGATCTGTTACATCGGCTGCGGCGTGACGACCGGTATTGGCGCGGTGATCAACACCGCCAAGGTCGAGATTGGTAGCCGCGCCATCGTGTTCGGTCTGGGCGGTATCGGCCTGAACGTGATCCAGGGCCTGCGTCTGGCCGGAGCTGACCAGATCGTTGGCGTTGACCTGAACCCGTCCAAGGTGGAAATGGCCACCAAGTTTGGCATGACCGATTTCGTGAACCCCAAAGAGGTCGAGGGCGATCTGGTCTCCTATCTGGTCAACCTGACAAAGGGCGGTGCGGATTATACATTCGACGCCACCGGTAATGTCGGTGTGATGCGTGACGCGCTGGAATCGGCGCATAAGGGCTGGGGAGAATCGATCATTATCGGCGTAGCGCCTGCTGGTGCCGAAATCTCGACCCGCCCCTTCCAGCTGGTCACAGGCCGGTCGTGGCGCGGCACCGCCTTTGGCGGTGCGCGGGGCCGGACCGATGTGCCCAAGATCGTTGATTGGTACATGGACGGGAAGATCGAGATTGACCCGATGATTACCCACACCATGGGTCTGGACGACATCAATCACGGCTTTGACCTGATGCATAAAGGTGAGAGCATCCGGTCGGTGGTTGTTTACTGATAAAACTTGAAAAATCTGAAAGGGTGGGCTTTTGCCCGCCCTTTTTGTCATTACATTCCATGTTACGAATAAAATTTATAGTTGAGGGATTGAGGTGACAACAGGAAGGACAGACCGCCTTGCGGTTCTGATTGATGCGGACAACGTGCCCGCAAAACATGCCGAAGAGATTTTTGAAGAAATAGCTACTTTAGGCGAAGCTGGCCTGAGGCGCATTTACGGTGATTTCTCGAACGGGTCGCCACAAGGTTGGGACGCTAAGTCATTGGCCAAATACGCCATTGTTCCCCACCAACAATTTGCCAATACATCCGGTAAAAACTCCAGCGATATCGCGTTGGTGATTGATGCCATGGACATTCTGCACTCGGAACGGTTTGGTGGGTTTGTTCTGGTGTCGTCTGACAGCGACTTCACCCGACTTGCTAGTCGGATCCGGGAACAGGGATTGGATGTTTTTGGTATTGGAGAACGTAAGGCACCCAAAGCCTTTGTCACAGCGTGCAATAGATTTATTTACGTTGAGAATATCGAAAAAACTGCATCAGTCAGCCAGCCGGCTGAGACTGCGGCCCCCCAAAAAACAAAATATGATCTGAACCATGCCTTCCAGTTGATTCACAATGTGGTTCGGAACACAGATGAGCCAGACGGATGGGTTAGGCTTGGGCTCGTTGGCAGCCAACTCAGCAAAATCTACGCGGATTTCGATTCCCGTACTTACGGTTACAAGAGGTTGAGCGATTTGGTGCGTGCGACCGGAAAATTTGAAGAAAAAGGGGCGAACGGCCACTTTATGATCAGGCATAAGGACAGCTGAAAAAGGCTGTCAGAGATCCCTGAATTTGCGTGTTTTTGCCCTTACTCCCCCGGCCGTGACGCCCCGGTATCTGACCGCGGTGACCGTACCCGCAGAACAGGGGTGTTGGCCGAGGTGGTGTTGGTGCGGCTTTCGCGCCAGACTACATAGACACCGGACGCGATGATGACGCTTGCGCCAACCGCCACCCAGATGTCCGGGCGTTCACCAAAGAAAACCATGCCAAAAATCGTGGCCCAGATGATCTGGCTGTACTGGCTGGGGGCAATAACGCCCGCAGGCGCGGCGCGATAGGCGAGAATGATCAGGTGCTGGGCGATCACCGAGAACACGCCGACCAGCGCCATCATTGCCAGATGCAGCAGCGAGGGCGGCAGATACACGGCGGGTTGGGCAAGGCTCATCGCCACAATGGCCAGCAGCATCGGGTATAAGATCAATACGGCCGAGCGTTCCTCATTCCCGATCTTGCGCACCAGAACGGATGCAAAGGCGCTGCAGAACGCGGCCGTCAGGGCGGCGAGGTGGCCCAATGTGATATCGGTCGCGCCAGGACGCAGGACGATCAGCACGCCGATCAGGCCGATGCCGACAGCGGCCCAGCGTTGGGCGCGGACGACCTCTCCCAAAATCGGAATCGACAGGACGGTGACGATCAGCGGGAAGGAAAACAGCAGCGAGTAGACCTCAGCCAGCGGCAGAACCGAAAAGGAATAGAAAGCACAGACCATGGACGAAACCATCAAGGCCGAGCGAAGCAGTACCAGCCAAGGGTGATGGGGCAGGAAGTTCCCGGTTGTCCGGTCGGTCAGGATTGTCACCGCCATCGGCACGAAGGAAAACAGCGTGGCGAAAAAGATGATCTGCATCACCGAATAGGTCCCGCCCAGCACTTTGATCAGTGCGTCATGGCTCGCAAAAACTGCAAAGCCCGCAAACGCATAGCCAAGACCCCGGAGGGTGGTGTTTTGAGTGCTCATGAGTCTGGCCTCGGGTGATGTGCGGTGTTTAGGACGGCACGGAGTGATCTCGGGCTGTCTATTCGCGCTGCATAAACCCATTTTGCAGAGTCTGATAGCCCCTATTTTACCGCTAACATGTCAAAGCCGGTATGATATCCGATCATCGCAGGATCGGCGGCGCGTCCTTAGGCTGACGGGCAGACTGAACACCCGCTTTCATCCCCACACCGATACGACGCGCCAAGGCGACCCAGGGAATGGCGGTTTCCGGTGGCAGCATCCGGGTGGCGACCTCTTCGAACAGATCTAGCCAATGGGCGAAGAATTCGGGTTTTACATCGGGCCGCTCGATATGAACCCGCTGTGGATTGCCGTCATAGCTACGCTCGAACAGGATGGCGTTGCGCCAGAAGGCGGCAATTTTTTCCTCATGCGCGGGCCAGTCATCGACATGTCGGTTGAATATTGGCCCCAGCACATTGTCTTCCCGGACACGCGCATAGAAAGCGCTGACCTGCGCGTTGATTTGCTCGGGAGTCGCGGGAAATCGCGGAGGCAGGGGTGGTCTGGACATGGGTGATCTCGGGGTTTCGATTCTGTTCGCGGTCAATAGCCGGTTCAGGGGTTACGCTACAGGGGTGGTTTTGTCGCGCTGGTCCGGTGTCAGAATATGCCGCAGCAGGGCCACCGGATGCGCCTTGAGGCTGAGGCGGGTGGCGACGTAATCCTCGACCACCTGTTCGCCCAGTGTCATCTGCGGCAGGTAGGCTTCGGGTTCATCCAGCGCCTCGCCTTCCAGATCCCGCGAGAACAGCGGCAGCGGTTTCGCGGTGGCAATCGCCTTGGCCTGCCACAACGCCTCGCGCCGGGTCAGATCGCAGGCGGCGAAGGCATCGGCTTCGGCCAGTCGTTCGATCACCGACGGTCCAAGGCCCGCACGACGCCAGACATCGTCGACCTGATGGTAGCCGTTGCCGCGCGCGGCGGTCAGCCAGCTGGCGTCTTCCTCGCTAAGGCCTTTGATCTGGCGAAACCCCAGCCGCAGGGCCAACCCGCCATGGCCGTCGGGTTCCATCACATTGTCCCAGAAACTGGCATTGATGCAGACCGGGCGCACCTGAACCCCATGTTCGCGTGCATCCCGCACGATCTGGGCAGGCGCATAGAACCCCATCGGCTGCGAGTTCAGCAGCGCGCAGGCGAAGATGCCCGGGTGATGGCATTTGATCCAGGCCGAGGCATAGACCAGCAGCGCAAAGCTGGCGGCGTGGCTTTCGGGGAAGCCATAGGACCCAAAGCCTTCGATCTGTGAGAAACAGCGCTCGGCGAATTCGTCATCATAGCCGTTGCGCTTCATGCCGCGCAAAAACAGCGCGCGGAATTCGCTGACATTGCCGTGTTTCTTGAAGGTCGCCAGCGAACGGCGCAGGCGGTCGGCCTGTTCGGGTGTGAACCCCGCGCCTACAATGGCGATCTGCATCGCCTGCTCCTGAAAAAGCGGTACGCCCAGCGTCTTTCCCAGCACCTCGCCCAACGCGTCCGAGGGGAAGCTGACCTCCTCTTCTCCGTTGCGGCGGCGGATATAGGGATGGACCATGTCGCCTTGGATGGGGCCGGGGCGGATGATGGCGACCTCGATCACCAGATCATAGAAATTGCGGGGCCGCATCCGGGGCAGAAAGTTCATCTGCGCACGTGATTCTACCTGAAACACGCCGATACTGTCTGCCTTGCACAGCATGTCATAAACCATTGGGTCCTCGGGCGGCAGGGTGGCCAGCGTATAGCTGGTCTGGTGGTGTTGGCCGATCAGGTCAAACGCCTTGCGGATGCAGGTGAGCATTCCGAGGCTGAGGACATCGACCTTGAGGATACCCAGAGAGTCGATGTCGTCCTTATCCCAGCAGATGACCGTGCGGTCCTCCATCGTGGCGTTTTCGATGGGGACCAGCTCGTCCAAACGCCCCTCGGTGATGATGAAACCGCCGACATGTTGTGAAAGGTGGCGGGGAAAGCCGTTGATCTCATAGACCAGCATTAGAGTCTGTTTTAGGCGGCGATCCTCGGGGTCGAGACCGATTTCGCGCATGCGTTCAGCCTCGAGCCCGGCGGCAGAGAAAAAGCCCCAGAGTTGTGAGGATAAGGCTGAAATGGTGTCTTCGGTCAGGCCCATCGCCCGCCCGACCTCACGAATGGCGCGTTTGCCGCGATAGTGGATCACGGTGGCGCAGAGACCCGCACGGTGGCGGCCATAGCGGTCGTAGATGTGCTGGATCACCTCTTCACGCCGTTCATGTTCGAAATCGACGTCGATATCGGGGGGCTCATCGCGGGCCTCGGACACGAAGCGTTCAAAGACCATGGTGCCCATCTCGGGGCTGACTTCGGTGATGCCAAGGCAGAAGCAGACCACCGAGTTGGCCGCCGAGCCCCGCCCCTGGCACAGGATACCGCGTGAGCGGGCGAAATGGACGATGTCGCGCACGGTCAGGAAGTAGGGTTCGTATTTCAGCTTGCCGATCAGGGTCAGTTCATGCGCCAGCATCTTTTGCGCCTTTTCCGACGCGCCCGCCGGATAGCGCCATTTTAAACCCTCATGCGCCAGGCGGTGCAGGCGTTGAGTCGGGGTTTCCTGTTCGCTACCTTCGCTGGGATATTCATAGCGCAGCTCGTCCAGAGAAAAGGTTAGTTGTTCGCTGAGTTGATGGGCGCGGGTGACCGCGCCTTCGTGGCCTTTGAATATCCGCAGCATCTCGGCCTCAGACCGCAGGCGCTGTTCCCCGTTGGCCAGCGCTTCGCGACCGAGCTCATCGACTTTGCGGCGTAGGCGGATGGCGGTCACCACATCGGCCAGCTTGCGACGGGTGCCGTGATGCATCAGCGGTGTGCCACTGGCTAGGGTGGGAATGCCGAGTTGCTTTGATTCAGTCTCTAATAAAGAGAAATAGACAGTATCTGCACCATCATACCGGGGATGCATCAGCAGATGCATCCGCCCGGCAAAGCGGCGCGTTAGCTGTTGCGCCTGTGTCCGCCATCCGTTCGCGCCGCCCGGAGACGGTGTCGCCTGTGGCCAGAGCAGCAGGTGGAGACCGTCGGAGAATTCCAACAGGTCGGACAGCTGTAGAATGCAGTCGCCCTTTTCGGCGCGCAGGCGGCCTTTGGACAGGATACGGCACAGGTTGGCCCAGCCCTGCCGGTTCAGGGGTAGGGCGGTGACGGTGGGCGCGTCGGTAAAGATCAGCCGCGCCGCTGGGATCAGGCGCGGCACCGCGTGGATGGGGTAAGAGAGCGGTTTGGGGATGTGATCGGGGCAAGGTGGGCCGATAGAGGTGTTCTGCGCTTCCCACTCCAGCCGTTCACGTACCTTGCGGGCGATTTCGCGCGCTTGGGTATGGGCACGGACGATTCCGGCGACCGAATTGTCATCGGCAATCGCGATGGCCGGTAGGCCAAGGGTGACGGCACGCTCCATATATTCCTCGGGATGTGAAGCCCCGGTGAGAAAGGTAAAATTCGACGTGATCGACAGTTCGGCATACATGGCGATTCCATATTATATTCACGTTTTGTTCTTTTTCGAGTCCTTTGCGCAGGAAACGGGTCGATTGGGATTTTCCGGGTGGGCATGATTGGGCAAAAGGAGACGCAAAATGTTCAAGATCACCGCATTGGCAACCGACGAAGTGCGCGCCCTTCAGGCTGGTCACCCGGATGCTTATGGCGCCACGCCAGAGCGCGCGACATCCACAGGCACAGGCAATCCATGCCGCCATTGCCTGCAGAATATTCCTGAGGGCGAAGAGATGTTGATATTGGCGCACCGGCCTTTTCTAGAGACACATCCTTACGCGGAAACGGGTCCGATATTTCTATGCGCTGCACAGTGTGAGCGGTACGAGGGGAAAGGGCTGCCTGAAATTCTGACCACGTCACCCGACTATCTGATCAAGGGCTACGGAACCGATGACCGGATCGTCTATGGCACCGGAGCGATCACAGCCACAGACCAGATTGCCACTGCGGTCAGGGATATCTTTGCCCGCCCCGATGTGAGCTATATCCACGTCCGATCCGCGCGAAACAATTGCTACCAGGCCCGAATCGACCGGGTCTAAAGCTTGACCCGGTGCATGCCCCGGCGCGGCTGATCCTGATCGTCCGCCGGGGTTTCATTCGCGCGGGATGAGGTGAGGGCGAGGAAGACATCCTCGAGATCCGCTTCTTCGGTACGAACATCGCGGATGCGAATGCCGGCAGAGCGTACGGATTCCAGAACCTGTTCGGCGCTGGTCTGGGCGCTGCGATAGCTCAATACCAGGGTGCCATCGTCTCGCAAAGCGGCTTCGACGCCTTCAGTTGTGGGAAGATTCACAATCGGGCTGTCCGGAGCAATCACCATGGTGCGGCTGTCCACCCGGCCCAGCAGGTTGGCGGTGCTGTCCTGCGCGATCATTTCGCCGTGGTTGATGATGGCGATCTCGTCGCACATTTCCTGTGCTTCTTCCAGATAATGCGTGGTCAGGATGATGGTCATGCCCTGTTCATTCAGATTGCGCACATTGGCCCACAGCATCTGACGCAGTTCGATATCCACGCCCGCCGTCGGTTCATCCAGCACAAGGATCTTAGGATGATGCACCAGCGCCTTGGCCAACAGCAGCCGCCGCCGCATCCCGCCCGAGAGGGTTCGCGCATAGGCCTCGGCCTTGTCGCTGAGGCCAACAAGCTCCAGAATCTCATCGCTGCGGCGCTGTGCTTTGGGCACGCCGTAAAGGCCAGCCTGTACCTCAAGCGCACCGCGCGGGGTGAAGAACGGGTCGAGGTTCAGTTCCTGCGGCATCACGCCAATGGCAGCACGGGACTGGCGAGGGCTCTGGTCCTGATCGTAGCCCCAGATCGACACATGGCCCGAGGTTTTCACCACCAGCCCGGCCAGGATGTTGATCAGGGTCGATTTTCCGGCCCCGTTCGGCCCCAGCAGGCCAAAGACTGACCCTCGTGGAACGGTCAGGTCGATGCCTTTCAATGCGCTCTTCTCGGGCTGGCCCTTGCCGCCACGATAGGTTTTGCGCAGCCCTTCGATCCTGATTGCCGCATCGGCCATGTGACCCTTGCCCCCGGTTTGCTCATCGCTCATAAACGCACCTAATGCATGCCCGCGAGGCCGACAACCGAAGAAGGATCGCCAGCCGTGACAATCGAAGCGCCGGAAACCAAGATCGTCGAAACCGCCCGTGTCGCCTGTGACGGCGGGGAAGGCGCATTGGGCCATCCGCGCGTCTGGCTGCAAATCCCCGGGGATATCGGTTGGGTCGAGTGTCCGTACTGTGATTGCAAATTTGTGCTGTCCGGCAGCCAGGCACAAAGCTGACAGAGTGGCAGGTGCCGCGCGAAACGGAGGCCGGATGCCATATGCAGTGCAGCTTTTGCGGCTATCGGATCAGGAGCCACTGGCAAAAGGCGGCCACAGAAATGTGTATGCCTACCCGGATCAGCCCGCGCTTTTGATCAAGGTGACACGGCCCCGTACACGCCGGAACCGCTCGTTCTCTAAACGGTTGGTGCGGCGGATATTGCCGGACACCGCCTTTCGCAACGCCTTGAAAGAGATCGAATGTGAGATGAAAGCCGCGCTGAAAAGCGGTGAGGAAATCGCGCAGCTGCCATTGGCACGGTCGTTCGGCGTTGTGCAGACAGATGTCGGGCCGGGGGTTGTGGTTGAACGGATTCAATCCAGCGATGGCCAGCTTGCGAACCATCTTTTGTCGATGTGCCGACAGCAGGGGCTGAGCGATCAGATGCTGGGTGACCTCAACCGTTTTGTGGAAAAGTTGTTCGAACTGCAGATTGTGGGCCGTGACATCCACGCGGAAAACATCGTCTACGGGTTGCGCGGTCAGACCCGGATGTTTCTTCTGATCGATGGGTATGGTGAGCGTAACCTTGTTCCCTTGCGGTCACTGAGTCGTCGTTTGAATGATCGGTCCCTAAACAAGCAGATGCAGCAAATCGCAGATCGTACAGGGCTGGTCTGGGATAAGGCGCGCAGGGTATTCATCCTCGGCTAAGCAAGCGGATCCGCAGTTTGTTTGTCTTCTGCGCTGGTCACCTGCACGGCCCTGTGGCAGAACCGTTCCCAACCAGAACGGAGCGCGTACATGAGCAATTTCGGAAAAGGATGTCACCTGCATCTGATCGACGGATCAGCTTTTATTTTTCGGGCCTATCACGCGCTGCCCCCACTGACGCGGAAATCCGACGGGTTGCCGATTGGCGCTGTGTCTGGGTTCTGCAACATGCTGCAGAAATATGTCGAAGGAAACGCCGGGCCGGACGCGCCGACCCATGTGGCCGTGATTTTCGACAAGGGATCGCACACCTTCCGCAATGACCTGTATGACCAGTACAAGGCCAACCGCGAGGCGATGCCCGAAGATCTGCGCCCGCAGATGCCGCTGACGCGCGAGGCGACGCAGGCGTTCAACATCGCTTGCAAAGAGTTGGAGGGCTATGAAGCCGACGACATCATCGCGACCCTCGCCGTGCAGGCGCGCGATGCCGGCGGACGGGTGACAATCGTTAGCTCGGACAAGGATCTGATGCAGTTGGTCGGCGGCGGCGTGGAAATGCTGGACGCGATGAAGAACAAGCGCATCGACCGCGATGGGGTGTTCGAAAAGTTCGGTGTTGGGCCGGAACGGGTGGTCGACGTACAGGCGCTGGCAGGTGACAGCGTCGATAACGTGCCGGGCGCGCCTGGGATCGGGATCAAGACGGCGGCGCTGCTGATTAATGAATATGGTGATCTGGAAACCCTGTTGGACCGCGCCGAAGAGATCAAACAGCCCAAACGCCGCCAGACGCTGATCGAAAAGCGCGATCAGATCGAGCTGTCGAAAAAGTTGGTGCAGTTGGACGAACAGACGCCGCTGGATTTCACCCTTGATGATCTTGAGGTGAAAGACCCCGAACCGGACACTTTGCTGGGCTTTTTGGCCGAGATGGAGTTTCGCACCCTGACCAAGCGCATCGCCGACAAGTTGGGGGCCGAGGCCCCGGTAATCGCTGATGCGCCCGCACCTGCGGCCGAAGAGGCCGAGGCTGAGGCCGTCCCCTTTGATGCGTCGAAATACGAATGCGTACGCGATGCCGGGGCGCTGCAAAAGTGGATTGATCAGGCATATGAGCGTGGCTGGATCGCGGTCGATACCGAAACCACCGGGCTGAATGAAATGATCGCTGAGCTTGTTGGTATCTCACTGAGTGTTGAGGCGGGTGAAGCTTGCTATGTGCCGCTGATTCATCGCGAAAGTGCAACGGATGATCTGTTCGGATCGGATGCGCTGGCCGATGGGCAAATGCCGTTGGATGAGGCTCTGACCCTGCTGAAACCGATGTTTGAGGATCCATCGATCCTGAAAATCGGCCAGAACATGAAATACGATGCCAAGATATTCAAACGGTATGGCGTCGACGTGGCCCCGATCGATGACACCATGCTGATGTCCTATGCGATGCATGGGGGCGAGCACGGACATGGTATGGATACCCTGTCCGAACGGTATCTGAGCCACACGCCGATCCCGATCAAACCATTGCTGGGCTCGGGCAAGTCGGCGATCACCTTCGACAAGGTTCCGATTGATGAAGCTACGGCTTACGCTGCCGAGGATGCGGATATCACTCTGCGCCTGTGGAAACTGTTCAAGCCGCAACTGCATCAGGTGCAGGTGACCACAGTATATGAGACGCTCGAACGCCCTCTGGTGCCGGTTTTGGCAGAGATGGAGTTGCACGGCATTAAGGTCGACCGCGACGTCCTGAGCCGCATGTCGAACGCGTTTGCACAGAAAATGGCGGGATTAGAGGCTGAAATCCATGAGCTGGCGGGAGAGAACTTCAATGTCGGCTCACCCGCGCAGCTGGGTGAGATCCTGTTCGACAAGATGGGTCTGGAAGGCGGCAAAAAGGGCAAGACCGGTAAATATTCGACCGGGGCGGATATCTTGGAAGATCTGGCAACCGAGCATGAGTTGCCGCGCCGGGTGTTGGATTGGCGGCAGCTGTCCAAACTGAAATCGACCTACACCGACGCGCTGCAGACCCATATCAATCCGGATACGGGCCGGGTGCATACTTCTTATTCGATCACTGGGGCGAACACGGGGCGTTTGGCCTCGACCGATCCCAACCTGCAAAACATCCCGGTGCGCACGGAAGAAGGGCGGCGCATACGCGAGGCGTTCATTGCCGAGCCGGGCAATGTGCTGGTCAGTCTCGACTATAGCCAGATCGAATTGCGGATTCTGGCGCATATCGCCGATATTTCGGCTCTGAAACAAGCGTTTTCAGATGGTTTGGACATTCACGCTATGACCGCGTCCGAGATGTTTGATGTGCCGCTGGACGAGATGACGCCGGATATCCGCCGTCAGGCCAAGGCGATCAACTTTGGTGTGATCTATGGCATCTCGGGTTTTGGACTGGCGCGCAACCTGCGCATCCCACGAGCCGAGGCGCAGGGTTTCATCGACCGTTATTTCGAGCGGTTCCCCGGTATTCGCCGCTACATGGACGACACCGTCGCCTTTGCCAAAGAGCATGGTTACGTGCAGACGCTGTTTGGGCGCAAAATCCATACGCCCGAAATCAATGCCAAGGGCCCACATGCTGGGTTCTCGCGCCGGGCGGCAATCAATGCGCCGATCCAAGGTACAGCAGCAGATGTGATCCGCCGTGCAATGGTGCGAATGCCTGATGCGATCAATGGGTTACCCGCAAAGATGCTGTTGCAGGTGCATGACGAATTGCTGTTCGAAGTGGCTGAGGACGCGGTGGATCAGGTGATCGACGTGGCGCGCGACGTGATGGAAGGCGCCTCGGATCCGGCGGTAAAGTTGGACGTGAAGCTGAGCGTGGACGCGGGGCAAGGGGCCAACTGGGCCGAGGCGCACTAGCTGCTAAAAACAAGGGCAGCGCAGTTCATCAGGCCCGGCGGGCCCTCTTCACAGCGGGTCAGTCCTGTGGCCTGACCAGGCGGTTGACCAACCGTTGCACGGATGGGCCAAGCAGCAGGATGACGGTGAAGGCGATGGGCCAGCAAAAGGCCCAGGACGCTATCCAGTCGCTGACGGTGTTGGGGCCAAACCCGATGGCTTTTACCGTCGCGATCCCGGTCACCAGGCAGGACATGAGGCCCGACATGATCAGGCTGAACAAGGCGCGGGAAAAGCGGGCGGGGATCATTGCGGGCATCCTGATGGTCTTGTTTCCCCTGATGTGCTGTATTTTCCGTCAAAACGCCAGAGCTAGCCCCGCATCCAGTCAAGGCTGTCCGTTGTTCGTGACGTGGAGGCAATATATTCGGCGCTGACCCAGCCGGAATAACCCGTTGCGTCCATCGCTGCGAACAGACGTTGGAAATCTGTCGGTCCGCGCCCCGGTTCACAGCGGTCGGGGGCGGCGCCGATCTGGGCGTGAACGATCCGCGGGTGAAAGCGATTCCAGACAGTTTCCGCGTCATCGTGGATCATATGAGCATGAAAGCTGTCATATTGCAGGCCGACATTGGGGCGGTTCACACGGTCCAGCACCTGCATTGCCAGATCGTAATCGTTCAGAAAGTACCCGGGCTGGGAAACCGGATTCAGCGGTTCGATCGTGAACTGCTGTTGCGGGGCAAAATCGGCGGCCCATTGCAGGTTGCGCACGAAACAGTCCTGCGCGTCCGAACCCGCGGCATAACCCGACATGATGTGGATCAGCCCTGGTCGTAGGATCTCGGCATAGCGCAAGACACGGCGGATATCGGATTGAAACCGCGCCTCGCCGCCCGGAACTGCGGCATAGCCGGGCTCACCCCCGGTGTAATTGGGCGGCGGCGCGTTGATCAGAACAAGTTCCAGTCCATTTGCCAGCAGCGCGCGGCGCGTTTCCTTTGCAGCCGGTTCATAAGGAAACAGAATTTCGACCGCTTTGAACCCGGCGTCGGCCGCCGCCTGGAAACGCTCCAGATACGGAAGCTCAGCAAAGAGCAGTGAGATATTGGCGGCAAATTTGGGCATGGGCGGTCTCGGGCAACTGTTGGCCGGACCTTAGCGGGACGGCGATTTTTGGGGAAGGGGATCAAAAACGACAGATTGTCGAAAATCGGCCAGATCGCCTGGATCAAATTAGAGACTTTTGGGGCAACGCGGCGAATCATTTTTGCGCGCCGTGCCAACAGAAGGTTTGAACACGATGGCAATGAGCCCTGACCCCGTGCGCGGGAACGCCCTTACTGTGTCTGGCGGACGGACATCCGCGGTGTCTGGCAATGGTCTGGCGGTTGCATCCATGCTGACTTGGGCGGCGGGATTTCCGGCCGCCGAGGTGCTGTTGCAAAGCTGGCCTCCGGTGGCCCTGTTTGCAGCACGATTGGTATTGGCGGTGGCGTTTCTGGTTCCGGTCTGGTTGCTGATTGACGGTGCGTCACGCGTATTGCGCGCCCGTTGGGGACATGCGTTGTTTGTTGGCGGCACGCTGGGCGCTGGCATGTTCCTGATCATTGTGGCGCAAAAACTGACTGACCCGGTAACAGTGGCCATCATCGCCTCTTGCGCGCCTTTGTTCGCGACGCTGTTGGAGCTGGCGACCGGTACACGGCGGTTGCGGTGGAATTTTGCGGTTGGTCTGGTCGTGTCGATCGTCGGCGGACTGATCGCCACCAGTGCGGTGGCTCCGGCGCAGCTGGGGTTGGGTGCGGGCTGTGCCATCCTGTCAACCGGGCTGTTTTGTTGGGCCAGCATGGCGACAGCGCGGGATTTCCCCGACCTCAGCCAGACCGGGCGCAGCACGATTACCTTGGTTGGGGGGCTGATCGTGGCTGCATTCCTGTTCTTTGCGGCAGGTCAGGCTGGCATGGATATCCTGCCCTCGGCACCGATTGATGTGCAGCAGATGGGGATGCTGGTCATCTATGCGCTGGTTTCGCTGGGGCTGAGTCAGGTGCTGTTCATCGCGTCGGTGGGCAAGCTGGGCGTGGCGTTGGCCTCGTTTCATATCAACATCGCGCCCTTCTATGTGATGCTGATCATGCTGGTATTGGGCGAAGAGTGGAATTGGACCCGCGCGCTGGGCGCGAGCATCGTCGCTGTCGCTGTGGTTCTGGCGCAGGATCGCCGGGTCCCGCGACGGGCTTAATCCGGCAGGTCCTCGGACGGAATCAAAGGAAAAAACCGCCCCCCCGACCGAACGCCGAACCAGCCATCCTGATGCTGGGCAAGGTCCACAAGGCGGTAAAAGCTTTTACGATCAATCCGCGCCTCAAGGTTTGTGCGCACCAATACATAGGGCGACGGCTCTTCTGTTTCCTTGTCGATGACAATGCGGATGGGATGATCCGGCCCCGCCACAGCGCGGTCACCGACATGCGTGCTAAAAGTCACGCTTTGCCCGTCACCTTCCCCTTCGATATCGAAATCGACGGCCACAAAGGGCGCATCCTCGACGGTGATTCCAACTTTTTCCACCGGGGTTACCAGGTAATACTTCCCGTCTTCTTTCTTAAGAATTGAGGAAAAAAGCTTCACAAGCTCGAACCGGTTGATGGGCGACCCTAAATAACTCCAGGTGCCATCTTTTGCGATCTTGATGTCCAGATCGCCGGAAAACGGAGGATTCCACAGGTGAACAGGCGGCAAACCCTTGGATTTGGTTGCTTTGACTGATGCTGCCAGACCATCAGGTGAAGGGGTCACAGGTTTTTGTCCGCTCATTGCTTTTGCCATTTCCTCTCAGCGCGATACACTTCAATCATAATAGTCCACGGAAGGGAAAGTCATGAGCGAACCTGCCGACCTCGTGTCCGAGATCGAAGCGCTGGAAAACAAGCTGCAAGAGGCCAAGGCCTCGATCACCCGTCGCTTTATCGGACAGGAACGGGTCGTTGACCTGACCCTGACTGCGCTGTTGTGCGGCGGTCACGCTTTGTTGATCGGCTTGCCGGGGCTGGGTAAGACGCGATTGGTTGAAACCTTGTCGACGGTGATGGGCCTGCATGGCAATCGTATCCAGTTCACGCCCGATCTAATGCCTGCCGATATTCTGGGGTCCGAGGTTCTGGACACCGCTGATGACGGCACCCGCCACTTCCGCTTCATCTCTGGCCCGATCTTCTGTCAGTTGCTGATGGCGGATGAGATCAACCGCGCCAGCCCGCGGACTCAGTCGGCTCTGCTACAGGCAATGCAGGAACGCACCGTAACCGTGGCGGGCGAAGATCGCCCGCTGGGCGAGCCGTTTCATGTTCTCGCCACGCAAAACCCGATTGAACAGGAAGGCACCTATCCCCTGCCCGAGGCGCAGCTGGACCGGTTCCTTGTTCAGGTCGATGTTGAATACCCTGACCGTCAGACCGAACGAGACATTTTGCTTGCAACCACAGGGGTCGAAGAAGACGAAGCCCATCAGATTTTCACCAAAGATGAACTGCTGGCCGCGCAGGTTTTGCTGCGTCGCATGCCGGTGGGAGAGTCGGTTGTGGAGTTGATTCTTGATCTGGTTCGTGCGTTCCGCCCAGAAGAGGCGGGTGCGTCCGAGCGCGTCGCAGAAACAGTTGCCTGGGGTCCAGGTCCCCGTGCGGCGCAGGCGCTGATGATGACGGTGCGGGCCCGCGCGATGTTGCAGGGGCGGTTGGCGCCAAATGCCGAAGATGTCCTGGACATGGCCCGCCCGGTGCTCAGCCACCGGATGGCGCTGAACTTCGCGGCGCGCGCGCGTGGTGATAGTCTGGCTGAGCTGATCGACTCGACGGCCGCCGGGTTAATCCGTACCGAGGCCGCGGCGTGAATGCCGCGCTGACCCTTCGAGAAAGATCCGAGGCCGAGGCATCCCGGCTGCCGCCGCTGTTGGCGCGCGCAGAACATCTGGCCGGAACCGTTTTGCTGGGCGATCATGGACGCAGGCGCTCGGGCCTTGGTGACGATTTCTGGCAATACCGCCCAGCGCAGATCGGTGACAGCCGTCGGATGATCGACCACAGGCGTTCGGCCCGCGGGGATCAGCAGTTTGTGCGTGAACGGGAATGGCAGATCGCGCAATCGGTGATGCTGTGGGTGGATCAGGGTGCCTCGATGCGGTTTGCGTCCAACAAGAACCTTCCCACGAAAGGTGACAGGGCCCGTTTGCTGGGTTTGGCAATCTCGATCCTGCTGGTTCGCGGTGGAGAGCGCGTGGGCCTAACCGGCACCACGCTGCCGCCCCGGCGCGGAAACGCGCAAATCATCCGACTGGCGCAGGCCTGGTCAGGCGATGTGCAGGACGATTACGCCTCGCCCGAGCATCGCGCCATGATCCCGCGCGCGCGTGCCGTGTTCATATCGGACTTTCTGGGCCCGATGAGCGAGGTGGAGCTGGCCCTGACCAAAGCTGCCGACCGTGGTGTACGGGGCGTTTTGATGCATGTTCTGGACCCCAGCGAGGAATCTTTTCCCTATCACGGCCGCACCGTGTTCGAGAGTGTCGGACGAACCTTGAAACACGAGACCCTGAAAGCTGGTGCTTTGCGTGGCCGGTATCTTGAGCGGCTGGCGGAGCGCAAAGAAGCGCTACAGCAATTGTGCCGGGCGACAAATTGGCAATATGGCCTGCACCACACTGAAGACAGCGCACAGGCGGCGCTGCTGTGGCTGTACCGCGCTTTGGACGGGAGCTTGCGATGACGGCATTTCTGTCAGTGATCAGCTTCACATCCCCTTGGGTATTGCTGAGCCTGCTGGCCCTGCCGATCCTGTGGCTGATTCTGCGCGCAGTTCCACCTGCACCGATCCGCCGCTTGTTTCCCGCGGTCACTTTGCTTTTGGGACAGAAGGACAAGGAAAGCGTTTCGGACCGTACCCCGTGGTGGTTGCTTTTGCTGCGGATGGTGGCAGTTGCCGCGATCATCATCGGATTAGCCGGACCGGTATTGAATCCGTCACGTATTCAGGCCGGGTCCGGCCCGTTGCTTTTGGTGTTGGATGCAAGCTGGGCCGGGGCTACTGGATGGCCAGCAACGCTGGAGCAAATTGACGCCCAGTTGGTTGAGGCCGGACGCGCGGGCCGTCCGGTATCCATTTTGCGCCTTACAGAGCCGGAAACCCCTGTCTTTCAGGCGGCAGAGGCCTGGCGCGGGCGGTTGCCGGGGATGGTTCCGGTGCCATGGCAACCAAGCGAAACCCAGATCACGCAGGCAATTGACGTGCTGGATCAGATCGAAGAGGACTTTGACACATTCTGGTTCAGCGACAAGCTGGCTTACCCGAACAGCGCCCGAATTCTGGACACTTTGCAATCGCGTGGTGACGTGACGGTGTATCAATCTGCCGCCCCGGTGCTGGCGATGGTTCCGGCAGTGTATCAGGATGGGGTTATTCAACTGACTGCAAGACGATCTGAACCCGGGCCGGCGACGGCTGTCACGCTTGTGGCTCAGGGCCGCGACCCGGCGGGTGTCATGCGCATTCTGCACAGCGCTGATGCCGTTTTCGAAGAAAATGAAACAACTGCGCAGGTGGAGCTTGCCCTGCCATCCGAATTGCGGGGACGGATCACAAGGTTCGAGATTCAGGGGCAGCGTTCGGCCGGTGCGGTAACGCTAACGGATGACAGCCTTCGCCGACGCGAGGTCGCCCTGATCGCCGGAACGTTGAACCGTGAAGGGTTGGAACTGCTCTCACCGCTGCACTATCTGACCCAGGTCCTGAGTCCCACTGCGGATTTCGTGGATGGAGGGTTGCTGGAAGTTTTACCTGCCAATCCTGATGCCATCGTTCTGGCCGATGTGGCCAAACTGTCGCCCGGGGAACAGACGGCATTGGTGGAATGGGTCGAACAGGGCGGATTATTGCTGCGCTTTGCCGGTCCGCGCATGGCCGCCAGCGACCTGGGCCGCGATTCCGAAGATGTATTGCTGCCGGTACGTCTGCGCAGCGGCGGTCGCTCGGTCGGTGGCGCGATGAGCTGGGGTGAGGCCAAGGGGCTGGCACCCTTCCCGGAAAACTCGCCTTTCTACGGCTTGCAGGTGCCCGGCGATGTTACGGTCACAACACAGGTCATGGCGCAACCAGACCCTAACTTGGCGGATCGGGTGATTGCGTCGCTGTCCGACGGCACGCCCCTGGTCACACGCAAGGCGCTGGGCTTGGGCCAGGTGGTTCTGTTCCATGTGACGGCAGATGCAGAATGGTCCAGCCTGCCGCTTTCGGGGCTGTTTGTTGAGATGTTGGACCGTCTGGCCGTGGCCTCAGCGGCGAAATCCCGGCAGGATTCGCAGCTACAGGGCACCACGTGGGAGCCGCTGCAAGTGATGGACGGCTTTGGCGCCCTGTCTGATGCGGGCAATCTGGCTGGCGTGGACGGGGTCGAGCTGATCTCGGGCACAATCGGCCCCGAATTGCAGCCCGGCCTTTATGAAAGCGGCAAACAGAAGCTGGCCTTGAATGTTCTGACAGAAGAGGCAGTGGTTAGCCCGGCAATCTGGCCTTCGGATGTACCGATCAAAGGGCAGGAGGTGAACTCTGAGACACCTGTCGGGGGCATCCTGCTCAGCCTCGCTCTGCTATTTCTGACGATTGATGTGATCGCCTCATTGGCCTTGTCTGGCCGCCTTGGTCTGGCCAAAGCGGCGGCGGTTGCGCTGGGTGCCATGCTGTTGGTGCCCGAGGCGCAGGCGCAGACGCCCGAGGATACAGAATTCGCACTGAATGCCACGCATGAGCTGGTGCTGGCCCATGTGCTGACCGGAAATGCGCAGGTTGACGATGTGGCAGGTGCTGGTCTGCGTGGCTTGTCGCAAACGTTGTTCTATCGCACATCAGTTGAACCTGCCGAGCCCTTTGGGGTGGATCTAGAGCGCGATGAACTGGCGTTTTTCCCGCTGCTGTATTGGCCGATCACTCCGGATCAGCCGCAGCCTTCGGCTGAGGCCTATGTTAAACTGAACGCTTATTTGCGGTCGGGTGGCATGATCCTGTTCGACACACGTGATGCGGATATCGCGCGCTTTGGGGCCTCGAGCCCCAATGGGCGCAAACTGCAACAACTGGCGGCCCCGCTTAATATTCCCGCGTTAGAGCCTGTTCCGGGTGATCATGTTCTGACCCGAGCCTTTTACCTGCTGCAGGATTTCCCGGGTCGCTACGCTGGTACAGAAATCTGGGTCGAGGCCGCCCCGGTGGATGCCGAACAGATCGAGGGCATGCCATTTCGCAATCTCAACGACAACGTCACCCCTGTGGTGATTGGCGGCAATGACTGGGCCGGGGCTTGGGCAATTGACCGCAACGGACAGGCGCTGTTGCCAGTCGGGCGTGGTTATGCCGGGGAACGTCAGCGTGAACTGGCCAATCGCTTTGGGGTCAATCTGGTGATGCATGTGCTGACCGGGAATTACAAATCGGATCAGGTACACGTGCCTGCGCTTTTGGACAGGTTGGGACAATGACCGGAACAGTCATCTTTGATCCGCTGATCCCGTGGCCAGTACTGGCCATTGTCGCCGCGATTGCGGTCACAGGGGTTCTGCTGGCCCTTTGGCGCGGCCTGTCTGGTTGGGCCTTGCGCGGGCTGGCGGCGCTGGTGGTGATCGCGGCCCTGGCGGGTCCGGTCTATCAGGTCGAAGACCGAGCGCCGCTGACTGATATCGTGCTGATGATCGAGGATGAAAGCGCCAGTCAGGCCCTTTCGGATCGCGCCGACCAAACCGCGCAGGCGGCCGAGGGTTTGGCTGCTGAAATCGAAGCCCGTGACAATACCGAGCTGCGCCGAATCAAGGTCGCCGACGGAGACGGGGACGAAGGCACGCAGGTCATGGCCGCGTTGAGCGCCGCACTGGCCGAAGAGCCGCGCGCACGGATTGCGGGTATTCTGGTGGTTTCAGACGGTCTGGTGCATGATGTCGAGCAGGCCCCCGACCTGCCCGCGCCGATGCACTTGCTGCAAACCGGACGTGAAAGCGACTGGGATCGCCGCCTGATCGTCCGCAATGCCCCCGCCTTTGCCATTATCGGTGAACCTGTCACCCTGACCTTGCGCGTGGAAGACAGCGGCGCTGCGCCTACCGGGGCGACCACTGCGCCGCTTGAGATATCAGTAGATGGGGCCGAGCCGGAACAATTCACCATTCCCATCGGCGTCGATGTCGAATTGCCCATCGCTCTGCCGCATGGTGGGCGCAATGTCATCCAGTTCACTGTGCCTCAGGCCGAGGGCGAATTGACCGACCGCAACAACACCGCGCTTATCCAGATGAACGGGGTGCGTGACCGGTTGCGCGTGCTGCTGGTGTCGGGTGAGCCGCATCCGGGTGGGCGGACCTGGCGCAATCTGCTGAAATCCGACAGCTCGGTCGATTTGGTGCATTTCACCATCTTGCGCCCGCCCGAGAAACAGGATGGCGTGCCGGTGGACGAGTTGTCCTTGATCGCTTTCCCAACGCGCGAGCTGTTTCTGGAAAAGATCAACGATTTCGACCTGATCATCTTTGATCGCTACAAACGGCGCGGCATCCTGCCCGCGATCTATCTGGACAATGTCACCAATTATATCAACGAAGGCGGCGCTGTTCTGATTGCGGCAGGGCCGGATTTTGCCAGCGCCGACAGCATCTTCCGTTCACCTTTGGCGCCGATTCTGCCGGCACAACCCACTGCCCGAGTGATCGAGGAACGTTTCGTGCCCATGGTGACCGATCTGGGCCATCGCCACCCGGTGACGACAGATCTGGGGGATTCCGAGGATTGGGGTGCATGGCTGCGCCAGATCGACGTCAACCACCGCACGGGTGAGCTGTTGATGACCGGTGTGGATGAGCGACCCCTGCTGGTGCTGGACCGCGTGGGCGAAGGGCGCGTGGCGCTCTTGGCGTCGGACCATGCCTGGTTGTGGAGCCGGGGTTTTGAGGGCGGCGGGCCGCAATTGGAACTGTTGCGCCGTCTGGCCCATTGGATGATGAAAGAACCCGAGCTTGAGGAAGAAGCCTTATGGGCCGAAGCCAACGGGCAGGTCATGCGTATCATCCGTCAGACATTGGAGGATGAGGTCGGACCGGTGACCATCACCCGCCCCGATGGCGAAACGCTTGAAATAACGCTCGATGAGGTCTCCCCTGGGCGGTTCGAGGCGACATATTTTGGACCCGAGATTGGCCTCTACCGTCTTCAGGAAGGTGACCAGATGGCAGTGATCGGGCTGGGCCCCGCTGCGCCGAAAGAGTTTGAGCGCACCATCGCCACTGATGAGGTGCTGAAACCCGTACTGGCCGAATTGCGCGGGGGTGCAATCCGACTGGAAGACGGGTTGCCGTCTATCCGCAATGTCCGCGCCGGGCGTCCGGCTGCTGGGCGCGGATGGATCGGCCTGACCCCGCGAGAAGCCTATGAGACGCGCGATGTCACACAGGCCGGGCTTTTACCGCCCTGGCTGGTGCTGGTGCTGGCCGGTGGCTTCTTGCTGGCCGGATGGTTGCGCGAAGGGCGACGTTGATTACTCGAACACCACGCTGACCGTGGGATCACCGGGCAGACCCGCATAGGTGACGGACGCCCCGCCTTTGCCCTTTGCAGGCGGCACAAGCGGGCCGAAAGACCCGACCGAAATCAGGTCGCCGGCTTGAAACTCGATACCTTTCGACATCAGCCATAGGGCCGCATTTGCCGGGTGCCCCAAAACGGCCGCCCCTGGGGCTTGCGCCAGTACCTCGCCATCCGCGGCGCGGAGTGTGACCGTCATATCCTGCAACGCCTGCGTCATCGCTGTAGGATCGGATACGGGAATTTCAGAGCCTAACACGCCGAGTTTCGGGGCAACGCCAATGGCGGTTAGGGTAACCGGCGTGATTGGCTCCCCCTCGGCCAGGGTAAGATCCGGCAGCTCGATAAAGGGGCGGATGGCTGAGATATGGGCAAGAACTTCGGCCGGGGTAGTCGCCTGATTGATGCCAGCGTCGCCGACAACCAGCACCAAATCGGCCTCAAAAACCGGACGCGCACCCCATGTGGCGGGTACAGTGGCCCCGTCGTCCAGCATCATATCGCGGTACAGAACGCCCTGAACCGGTTCAGATGCGCCGAACCGCTCTTGCGCGGGGGCGCTGGTCAGGCCTGCCTTATAGCCGATGATCGGCCCCAAATGTGGTTCTAACACACTGACTATCTTGGCCTGTGTACACAGCGCGTCTTCCATGCTGCCATCCGCAGAAAGGGCCGCCGTCGGCGTGTTGGTCAGATAGTCCTGCACATATTGGTCGATCTGCGCTTCTGTGGCGCAATCCGCCACCGCATGAGAACCCAGCGTGATTGCGCAGAGTATTGGCAAGTATGTTTTACGCGGCATGGCAGACCTCCAGGTTTTCGAAAACTCTGGCACGATGGTCCGTGTTCGGGCAACGGCTTAAGCACTTTTTCACGCTCTGTCTGGATGCTGGGCGCAAGTTACCCGGGATCAGCAACGATGAGTCTAGCAACCAAACTGGCACAGGAACGGCGTGCGCGGCTGGCGGCCGAGCGGCTGTTGGAAATGAAGCAGGTCGAATTGTCAGCCGCCAATCGCAAGCTGGGTTTGCATGCGATGGCCCTGACCAAACGCATCGGTGAAACCCAGGCCGAGGTCGAAACGGTCAGGGATGAAAATGAAAAGGTCAAATCCGACCTGACCGAAGCCAATGCCAAGATCGAAGTGGCCGAGCGCCGCTTGTGGCATTCGATGCAGACCATTCAGGACGGTTTCGCCTTTTTCAATGACCAAAGCAACATGATCGGGGCCAATGCCGCCTATCTCAGCCTGTTTGACGGTTTGGAAGAAGTGTCGCCGGGTATTGCCTATGCCCGTATCCTTGAGATTCTGACCGACGAAGGGTTGATTGACATTGGCGCGGAATCTCCGGCCGATTGGCAGGCCAGAATGCTGAACCGCTGGGCACAACCCCAGCCGGAATCGGTGGTGATCAAACTGTGGAATGGTGAATATTTCAAGTTGATCGACCAGCGCGGCAATGGCGGTGACGTGGTCAGTTTGGGCCTGAACATCACCGCCTCGGTTCGGCATGAGGCTGAGTTGAAGGCCGCCCGCGAACGGGCCGAGGCCGCAAACCGGGCCAAATCTGCCTTTCTGGCCAATATGAGCCATGAAATCAGAACCCCGATGAACGGCATTGTCGGCATGACCGAGTTGATGTCGGAAACCCCGCTGGACGAGGAACAGCGGCTCTATCTCAACACCATCCGCAACTCGGGCGAGGCGTTGTTGGTGATCATCAACGACGTTCTGGATTATTCCAAGATCGAGGCGGACAAGCTGATCCTGCACCCTGAACAGTTCGATTTTGAACGCTGCATTCTTGAGGTTGCGATGCTGATGCAACCCAGCGTGCGCGACAAAGGGCTGTCCTTGTTGGTCGATTATGATTTGTTCCTACCGACCTTGTTCGTGGGCGATCCCGGTCGCGTGCGGCAAGTATTGACCAATCTGGTGGGCAATGCGGTCAAGTTCACCACCGAAGGCCATGTGTTGATCCGCGTCACTGGTGTGCCGAATGCAGACACGAACACATGCGATATTCACGTTGCGATCGAAGACACCGGTATCGGCATCGAAGAGGACAAGATCGGGCACATCTTCGGTGAATTCAATCAGGTCGAAGATGAAAAAAACCGCGCATTCGAGGGTACAGGGCTGGGGTTGGCGATCACCAAGCGGCTGATCACACTAATGGGCGGGTCGGTCTGGGTGGAAAGCGAACCTGAGCAGGGCTCCTGTTTTGGATTTCGCATCTCGTTGCCCACCATCGAAGGCCCGCAACCCACACCGCCTGATTTGGCTGATCGGCTGCGCCACGTGGTCGTTGTCGAGGATCTGGCGGTGAACCGTGCCATCCTGTCGAAACAGCTAGGGCGATTGGGATCGAAAGTCACCGTTTGCGCCTCGGGGGGTGAGGCGCTGGCCGCTGTTGATGGCAGTGTGGACCTGTTGCTGTGTGATCACGACCTGCCGGACATGGATGGGTTGGAACTGGCGACCACGCTGAAAGACCGGGGCTGGGGGGATTTGCCCGTGGTGGTGATGTCGGCCAATCCCGGTGTCATCCACGCCAACCCGGCACGTAACCTGATTGACGGGGTTTTGCAGAAACCTATTCCCCGCGCCGAACTGTATTCGCGCTTGACGACATTGGGGCGGCTGCCTGTCACGCCTGAAGCTGCTTCAAGTGATCCCGAGGCACCGTCAGAGCCGCAGGGTGAACGCCAGATGCGTGTTTTGGCAGCCGAGGACAATCGGACCAATCAGTTGATCCTGCAAAAGATGGTCAAGGATTTGAATATTGACCTGCAATTCGCTGCGAATGGGCTGGAAGCCGTAGACCAGCATCAGAAATTCGACCCGGACCTGATTTTCATGGATATTTCGATGCCCAAGATGGATGGGAAACAGGCCACGGCGGAAATCCGGCGGCGCGAGATTGACACAGATCGGCATGTGCCGATTGTCGCATTGACGGCGCATGCCATGGCTGGGGATGATCAGGGCATTCTGTCGGCCGGATTGGATCACTATCTGACCAAACCGCTGCAAAAGCGGAGAATCCACCAGATGATATTGGACCATCAGCCCGAGGATGTTTTGCCTGTCATTGCCGAAGATGCACAGGCTGAATAGGGTAAGCCATGACTGATCGTGGATTTCAGCCTCGTGCCTTGGGTGAGATTGCCATTCGCTGTGCCGATATGGGCGCGATGATGGCGTTTTATGAAGATGTAATCGGGCTGGAACGCCTGAGCGGTGATCACAACAGCGCCATCACCTTTTTCCGCATCGCCGAAGGGTTTGGCGGACATACACAGGTGTTGGCTTTGTTCGACCATGCGGCCGCCCCGCGGCCTGGGTTGCGCCCGACCGGCGCCGACAAGCCCACTACCGGCGCCGGGTCATCGCTGCATCATATTGCTCTGTCATTGCCCTTTGCCGAACAAGAGGCCGTTATGCGCTGGTATGACAAAATCAGTCAGCCTTACCGCGTTGAACAATTCGGCTGGATCGGATGGCGGGGCATTTTCACCGAAGACCCCGAGGGCAACACGGTTGAGTTGGTTGCTTACGACCCATCGATGCTGGATCAGGCCTGATAGGGGCGCACGAAAACGAGTCTGTCCTCTTGCGACAGGTCCGAGCGGTATTCATATCCACCAGTGTCGAAATCCAGCAACCCTTTGGGGTCGGTCAGACGGTGTTGAACGATATATCGGGCCATCGCACCCCTCGCTTTTTTGGCAAAGAAACTGACGATCTTGGGGGTGCCGGCCTTGTCTTCCATAAAGACCGGCGTGACCACCCGCAGCTTCAACGCCTTAAGGTCAACCGCGCCGAAATACTCCTGACTGGCACAATTCACCAGAATGTCCGATCCAACCTCATCAGCTTGTGCGTTCAGCGCCTTGCTCAGCTGATCGCGCCAGTATTCATACAGGTTTTTGCCGCGCCGGGTTTTCAGCTTGCTGCCCATTTCAAGACGATAGGGTTGAATTGCGTCCAGCGGGCGTAACACCCCATACAGACCGGACAGGATACGCAGATGGTCTTGTGCCCAGGCCATTTCTTCGGCATCCAGCGAGGTCGCTTCCAGCCCCTGATAGGTATCCCCAGCAAAGGCCAGCGCTGCAGGTCGGGTCAATTCAGCGCCAGGCGAGTCCGAAAATGCTCGATACCGGTCACGGTTCAGACGGGCCAGATCGTCGCTGAGGTCCATCAGTTTTTTCAAATCGCCCAGTGTCAGATTGCGGGCGGTTTTCGACAGTCGGATCGCGTCGTCCTGAAAGTCGGGTTGCGTGACCTCAACGTCCCGCTCTGCCCAATCCAGCCGCTTGGCCGGGGAAACCACTACCAGCATATCCGCCCTCGTTTCTTGCCTGATGCTGGGTATCTAGCCCGCCTGACGCAGCACGTCCAGAAACGCGGCACCAAACCTTTCGTGACGACGGTTGCCCAGCACCTGTTCCATCCCGCGCGGGTCATTGGGGCGCAGTTGTGCGACCTTGGCCAGTTGTGAGGCCGAACAGGTCAGCGGTTTGTCAATCCCGTCGGAGCCGCGTGAAAGCCGTGTTTGAACCTCAAGCAGTCGGTCATAGATATCCCCTTGTTCGCGGCCCGCCAGTTTGCGGCGTGCTGGGTGCAATTCTTCAACCGCGCCGGTCAGCACCTCAAGGAAGGTGTCGCCGTACCGTTCCAGCTTTTTTGCGCCAACTCCGCTGATCCGGGCCATATCGTCCAAAGAGGCCGGGCGTTTTTCGGCCATTTCAATCAGGGTGCGATCGGGAAAGATAACATAGGCCGGAACTCGCGCGCTTTCCGCCAGCGCGCGACGTTTGGCCTTGAGCGCAGATAGCAGCGGCGCGTCTTCCTCGGACACCATCATCTTGACGGCGGGCCTCCGGGTGGCCTTGCGGATCGTGTCTTTGCGCAGGTTAATCTGCGCCTCACCCTTCAGGATCGGCTTGGCTGCTTCGGTCATGCGCAACGCGCCGTGGCGTTCGGGATCGGGGCGAACAAGATCGTGGCCCATCATCTGCCGGAAGATCGCCTGCCATTGCGGGCGCGACCAGTCCTTGCCGATGCCCCATGTGGACAGGTTGTCGTGCCGCCGGGCGCGAATCTTGTCGGTTTCATTACCCAGCAGAATGTCGATCAGATGGCCCGCGCCAAACCATTCCTCGGTGCGCAGGATCGCCGACAAGGCCATGCGAACGGGGGTGGTGCCATCGAACATTTCCGGAGGGCTGTCGCACAGGTCGCATTTACCGCAAGGTTCGATCTGTTCTCCGAAATACCCCAGCAGGGTCTTGCGTCGACATTCGAGCGCCTCGGCCAGCCCGAGCAGAGCGTTCAGCCGCGCGTGATCCGCCATGCGCCGTTCCGGTGGGGCGAGCCCCTCATCGATCTGGGACCGGCGCAGGCGAATGTCTTCGGGGCCGAACAGGGTCAGGGTTTCAGCAGGCCCGCCGTCGCGTCCGGCGCGGCCGATTTCCTGATAATAGGCTTCGATGGACTTGGGTAGGTCCGCATGCGCGACCCATCGGATATCGGGTTTGTCGATGCCCATTCCAAACGCAACGGTGGCAACCACGATCAGCCCATCCTCGCGGGCAAAGCGGGTTTCGACGATGCGGCGGTCTTCGGCCTCCATTCCGCCGTGATAATGACAGGCGGTGTGGCCTTCGGCGCGCAAGGCCTGGGCCAACACTTCGGTTTTGTTGCGGGTGCTGCAATAGACGATACCCGATTGGCTTTTGCGTGCCTCGGCGAAGTCGAGGATCTGTTTGCGCGGCCCGTCCTTGGCGGCAAAGGCCAGATGGATATTGGGCCGGTCAAAGCCGTGCAGGAATTTGCGCGGGGCGGTGCCGTCGAACAGTTTTTCGACGATTTCATCTTGCGTTTCGGCATCCGCTGTGGCGGTGAAAGCGGCCAAAGGCACGTCCAATGCGCGCCGTAATTCTCCAATCCGCAGATAATCTGGGCGGAAATCATGGCCCCATTGGCTGACGCAATGGGCCTCGTCCACTGCGATCAGGCTGACATTGATCCGACGCAACATGCCCAAGGCTGACCCGGCGGCCAGACGCTCGGGGGCCATGTAGAGCAGTTTCAGACGCCCGGCCTCCAACGCCTCCCACACGGCGTCGGTTTCTTCGGGGGTGTTGCCCGAGGTTAGCGCACCGGCCTCGACCCCGGCCTCTTGCAGCCCGCGCACCTGATCGCGCATCAGAGCAATCAGAGGAGAGATAACCACCGTCACCCCGTCGCGCATCAAGGCAGGCAGCTGAAAACACAGGGATTTGCCGCCGCCTGTGGGCATGATTGCCAGCACGTTTTCACCCAGCGTGACGGCATCGACGATCTCTTCCTGACCGGGGCGGAAGTCGTCGAATCCAAAGACATCTCGCAGCAAAGGCGCGGCGTCGAACATGTGCGGGGTTGCCCTGTTTTAAGGTTTATCTGCTCTTAAGACAGGACAATCACATACTAAGATTCGGTGAACAAGAGGGAACACGCGCCTCTAGATGAACCCAAACAATGTCGGCAGGATGAATTCTCGTAACGAGATAATTACAACCAATACCACAAGAGGAGTCAGGTCGATTCCACCGAGGTCGGGCATAATTCGGCGGATCGGCCGGTAGATTGGTTCAAGGATTTTGTTGAGCCCATACCAAATCTGAGCAACCACCTGTTGATGTAGATTTAAAACCTGAAAGTTGATTAGCCAACTCATGATCACGTGAATGATGACAAACCAATAGACAATGCTGAGGATGAGCATCAAGGGACCGTAAATCGCCATCATCTTCGTGAACTCCAAGTTTGTTTCGGGAGAGTTAGTAGTTGGGGCGACAAAGAGCAAGCCCGCGCCATAGAACGCTTGCGAATTGGCCCAAAGCCCCGTCATATGAAAACAACAATAAACAGGGGCGGTTATGGCAGAGATTTCCAAACGCAGGCGCATCTGGGGCTGGTGGTTTTTCGACTGGGCCAGCCAGCCGTATCACACCCTTCTGGTCACCTTTGTGTTCGGCCCCTATTTCGCCGGGGTTGCGGCGGGGTATTTTTCGGGCACCGGGCTAGAGCCGCAGGCCGCCGCCGCGCGGGCGCAGACGGTTTGGGCCAATTGCCTGACCATCACCGGGTTGATCATCGCCTTTGGCGCGCCTTTGCTGGGTGCGATGGCGGATGTGTCGGGGCGGCGCATTCCGTGGATCTTTGCCTTTTCGGCGATGTACGCGGTGGGATCTGCCGCGCTTTGGTACACGCTGCCCGATGGCTCGAACATGTGGCTGATGCTGTCGGCCTTTGGGCTGGGTTTTGTCGGCGCGGAGTATGCGCTGATCTTCATCAACTCTCAGCTGCCTGATCTGGGCGATGACAATGAAGTGGGCGAAATTTCGGGTTCGGGCTTTGCGTTTGGCTATTTCGGCGGGTTGATTTCATTGGCGATCATGCTGTTGCTGTTCGTCGAACAGCCCAACGGCAAGACGCTGATTGGCATGGACCCGATGTTCGGGCTGGATGCGGCGAGCCAGCAGGGCACGCGGTTCGTCGGTCCCTTTACCGCCGGTTGGTTCATCCTGTTCATGGTGCCCTATTTCCTTTGGGTGCGTGATGACCCGGACAGTAACAAGACTGGCAGCCTGCGTGAGGCGCTACACTTGCTGGGCAAATCCATCTCAGACTTGCGGCACCGGGTCAGTCTGGCGACCTATCTGGGTTCCTCCATGTTCTACCGCGATGCGCTGAACGGGCTGTACAGTTTCGGCGGTGTCTATGCACGGCTGGTATTGGAATGGGGGCTGATCAAGATCGGAGTGTTCGGGATTGTCAGTGTTCTGGCCTCGGCCATCTTTGCGTGGGTCGGTGGCAAGATGGATAAGAAATACGGCCCTAAACCAGTTATTTTGGTCGCGATCTGGGTGCTGATCTTTGTCTGCATCACCGTGGTGTCGATGGATCGGACGCAGATTTACGGCATCTCCTTGCCCGAAGGGTCAGGCCTGCCGGATCTGGTGTTCTTTGGCTGCGGAGTTCTGATCGGCGGTATGGGCGGTATCCTGCAATCGGCCAGCCGATCCATGATGGTGCGCCATACCGACCCAAACACGCCAGTCGAAAGCTTTGGCCTTTACGGCCTGTCCGGCCGCGCGACATCTTTTGCCGCGCCTTTGCTAATCGGGATTGCCACAACTGTTACGGGCAGTGCGCGGTTGGGGGTGTCACCGATCATTCTGTTGTTTATTCTGGGCCTGTTCCTAATGCGCTGGGTTAAACCGGAAGGGGATCAGAGCAGATGATTTTACTACGTTTTTTAGCAATAATCGCCGCGATGACATTGGCAGGAGCAGCCGGGGCGCAGCCCTTGGCCAAGCAATTGTTCGGGGCGCAAAAGCAAAGTTCACAGCAAAAACCGGCCGCGTTCGGCAGTTATTCGCGCGGATGTGCCGCGGGGTCGGTGCAACTGCCCGAAACGGGGCCGACATGGCAAGCCATGCGCCTGTCGCGTAATCGCAACTGGGGCCACCCGGAGGCGGTGGATTACGTACAGGACCTCAGCAAGTTTGCGGCCCGGCAACCGGGGTGGAATGGTCTCTATATAGGGGATATCAGCCAACCGCGTGGTGGTCCGATGACTTCTGGTCATCGCAGCCACCAGTTGGGGTTGGACATTGATATCTGGATGCTGCCCGGCGACAACATGCGGCTGTCGCGCAAAGCGCGCGAGAATATCTCGTCGATTTCCCTGCGCCGCGCCAACGGGGCCTATGTGAATGGCAATTGGACGGCACAGCACCACGCCGTGCTGCGTGAGGCGGCAAAGGACAAGCGCGTGGCGCGGATTTTCGTCTTTCCCGGCGCCAAGGTTCAGATGTGCAATGATGAGAAAGGCAACAAGGCCTATCTGCGCAAGATCAGGCCATGGTGGGGGCATCATTATCATTTCCACGTGCGTCTGAAATGCCCCAAGGGCTCGCGCGGCTGTGTCAATCAGGACGCGCCGCCCAAAGGTGATGGGTGTGCCGAGGCGCAGCAATGGGTGCGCAACATCCTCAACCCGCCGCCACCTGACCCGAACGCGCCTGCGCCGAAGAAACGCCGCGAGTATGTTCTGACCGATTTGCCCCAGCAATGCGCCGCAGTCTTGCAATCCAACTGATTGCTACTTTGCTGGCGGGTGCGGTTTGGGCGGTCGAGGTCAAGACGGCCACATACTTAAACAGCTTTGTCTGGCGCCACCCGGCGGAATGGTTTGGCGGGTTTTCAGCCCTGTATATCTCGGACAACGGTCGGCATATGCTTGCGCTTAGTGACCGGTCGGTTCTTGTCCGCGCGACCATTGCGCGGGATGAGGATGACATTACAGGGGTCCGGATCACCGGGAACTGGCCGGTTCTCTCCAGCACAGGACGGCCCTTATCCGGCGAAGCAGGGGATTCCGAAGGCATTGCGGTCGCACCGGACGGTAGCCATTACATCTCATTTGAGTCAGTGCATCGCGTTGCCCGGTACGCGACTCCCGACGCCGAAGCGCGGGTGCTGCCGCGCCCAAAGGCGTTTGAAAATCTGAAACTGAATGGGTCGTTCGAAGCCTTGGCAATCGACAATCAGGGGTGGCTGTATACCCTTCCCGAAAGAAGCCGGACCGAAGCAGGCGATATCCCCATTTATCGCTGGGACGGGCAGGGTTGGTCGACCCCTTTCGTGTTGCCACAGCGGGGCAAATTCTTGCCTGTATCTGCCGATTTTGGTCCGGATGGTCGGTTCTATTTATTGGAACGAGCCCTGTCCCTGACAGGGTTCCGCACCCGCCTGCGGCGGTGGCAGATCACAGAGGATTCTGTCGGTGCCGAAGAAAACCTGTTTACGACCGGCACAGGCACGCATGATAACCTCGAAGGGTTGTCGGTTTGGCGCGATGATCAGGGGCGGTTGCGCGCCACGATGATCTCGGACGACAACTTTCTGGTCCTTCAGCGCACTGAACTGGTGGAGTATCTGCTACCGGATTGACACATCCCAACCAAAGGTCTAAACGCACGGCTTGCCTTGGGACGGTCCCTAGGCCAAGTCGCCGCTACCTTGTCAAAACGGGCATCTGAAAACATGCAACGCGCTTATATACCCGGCATTATTGCCATGGCCGCCATTGTTGTGGCCTCGAACATTCTGGTTCAGTTCCTGATTTTTGACGGGCTGCTGACCTGGGGTGCTTTTACCTATCCGCTGGCCTTTCTGGTCACCGACATCATGAACCGCGTCTATGGCGTGGCCACGGCCCGCAAGGTGGTGTTTGCTGGGTTTGTCACCGGCATCATCTGTTCGCTGATCGGCAGCCAGATCATGCTGCAAGGTGACGGGTTCACCTATGCCGCCGTACCGCTGCGGATCGCTGTTGCCTCGGGGACGGCGTTTCTGATTGCACAGCTGACCGATGTCACCGTGTTCAATTCGCTTCGCGGTGGTCGCTGGTGGCGCGCGCCGCTGGTGTCGACCCTGGTTGGCTCGGCGCTGGACACCGCGCTGTTTTTCACCATCGCATTCTCAGCTTCTGTCACGGTTTTCGGTGCCAATGCTGATGCGGCGATCAACTGGGCGTGGGAGCCTGTGCCCTTCATGTTGACTGGTCCGATGGTGCCCCTGTGGGTGACGCTGGCCTTTGCCGACTGGCTGGTGAAGTTGTCGCTGGCGATGATTGCGCTGATCCCGTTCAAGGTGATTGTTGCGCGGTTGACCGCGCACCCGGCATAAAGGCGCGGTTGACCGCTTAGCTTGCAAAAAAAGTGCTTTGAGAATGGCGCATCTTGTGTCAGGCTCAAAGTTAACCGCAACAGATAGAAAAGGAGGTGATCCAGTGTCGAGAAAGAGATTGGAGAGAGGTGTCGGAACAACCGGGGGGATCGCCTGTTAGGGCAGCCCTTGGCGGAGCGCTCGCTCCGGCTGGTCGATTGATCTAACCGACCCAACCTCCTGTACTTTCGAAGGGCCGTCCCGCCGGGGCGGCCCTTTTTGTTTCTGCTTGTGCCGGATAAGGTCCACTTCATGTTGCGCATCACCGACGATATCACCCTGCAGGACTGGGAAATGACCGAGAGCTTTGTCCGCTCGTCCGGTCCCGGTGGTCAGAACGTGAACAAGGTCTCGACCGCAGTTGAGCTGCGGTTCGAGGCTGCGCGCTCGCCCTCCTTGCCCGATCCGGTCAAAAACAGGCTGAAACGGTTGGCCGGGCGGCGCTGGACCAAAGATGGCGCGATCATCATTCAATGCGAAGAAACCCGCAGCCAAGCCCGCAACCGCGAGATTGCCCGCGCCCGTCTGGTTGAACTGATCGTCCGCGCGCTGGTGAAACCCAAGCGGCGGATTGCGACGAAACCCACCTATGGCTCGGTCAAACGGCGGCTGGCGGCCAAAAAAGCGCGCTCGGATGTGAAGGCGCTGCGCGGCAAGGTCGCAGAAGATTGAACTGGCAGTTTCACGGTGCCTTGCTAGTTTGATAGGGCAAGGGAGAGCAAGATCATGAGGTTAGAGGGGAAAACCGCGATTGTAACCGGTGGCGCGTCTGGCTTTGGTGCCGGGATCGTGCAGAAATTCCTGTCCGAAGGCGCGCGGGTCATGATTGCCGATATCAATGGTGACGCGGCCGAGGTTCAGGCAAATCAGCTTGGGCCGAATGCGATTGCTCAGATGGTCGACGTGGCGAATGCAGTCTCGGTGCAGGCCATGGCGGATATGGCGATGGATCGGTTCGGGCAATTGGATATTCTGGTGAACAATGCCGGTGTCACGCATCTGCCGACGCCGCTAGAGAATGTCACCGAAGAGGAATTTGACCGCGTCTTCAACGTGAACATGAAATCGGTCTATCTGACCGCACGGGCGCTGGTGCCAGCGATGAAAGCGCGCGGGGCGGGTGCGATCCTGAACGTGGCCTCGACCGCGGGGCTGTCGCCACGTCCGAACCTGAATTGGTACAACGCGTCCAAGGGCTGGATGATCACGGCCACCAAGACAATGGCGGTGGAACTTGCGCCTTCGGGGGTGCGTGTAAACGCGCTCTGCCCGGTGGCCGGGGAAACACCACTGCTGAAATCCTTCATGGGAGAAGATACGCCTGAAATGCGCGCCAAGTTCCTGTCGACCATCCCGCTGGGGCGTTTCTCGACCCCCGACGACATGGCCAACGCCGCCTGTTTCCTGTGTTCGGACGAGGCGAGCATGATCACCGGCGCTGCTTTGGAGGTCGACGGTGGCCGTTGTATCTGAGGTCCATCCATGATCCCCGGACCCTGTAACCTGATCACCGATGTCTCTGGCCTGAGGGTCGGAAATGCGCAGGACGCTGCGTTGAAATCGGGAACAACTGTCCTGACGGCAGATCAGGCCTTTACCGCGTCGGTCCATGTGATGGGTGGTGCGCCGGGTTCGCGGGAAACCGATCTGCTGGCGCCGGATAAATCGGTCTCGCAAGTGGATGCAATTGCTTTGTCCGGTGGGTCGGCCTTTGGACTGGATGCCTGTTCTGGCGTCTCGGATGCATTGCGGTCGCGGGGCAGGGGGTATCCAGTGGGCGATACCGTGGTGCCCATTGTGCCCGGAGCGATCCTGTTTGATTTGTTGAACGGCGGAGACAAGGATTGGGTTGAAAACCCATATCGCGCGCTGGGACGAGCGGCTTTTGACGACGCAGATGTGGATTTTGCGTTAGGCACAGCGGGGGCCGGAACCGGCGCTTTGGCGGCGCGGCACAAGGGGGGGCTCGGGTCCGCCTCATTGGTTCTGGACAATGGGGTGACCGTCGGTGCCCTGGTTGCGGCCAACCCGTTGGGCAGTGTGACAACACCCGGCGACCGCCATTTCTGGGCAGCGCCGTTCGAGTTTGGAGACGAATTTGGCGGTTTAGGATCTGATTCAAGTGCCGGTCTTGGCTTTCCTGCTCCCAGCCTCAAGGC
Organism: Ruegeria sp. BA12; assembly: GCF_056539625.1. Lineage (NCBI taxonomy): Bacteria > Pseudomonadati > Pseudomonadota > Alphaproteobacteria > Rhodobacterales > Roseobacteraceae > Ruegeria > Ruegeria sp. BA12. The sequence continues at coordinate 210,418 of NZ_JBQFVF010000004.1, forward strand.
GCAGGCGATGCGACTTGCCGAGCCGGATAAGGGCAACACGACAATCGCTATTGTGGGCACGGATGCTGCCTTGTCGAAATCGCAGTGCCAGCGACTGGCAGTGGCAGCACATGATGGCATTGCCCGCGCCATTCTGCCGGCACACACACCAGGGGACGGAGATCTGGTCTTTGCGGTCAGCACTGGCGCGCAGACTATCGACGCCGAAGCCGGCTTGGGGCTGATCGGACATGCGGCCTCGGTCTGTCTGGCACGAGCTATTGCGCGGGCTATTTATCTGGCGACCCCGGCAGCGGGCGATCTATTGCCCTGTTGGACCGCACCACATGACAAAAGTTAAGGACTGTCTTTATGCCGCAGGGCACATTACCCTCGCGCGGCAATCTGCGCGTTGACTCTTTTTTGCGCCGACGGTCCATTCGGTGCAGCCAATTCGTATCGGAGCAAAACTCATGAATCGTATCCTCGCTACCGCAATTGTCGGCCTGCTGGCCCTTCCTGCCTATGCGGAAGGTGACGCCGAGGCCGGCAAAAAGGCCTTCAATAAATGCAAATCCTGCCATCAGATCGCTGACCCGGCCGGTGAAGTCATCGTCAAGGGCGGTAAGACCGGTCCGAACCTTTACGGTATCGCGGGCCGCACCGCGGGTACCGTCGAAGGGTTCAAATACGGAGACAGCATCGTTGAGGCTGGTGAAAACGGTCTGGTCTGGGATGAAGCCACCTTTGTCGAATACGCGCAGGATCCCAAGGCGTTTTTGAAAGATTACCTGGGTGAGACATCGGCCAAGTCGAAAATGACCTTCAAGTTGAAGAAGGGCGGCGAAGACGTCTATGCCTATATCGTCAGTGTCTCGGGCGAATAACGTCTGAAAAACCAGACCATTCGAAAGATTGCAAAAGGCCGCAGCCCCCTGCGGCCTTTCGTGCGATTGATAACAGCTTGGATCAAGGTCACCTTGGGGATACGCGGTTCATCATGCCCTTGCATGACTTCGCAAAGCCAAGCCGGTCCGGCGGCAGCCAATTCCATACATCCCGCCGCCCTGGCGGATCGGCAGCAGGAGACGACAGATGGGAATCATGATCCCGGCCTGGGTTGATGGTGAATTGACCCCCGTGGACAAGCTTGAGGCGCATGAAAAGGGCCTGCGGCACAAGGCAGTGTCGGTCTTTGTCGTGCGCGGCACCGAGATCTTGATGCAACGCCGGGCTTTGGGCAAATACCATACGCCGGGCCTGTGGGCGAATACCTGCTGCACCCATCCCGATTGGGGCGAGACGCCCTCGGAATGTGCCGTGCGTCGTTTGCGCGAAGAGCTGGGGATCACCGGCTTGTACCCGGAATACCGGCACCGGCTGGAATATCACGCCGATGTTGGCAACAACATGATCGAACACGAAGTGGTCGATATCTTTCTGGCTCATGTTCGTGGGCCGCTTAAAATCGAGCCTAATCCAGACGAAGTCATGGATATCCGGTGGATCGACTACCATGATCTGCTGGCTGAAGTGCAACGACATCCGCAGCGGTTCACGCCGTGGCTGAAGATCTATCTGCACAGTCACGCCGACACGATTTTCGGTCCTGATCTGATCATCTCGGCCACGTCCTGACCGCAACGGCTTGCAAGGGCCGCCCAAGCCGCCTAAATCAACGCGTCATGGCCAAGCAAAAGACAGACCCGAATTACAAAGTTATCGCCGAAAACCGGCGTGCGCGCTTCGATTACGCGATCGAGGACGATATCGAGTGCGGCATCGTGCTGGAAGGGTCCGAGGTCAAATCCCTGCGCGTTGGTGGGTCAAACATTGCCGAAAGCTATGCTTCGGTCGAGGATGGCGAGCTGTGGCTGATCAACAGCTATATCGCGCCTTATGAGCAGGCGAAGGTTTTCAAGCACGAAGAACGCCGCCGCCGCAAGCTGCTGGTGTCGCGCAAAGAGCTGTCGAATCTGTGGAATGCCACCCAGCGCAAGGGCATGACGCTGGTGCCGCTGGTTTTGTATTTCAACCACAAGGGCCGGGCGAAGCTGAAGATCGGCATCGCCAAAGGTAAAAAGCTGCACGACAAGCGTGAGACTCAGGCCAAGCGGGACTGGTCACGGCAGAAACAGCGGCTGATGAAGGATCACAGCTAGAAGGCCATCGCGGCCTCAACCGCGCGTTTCCAGCGATCATATGCGGCGTCGCGTTCTTGGGCGGACAATTCCGGTTCAAACCGACGATCCAGTGCCCAGGTTTCGGAAAAACCCTGTTGGTCCGGATAAACACCGGCGCGCATGCCGGCCAGCCAGGCCGCCCCTAATGCGGTGGTTTCCTGCATCACCGGGCGGTCGACCTCGGCCCCCAGATAGTCCGACAGCCCCTGCATCGCCCAGTCCGAGGCGCTGGCACCGCCATCCACGCGCAGGGTGACATCGGTGTCCGCGCCCCAGTCGCCCTGCATGGCGTGCCACAGATCGCGGGTTTGATAGGCGATGCTTTCCAGCGTGGCCTTGGCGAACTCCGCGCGGCCGGAATTGCGGGTCAGGCCAAACACCGCGCCACGGCAGTCGGGCTTCCAATAGGGCGCGCCGAGGCCGGTAAAGGCAGGTACCAGCACCACATGCTGGTTTGGATCGGCTTTTTGGGCAAGTTCACCACTTTCCGGGGCGCTCTCAATGATCTGCAACGCATCGCGTAGCCATTGCACAGCGGCCCCGGCCACAAAGATCGACCCCTCCAGCGCATAGGTGCGCTTGCCGTCCAACTGATAGGCAATCGTCGTCAGCAGGCGATTTTTGGATTCAACCGGTTTGTCCCCGGTATTCAGCAGGGCAAAACACCCCGTACCGTAGGTCGATTTCATCATGCCGGGTTGAAAACAGGCCTGCCCGATGGTTGCGGCCTGCTGATCTCCCGCCACGCCCAGAATTGGGATATCCCCCCCGAATAGGGTCGTATTTCCGAAGTCCGAGGCACAATCATGCACCTCTGGCAGCATGTTCATCGGTACGTCCAGCAGGTCGCAAATTTCGGCACTCCACTCGCCTTTGTTGATGTCGAACAACAGGGTGCGTGCGGCATTGGTCGCGTCGGTGGCGTGGCTGCGCCCCTCGGTCAGACGCCAGATCAGGAAACAGTCGATGGTGCCGAACATCAGCTCTCCGACCTCAGCCCGTTCGCGCGCGCCGGGCACAGTATCCAGCAGCCATTTGACCTTGGTGCCCGAGAAATAGGGGTCCAGCAGCAGCCCGGTCTGAGCGGTCACGTCATCTTCGCACCCCGCCCGTTTATAGCGCGCGCAAATCTCGGCGGTGCGGCGGTCCTGCCAGACGATGGCGTTGTGGAGTGGTTGACCGGTGGTGCGGTCCCAGACCACAGTGGTTTCGCGCTGGTTGGTGATGCCGATGCCTGCGATCTGGTCGGCGGTGACGCCGGTGGAGTCCATCACTTCGCGGCAGACGCGCAGAACGCTCTCCCAGATTTCTTCGGCGTCGTGCTCGACCCAGCCTTCCTGCGGGAAATGCTGGGTGAATTCGTGCTGCGCGGTGCCTACGCGCTGCATATCCGCGTCGAACAAAATGGCCCGCGATGATGTGGTGCCCTGATCAATGGCAAGAATATAGGTCACGCCTGCGCCCCCCTCCGGTCTGGTTTTGCCGGACTTTAGCGCAAACAATGACGATCGTGCCAGAGCGTTCAGACAGGAATATTGTCGATCAGCCGCACGCCATCCGCCCAAGCCGCCGCAAACAGCCGAGCGGGCCGTGTGGCATGGGTCAGCGGGTCCAGTGTGTCGGCGCAGCGCAGTTGAATATATTCAACTTGAGTGAAGCCTGCCGCCAGCAGATCAGACTCGGCCCGCGCGGCCACAGTTTCAAACGCGGCCCCTGCTTTCAGCGACTGGACCACACCCTGCATGATCCGGTGCTTGTTGGCCGCAATGTTCAACCCCTCGGGCGAGAGGAGGAGGTTGCGCGATGACATCGCCAACCCCGAGGGTTCGCGCACCGTGGGGCAGCCGATCACCTCGATGGGGATGTCCAGATCGCGGGCCATGCGGCGGACGATCATCAATTGTTGATAGTCTTTTTCCCCGAAATAGGCTCGATCTGCCTGCGTTTGCAGGAACAGCTTAGCGACCACAGTGGCGACGCCGTCAAAATGGCCGGGGCGGAATTCACCCTCCATCACATCGGTCAAACCGGCGACTGATACGGTGGTGGCGAAGCCCCGCGGATAGATCTCCTCGGGATCGGGGACATAGATCGCGTCGACACCGTAAGGGGCCAGTTTCTGCGCATCTTCGTTCTCGGTCCGCGGGTAATTGGCCAGATCGTCGGGGTTGTTAAACTGTTTGGGGTTCACAAAAACCGTAACGATCACCCGGTCGGTTCCGGCCTTGGCGGCTTCGGCCAGAGACAAGTGCCCCTGATGCAGCGCGCCCATGGTGGGGACGACACCGATCGTCTCGCCGTTGCCGCGCCATTTGGTCGTCAGCGCGCGCAAATCACTTAGGCGGCGCAGAATGGGTGCGGTCATGTCTTAGGTCCTTTGGCCGGAGCCTGATCGGCAAAGACATGTTCATCCGCTGGAAAGCTGCGGGCGCGCACATCGGAGGCATATTCCGCGATGGCGGCCTCGGCTTGCGGACCCAGTTCGGCATAGCGTTTGACAAATTTCGGTTTGAACGCGGTGAAAAAGCCCACCATGTCGTCCACGACCAGAATCTGCCCATCACAACCGGCTGAGGCGCCAATGCCGATGGTCGGAATCGCGACCTCGGCGGTGATCTGATCAGCCAGGCCTTGCGGTACCTTCTCAAGCACAACGGAAAATGCACCAGCCTCGGCCACGGCATGGGCATCGGCCAGCACGGCCTTCGCCTGTTCGTCGCGACCCTGCACCTTGTAGCCGCCCAGCGTGTTGATCGATTGTGGCGTCAGGCCGATATGCGCCATCACCGGGATACCGCGCTTGACCAGAAAGCGGATGGTCTCGGCCATTTCGACGCCGCCTTCCAGCTTGACCGCACCTGCGCCGGTTTCGGCCATCAGGCGAGCGGCATTCTTGAAGGCATGGGCCGGGTCGTGTTCGTAACTGGCAAAGGGCATATCGATAACCATCATCGCCCTGTCCAGACCGCGCGCAACGGCCTGACCATGCATCACCATCATCTCCATCGTCACACCCAGGGTCGAGGTCAGCCCATGCAGCACCATGCCGACGCTGTCGCCGACCAGAACAAAGTCGCAATGGGCATCCATCAGCCGTGCCATCGGTGTGGTATAGGCGGTCAAACTGACCAATGGTGTGCTGCCTTTGCGGGCACGGATGTCCTCGGCATTCGGGGCTGTTTTGCGGGCGGTGGCGCTCATGATCGCTCCTGCGGGGTTCATGTTGCAGTGCGGCATAGCAGATTGCACAAGGTTATAGAAACCCCGGTTGCGCGAACATTTCCTTGATTGACCCGAGGTTTAAAGGGACATTGAGTGCAGAAAAGCCTGTAAAACAGCCGGTTCCAAGGATTCAAACAGGGAGAGTTTTTCATGACAAAGCAGATGTTTCGGAGTATTGCGTCGGCTCTGGCGGTGGGCGCCAGCCTGTTTGCCTCGCAGGCTTTGGCCAAATCGGACATTACGATTGCGATGCAGTTGGAGCCGCCACACCTGGACCCGACCAGCGCCGCCGCGCAGGCCATTGATTCGGTTGTTTACACAAATATCTTCGAGGGTCTGACCCGCTTTATGGGTGACGGCTCGGTCGTGCCCGGCCTGGCCGAAAGCTGGGAAATTTCCGAGGACGGCACTGTCTATACATTCAAGCTGCGTGACGGGGTGACCTTTCATGACGGCACCGTCATGGATGCTGAGGACGTCAAATTCAGCCTCGACCGCGCCACGGCCGAAGACAGTGCCAATGCGCAAAAGGCGCTGTTTGCAGGCATCGAAAGCGTTGAGGTTGTGGATCCGCTGACCGTAAAGGTCACCCTGTCCGAGCCGAACGGCAATTTTCTGTTCAACATGGCTTGGGGGGATGCGGTGATCGTCGCGCCCGAAAGCATCGACAACATCAAGACCAACCCGGTGGGGACCGGTGCCTTTACCTTTGGTGACTGGGTGCAGGGCGATAGCATCACGCTAAACCGGAACCCCAACTATTGGGGCGAACAACCTGCGTTAGAGACTGCTACGTTCAAATTCATCTCGGATCCCACTGCCGCCTTTGCCGCGGTGATGGCCGAAGATGTGGACGTCTTCGACAACTTCCCCGCACCCGAAAACCTGCCTCAATTCGAGGCTGACCCGCGCTTTCAGGTGCTGGTGGGGTCGACCGAAGGGGAAACCATCCTGTCGACCAACAACAAGAAACCTCCGTTCGATGATATCCGCGTACGGCAGGCGCTGGCCCATGCCATCGACCGGCAGGCGATCATTGACGGGGCGATGTTCGGCTACGGCACGCCCATCGGTACCCATTTCGCACCGCATAACCCGGCTTATGTCGATCTGACCGGCAACTCGGCTCATGACCCGAAAGAGGCCGCCAAGCTGCTGGCCGATGCGGGGTACGCAGACGGGTTTGAAACCACCTTGCACTTGCCGCCGCCCTCATATGCAAGGCGCGGGGGCGAGATCATTGCCGCACAACTCGCCGAGGTTGGCATCAAGGCCGAGATCATCAATGTGGAATGGGCGCAGTGGCTGGAATCGGTGTTCAAGGGCAAGGATTACGGTCTGACCATCATCAGCCATACCGAGCCTATGGATATCGGCATCTATGCCCGCCCCGATTATTATTTTCAGTATGACAGTCTGGATGCCCAGACACTGATGGAGACATTGAACGCCACCACCGACCCGGATGAGCGTAAAAAACTGCTGGGCGATATGCAGCGCCTGATCGCCACGGATTATGTCAACGGATACCTGTTCCAGTTGGCCAAGCTGGGGGTCGCCAAGGCCGGTGTTCAGGGCCTGTGGAAGAACGCGCCAACAGCTGCCATCGACCTGACCCAGATCAGTTGGTCCGAATAATCTGATCCGGGGCTGTATCCGGCCCCGGATTGCCTGTTCCCGAATGAGCCCGAAAATGAACCTGGTCCGATTTTTGTGTTTTGTTGCTGTGACTGCCTGCTTCTGTGTGCTGGGCGACAAGTCGCAGGCGCAAAACGTGCTGGATGGCGGGCTTGCGGCGTTGGTTGGCACGCCGGAAAACCCGCTGAAGGTGGGGATCGGTATCCGGATAGATCAGGTCACCAGCGTAGATCAAAAGGCAGAGAACTATGGTGCCGTTGTCGTTCTGCGTGTCGAATGGACCGACCCGGCCCTGGCCTTCGACCGCGAAGAGGTCGGCCGCGAGTTTCAGGTTTTCAATCCGAGGACGCTGGCCAAACATACCTCGGATATTGGGGCGGTGGTTCCGGCCTTTGTCATTCACAACCAGCAATCCAACAAATGGATACATGAATCTGCGGCCTCGCTGCACTATGACGGGCATGTGGTCTATGTCGAGAAGTCCTCTCTGACGTTGCAGGCCCCGCATTTCGATTTCCGAAAATACCCGTTCGACACCCAGGAGTTTTTCTTCGAAGTTGTCTCGATCTTCCCGTCCGAATACGTATCCTATTATCCGCTGGAAAAGTATTCTGGCCTGGGTGATCTGCTGGGCGAGGAAGAGTGGATACTGGACAACCCACAAGTCCTGCATTCGACGGTCATTGGCCTTTCGGGCCGGGACAGCGATCAGGTTGTGTTGGCGTTCGAAGGAAAGCGGCACCTGACCTATTATGTGATCCGGGTGTTCCTGCCGATGCTGGTTCTGGTTTCGGTGGGCTGGGCGCTGTTTTTCCTCGACGAATACCGCCGCCGGATCGAGATTGCCGGGGGCAATCTGCTGGTCTTCGTGGCCTTCAACTGGGCCATCTCTGCTGACCTGCCCAAGCTGGGCTACCTGACGTTTCTGGATTTCATCCTGCAATGCATGTTCCTGATGACAGGGGCACTGATCGTGTTCAACGTGGCCTTGCGCAAACTGAAAGTGTCCGGGCATGAGGACGGGGCCAGAAAGCTGGACAATTACGCAATTAAGTGGATTTATCCGCTGGGCTATGCGTCCATCGTCGCTTACGCGGTTTTTGCCTATCTGTTGGTGCCTTAGGTGCTGGACCCGCGCGATATGTGATCCTAACGTGGCCTCAATGCTCCGCTATGCCCTGAAACGTCTGATATCGCTGTTTATCAGCCTTGTGGTCGCCTCGGTGGTCATCTTCGCCGTGATCGAGGTGGCGCCAGGCGATCCGGCCTCGTTCATGTTGGGCGTCAACGCGCAAGAGGACACACTGGCCGCCCTGCGGGCCGAGCTGGGATTGGACGGGTCCAAGATCCAGCGCTACTTCAACTGGATTGGCGGTATGATGGTGGGGGATTTTGGGACCTCTTACACCTATCGAACACCGGTGTCGCAGATGATTTCGGACAGGCTATGGGTGTCATTGCCGCTGGCGCTTTATGCCCTGACCTTATCGACCCTGATTGCCTTCCCCGCCGGTATTTACGCCGCAGCCCGTCGTGGCAAGCCGGGGGATCTGACGGTGATGGGGGTGACGCAATTAGGTATCGCAGTACCGAATTTCTGGTTCGCGATGATGCTGGTGCTGATCTTTGCCATCAACCTTCGCTGGTTCAACGCCGGAGGTTTTGCGGGTTGGGACAAAGGCGTCTGGACCGGCCTGCATTCTCTGACATTGCCCGCCATTGCGCTGGCCTTGCCGCAGGCGGCGATCTTGGCGCGGGTCATGCGGTCTTCGCTGCTGGATATACTGGGCGAAGATTTCATGCGCACTGCCCGCGCCAAGGGATTGTCACGCCGTCAAGCACTGTGGCGGCACGGTGTGCGCAACGCGCTGATCCCGGTTCTGACCATCATCGGGCTGCAATTCTCGTTTCTGTTGGCGGGGTCGATCATCATCGAGCAGGTGTTTTATCTGCCCGGACTCGGGCGGCTGGTGTTTCAGGCGATCTCGGCCCGCGATTTGGTCGTGGTGGAATCGGTGGTCATGCTGCTTGTCTTTGCTGTCATCACCGTGAATTTTCTGGTCGATCTCGCCTATGCCGCCGTGGACCCAAGGCTGAGAGGTCGGTCATGAGCCGCAACCTGCTTCTTGGTTCAGTATTGTCCTCGTTGGTCTTGCTGGCGGCGCTGATGTCCTTTGTCTGGACGCCGTATGAATATGCGGCGCTGGATATCCCCAACAAGCTGGAGCCGCCTAATGCACAGCATTGGTTCGGCACAGATCATTTCGGGCGTGACATGTTCTCGATGATCATGGTGGGGGCTCGTACGTCCATCGCGGTGGCATTGGTGGCGGTGGGGATCGGTATGGCTCTGGGCGTACCGCTGGGCCTGACGGCGGCAGCGCGTAAAGGATCATGGCTGGATGAGGTGATCATGCGCGGCAACGATTTGGTCTTTGCCTTCCCCTCGCTAGTCATCGCCATTCTGATCACAGCGGTGTTCGGAGCAGGCGCGATCAACGCGATCATCGCGATCGGTATTTTCAACATTCCCGTCTTCGCCCGCATCACCCGTGGCGCGGCCTTGTCCCTATGGGAACGCGAGTTCATTCTGGCCGCGCGTGTCGCGGGCAAAGGCGCGGCGCGGATATCGGCAGAGCATATTCTGCCCAATATTGCGAACCTGCTGATCGTTCAGGGGACCATCCAGTTCTCTCTGGGTATCCTAGCCGAAGCGGGCTTGTCTTATGTCGGTCTGGGTGCGCAACCGCCCACACCCAGTTGGGGTCGAATGCTGGCCGATGCGCAGACAATGGTCAGTTTTGCCCCGCATTTGGCTCTGATTCCGGGGCTGGCGATTATTGTCACTGTGCTGGGACTGAACCTGTTAGGCGATGGGTTGCGCGATTGGCTTGATCCCAGAATACGAGTCGCGCGCGCATGAGCTTGCTGGAGATCGAAAACCTTTCTCTGACCATCCATGAGGCCGAGATTCTGAAGCGGGTCAGCTTGTGTGTTGGTGCCGGACAAATTGTTGCCGTGACCGGTGAAAGTGGCTCGGGCAAGTCGATGACCGCGCTGGCCGTGATGCAATTGCTGCCAAATGGCGCAAAGACAGAAGGCGCGATCTGGCTGGGACGTCAGAATCTGCTGAAACAGTCTGAACGCGAAATGTGCGCCCTGCGCGGGGCCAAAATTGGGATGGTGTTTCAGGAACCCATGACCGCCTTGAACCCGGTCAAAACCATTGGCGATCAGGTGATCGAAACCATTCTGGTCCACAAGGCCATGTCGCGCACCAAGGCGCGGGCCCGTGCACACGAGGTTCTGAGCCGCGTTGGCCTGCCACCTGACCGTTTCCCGCTGTCGCAATACCCGCATGAATTGTCCGGCGGTCAACGGCAGCGTGTCGTGATCGCCATGGCTATCGCGCTGCGCCCCAAGCTGCTGATTGCGGATGAGCCGACAACCGCGCTGGATGTGACGACGCAGGCGCAGATACTCGACCTGCTCAAAGGACTGGCGCGCGAATATGGCATGGGGCTGCTGATGATCACGCACGATCTGGCGGTGGTGGCAGACATGGCCGACCAGATTGTCGTGATGCGCCATAGAGAGGTGGTCGAAAGCGGTGCAACCACTGACCTGCTGCACAATATGCAGCACCCCTATACACGGAAGCTGTTTCAGGCCTCGGGGCATCAGGTTTCGCTGCCTGAACCGCCCGAGTCCCTGCCATTGCTAGAGGTGAGAAATGTGGTGCGCGACTATAGCTTGCCGCGAAAAGGTCTGTTCAGCAGACCGGATCACCACCGCGCGGTCGATGAAGTCAGCTTTACCCTGCACCGGGGTGAGCGGTTGGGCCTGGTCGGAGAATCTGGTTGTGGAAAATCGACCCTAACACGGGCAATTTTGGGTTTGGAGGACGTGCAGAGCGGTGAAATTTTACTGGACAACCAGCCTGTCTTTGCCGGTCACAAGCCGAACCCCGCTGTGCGACGTAAGATGCAGGTGGTGTTTCAGGATCCCTATGGCAGTTTCAACCCGCGCCACCGCGTCGCCCGCCTGATCACCGAGCCGTTTCACCTGTTGGAATCCCCGCCCACCGGCACAGAGAGGCAAGACCGTATCGCCGAAATGCTGACCGCCGTGGGCCTCAGCCCGGATGATGCGAACAAATACATCCATGAATTCTCGGGCGGGCAACGACAGCGGATTGCCATTGCCCGCGCCTTGATCATTCGCCCCGAACTGATCGTGTTTGATGAGGCGGTCTCGGCCTTGGATGTATCCGTCCGGGCACAGATTCTGGATCTGCTGGCCGAGCTGTGTGCCACCTACAACCTGACTTACCTGTTCATCAGCCATGATCTAAGTGTCGTACGGACAATCACGGACCGGGTGATGGTGATGCAGGCGGGCAGAATTGTTGAACAGGGTGAGACCGAACAGGTATTCTCTTCCCCGCGGCACGCTTACACTCGGACCCTGATCGATGCCGCACCGGTCTTGCCCGGTATCGGTGTAAATGTCGCGTAATTCCTTTGTTAGAGTCGATATGGAGGCCAAAATGCCCAATTCTCTCTGGTTCAATCCCGGCCTTTGCCTGATCGGCGGTGATTGGGTCGCGCCTGCGTCACAGCAGACGATTTCGATGATCAATCCGTCTGACGGATCCGAGATCTGCCGGATTGCTCGCGCGAATGCCCCAGATATAGATGCCGCTGTGCAGGCCGCCCAAACGGCGTTGGATGGGGATTGGGGGCGAAAGACGGCGTTGGAGCGCGGCCGCGTCCTGACCCGACTTGGCCAACTGGTTTTGGAACGCGTAGAGGACTTGGCGCAGCTTGAGGCGATGGATGTAGGAAAACCGCTGACACAGGCCCGTGCGGATGCCGTGGCGTTGGCGCGGTACTGCGAATTCTACGGCGGCGCGGCGGACAAGGTGATGGGCGAGACGATCCCCTATCAGGACGGCTACACCGTGTACACGCTGCGCGAACCGCACGGAGTGACCGGGCATATAGTGCCGTGGAACTACCCGATGCAGATCATTGGCCGCTCTGTCGGGGCAGCTTTGGCGATGGGCAATGCCTGCGTGCTAAAGCCAGCGGAAGAGGCGTGTTTGACCGCGCTTGCCTTTGCCCATCTGGCGCAACAGGCGGGCCTACCTGCCGGAGCGCTGAACGTGGTGCCGGGGTTAGGGGCCGAGGCCGGGGCGGCATTGTCAGCGCATCCAGGCATGCAGCATATTTCATTCACAGGGTCAGTTGCCACCGGCGCGCTGGTTCAACAGGCGGCGGGGCGCAACGTGGTGCCAGTGACGCTGGAACTGGGCGGTAAATCGCCCCAGCTGGTATTTGACGATGCCGATCTTGATGCCGCACTGCCGTTTCTGGTGAACGCGGGTATTCAGAATGCCGGGCAGACCTGCTCGGCCTCGTCCCGTATTCTGGTGCAGCGTGGGGTGTATGAGCAGGTCAAAACCCGCATGGCAACCGCCTATGCCGATCTGACTGTTGGTCCAGCACCCGAAGATTTGCGGGTCGGCCCCCTGATCTCGGCCCGTCAGAAACAGATCGTCGAGGGGTTTTTAGCCAAAGGCGCCGACCTCAACATCGCAGGACAAGGGCGTATCGTAGATCATGCACCCGGCGAGGGGGCATATGTGCAGCCAACCCTTTTTGCCGATGTCCCGTCAGATCACCTTCTGGCTCGGGATGAAATTTTTGGACCGGTGCAGGTTCTGATCCCCTTTGAAACCGAGGAGGAGGCGGTTCAGATCGCCAACGCCACCGAATACGGGTTGGTTGCCAGCATCTGGACCCGCGACGGTGCGCGGCAGATGCGGTTGGCGAAACAGCTGCGTTCGGGACAGGTGTTCATCAACAACTATGGTGCGGGGGGCGGGGTAGAGTTGCCGTTTGGCGGTGTCGGCAAGTCCGGTCATGGCCGCGAAAAGGGGTTCGAGGCGCTGTTTGGGTTCTCGCAGGTGAAAACAGTAGCGGCTTACCATGGTTAGGGTCTAAACAATCACTTCGATCGACTGTTGTGCACCCACACCGAAGACGCGCTTATAGCGCTCGATCTCATCCTTAGGGCCCATCGCTTTTTCCGGGTTGTCGGACAGTTTCACGGTTGCTCGGCCATTGGCGGACACCGCCTTGCAGACCAGCGAGAACGGTGCCAGCGCGTCTTGTGGGACCAGCCCACGGAAATCATTGGTCAGCAAGGTGCCCCAACCAAACGAGACCTTCGTGCGATGAGCGAACTGGCTGTGTAGTTCGTGGATTTTGTCTACGTCCAGCCCGTCCGAGAAGATTACCCGCTTTTGCAGCGGGTCCTCACCGCGCGATTTCCACCAGTTGATGGCAATCTCGGCACCTGTTGCCGGATCTCCGCTGTCGACACGAATACCGGTCCATCCCGCCAGCCAATCCGGCGCATTGTCCAGAAAGCCCTGCGTGCCATAGGTGTCGGGCAGGATGATGCGCAGATTGCCGTCATGTTCCTCGTGCCAGTCGCTGAGGACGTCATAGGGGGCCTGCGCCAGTTCGGTGTCGGATTCCGCCAGCGCGGAATAGACCATGGGCAGTTCATGGGCATTGGTGCCGATCGCCTCAACCTCGCGTCGCATCGCGATCAGGCAGTTCGAGGTGCCGGTAAACGCGGGCCCCAGCCCTTCGATCATCGCCTGCACGCACCAGTCCTGCCACAGGAAGGAATGCCGCCGACGGGTGCCGAAATCAGCAATGCCCAGCCCATCGATGCTGCGCAATTGATCGATTTTTTCCCAAACGCGGGTCATAGCACGGGCATAAAGCACCTGCAGTTCGAACCGGCGCATATTGTTCAGAACGGCCCGGGATCGCAGCTCCATCAGCACCGCAAGCGCCGGGATTTCCCACAGCATGACCTCGTGCCATTTGCCCTCGAAGGTCAGTTCGTACTGATCGCCTTTGCGCTCAAGGTGGTAGGGCGGCAGGCGCAGATTCTCGAACCACTCCATGAAATCCGAGCGGAACATCTGCCGTTTCCCATAGAACATATTGCCGCGCAGCCAGGTGCTTTCACCCCGGCTGAGGCTCAGCGACCGGATGTGATCCAGCTGTTCGCGCAGCTCACCCTCATCGATCAATTTGGCCAGTGGAATGTGATTCGACCGGTTGATCAGCGAAAAAACCACATCCGTTTGGGGCTTATTTCGAAACACTGACTGGCACATCAGCAGTTTGTAGAAGTCTGTGTCGATTAAAGACCGTACAATCGGGTCAATCTTCCATTTATGATTGTACACGCGCGTCGCAATATCGACCATGGCAGAACTCCTGCGATTTCTATTGTTAGATCAATAGGTGCATGAATTGGCAAGAGTCGCTAGATTGAAGACAATGACAAGGTGAGGTCACAAATCGAGCATATTGTGTAATCTTTTCATTGGTTAGTGAAAAGAAGGGGTTGGAAGAACAAGGTTTAGTTGGTGAATGGGTCTCGAGTACGACTTTGATATTGTAGCGATTGCGCCTGATGAAGTGGATCCGGAACATGGCATGGCTGCCGTGACGGGCCACCGCGCCGTTCGCGCGACCTTTCGCAATACTCAGACTGTTGAGGCCTTGCACAGTGCATCCCCCAAGATTCGTCGTATTTTTCTGGAATCGGGCTTCAGCCTGGAATCCAAGGGTGGCAGCCTTCCACATGGTTATTTCCTGTCCGAAGATGCACCGGATCGTGAACGCATCCTGAAACGGCTGTTTTCGAATATCCGCAATATGGGTGTTCAGGGGGAATATTGTGGTGATTTCGACTTTTGGCATTTCCTGGACGACGTAAGGCGGGCACGCCCCCGGGCAAATGCCACGCGCGAGTTGCAGGAATTGACGCCAAGCCCTCAAGCGCCTGATGTGGTCAAACCAAAACGACGCTCGGTTCAGGGGCGTATCGGGTTTGCGCTTGGTCTGGCCGTGGTTGTGATTGTCGTGCTGAGATACCTGGCGTCCGAGGGGTCTGCCCCCTAGGCCAGGATAACGCCGGCTTCCCGCATTGCGGTTTCAGCAGCGGCCAGTGATCCATCCATATCGATAGCTCGGCACGCATCCATTCGGACCGTGACGTCAAAACCCAGACGTGCTGCGTCGATTGCGGAATAGTACACACAAAAATCAGTGGCCAAGCCGACGAGCGTCAGTTTCGTGATTCCGCGCGACTTAAGATACCCCTCCAACCCTGTTGGTGTTTTCTGGTCATTTTCGAAAAACGCCGAGTAGCTGTCGATACCGCTACGAAAGCCCTTGCGAAGGACAAGATCCGCATGGGTGTTCAGATCCGGATGGAAATTGGCGCCCTCGGTTCCCTGAACGCAGTGATCCGGCCAAAGTACCTGCGGGCCGTAGTGCATTTCCGTCATGTCAAACGGGTTCTTGTCGTCATGCGACCCGGCGAAGGACGAATGACCCGCCGGATGCCAGTCCTGCGTCAGGATCACGGCATCGAATTCGTCCATCATGGCGTTGATCGGGGCCACGATCTCATCCCCTCCGGGTACGGCCAGCGCGCCGCCGGGGCAGAAATCGTTCTGGACGTCGATCACAAGCAGGGCGTGGGTCATCGCGGTTTCTCCTTAGGTTGCTCTATCGGTAGGGCGCGCAGGCCCAATCGTCAATCTGGCTGCGAAGCGTCAATTCGATCCCTTGCGACTCTGTTGCGTCAGGTTTAGACCGCGCGCATGTATACCATCGCTGCTCTCTATCACTTCACCCGTTTCCAGGATCACGCTGCCCTGCGCGCGCCTTTGTTGGACCTGTGCCGTACGCAATCTGTCAAAGGCACATTGCTGCTGGCGCAAGAGGGGATCAATGGCACTATTGCCGGCCCCCGCGCTGGGATCGATGCGGTGCTGGCGCATATCAAAGCGCTGCCCGGCTGTGCCGATCTGGACTGGAAAGAGGCCACCGCCGATCACCCGCCTTTTGGCAAGATGAAGGTGCGCTTGAAAAAAGAGATCGTGACCATGGGGCAGCCGGATATCGATCCGCGCGCCCGTGTCGGCAACTATGTCGAGCCTGAGGATTGGAACGATCTGATCCGCTCGGACGACGTGGTGGTGATCGACACCCGCAACGATTATGAGGTGGCGATTGGCACGTTTGAGGGCGCAATAGACCCTGAAACGGCCAGTTTCCGTGAGTTCCCGGCTTGGTGGGAAGAGAACAAAGAGCGGTTCCACAACAAGCGCGTCGCCATGTTCTGCACCGGTGGTATTCGCTGTGAGAAATCCACCAACTTCCTGCTGGGGCAGGGGGTTGAGGATGTGTATCACCTGAAGGGCGGCATCCTGCGCTATCTTGAGGAAATGCCAGCTGATGACAGCACCTGGCAGGGCGAGTGCTTTGTGTTCGACAACCGTGTGTCCGTTGGGCACGGGCTGGTCGAGGGGCCGCATAACCTGTGCCACGGTTGCCGCCGTCCGATTCTGCCCGAGGATATGAAGCGCCCTGAATACGAACATGGCGTGTCCTGCCATCGGTGTGTTGACGAAACCTCTGAAGCCGACAAAATGCGGTTCCGTGAGCGGCAAAAGCAGATCGGTCTGGCGCGTCAGCGCGGGCAAGAGCATCTGGGCGCCGACTAACTCTCTGATAAATAAGGTTGCAGGCGCGGGTCGGAATGTCGATCATTGAACCTGCATCACCGTATCGGAGGTTTAATGCACCGCGACCCGACAACTCTGGATGAGTGGAAATCGACCTTGGTCGCGGCCCTGGGTCTGGTGGTCGTCAGCTTTGTTGCCTGGTATGGCCTGTCGCGGCTGAGCGAGACCACTGCTGGCGACAAAATAGGGACTGCAACAACCGTAGGGTTGACGATCTGGCTGGTGTCGCAGACCTGGTACTACATGACCCAGGTGAAATCCCCAAAGCGCCAACTGTTGCTGATGGGGATATCCTTTATTCAGGTCGTGCCTTTCTTGTTCGCAGCCGTTTACGGCTCGTTCGGGTATAACGATCTGTGTGTGGTCGGGGCCAAAGGGCCGTCAGACGTTTTGTATTTCTCATATGTCACATTCACGACGGTTGGGTTCGGAGACCTGCATCCCGCAGGCCTGTGCCGCGGGCTGGCCGTGGCTGAGGCGATCACTGGGTATATCCTGCTGGGCCTGTTCGTAGCGGCGGCCGTGGGCATTTACGCGCGCGGACACAGCCAGAATTGAACGGTCACTTGTTGTGGTCGATCCACTGGGACATTGCGTATTTGTCGCGAAAACACTCAGACGGGATTGGCCTGCGTTTGCTGCGCGAAATCCGTTCGGCAAAGGCGACCTGCTTGCCTGTGGGATAATTGGCAAAAGGTGACGGATCGTGTGGTTTATGTGCCGAAATCCAGGCTGACATTGATCGGCGGTCACGTTGTGCTTCGACCGGGATTTCCAGCGCCGACTGTTCCGCAATAGCGCGGGCAAAGCGCATCTGCCGGTCCGTGACGGGCAGCAGGTGATAGTCGTTTGTCGGGCCGCTTGGGGCGGAATTTCGCAAGTTCTGGGTCATCGGATGTTCCCCTGACTATGTAGAACATAAATGGAACATTAGCTTTTAATTTCAAGAGAGGGGGCTGCGACTCGGCGGGATATTGCCTGTTACGGCTTTTATTGACTGACCAATCAATAAAAGCTAAATCCGCGGATAACGCTCTTTGCCCGACGCGGGTGCAATCAAGAAAAGGACGCGGCATGAAGTTTCAGCCCAAGGCCAGCCATTTCATCAATGGCGAATATGTCGAAGACACAAATGGCGCCCCCATCGACGTCATCTACCCGGCCACTGGCGAGGTCATCGCGCGGCTGCATTCCGCCACGCCAGAGATTGTAAATCAGGCTCTAAACAGCGCCAATGCGGCGCAAGCGGAATGGGCCGCGATGTCCGGAACTGAACGTGGCCGGGTTCTGCGCCGCGCCGCCGATATCATGCGTGAGCGTAATCGTGAGCTGTCGATCCTCGAAACCCACGACACCGGAAAACCGCTGCAAGAGACCCTGGTGGCCGATGCAACCAGTGGCGCCGATGCGCTGGAATATTTCGGTGGGCTGACGGCGTCGCTGACGGGTGAGCATATCCCGCTGGGCGGTGGCGATTTCATCTACACCATCCGCGAGGCGCTGGGTGTCTGCGTCGGAATCGGTGCGTGGAACTATCCGACCCAGATCGCTTGCTGGAAGGGTGCCCCTGCGCTGGCCTGCGGCAACACGATGGTGTTCAAACCCTCTGAGACCACGCCCCTGTCGGCCTTGAAGGTGGCCGAGATTCTGATCGAAGCCGGCGCGCCCAAAGGCGTCTACAACGTGGTGCAGGGCTATGGCGATGTAGGTGCGTCACTGGTGACCGACCCGCGCGTGGCCAAGGTATCGCTGACCGGGTCCGTTCCGACGGGCCGCAAGGTCTATGCCGCCGCGGCGGATGGCATGAAACACGTGACCATGGAATTGGGTGGCAAGTCCCCAATGATCGTGTTCGATGACGCCGATATCGAAAACGCCGTATCGGGTGCGATTTTGGGCAATTTCTATTCCTCAGGTCAGGTCTGTTCCAACGGCACCCGCGTGTTCGTGCAGAAAGGCATCAAAGAGACCTTCCTGAACCGTCTGTCCGAACGTCTGGCAACGGCGAAAATCGGCGATCCGCTGGATGAAGAGGTCAATTTCGGCCCCATGGTCAGCGAAAACCAGATGAACATCGCGCTGGGTTATATCGAAAAGGGCAAGGCCGAGGGCGCACGGCTGGTCTTTGGCGGTGAGCGCATCGAAGGTGACGGGTTCTATATGCAGCCTACTGTTTTTGCCGATGTCACCGATGATATGACCATCGCGCGCGAAGAAATCTTTGGCCCGGTCATGTCGGTGCTGGATTTCGACACCGAGGAAGAGGTACTGGCCCGCGCCAACGACACAGAATTCGGCTTGGCCGCCGGTGTGTTCACCAACGACCTGACCCGCGCCCACCGCATTGTGGCCGGGTTCGAGGCGGGCACCTGCTATATCAACACCTACAACCTTGCTCCGGTCGAGGCACCGTTTGGCGGGTCGAAAATGTCGGGTGTCGGACGTGAGAATTCGAAACTGGCGATCAACCATTTCAGCGAGATGAAGACGGTTTATGTCTCAATGAACGATGTCGAGGCACCGTATTAACTCATCTCTGCGTGAAAATTATTCATACCGAGAATACTCTGTTCCCGACATTTCGCGTCGGGAACAGAGCATAAGCCACCTTTGACCTGTGGCTGACTTTCCTGACAGGGTGCGGTTCATGCGCCCGCCAGCAGGAGGTCACACCCATGAAAACCCACGCCCAGGCCGTTGTGATCGGAGGAGGCCTTGTCGGCTGCTCGATCCTTTATCATCTGGCCAAGCTCGGCTGGACCGACGCGGTGCTGCTGGAGCGGGATGAGTTGACCTCGGGTTCGACCTGGCATGCGGCGGCGAATATTCATGGGCTGCACGACAACAACAACATCACCCGCATCCAGCATTATACGATGAACCTGTATAAAGAGCTGGAAAAGGAAACCGGACAGGGCTGCGGCGTGTTCCAGTCGGGCTCGCTGTATCTGGCGCAGACCGAGGACCGCGAACACCAGCTGCGCCTGCAAGAGGCCAAGGCAAAATTCTACGGCCTGAACTTCTATGAGATCAGCTGCGAACAGGCGATGGAACTGCATCCGCTGGCGCAGTTCGACGATATCCGCTGTATCATGTTTGAACCCGATGGCGGCAACGTCGATCCGTCGGGTGTGACTCACGCCTACGCCGCAGGGGCGCGCGCGATGGGGGCAACGATTGAGCGGTTTTGCCCTGTAATAGGGACTGAACAGAAATCTGATGGCTCGTGGATCGTGCGCACCGAAAAGGGTGATATCCACACGCAGTGGGTGGTCAATGCCGGGGGTCTGTGGGGGCGAGAAGTCGCGGCGCTGGCCGGGATCGAACTGCCGCTGCAACCGACCGAGCACCAGTATTTCGTGACCGAGGCGATTGACGAGGTTGCGGAACTGGGCCGTCGCCTGCCCTCGATCGCCGATCGGGATGGTGAGTATTATTTCCGTCAGGAAGGAAACGGCCTGCTGATCGGAGCCTATGAGAAAGACATGCGGTTCTGGGCCGAAAACGGCACGCCGCTGGACTTCGCCCATGACCTCTTCCCCGACGATCTGGACCGGATCATGGAAAACGTGATCCGCGCCACCGAACGTGTGCCGGTAGCGGCAACGGCCGGGGTCAAACGGGTGATCAACGGCCCGATGATCTGGTCGCCGGACAGCAACGCGATCTGGGGGCCGGTGCCAGAACTGAAGAACTATTTCTGCTGTACCGGTATCATCCCCGGCTTCTCGCAATCCGGTGGCCTCGGGCTGTTGGCGGCGCAATGGATGGTCGAGGGCGAGCCGCAATATGACATGTTCGCCTGGGATCTGGCGCGGTTCGGCGACTGGGCCGATAAGAAATTCACCAAGGCCAAGGTGGAGGATGTCTATACCCACCGTTTTGCCATCCATTTCCCGAATGAGGAACGCAGCGCTGGCCGTCCGGCCCGTGTGCGCCCGGCTTATGAAATGCAAAAGCAGATGGGTTGTGTGTTCGGCCTGAACTGTGGCTGGGAACACCCCTTGTGGTTCGCCGATCAGCCCGGTGCGACCGAAACCAACGGCTTCACCCGCCAGAACTGGTGGGAGCCAGTTGGCCGCGAAGTGCAGATGCTGCGCGATCATGTGGGCGTCATCGATATCTCGAACTTTGCCAATTACGTGGTCAAAGGGCCGGGCGCGTATGACTGGCTGGATCGTCTGGTGGCCAATCAGGTGCCGACTGCAGTGGGACGGTCCTGCCTGACGCCACTGATCTCGGTTCGCGGTGGCGTGGCCGGTGATTTCACCATCACCAAAGTGGCCGAGGACGAATACATGATGATCGGCTCTGGCATGGCGGAACGCTATCATCAGCGCTTTTTCAACATGGTCGATCTGCCCGAAGGCACCACGTTCGAGGTTGCCACCAATCGGATTGCGGGCTTCAACGTGGCCGGTCCAAAATCGCGCGATCTGCTGCAACGGCTGACCAACGCAGACCTTTCGAACGAGGCGTTCCGCTTTATGCGGTCCCAGACCATCGAAGTGGCCGGGGTGACCTGTCTGGCCATCCGCGTTTCGTTCACCGGTGATCTGGGGTGGGAGCTACACTGCGCCGAATCCGATCAAATCAGGCTCTATTCCGCGCTTTTGAACGCGGCGAAAGAGTTGAACGGTGGCCCGGTTGGCGGTCGCGCGTTGGGATCGCTGCGCATCGAAAAAGGCTACGGCTCGTGGGGACGGGAGTATTCTCAGGAATACTGGCCGCAAGAGGTCGGGTTGGCCGGCCTGATCAAACTGGACAAGGATTTCCTGAACAAAGACGCCTATCTGTCCATCAAAGATAATTCTGCCCGCGAAGTGCTTTCGATCTTTGAGGTTGATGCCGTTGACGCTGATGCCACCGGAGGTGAGCCGATATTCATGCCCGATGGTACGCCTGTAGGCCGGGTGACCTCGGGTGCCTATGGCTATTCGGTGGGCAAGTCCCTGGCCATTGGGTATGCCGACCCCAAGGTGGCCGGCCCCGGCGATACGGTCGAAATCTACATTCTGGGCAAGCCGCACAGCGCCAGAATCCTCTCGGAACCGCCATTCGATCCCAAAGGTCTCAAATTGCGTGATATTCAGCCGGTCGTCGAAGGCGTCTCATGACCGGAACTTTCGCCCGCGTCGCAGATTTTGCCCTGAACCGATCTGCCGATCAGATGCCCGACAGCGCCAAGGAAGCGGCTGCGCTGATGATGCTGGATACGATGGGCATCCTGATCGCCTCTGGCCCGATGGAGGCCGGGGTGATCGCACGCGACACGGCGGCCCTGCTCTATGGCAGCTCTGATCCGGACTACAGCGCCCGGATGATGTTCGACGGGCGTCCGGTCAGCATGGCCGGGGCGGCTTATGCGGCGGCGACCCAGACGGATAACCTGGATGGGCATGACGGCTATAACCCGACTAAGGGGCATATTGGTGTCGTGGTTTTGCCCGCACTGATCGCCATGGCCGCCCATCGCCCGGATCTGACGGGCCCCGAAGCACTGGCGACGGTGATCACCGGCTATGAAATTGCCGGGCGCGCGGGGTTGTCGCTGCATGCCTCGGTCAGTGACTACCATACGTCAGGTGCATGGAACGCGTTGGGTGTGGTCGCGATGGCCGCCCGTCTGCGCGGTCATTCGCTGGATCAGATGCGGCAGGCGATGGGTATCGCCGAATATCACGGTCCCCGCAGTCAGATGATGCGCGAGATTGCCAACCCCACGATGCTGCATGACGGATCGGGTTGGGGTGCGCTTGTCGGAGTTTCAGCCGCTATTCTGGCCGAACGTGGCTTTACCGGTGCCCCCGCCATCACGATCGAGGCAGAAATCGCCGCGCCTCATTGGGCCGATCTAGGCCAGTTTTGGCAGGTCGAGCATCAATACGTGAAACCCTACCCAATCTGCCGTTGGGCCCATGCCGCAATCGACGGTGTCCGGGCGGTAATGCGGGACAATGACCTGTCTCATGCGCAAATCCGGTCTATTCAGATCAACTCATTCCATCAGGGTGCTTGCCTGTATGCCGGAATGCCCGGCACGACCTCTCAGGCACAGTATTCGTTGCCTTTCGCGGTGGCCGTGCAGGCGCTTTACGGTCGGATCGGGGTCGAGCATATTTCCGGTTCCGGTCTTTCTGACCCGGCAGTGGCCGCGCTGATACCCCGTATTCACGTGGCCGAGAGTGATCGTCACAATGCCCGCTTCCCCGAGGGGCGTTGGGCCGATGTCAGTGTCGAAACCACGGATGGGCAGATTTTCGACTCTGGAGATGTCCACGCCCGAGGCGGTCCTGAGGTCCCCATCAGCCGCGAAGAAGTGATCACCAAGTACTTGGAATTCGCAACGCCAGTCATCGGCCCGACCCGGGCTGCGGCAATTCGGGATGCAATTTTGGGATGGGTCGCGCCGGACTCTCGGATGTCTGACTTGTCTCCGTTGATATTTGATCCTTAGAAAATGTGTCGTTTACGTCGCGCGTGTCGACAAACATCAGGAAAGTGTCCGGGTTAGAGCCGTATTCACGGCTGACTCAATATGGCAAACAACTCCGCAATCCTGTTGCGGGTTTCCACGCTGTCCCTCAATAGGTTCTCCGCGTCGGCCAGGGGCGTTTCAGGAAGTCGGGCCGGTACGGCTGTTAGACCTTGGGATGTCTGGACGACCTGATCGAATTTGGTGTGATTTTCCAAATTCACTTGCTCTGGTAGATCGGCCAACCAGAACAAGCGGTTTGCTTCATCCTCACGACCTGAGTTGCGCATCAGATCACCCGCCGCCGCAAAATCCTCTGCTGCAATCAGGGCTTCAGTCCACAGCATAATCGCTGCGTCCGTCTGATCATCGGCCAGTTCCAGCATCGCTTGATGCGGACGCTGATCCAATAGCGCGGCTTTGGCCCGCAGACGGGCACGCTCACCCCGCCTCAGCCTGTCCTGAGGACGCTTTGCTAGTGCGTATGCATGTCGTGAAAACCCAAGCTTTGCCAGTCGGTCAGCAACGGCAATGGCTGTGTCGGTTGTCAGATTTTGAGAATGCTTATGTGACAAGATCAGGACGCGGCGCAAAAAGGTCGCATCATCGGCGCGTTCGGTCAGGATAAGCACCGCACGGTTCAGAGCGTCCGCGGATTCCGCATCCTCTGACAGCTCTGCCGCCAAATCCAGAGAGGCATCGAATTCCTGACTCAGGCTTAGCGCGAACATATGGGTTTGTTTCATCAGGGGGCCGATGTCAGAACGGCGAAACTCAATCGTGTAGGATTCCGCCAGAGCCAGTTCCTGAGGAGAGATTGCGCCACGTTCCAGCCAACGTTTGTCGACCAGTCGGGCCAGTGCCAACGGCGCCTCAAGCGTGGCGTCTGACGCTTCGATCGCTTCAGTCAGCAAGACTTCGGTCCGGGGGGCGTCACCTTCGGCCGCTGCAACCTTGGCCTTTGCCTGCGCGACATTTGCGCTGGTTTGCGTCTTGACGCGACCGACCGAGCGCAAGATCCGCCGGGCGGCTTCTAACTCGTCCCCTTCTACCAGAATGTCCGACAAGGCCGGGCCGACATGGCGCCGCAGATGGTCCGGTAAGCGGGCAAAAGACTGTTCGATAGCCGTTAGATTGGCGTCGCCTTGCAAGTTGCCTTCACTCAGCGCTGCCCACAAAGCCGCATCGCCCTCGCAACGCTGCAAGCCCTGGAACGGATTGTCTTCGATCAGCGGCCCATCATCCAGAACACGGGCAATGGCCGCGATGTGTTCGGTTTCCAAAGATCGCTCGTCCAGCAGGTCCAACGCCCGGATCGCTTCGGCGCCAAACCCGGAATGCGCGTACAGTTTCGCCAGTTTCAGCGCGCTCTCTTTGTCGATGGTATCGAATTCTTGGTACAGTTCTGATCGAAGCTGCGCGGCTTGTTCTGGAAACGGACGCTCGTCAGACCAACGGTCAAAAGCCAGCTCGGCGCTGGATACGCAGGGTGGGCGCCGTTCCACTTTTGGAACATCCGGACCCAAAAGCCCGTTCAAACCGTCCAAAACCGAAGTCACTTGAACATTCAATTCAACATCGGCTGGCAAAAATACGCTTTGATTCCCGTTGGATGCGCGTGGCCCCACCGGCGCAATGTTCAGATCAATGATTCCGCGGTCCGCCCCCTGCAGCAGCCGGGTCGAAAGCTGGTCTTCGAATCCGTTCGCGTTGAGGTTCAACAGCGGCAGGGCCAGTGCATCAATGGTCTGCTCCGGGCCTGTCGTTTTGATTTCTTTTGGGGTTTTGGGCAGGACCGGGGCCGGAATATCACTGGTGAGCGGCGGCAGGAAGGTGCCGGGTGCGATATCAATCACAATCATCGTACTTTTGAAAAGAAAGGCTGAAGCGACACAATCGCAACCGAACTCCAGTTCCAGTGCACCGCCTGGTTCGGCCTGCGAAATCGCGGCAAGTCGGTTTTGCGTCAGGCGTTGGAAGACGGTGCCGGTTCGGTATGTCACATCCTTCAGCGCGACGTTCAGGCGTGCGCCGTTTTTTGTCTGTTTCAGAACCCAATCGGTGTCTTGAGGCACTTTAACCACCAATCTGGTATAACCTTCATGCTCACCCGAGCGCACCGTCAGATCTTGCGCTGCGGCTCCGCTGGCCCCGGAGATGAACGCCGAGAATAAGAATGCAAACCGGGTCATGCGGCTGCCTGTTTGAGTTCTTTCAACGCTTCTTCCAACTCGGTGAAATCAGGGCGGTTGTGGGTTGGGGTGTTCTGACGCCCAACCTCAATGCACATGGCGGCGTTGTGGTTGTGCAGATTGGCGACCAACACTTCTTTGATCAGCTGGTAGAAGTGGTTGTCTTCTTCGACGACAGCTTTCAGTTTGCCCGCGAAAGGTCCGACCAGACCATAAGCCAGAAACACCCCAAGAAAGGTCCCCACCAGGGCGCCTCCGATCAATTTACCCAGCACTTCGGGGGGCTGGTCAATCGAACCCATCGTCTTGATCACGCCAAGAACCGCCGCAACGATGCCCAAGGCGGGTAGGCCATCCGCAACCGTCTGCAAGGCGTGGCTGGAATGCATGGCATGGTGGAAGTTCGCCTCCATCCGCTTTTCAAGAACTTCTTCCACCTGATGCGGATCATCATAGTTCATCGAGGCGGCGCGCATCGTATCGCAGATCAGGCCAACGGCCTCTTTATCTGCCTGAATTTTCGGGTAAGCCGAAAACAGAGATGAATTTTCCGGGTCTTCGATATGTTGTTCCACCTCGACCGGGTTGGCCTTGGCAATACGGATCAGCGAGAACAGCAGGCACAGCAGGTCGCAGTAGTCCTCAGGTTTCCATTTTGGTCCTTTGAACACTTTGCCCATGTCTTTGAGGGTGTGTTTGACGGCGCTCATGTCATTGCTGATCAGGAAAGCGCCAACAGCGGCACCGCCGATCATCATCATCTCAAAAGGAAGCGATTTCAAAATGATGGTCATTTTGCCGCCCGCAGCCAGATAACCGCCGAACACCATGGCGAAAATGACGACAATTCCGATTATTCCGATCATGGGTGATCTCCAGCAAAATCCTGTGCGGGGTTAGAGTTTTATTCCTGTGGGGCGGCGGCGTTGCGGCCTGCCATTATGACGCTGATGGTATAGGCGGCTTCGGGGCGCAGACCGGCCAGAACACCAGCAGCCGCATCGGGTGGCATGCGAGACAGGAATCCGGCGGCAAAGCTTGGGTCCATCGTCTCAAACAACGCTGCGGCGTCCTTGGGTTTCATGCTTTGATAGACATCCGTCAGGCGCGTCAGATCGGTCTCGGCAGCTTTTTCGGCAATGGCGAGCGTCGCGCGCAGGGCTTCTTCGGCCTCTTGCAGGGCAACCAGTCGCATCTCGATCGCCTGATCGGCGATGGCCAATGCCTTTTCCTTGTCAAGCGCTGCTGCCTCGCGCTTTTTCAGCGCTTCTTCCCGGCGCAGCAGTTCGGTCAGCAGGACCTGTGCGCCGGGCAGATCGGCCTGTGCGTGTTTGACTTTGGGGGCATAAGGTTCGGCAGTTTTTGCCAACGCTGGTCCTGCTTCCAGCCCAAGACGAATCGCGGCAGACCCGATCATCAGCAAAGAGATGACCGCCAGCACGCCACCTTTTGGGCGCCTATCGGCTTTCCGGCGAGTCATGATGCGGCCTCACCCTGAGAGCGATCGTGGCGGAAGAACATCAAGCCGCCCGGCCGCTTGGCCGGTTCTGGGGCGGTCGCGTCCTTTTTTGGCTTTTCGGGTGCTTCGATCGTTTCAGCGACTTCATCTGACTCAGCCACGGCGGATTCCGCCTGTTCCTCGGGTGCGGCGCTGATATCTTCTTCGGGGTCGGTCGACTGGTCCGGTTTGTCTTGCGATGGAACGACGTCGTGCATCGAAGCCATCATCAGCTCTAACCGCTGCGCCACCGATTCGGCCCGCTGCGTCAGCTCTTTCAATTCCGCACCGGACTGGTCCGAGGCTGCTCGTGCGGCACCCAGGGATTTCTTAAGCTCATCCGCCTGGGTCGACAGAACAGCAACCGCGCCGCCCACGCCTTTTTCCAGATCGGTGAAGCGTTTCAGCCGTCGGGACAGCACGAAACAATACAGACCCGCACCCAGCGCGCCGGCGACCAGCAAAATATCTGCAATCAGCTCCAATTTCGCCTCCTAGTTCAAAACGAATTCCATCACGAGAACGTCGCGCACGCGGCCTTCTCCGACGACGATTTCAATGCGGCGCAGCAGATGGCCGCGGATGCGCATCAGGGCCAAAGAATCTTCAAGGTCCGAGACTTCGACCGCGCGTAGATACCCGTTCAGGATGTCCATGATTCGGGGTTTCATCTTTTCGACATCGGCGGCGTATTCGCTGTTTACCTCAAGCTGAGCGTGAAATTTCAGATGCCGCGAATCGCCTGCGTTCACCGACACGATCACCGGCGGCAGATCGATGAATCCCACTTGCGGCAGGGCCTTTACAGCCTTGCCCTTATCCGTTTCCTTGACGTCTTCCATTGCGGGCTTGCCACCAAAAGGAAGCAACCCGGAGGTGGTCAGGAAATAGCCACCAGCCGCCCCGGCCACGGCCAGAATCACCCCTATGATCATCCCTTTTTTCCCAGATTTTTTTGGTACTTCTGCCTGTTCTGCAGTCGCGTCAGTCATGACGTCCTCATTTGTCCGTTCTGCAATCGTCATAACCCGGCAGGGACTAACCGATTGTTAAGGGCAATCGTTCAAACAAGGGATGCGCCGGGCAGAATGTCGGCGAGTCGGAGGTGATCGTGCAGCAGATCGGAACTGTCTGGGCAAGTTTGGACAGGCGTAAACAAATCATCGTCGCCGGTGCAGTAGTGCTGGTTTTTCTTGGGGTTCTTGCGATGTCGCGACTGGTCACGGCGCCGTCGATGACCTTGCTTTATGCCGGGCTGGAAAGTGGCGCGGCGGGGGATGTCGTCCGCTCGCTGGATCAGCGCGGGGTGCCTTATGAGATTCGGGGCGGCTCGATCTACGTGCCCGGATCACAGCGAGATGAGCTGCGCATGACACTCGCCAGCGAGGGGATGCCCGCCAACGGCAATCAAGGCTATGAGCTGCTGGATTCACTTAGCGGGTTTGGCACCACCTCGCAGATGTTCGATGCCGCCTATTGGCGCGCAAAAGAAGGTGAGCTGGCCCGAACCATCGTTGGCAGCCCTCATGTCAGCCAGGCACGGGTTCATATTGCCAACGGATCGAACAACCCGTTTCAGCGCAGCGTGGCGCCGACGGCCTCGGTCTATCTGGTGCCGTCAGGGGCGCAGATCACATCCGATCAGGCCAAGGCGATCCGGTTTCTTGTGGCGTCTGCCGTCAGTGGTCTGGCGCCTGAGAATGTCACCGTGGTCGATTCGAACGGGGCGGTGATCGGCGCGCAGGAGACCGCAGTCGCTGCGGATACGGCAGATGACAAGGCGCGCCAGTTGCGCGAGCGTGTGATGCGATTGGTCGAGGCGCGCGTCGGCACGGGCAATGCTGTGGTTGAGGTCAGCGTCGACACCGTGACCAAGACCGAAACCATCCGCGAACGCCGTTTTGACCCCAATGGCCGCGTTGCCATCAGCACTGATGTCGAGGAACGCTCGGACAGCGCCCGCAATCAATCCGCCGATGTCACCGTGGCGTCGAACCTGCCGGATGGCGATGGCGCGGGTGGGGACGAATCGAATTCGAACGCGACGCAGACGCGGGAACGGGTGAATTACGAGGTCTCGGAAACCGAATTCGAAGTCCACAATGCCCCCGGTGCGATCAAGCGTCTGACGGTTGCGGTTCTGGTCAACGGCACACGGTCCGTGGATGCGACCGGAGTCGAGACATTTGAGCCGATGCCCGAAACCGAGATGGAGGCCTTGAAGGAGCTTGTGGCCTCGGCCGTGGGGTTCGACGCCGAACGTGGGGACGTCATCACCCTGAAATCGCTGGACCTGCCGGTGGTAGAGCCGCAGGGCACATTGGCAGCGGCCTCGATCTGGCAAAAGGTTCATTTCGACGCGATGTCGCTGATCCAGATGGCAGTGTTGGCGATTGTCTCGCTGGTGCTTGGGCTCTTCGTGATCCGTCCCATCCTGACTCAACCGGCGATGGCCCCGGCCTTGCTGCCCGCCGGGGCACCTCCTGAGCCCGAGGCCATTCTGACCGGCGAGATAGCGACTGACGAAAACGGACAATTTAGCGCGCTGCCGGGCCAGACTGCCGCTGGCGACGTCCCGGCGCTGGCCGCGCAGGCGGGCGCTGATCCGGTCGACCGGTTGCGGGCTATGATCGGCGATAAACAGGAAGAGACCGTCGAGATCCTGCGCAGCTGGCTTGAAGAAGGTGAGGAGCGTGTCTGATGTCGATTGCTCATCTTCTTGAGGATTTCACGCTGCAAGCCGGGGGTGGCAAGCTGCACCTGCTGGACGAGGACGCGCTGGAGGAACAGCGGCTGGCAGCGTTCGAGCAAGGCTATAGCGCCGGTTGGGAAGACGCGCTTCAGGCGCAAGAACAAAGCCGAGGTCAGGTCTCGGACGGGCTGGCCAGATCGTTGGAGGATATGTCCTTTACTTATCATGAGGCTGTCACCCGCATGACATTGTCGCTGGACCCGATGTTCCAAAGCCTGGTGGACACTGTCCTGCCCGAAACGCTGGATCGCGGTTTTGCTGTCCGGTTGGCCGAACAGCTGACCGAAATGGCGCGGGAACAGATTGGCCAGCCGATGCAAATCTTCGTGCCCAAGGGCCGCGCGGCTGGGGTAGAGGCCCTGCTGCCGCAGGAACTGTCCTCACCCACTCGCGTGATCGAAGACCCCTCGTTAGAGCCAGGACAGGCCCGGTTGCAGGTCGGTACAACCCAGCGTGAGGTGGATTGCAGCGGTCTGCTCGCCGCGGTCGCGGGGGCATTTGACGCATATGTATTTGAGGCAAAAGAGGCAGTGAACCATGAATGATCCCCAAACTCCGAAACCCGAAAAAGCCAATCCGTTCGAGGCGGTTCCGATTGAGGTTACGGTTTCGGTCGGGCGTGCGCGCCCGCTGATCCGCGACCTGCTGAACATGGGTGAGAACGCCGTGCTGACGCTGGACAAGCGGATCGAGGACCCGGTCGACCTGTATGTCGGAGACCAACTGGTCGCCCGCGGCCTGCTGGAAGAGATGGAGGGCGATCAGGTCGGGCAGCTTGCTGTGCGCCTGACAGAGATTGCGGATTTGCAGAACGGGATCGGTTGATGCGGGCTCTGCTTTGGTTGGTTGTTGCGCTGGCGACACTGTCCCCGTCTCTGGCTGCGGCGCAAGAGCTGTCGCTGTCATTGGGCGAGGGGGGGTCGATCTCGGCGCGGACCATCCAGCTGATCCTTTTGATCACGATCCTCAGCCTGGCACCCGGGCTGGCGATCATGGTCACCTGTTTTCCGTTTCTGATCACCGTTCTGGCCATTCTGCGTCAAGGGATCGGATTGCAGCAATCGCCACCGAACATGCTGATCGTCAGCCTGGCGATGTTCCTGACTTATTTCATCATGGAGCCTGTATTTTCCGAGGCCTGGGCCACCGGTATTCGACCGATGGTCGAAGAAACCATGGCGGTTGAACCCGCGTTGCAGATTGCCATTCAGCCCTTCCGAGCCTTTATGGCCGCGCGGCTGGACCCGGATACGTTTCACGCGATGGCGGCCTTGCGACCAGGCGGTGACGCTATCGCCCTGACGCCCGAGGCGCCGCTGTCGATCCTGATGCCGTCCTTCATGCTGTCCGAGATTGCACGCGCCTTTCAGATCGGCTTTCTGATTTTCCTGCCATTTCTGATCATTGATCTGGTTGTGGCGGCGGTGCTGATGTCGATGGGAATGATGATGGTGCCGCCTGCGACGGTATCGCTGCCATTCAAGCTGGCGTTTTTTGTTATTGCGGATGGATGGTCTCTGATCGCTGGGGCGTTGGTGCGCAGCTATATGACATGAGGTATCACTGCCGGGTGATTTGCAGCCGCGCGCGCAAGCCCTGGTCCCCGGCCTCAAAACTGAGGGAGCCCCCATGCTGTTCGGCAATTGTGGCCACGATGGTCAGACCCAGGCCGAACCCGTCTGAGGATCCGATGTTCGATCCGCGCCGGAACGGTGCCATCAGGTTTTCAATATCAGTGACGGACAGATCGGCACCCTTGTCCTCGACCGTGATGGTCGCGGTGCGGGCGTCGGTTTCCAGCTGCACCTCGGCATGGCGGCCGTATTTCAGGGCGTTGTCGATCAGATTTGTTAACGCCCGTTTCAGAGAAATTGGCCGCCCCATCACCAGCATCCGCCGTGTCTCGGGCAAGGATCCATGCCCGCGTCGGGACATGAAGACCGATGGCGCGCCTTCGACTGCGACCCGGGCGATTTTCTTCAGGGTTACCGGCAGGTCCATGTCCTGATAATCAGCGACCACAGACTCGACCAGTGCGGTCAGGGAAATCTGACGGGGGTCTTCAACGCTGAGTTCCGAGCGTGTGTAAGTCAGCACGCTTTCGATCATGCCCGTCATCTGATCCACATCGGCCTCAAGCTTTTCGCGCAGTTCGTCATCGGCGATCAGGGCCGCGCGCAGGCGAACACGCGTGGCGGGGGTGCCAAGATCGTGACTGACACCGGACAGAACGGTAGCGCGTTTTTCAAGCTGCATGCGCTCTGCATCCAGATGGTCGTTCACGGCTGACACGATGTCGCGCAGTTCCGCCGGGCCGTCGGCATCATAGCTGCTCGGCCCGCCCCGGCGTTTGCGGCCGCGCAGAGCGTTGGAAAACCGGGTGAAACTGTCCGAGACATTGCCGATCGATGTCAGGATGACCGCCAAAGCCACAATGGCGGCCAGAATGGCGGGCAGGCGCAGGTCGCCAGGGGCGGCCTTGCAACCCCAGATATCGGTGCCGTCCACCTGCTGCCAGCCCCTGTGTCCGAACCGGGCGATCAGGATTGGCTCGCTGCAATAGGTGGCCAGAAGGCGGGTCAGATTGCCCATCTTCTCGGCCCCGGTCTGGTCAACGCGGGACAGAAGATCAGACACCGGATAAACCAGCCGGTCGGACATCACCGCCAGCGTCAGTTCGCGCCCGGCCAGGGGGGCGGTGTTGTCGGTCAGGATCGACAGGTTGGTGACAAAGCTGCGATCCGACAGGCCGGGCAGTTGCTCGAACCGCCCGGCATCGGCCAACTGCGCAGCTTCGGGGGACAAGGGGGTGATCGTGATCCCCGGCGGGGGGATTTTGCTGACCCGAAGCTCTTCATAGACGGAAAACCCTGCGACATAGGCGCGGGTTAGAAAGTTGTCCCAGGCGCGGGCCGAAGAAAACCACAGCCCGGCGGAGAGTAGCCCCGAGGCAAAGGCGGCCCCTGTCCAGATCCAGCCCAGGCTGCGCAGGCGCGGGGCGTGTGTGGTCATGCGTCCTCTTCCACCGACACTTCGGCCGCAAAGACATAGCCGACCCCGCGTTCGGTACGCAGCATCTGCGGGTCTTTCGGGTTGACCTCGATTTTCGAACGCAACCGACCAACCAGCATGTCGATGGCGCGACCCTGCGCCTCGGGTTTGTCGGCGCTGCCGGTGACGTCCAGCGCAGCGGCGATTTCATCCCGGGTCAGGGGGATATGCGGGTTGGCCAGCAAAACCTTGAGCAGCGCAGTTTCCCGTTGCGACAGAGGAACCAGGTAGCCTTCCGGTGAATGCACCTCATCCCGTTTGCCGTCATAGGCCCAGTCGTTGAACCGAAAGCGGTGTGTGCGGCGGCGATAGGCCAGCGACGGCGTACGCCGGGCGCGTTGCATCACCGCACGAACCCGCGCCAGCATCAGCTGCGGGTTGAAAGGCTTGGCGATATAGTCGTCGGCCCCGACCTCGTACCCCGCCATGCGCTGATGGTCGGCTGACAGGGCCGAAACCAGAATGATCGGCACATCCTGTTCAGCCCGCAGGCGGGCGCAGATTTCGACTCCGTTCTCATCCCCAAGCATCACATCCAGCAGGATCAGGTCGATCCGTCCCGCTGTCAGATGGTTGCGGATTTCAGCCTCGGAACTGGCGGGCAGGGCGACGAACCCGTTCTGATGCAGGAATTGGGTCATCATCGACCGCATTTCAGGGTCGTCATCCACCACCAAAAGTCGCGGAATGCTCACGCGGTTTGTCCTCCCAGTTTCTGCTCCTCCGACATCATCCATTGTAACGAACGGAAACAGATTCAATGTCAACGTAACACGCTGTAACAAAAGCAGTGAATTTTTGGGTGGTTTCCGGGCTTTGGCGCGGATTCAGCGTTGCCAGATGACGAACTGGTCTCAGAATAACGGGCATCGCTGCATCAGCAGTCACTAAGTTCTCTAGGGAGGAGACAGACAATGAAGCATTTTGCATTCGCCACCGTTTCGACATTGGCCGTTGTGGCCGGGTCGTCGGTTCTGGCCGAGCCGCAGGCCGAGGTTCTGCATTGGTGGACGTCGGGTGGTGAGGCCAAGTCGGTCGCCGTACTGCAGGAAGAGTTCGCGTCGAATGGCGGAACCTGGACCGATATGCCGGTTGCAGGTGGTGGCGGTGACGCGGCCATGACCGCGTTGCGTGCCCGGGTGCTGGCCGGAAACGCGCCGACCGCAGTTCAGCTGAAAGGCCCCGCAATTCAGGAATGGTACGAAGAGGGCGTTCTGGCCGATATCTCATCCGTGGCCGACGCCGAAGGCTGGGCGGATGTGCTGCCCGCATCCATCGCAGGTCACATGAAGTGCGAGGGCACATGGTGCGCCGCACCAGTGAACGTACATCGCGTAGACTGGATCTGGGCCAATGCTGATGTTCTGGCCGCAAATGGCATCGAAATGCCGACCACCTGGGACGAGTTCAACGCTGCTGCTGATAAGCTGCAGGCTGCCGGTGTGATCCCGCTGGCCCATGGTGGTCAGTCATGGCAGGACGCGACCGTCTTTGAAACTGTGGTTCTGGGTATTGGCGGGCCCGAGTTCTTCCAGAAAGCGCTGGTCGATCTGGACCCCGAGGCGCTGACCTCGGACACGATGGTTCAGGTCTTTGATCAGATGCGTACCCTGCGCGGCTATGTCGACGAGAACTTCTCGGGCCGCGACTGGAACCTTGCAACAGCGATGGTCATGAACGGCGAAGCAGCCTTCCAGATCATGGGTGACTGGGCCAAGGGTGAGTTCCTGGCGGCCGGCAAGAAGCCCGGTGAAGATTTCCTGTGCGCCTCGACCCCCGGCGACGGCTATCTGTACAACGTTGACAGCTTTGCCATGTTCGACGTGGACGGAGATGACAAGAAAGCCGGTCAAGACCTGTTGGCCAAGCTGATCGTGGCGCCGAACTTCCAGAAGGTGTTCAATCTGAACAAAGGCTCGATCCCTGCCCGCACCGACGTCGCGCTGGATGATTTTGACATCTGCGCCAACCTGTCGGCTGAAGACATGGGCTCGACCTCGGACGCTGGGTCGCTGTTGCCGTCCTATGCCCATGGCATGGCGCTGCGCGGGTCGCAGTCCGGTGCGATCACCGACGTTGTGACCGCGCATTTTAACTCGGATATGTCCTCGGCTGACGCGGTTCAGCAACTGGCGGACGCGGTGGCGAACAGCTACTGATCCAATACGCTCTGCCCCCTATAATGCGGGGCAGAGCATCTTTCCCCGGAGGCTAAAATGTCCGAATGGCTGGAAAACCACCTGCCCAAGGTGGTGCTGGCACCGTCGTTCATCGCCGTATTGATCTTTGTTTACGGATTTATCGGATGGACCGCATGGGTGTCGCTGACACGATCTAAACTACTGCCGAAATATGAGATCAACGGGTTCATCCAATATGAGCGCCTGTTTGATTCACCCCGCTGGGATACGGCAATCAACAACCTTTACATCTTCGGTGCTCTGTTCATCGTGATCGCGATGGTACTGGGTCTGCTGCTGGCCATCCTGCTGGATCAGAAGATCCGCGTCGAAGGAGCCATCCGCACAATTTACCTGTACCCGATGGCACTGTCGATGATTGTGACCGGTACCGCGTGGAAATGGATACTGAACCCGGGTCTGGGTATTGAATCCATGGTGCAGGGCTGGGGTTTCCCGAATTTCGAGTTCGATTGGCTGGTGAACCCGGATTACGCGATCTACACCATCGTAATCGCCGCAATCTGGCAGAGCTCGGGCTTTGTTATGGCGCTGTTCCTCGCCGGTCTGCGTTCGGTGGATGGCGAAATCATCAAGGCCGCGCAGGTCGATGGTATCCCCACGTGGCGCATCTATACGGCGATCATCATCCCGTC
Source organism: Ruegeria sp. BA12 (assembly GCF_056539625.1). Taxonomy (NCBI): domain Bacteria; kingdom Pseudomonadati; phylum Pseudomonadota; class Alphaproteobacteria; order Rhodobacterales; family Roseobacteraceae; genus Ruegeria; species Ruegeria sp. BA12. The sequence continues at coordinate 245,875 of NZ_JBQFVF010000004.1, forward strand.
GATGGCCCCGATCTTCCTGTCTGCCTTCATCGTGCTGGCCCACCTTGCGATCAAAAGCTTTGACCTTGTCATCGCCCTGACGGGTGGCGGTCCGGGCTACGCGACCGATCTGCCAGCCACCTACATGTATGCCATGGCGTTTTCGCGCGGCGATATCGGTCAGGCGGCCTCTTCCGCGATGATCATGATGCTGGTCGTCTTTGCCATCGTGGTTCCCTATCTTTACTCAGAGCTGAGGGCTAAAAATGACTGATCTGTCGATGCCCCAAACCCAAACCCGCACGCAAAGCGCAACCGGCAAAATTGCCTTGCGCTGGTTGCTGTATGTCCTGCTGGGCCTGTTCGCGCTGTATTACCTGATGCCGCTTTTCGTGATGTTGACCACGTCGCTTAAAAGCCTTGAGGAAATTCGCACAGGCAGCCTGATCTCGCTGCCGCGTGAGGTCAGCTTTGACGCCTGGAAAACCGCGTGGTCCGGGGCTTGCACCGGTATCCAGTGTGAAGGGCTGCGGCCTTACTTCTGGAACTCGGTCCTGATCGCGGTGCCTGCGGTGGCCCTTTCGACCCTGCTGGGCGCGCTGAATGGCTATGTCGTGGCGCAATGGCGGTTCAAAGGCGCTAATATCATCTTCTCGCTGATGCTGTTTGGTTGCTTCATCCCGTTTCAGGTTGTGCTGCTGCCGATGGCGCGGCTGCTGGGCATGATGGGGATCGCCGGGACCATTCCGGGTCTGATCTTCGTCCACGTGATCTATGGCCTCGGTTTCACCACACTGTTTTTCCGCAATTACTATGTCACCATTCCGGCCGAGCTGACCAAGGCGGCACGGGTCGATGGGGCCGGATTCCTGCGGATATTCTGGTCGATCTTCCTGCCGCTGTCGCTGCCCATCATCGTGGTGACCGTGATCTGGCAGTTCACGCAGATCTGGAACGACTTCCTGTTCGGCGTGTCGTTCAGCCAGGCGGGAACGCAGCCCGTGACCGTGGCGCTCAACAACATCGTAAACTCCACCACCGGCGTCAAAGAGTACAACGTCGACATGGCCGCCGCGATCATCGCGGGGCTACCGACGCTGCTCGTTTATGTCGTCGCCGGTAAGTATTTCATCCGCGGTCTGACCGCTGGCTCAGTGAAGGGATAACCCATGGCTCCCATCCTCGATATCAACAATCTGTACAAGAATTACGGCGCAACCGAGGTTCTGAAGGACATCAACATTTCGATCGAACCGGGTGATTTCCTGGTGTTGGTCGGCCCCTCGGGTTGCGGCAAGTCCACCCTGCTGAACTGTATTGCGGGGCTGGAGGAAATTACCGGCGGCACGCTGTCCATCGGGGGCAAGGACATGACCCATGTCAGCCCCAAGGATCGCGACATCGCGATGGTGTTCCAGTCCTACGCCCTGTACCCGACAATGTCCGTGGCCAAGAACATCACCTTTGGCATGAAGGTACGCGGGGTCGATCAGGCGACGCAGGAGGCCAAGCTGAACGAGGTTGCCTCATTGCTGCAGATCGAGCCGCTGCTGAACCGCCGCCCCAGCCAATTGTCAGGCGGTCAGCGTCAGCGGGTGGCGATGGGCCGGGCACTGGTGCGCGATCCCAAACTGTTTCTGTTTGACGAGCCGCTGTCGAACCTTGACGCGAAGCTGCGGGTCGAGATGCGAACCGAGATCAAGAAACTGCATCAGACGCTGGATGCCTCGATCGTCTACGTGACCCATGACCAGATCGAGGCGATGACGCTGGCGACCAAGATCGTGGTTCTCAAAGGTGGAATCGTGCAGCAGATCGGCAGCCCGGCTGAAATCTACAACAACCCGGCCAACCTGTTTGTGGCTGATTTCATGGGCTCACCGGCGATGAACCTGATCCCGGCGCAAGCGTCCAAGACCGGCCCGGGCACGCAGATCGCCATTGCACGTGAAACGGGCGAGACACTGGTTCTGAACGATGCCCGCGATCTGTCACTGCCCGAGGATGTGATTCTGGGCCTGCGCCCCGAAGACATTGCCGAGGCCGGGTTCCGAGCCGGTGATGGTGTGCAAGAGGCCTCCTGTATGGTCGACATGGTCGAACCGGCGGGGGCTGATACTTATGTGGTCTCGGAACTGGGCGGCAAACAGGTCACTGCGCGGCTGCACGCGGAAACCAGTGCGCAGGCGGGCAAGATGTTGAACCTGGCCTTTGACATGAGCAAGGTGTCCTATTTCGCCAAGGAAACTGGCGAACGCCTGAACTAAAACCAAAAAAGCGCCGCGCGAAACCAATCGCGCGGCGCTTTTTCATTTGTGAACCGGATCAGCTGAGCTTGTTTCGGCTCATATCCTTGATCAGGCGGTTCAGATCGCCCCCACGCGCATCCAGCATGGCGCCGACCTCGGTCCGTTCGGTCAGCAGCATGTTCACCCCTTCGATGAACATGTTGAAGAACTTGTCGCGGCCCGATTTGTCCGACACCAGGAATGTCACCTCAAACGGGGAAGACCCCTGCAACTTGACCGAGGTGCGCACCTCGTAGCCCGCCTTGATTTTGCGGGCATTGCGAACTGTGACTTGGCCACCAATGAACTCGCGGAAGCGGCGGCCATATTTGTTGGAAATATAGCCCTGAAACGCTTTGGTGAATTGCTTGATCTGCGAGGGGCTTGCTGAGCGGCCATCTGCCCCCAGCACATAGCGCGCCATGATCGGCACATCTGCATATTGCACGAAGATCTTTTCAAAATCGCGGATCATCGCCTTTTCGGATTTGCCCGAGGCGATCACGCGGTTGATATCGTCCACGACACTGACAACCAGTGCCTTGGCGCTGGCTTCGGTCTGGGCAAAGGCGGGCAGGGCGGTCAGCATCGCACTGGCCAGGCCAGTGGCGATAAAACCGCGTCGGTTCAGATGGTTATTCGGCATAGGGGTCCTCGTAGGGGTCTAGGTAGGGGTCCCTGACTGGGTCAGTCCCGATATCTGCATAAGGGTCATCATACAAACCCAGATAGGCGTCCTCATCGTCGCGTGCCAGTTCAAAGCGGCGGTTTTGGATGTAAATTGTCTGTGCCTGCGCATAGCTGTCGGCGCTTTCATACAGGATTGAATCCACCGTATCCGAGAACCGGCCCCGATCACCCATGCGGCGGACGACCTCGGCATATACGCCGATATTGTCCACCGGACGGACCGGTGTGAAATTGATCGGATTCGAGAATAGATTGACCACAACACCAATCGCATCCCGTTGGGTTGACGGGCCATAGAAAGGCAGCTCGACATAAGCGCCCTCGCCAACGCCCCAAACATGCAGGGTCTCGCCGAAATCGGTATCCACCGGCGGCAGGTTCAACTCGGCAGCGGGGTCAGACAGGCCCAAGCCGCCCACAGTGGTATTGACCACAAAGCGCAGCAAAGCGTTGCCGGATTGTTTGACATTGCCTTGCAACAGGTAGTCCAGCGCCTGCCCGGGCATCGTCAGGTTTTCAGCGAAATGGTTAAAGCTTGTCACCATCGGATCGGGTACGATCTTGACATAGCCTTTCGAGGCCGGACGGAACAGAAACCGGTCAACGCCCAAGTTGAATTTGTGAATGCCCCGGTTGGTGTTCTCATAGGGATCGAACACCTCATTCGACGGGGTCCCCTCCGGCGGTCGCGTGGCGCAGGCGCTAAGGAATGCCATCACGGACATGACGATAAGGTGCTTCAGGCGGGGTCTGCTCAACACGGTCTTTGCCACTCCTAAACGTTCGGGTTCCACACGCCCGAACTGTCAATCAATACTGCCCGTGGCCACATAGCATGGCCCAATCCGATGTCACATATACGTTTCGCAACCAGTATGAAACAAAAAGCGTTTAACCTGTGCGACGTACTTACGTAAAGTGGTACAGGTTCAACTGTTCGGCATAGGAAGAGTTACGCTGACCGCTCTGGGTCGTCTATCCCCGTTTTCGTACTTTCCGATCCCGGTCTTCCCGGTTAGCTTCGCCCCGACTCAAAGATTGGGAGGAAACTTCATGAGCATCGCAGCAAAACTGGAAAGCCTGGGCGTCAACCTGCCGGACGCGCCTGCGCCGGCGGCGAACTATGTACCCTTCGTTCGGGTGGGCAACATCGTCTATGTCTCGGGCCAGATTTCCAAGGATGACGATCTGATCACCGGCAAGCTGGGCGATGACATGGAAATCGAAGCCGGTGCCGCGGCGGCAAAGGTTTGCGCCATCAATCTGCTGGCGCAGGTCAAGGCAGCCTGTGGCGGTGACATCGACAAGCTGGTGAAAGTGATCAAGCTGACCGGTTTCGTGAACTCGACCGCCGATTTCACAGCACAGCCCCAGGTGATCAACGGGGCGTCGGATTTCCTGGTCGAGGCGCTGGGCGAGGCTGGCCGTCATTCCCGCTCGGCCGTCAGCGCCGCGGCACTGCCGCTGGGCGTGGCCGTCGAAATCGAAGGTATTTTCGAGGTTCAATGACACCGACCTTGCCGTCAGTTTTCCTGCAGGCCCCGATTGCGCATCGGGCGCTGCATGACCTTTCGGATAACCGCCCGGAAAACAGCCGGGCGGCCATCCGTGCGGCTGTCGAGGCCGGGTACGGGATCGAGATTGATTTGCAGCGAACCTCGGACAGCCGGGCAATGGTGTTTCATGATTACGACATGACACGCCTGACCGGGCAGCCCGGCCCTATTCAGCAGGTGACGGCGACACAGGCGCAAGCGACGCAGCTGCTGCATGCTGATGATGGTATTCCGACGCTGGACGACGTGCTTGCACAGGTGGACGGCAAGGTTCCCTTGCTGATCGAGTTCAAGGATCAGGACGGCGCGATGGGTCCCAATGTCGGATCACTTGAGGCCGACGCGGTACGGGCCTTGCAGGGTTATGACGGGCCAGTGGCCTTGATGTCTTTCAATCCCAACAGCGTGGCCGAACTGGCGCGTCTTGCCCCCCATCTGCCGCGCGGGTTGGTGACTTGTTCTTACCAGCCCAAGGTCGAGCTGTTGCCGCAGAAGGTCTGCGATCACCTGCGCGACATACCCGATTTTGACAGGGTCGGTGCCAGCTTTATCAGCCATGAGGTCGCCGATCTGTCCCGCCCCCGCGTGGCCGAATTGAAAGCGCGCGGCGTGCCGGTTCTGTGTTGGACCGTACGCTCGGCCGAGCAAGAAGCTCAGGCCCGAAGGGTTGCCGATAACGTGACCTTCGAAGGGTATTTGGCCCCACATCCGGGTTGAACCTGCCCCTCGGTGTCACAGATAAAGATCAGACGCGGAGGGCACATGGATCAGGCGCAAATCGAAGTTCAGGTTCTGAGATCGCTTTCGCAGATTTCTGCGACCGAATGGGATGCCTGCGCCTGCCCCGAGGCCGCCGACGGTGGTCGGCCGCTTGATCCCTTTACCACGCATCGATTCCTGCTGGCGCTGGAAAACAGCGGTTCGGTTGGGCCGGGCACTGGCTGGCAGCCTCAATACCTGACCGCATATCTGGATGGGATGCTGATCGCGGCCGCGCCGATGTATGCCAAATCGCACAGTCAAGGCGAATACATCTTCGACCACAGCTGGGCCCATGCTTATGAAAACGCAGGCGGGCGGTATTACCCCAAACTGCAGATCGCGGTACCGTTCACTCCGGCCACCGGGCGGCGGTTTCTGGTGCGACCGGGCTACGAGGTGCCGGGCATGTCGGCCCTGGTGCAAGGGGCCGTGCAGATTGCAGCCGATAACCGGGTGTCTTCGGTTCATGCCACGTTCTGCACCGAGGACGAAGCGCTGGCGGGCGAACAGATGGGTCTGTTGCTGCGTCAATCACAGCAGTTTCACTGGCTTAACGGCCAATATGCGGATTTTGATGGGTTTCTGGCCGCGCTGTCCTCGCGCAAGCGCAAGAATATCCGTAAGGAACGCGCGCAGGCCTGCGAATTTGGCGGAGAAATTCACACCTATTCCGGTGATGATCTGCGCCTTGAACATTGGGATGCGTTCTGGCGGTTCTATCAGGATACCGGCGCGCGGAAGTGGGGATCGCCTTACCTGACGCGACAATTCTTTGATATCGCTCAGGAAACCATGACTGACGATATGGCATTGGTTCTGGCAGAGAGGGATGGCTATCCGATTGCCGGGGCACTGAATTTTATTGGGCGCGAAACGCTTTATGGCCGCTATTGGGGCTGCGTCGAACATCACCCCTGTCTGCATTTTGAATTGTGCTACTATAGGGCGATCGACTTTGCCATTGCAGAAGGATTGGCCCGTGTTGAGGCCGGTGCGCAGGGCGAACACAAGCTGGCGCGGGGCTATCTTCCCATGCGCACGTATAGCTTGCATTGGGTCGCCGACCCCGGCTTTGCCGATGCGATCAAGAAATATCTGGACGCCGAGGCCCACGCAGTGGGACAAGAGATTGAGATTCTGACGGAATACGGCCCGTTCAGGAAATCGAACCCGGAGGAACAGCAATGACCGAACTATTGTCGCCCGAGACCCGCGGACCGCTTCTGGACCCGCTGTTCAACAACGGCTGGACCATGGTCGAAGACCGGGATGCGATCACCAAGACCTTTATCTTCGAAGATTTCGTGCATGCCTTTGGCTGGATGACGCAGGTGGCGATTTTTGCCGAAAAGTGGAATCACCACCCCGAATGGTCCAACGTCTACCGCACAGTCGAGGTGACGCTGGCCACCCATGATGTCGGTGGCATTTCGGCGCTGGATGCAAAGCTGGCGCGCAAGATGGACAGCCTGGTTTAGCCTCTGTCGCTCCGCGAGCCTTCTCCGCCGGCCAGGGATGCAGCAATACCCAATTGCCGGAACTCATCAGGTGTCACGGTTCCGTCGCTGACGTTGATATTGCCAGGAATTTGCGTCGTCCGATTGCCGATTTGGCGCACACTGCGGGCTGCCGGATTAATATTCAGACATTTGGTGTTATAGCAGGTCAGCCCGGAAGTGTTGATCTGGATAAATGTCTGCCCGTCCGGTCCGGTCACAACCGGCGCCTGCGGTACATCGCAGGCCGCCACCAGTAAAAGCGCACCCAAACGGATCCATTTGTTCATCGTGCGCTCCTGTTGCTAGTCCAGGTGACCGTTGCCGTTTTTATCCGCCGCATTGAAATCGTCGTTCATCTGCGCGTCGTATTCCGCCCGAGAGATAAAGTCGTCATTATCGCGGTCAACGTCCTGAAACTGTTTTATGTCCAGAAACGGCTTGGCTTCGTCCAATCCCAGCGTGCCGTTCTTGTCGTCATCCATTTCCTGAAAGGCATAATCGGAAAAGGCATCGAACTCATCGCGGGACAAGAAGCCGTCATTGTTCTTGTCGATGGCCTTCAGTTCGTTTTCATGCAACTCGCCCACGGTCTCGGCTGTGGCCGCACCGGCCAGTATAAGGGCCGCAGCAATCAAAATTCCACGTGTCATCTCGGCTCTCCTCAGCATGCGTATCTGTTGCCTTCAATCGCGCCAGCGGCTGCGCCTGCCGCAGTCAGGATGGATTTACCTGATCCGCCACCGAATTGGTTGCCGATCGCGCCGCCGATCAATGCACCGCCCAGTGATCCGCTGAGACATGCGATTTCATGCTGCCGCGCCGCCTGTTGCTGAGGGGTGGGTGCCGGGCCGCAGGCGGCCAATGCCCCCGCTGTGCCCAGTAATAGAGTGAATACTTTCAGTTTCATCAATGAACTCCCTGATTGTATGCCACAACTATTGGCTGATCAGGGCGTTGCATCAAGTTAAATGCGTTTGCGGCCCCGAGGTGACCCGGGGCCGCGCGCAGGATCAGATCGCGTCCAGCAGAGTTTCGCCTGCTGAAATCTCGCAGGTGCCGGGGCTTTCTTCCAGGTTCAGCGCAGTGACCTTGCCGTCTTCGACCAGCATGGCATAGCGTTTGGACCGGGCATACAGTCCGGCGGGCGGGGCGTCGAATTCCATGCCAATGGCCTTGGTGAATTCGGCTGAGGCATCGCCCAGCATGGTCAGGCCTGCATCGGCCGCGCCTGTGGCCTCGCCCCAGGCTTTCATAACAAACGGGTCGTTGACCGAAACGCAGATGATCTCATCCACGCCATTGGCGGTAAACTGGTCTTTGGTGCGAATGAAGCTGGGCACATGGGCCGAACTGCAGGTCGGCGTGTATGCTCCGGGCACCGCAAAGATCACCACTTTGCGCCCTTTGGTTTTGTCTGAAATCCGCACCTCTTCGGGGCCGTCTGCGCCCAGTTGCGTCAGTGTGGCGTCGGGCAGTGTCTCACCTGTTGAAATCATTTTTTAAGCTCCTGTCGTTTGGATTTGCAGAGTCGGGCTCAGCCGCAATATAGGTGGTCGCGTGGATGAGACCACGGGAATTCGACACGGTGGGAGGAACATGAGCCATATTGTCGTCATCGGTGCCGGGCAGGCGGGGTCGTCGCTTGTTGCCAGGCTGCGCAAAGACGGGTTCGAAGGGGACGTCACTCTGATCGGGGCCGAGCCGCATCTGCCTTATCAGCGCCCGCCGCTGTCCAAGGCTTATCTGCTGGGTGAAATGGAGCTGGAGCGCCTGTTCCTGCGACCCGAAAGCTTCTACGCCGAGAACAATATCACCCTACGTTTGGGTCAGCGCGTGACGGCGATTGATCCGCAGGCCAAAACCGTGACCGTAGGGGATGAGGTCATCGCATATGACGAACTGGCCCTGACCACCGGGTCGGACCCGCGCTACCTGCCTGCCGCGATTGGCGGTGATCTTGAAGGTGTCCACGTAGTACGCGATCTGGCCCATATCGACGAGATGGAGCCCCGCGTGAAAGATGGCGCGCGCGCCCTGATCGTGGGCGGCGGCTATATCGGGCTTGAGGCCGCAGCTGTCTGCGCCAAGCGCGGGGTCAAGGTGACTTTGGTCGAGATGGCCGACCGCATCCTGCAACGGGTCGCCGCGCCCGAGACCAGCGATTACTTCCGCGCATTGCACAGTGAATATGGCGCCGATATCCGCGAAGGTGTCGGGCTGGATCGTCTGGTGGGCGACAACGGCAAGGTGGTTGGTGCGGTTCTGACCGACGGCACCGAGATCGAGGTCGATTTTGTTGTTGTCGGTGTCGGCATCGTCCCATCAACCCGACTGGCCGAGATCGCAGGGCTTGAGTTGGAGAACGGCATTAAGACCGATGCGCATGGTCGAACCTCTGATCCGGCGATCTGGGCGGCGGGCGACTGCGCGTCCTTCCCACATGGCGATGCCCGTATTCGTCTGGAAAGCGTGCCGAACGCGATTGATCAGGCCGAGATCGTAGCCCAAAACATGCTGGGCGCAGCCAAGGACTATGTGGCGACACCGTGGTTCTGGTCGGATCAGTATGACGTCAAACTGCAGATCGCGGGCCTGAACACCGGCTATGACCGCGTGGTGACCCGTCAGGGTGACGGTCAGACCGTGTCCTTCTGGTACTACAACGGCGATCAGCTGATCGCCGTTGACGCGATGAATGATCCTCGCGCTTATATGGTTGGCAAGCGTCTGATTGAGGCGGGCAAAACCGCTGATCCGGCCGTGGTCGCCGACCCGGACGCGGATCTGAAACCGCTGCTCAAGGCGTGAGGATCATCGCCGGAGAGTTCCGGGGCCGGGCCTTGGCGTCGGTTGGCAAAGGGGATGCGGGCGCTCATTTGCGCCCCACCACCGACCGGGTGCGCGAAAGCCTGTTCAACGTGTTGGGTCATCAGATCGACTTTGACGGGCTGCGCGTTCTGGACCTGTTTGCCGGAACCGGCGCGCTGGGGCTTGAGGCGCTGTCGCGCGGCGCTGCACGGGTGACCTTTGTGGATGACGGGCGGGTGGCGCAGGGGCTGATCCGCAAGAATATCGACCTGACCCGCAGCGCCGACCGCACCACCTTGATCCGCCGGGACGCCACGCGGCTGGGCGAAAATCCGGGTGCGCCCTATGATCTGATCTTTCTGGATCCGCCTTATGGAAAATCCATGGGGCAAAAGGCCATCGCTGCCCTGTCCCATGGCTGGATTGCCGACGACGCGCTGATCGTGTGGGAGGAAAACAGCCCCATGGCAGCGCCGCAGGGGTTCGACCTGCAGGACAGCCGGAAATACGGTGACACGCATATCTCGTTGATGTGGCGAAATGTTTCAGGCTGAAACCCTGCGGGCAAGGTTCTGCTGACACCCGGTTTGCACCTGCGCGCACGGTTGGCTAGGCACAGTGCAAAACAAAGAGGGCAGGCATGCACGATCTGGTCATTTTCGATTGCGACGGTGTTCTTGTGGACAGTGAACCGCTGTCCAATCAGGTGCTGGTCGACAATCTTGGACGGTATGGGCTGAACTTGACGCTGGAAGACAGTGTTGCGTTCTTTCTTGGGGGTACAATGACCGGAGTGCGCGACAAGGCCCGTGCGCTGGGCGCAAACCTGCCCGAAGATTGGGTCGATGAGGTTTATGCAGAAACCTATGATCGTTTGCGGCAGGGCGTGGATCTGGTTTCGGGTATTCCGGAACTGCTGACCGCGCTGGATGCCAAGGGCATCCCCTTCTGTGTGGCGTCAAATGGAAGTCCCGACAAAATGCAGATCACTCTGGGCCAGAACGGTTTGTGGGAGCGTTTTAGCGGCGCAATGTACTCCGCCCATGTCTTGGGAACCGCCAAGCCTGATCCGGTCATGTTCCAGACGGCCGCCGATCAATTCGGGGCCACCGCACCAGTGGTGATCGAAGACAGCCAGAACGGCGTAATGGCAGCCAAACGCGCGGGCATGCGCTGTCTGGCCTACGCGCCGCATGGGCAGGGCGAGAAGCTGGCGGAACTTGGGGCCGAAGTCTTTACCGATATGGCCGAGGTTCCGACGCTTTTGGGAATCTGACCTGGACGTGCTAGCATTCGGGGCATGGACCGTACCTTAAATCCCCCGATCTGGACCCTTTCAAAGGATACGGAATCGACTACCGGCCCCGAACGCAATCCCATGCGCGCGCCGGTATTCATCCATGACGCAGTAACGCCGTGGAGGGATGAGACATTGCTGCTGAAGCTATTGCGCGATCAGGCCGTCAATCAGGACGAATAGGTTGGGTGAAACTTGTTGCCCGGTGACAGGGTAAAGATCTCAACCCCATCTGCCGTGACACCCACCGAATGTTCGAACTGCGCCGATAGTGACTTGTCACGGGTCACGGCGGTCCAGTCATCGGCCAGCGTTTTGGTCTCGGGGCGGCCCAGATTGACCATCGGCTCGATGGTGAAGAGCATGCCTTCTTCCAGCTTCGCTCCGGTCCCCGGACGGCCATAGTGCAGCACGTTGGGCGGGGCGTGGAACACACGACCCAACCCGTGGCCACAGAAATCGCGGACAACGCTCATCCGGTGCGCCTCGACATAAGCCTGAATCGCGTGGCCGATATCGCCGAAGGTGTTGCCCGGCTTGACCATCTCAATGCCTTTGAACAGCGCATCATGGGTCACCTGAATCAGACGCTCTGCCTTGCGGGGCAGTTTGCCGGCCACGAACATGCGCGAAGTATCGCCGAACCAGCCGTCAACGATGACGGTAACGTCGATATTCAGGATGTCGCCATCCTTCAGGCGCTTGTCGCCTGGGATGCCGTGGCAGACCACATGATTCACGCTGATACAGCTTGCGTGCTGATAGCCCTTGTAGCCTATGGTGGCCGACGTTGCGCCTGCATCCTCGACCATCTGAGTGATCAGGCGGTCGATCTCACCGGTTGTTTGGCCGGGAAAGACATGATCCGCAATATCGTCGAGTATCCGCGCCGCCAGTGCCCCTGCCGCGTGCATGCCGGCAAAGTCACCCTGTTCATAGATGCGGATGCCATCCTTGGTCAGACGGCCACGATGTTCTTTCATGGATGCGAGGCTCCAAATGTTTCGCGCAGCACTCCTTTTACGCTGCTTGTGCAGAAAGTACCAGAGGGCGTTGGGTCGTAATGTCAAGTCCGCGCCCGGTTTGGTACCTGATCGCATATAGACCCTCAGGTAATTTTCAACTAGCACAAAGCAAGGCTGCGCGGGTGCGCGAAACAGGAGAAGGCGTGCAAATGCAAAGAAAAGCAGACCAGTTGAGGGCCGAGATCACCAATATCAGCGCGCTTCTCCAGGCTGGTCGGCTGGATCAGGCCTTTAAACGCGCCACCAAGGCGGCCAAGAAATGGCCTAAGGCTGCGGCGTTGCCCCGAATTGCCGGTCTGTGCGCAATTCAGCAGCAGAACTTCAAGCAGGCCCAGATTTATTTTGAACGCGCTTGGCGGCTGGACCCCGGCAATGCCGAACTGATCCAGAACTATGGCCTGAGCTTGATTCAAGGCGGCGAACCGGCTGCTGCCTTGAAGTTTCTGGAAAAAATCAGCGCACGTGGTCCTCTCAGCCCGGCGCAGCTGTTCATTCAGGCGTTGGCCCTGCTGCAAGAGCAAGAAGCGGAAATGGCCCTTGTAGCCATCGAACAAGTCCTGAAGCGCGAACCCGCCAATGTGAATGCGCAAATTCTGAAGGCGGACATTCTGGACGCGTTGCAGCAATGGGATAGTGCTGTAGACATGTTGAATACGCTGGTTCGAAAAAACCCGCGGTTTCTTCCCGGCCTGTTGCGTCTTGCCAGATCTCAGTTGGGTTTGGGCCAGCTTGGCGAGGTGTTAAAGAACCTACGCACAGCCCTGGTGCAAGCGCCTGGTCACCCCGAGGCGCTTGAGATGATGGCGGGGTTGCCCAACCTGACCTTCGAGGATGCCGCAACGCTGAAGACGCAGATCGCAGCTGCGCTGGAGCGCGGCGTGCCAAACCCTAAGGATGCTGTGATGGTATGCTTTGCTGCGGCCAGCCTGGCACGCCGCGAAAAGAACACACCGCTTGAAATGCAGCACCTGTCTGAGGCTCATTTGATGCAGCGTGCGGGGTTTGACTCTTGGGAAGAACGCAGCGTGCAGGAATGCGATAAACGGCTGGCTGCGCCATTGCCCGCTGCCCAGCCCAAACCATCCAAGGGCAGTACCCGGCCGATTTTTGTGGTTGGTCTACCCCGGTCGGGCACCACGCTGGTCGAGCGTATTCTGGGCCGTCACTCTGCTGTTCAGGGTTTGGGTGAGCTGGCATCAGTACACCAATGGGCCAGACAGGCCGAAGCGCAACCACCCGAATGGCGCGAGGCTCATAATCTGGCCGATTTCTACACGGGTAAGCTGCCTTCGTTGACAAATGGCGCAGTGGCTTTTGTGGACAAAGCACCGGGCAACTACGCTTTTTTGGGTGAGATTGCGCAAGCTTTCCCCAATGCCGTGATTTTTAACGTGCTGCGAGACCCGCGCGATGTCGCGCTGTCCATGTGGCGCGCGAATTTTGGCGCGGGCGGGTTGTATTTCACCCATGACCTGGACTGGATGGCGGCCGAGGCCAACCGGTATCAGCGCTATATGCGGCACTGGCACAAGGTACTGCCCGGGCGCATTCACGACGTTCGGTACGAGACGTTGGTAGGCAATCTGGAAGAAACCGCAAAAGAACTGGCTCAGATTTGCGATCTGTCCTTTGAGGACGCGATGCTGTCACCGGACAAGTCCCCGAACGCGATTAAGACGGCCAGTAACCTACAGGCGCGCAAGCCGGTCAATGCCGCCTCGGTCGGGGGCTGGCAGGCGGTGACAGATGAGTTCGAGCCGTTTGTGAACGGACTGGATGCCGAGTTGTGGGCAGAGTTTCTGGATGCGCCGGGCGATGCTGAGGAACAGCAAGCCTGAAACCGGTTGCGCCCTTATCCATTGTGGCCGCTTCGGTTCAATCCCTTGCGGGCAAACGATCGCGCGCAAGCGCAGTCCAGAAATCGACCCCCAAGAGCAGCAATTCATCATTGAAATCGTAATCGCTGGAGTGCAGCGGTTGCCCATGCGGTCCGGTTTCGCCATTTCCCATCAGCAGAAAACAGCCCGGAACGGCCGCGCTGAAATGAGCGAAATCTTCGGAAAAGCTCATGGGTTGGCGGTCGGGGATGGTGTCGGCGCCGATGAATCGTGCGGTCCGAACAACGGCCTGTGTGGGTTCCTCGGCATTAATTGTTTCGATGAATTCCGTGTTGAACATGACATCGACCGAGACCCCGTGCGCGATGGCCACACCGCGTGCGATTTCGCGCATCAGGCCCTCGATGGTGATGCGGTCTTCGGGGCTGCGGGCGCGTACGTCGCCTTTCAAAGTCGCATGTCCCGGCAGAACATTGCGTTGCCCATCGGTCAGAAACTCGGTTACTGACACCACTGCCCCGGCACCGGGGGCAAGTTTACGCGATACGATGGTCTGCAATGCCTGCACCATGTCCGCGCCAATGGTTATCGCATCGCGCCCTGCTTGCGGCATCGAGGCATGACCCCCCTGACCGGTGATTGCAATCTCGAACAGGCTTTCTGAGGAACAGATCAACCCGATCCGCGTCGATACCTGCCCGACAGGGGCACCGGGAAGGTTGTGAATGGCATAGATCTCGTCCACCGGAAACTGTTCCAGAATCCCTTCATCAATCATCGCCCGCGCGCCGAGCCCATGTTCTTCATTGGGCTGGAACAAAAAAACTATGGTGCCATCGAAGCCGGGATCAGCAGCCAGTTCCTTCGCGGCGCCCAGCAACATCGACATGTGGCCGTCATGCCCACAGGCATGCATCACGCCGTCGGTCTCCGAAGGGTAATCGTGCTGGCTGGTCTCATGGATTGGCAGGGCATCCATATCAGCGCGCAGCCCGATGGCCCGGTTGCCTGTACCCGCTTTCAACACCCCCACGACGCCGACGCCTTCGTGAACGTCCAGCCCAAGGTCGCGCAAAAATTCCGCTACTTTGGCCTTGGTACGTGTCTCATCGAACCCAAGTTCCGGAAAGCGGTGAAAATCTTGCCGCAAGGCAACTAGCTTTTCTTGATTGGACTCCAAGTGCGTTCCCCTGACTGGTTGGTAAATCGTTGGTGCGGGTGACCCGGGCATAGTCAAACGCGCGGACCGGGAAATGGCAACGGGCGCAACAGATAAAATCCGGCCTTATCCGGGTTGCGCCCGAATCCTTTCGCCGACCGTGATTTCGGTGGGTGCAATGCGCGTGCCGTAAATCAGCCGCTCGACCCCTTGCCCCTGCGCGACCTCGAACGCGGCCGCGTAGGCTGGGTCGATATCCGCGGCCAGCGCGAACCGGTCGCAATCGGTGCGCTGCATCAGATACAGCATGATCGCGCGGTGCCCCTGCGCCGCCATCTCCGCCAATTCGCCCAGATGTTTTGTGCCGCGCGCAGTGACGCTGTCCGGGAACTCGGCCAGTCCCGGTTGGCGAGACAGGGTGACGCTTTTAACCTCGACATAGGCATCTGGCAGGCCCGGTTGGGTCAATAAAAAGTCGATGCGGCTGTTTTCGCCGTATTTCACCTCGGGGCGGACGGTCCTATAGGCAGCAAGTTCCGGAATCTCACCAGCTTCCAGTGTCGCGCGCAGGGCTTTGTTGGGAACCGAGGTGTCGACCCCGGTAAAGTGTCCATTTTCATGATCGACCAAACGCCAGCCGTATTTCAGTTTCTTCTTCGGGTCGTCATTGGGCTCAAGCCAGATTTTCCCACCCGGCTCCGCCAGACCCATCATTGAGCCCGGATTGGCGCAGTGTGCGGTCACCTCGCGCCCGTCCTCCAACGTGCAATCGGCCAGGAAGCGTTTGTAGCGTCGGATCAGGCGGGCGGGGACAAGGGGGGTTTCAAATTTCATGCCTCAGGGCCTATACCTGCCCCAAAGGTCGATCAAGAGGGAGGCACGCGCCATGGCCAATCCAACCGCTGCAATGCTGGTGATCGGGGATGAAATCCTTTCAGGCCGCACCCGAGATGCGAATATGCATTACCTCGCCGGTGAACTGACCAAACATGGCATCGATCTGAAAGAGGTGCGCATTGTCAGCGACGACGCATCCGCCATTGAAACGGCGGTCAAGGCGTTGTCGGAAGCCTATGACAATGTCTTTACCAGCGGTGGGATCGGCCCGACCCATGACGATATCACCGCCGACAGCATTGCCCGTGCGTTCGACACGCCTATCGACGTGCGCGAGGATGCGCGCGCTTTGTTGCAGGCCCGCTATGACAAATCCGGGCAGGAGTTGAACGCGGCCCGCCTGCGTATGGCGCGCATTCCGGACGGGGCGGCGCTGATCGACAATCCGGTTTCGACCGCGCCGGGGTTCACCATTCAGAACGTGCATGTGATGGCCGGGGTGCCCTCGGTGTTTCAGGCGATGGTTGCCAGCGTGTTGCCCGGCCTGACCGGTGGCAGCCCGTTGTTGTCGCAAACCCTGCGCGTGGAACGTGGTGAGGGTGATATCGCGGGCCCGCTGTCCGCCTTAGCTGAAGATTTCTCGGACCTGTCCATCGGCAGCTACCCGTACCAGATCAACGGCGTGTTTGGGGCGAACGTGGTTGTGCGCGGCACAGACGGGGCGCGGATCGACGCGGCTGTCACCCGGTTGGCGAAAGAGCTTGATCTGTGAGCGTCAACTGGCCCGACATCGTTGACGGCACCTGGCCCGCTGCGGGCTATGAACGGCTGGGTCCGTTTCAGCTGCGACAAGGGCAGGGCGGCGGATCGCGGGTGTCAGCGGCCAGTGCATTGGGTCCGGTGACCGAAGCTGATATCAACGGTGCCGAGGCTGCGATGCAGGCGATGGGGCAAAAGCACCTGTTCTGTCTGCGTCCGGGGGATGAGGCATTGGATGCTCAGCTTGCCGCGCGCGGGTATGAGGTTCTGGATCCGGTTAACATCTATGCCTGTCCGACAGGCCACCTCACCGATACACCGATCCCGCGCGTGATGGTCTTTCCCACGCCGGAACCCCTTGCGATCATGCGTGAAATCTGGGCGCAGGGGGGAATTGGCCCGGCGCGGGTTTCCGTGATGGATCGGGTGAAAGGCCTAAAAACAGGGCTGCTGCTGCGCCGCGACGATCAACCCGTCGGTACTGTATTTGTCGCGATACAGGACGGTGTTGCGATGGTTCACGCGCTTGAGGTTCTGCCGCAGCACCGGCGACACGGGTTGGGTGCCTGGGCGATGCGCGCGGCAGCCTTTTGGGCACAGGAAAACGGTGCCGAAACACTCAGCGTGATCTGCACCAAGGCGAATGCTGCGGCCAACGGGCTTTATCACGCACTTGGGATGGAGATTGTCGGCGAATACCACTACCGTCAGCTTGTCCAAGGAGAGAGCCTGACGTGACCGACCAGAATATGCCCACCGCGCTGAATTTGCCGATGGTGGACCCGCTGCCGCCCGAGACGCAGAAATACTTTGATATCTGTGTGGAAAAGCTGGGCTTTGTACCGAATGTGCTGCGGGCCTATGCGTTTGATATCGACAAGCTGAACGCATTTACGGCGACGTATAACGATCTGATGCTGGGCGACAGTGGGCTGAGCAAGCTGGAACGGGAAATGATCGCCGTGGTCGTGTCGGCGATCAACAAATGCTTTTACTGCCTTGTGGCCCATGGCGCAGCGGTGCGGCAATTGTCGGGCGATCCTCAACTGGGTGAGATGCTGGTGATGAACTACCGTGTGGCGCCACTGGACCCGCGACAGCGCGCGCTGCTGGATTTCGCCGCCAAAATCACGACTTCCAGCGCCGAGATCGAAGAGCCCGATCGCCAACACCTACGGGATGTCGGGCTGACAGACCGGGATATCTGGGACCTTGCCAATGTCACCGGATTTTTCAACATGTCGAACCGGGTTGCCAGTGCTACGGCCATGGCCCCGAACGACGAATATCACGCGCAGGCCCGATGACCCGAATTGCCTTTCTGATCCTGGTGTTGCTGGCCGGACCGCTTGCCGCGCAAGACCTGACCCTGCCTAGCGGCGCACGTCAACTCAGCGACCGTGTCAGCCCCTTGGACAGTTACGATCTGCCAACTGGCCCCTTTGCCGATGGCAGCCTGCCCGTGCGCCACGTCGAAGGGCAGATTGAGCGCATCACATGGCGTGTGCAATCGGGCTCTAGCACCACGTTGCAATTGTTGGCGCCATTGCGTGAACAGATCATCGCGCAGGGCTATGAGGTTTTGTTCGAATGCGAGGCTCGGAACTGCGGCGGGTTCGATTTCCGCTTCGGGACCGAGGTGGTGCCGACCCCCGACATGTATGTCTCGATCCAGGATTATCGCTTCTTGGCTGCCACGCGCGGGGATGAGGTGCTGAGCCTGCTGGTCAGCCGCAACCCGCCCAGCGGCTATGTGCAGATGATCCGTGTCACCCCGGTTGGTGTCGCTGCTCCGCCGCCGCTGGTGATTGAGGAAACGGTCAGTGGTTCGGACGGCCTGCTGAGCGAATTGGCCCAGAACGGGCATGTGATTCTGGACGACCTGCATTTCCGTACCGGTGAGATCACGCTGGGTGACGGGCTCTTTGCCTCTCTGGATTTGATTGCCGGGTATTTGGCCGACAATCCGGGTACGCGGCTGGCGTTGGTGGGCCACACAGATGATACCGGCGCGCTGGATGCTAATATCTCGGTTAGCACGGGTCGGGCGCAAGCGGTGCGAACCCGCCTGATCGAGGCGCATGGGGTTGCCGCCGACCGGCTTGAGGCGCGGGGGATTGGGTATCTGGCGCCGTTGACGTCAAACGCGACCGCCGAAGGGCGCGACCTGAATCGCCGGGTTGAGGCCGTATTGCTGGTCAATTGATCGCACCGACTTAGGTCAGTGAGAGGTCCAAGAGTGAAGGAGCCCGCCATGGCCGATCAGACACAAACCCCTCAGGCATTGATCATCGGCGCGGGGGCAGGCCTGTCGGCCTCATTCGCGCGGGCCTTGGCTCGGGATGGATATGCGCTGCACTTGACCGCGCGCGATATCGCGAAACTGGAACCACTGGCTGCCGAAACGGGTGCGACGCTTCATCAGCTGGACGGTACGGATGCCACGGGCGTAGCGGCGTTGGTCGCCGATCTGCCGGGTGAATTGCGTGTGGCCTGTTACAACCCTTCGGCCCGGCAGCGTGGTCCCATCACCGATCTGGACCCCGAAACGGTACGCAAGGCAGTTGAAGTAACGGCCCACGGGGCCTTTTTGTTAGGGCAGGCCGCTGCCCGCCGCATGCTGGACCAGCCGATGCGGGACAACCGGCGCGGAACGATTCTGTTCACCGGTGCCTCGGCTGGGGTCAAAGGCTTTCCGCTGTCCGCACCCTTTGCCATGGGCAAATTTGCACAACGCGGATTGGCTCAATCCATGGCGCGCGAGTTGCACCCCAAAGGCATCCACGTGGCGTGGGTCAATATCGACGGTGGCATCCGCAATGCGTCCCGTCCGGAACGGGTTGAGGCTACGGACAACCCCGACAGCATGTTGGACCCGGACGCCATCGCGCGGGAATACATGCATTTGGTACATCAGGACCGATCCGCCTGGAGTAACGAGCTGACCTTGCGTCCTTGGGTCGAGCGTTTCTAAAAGACAATCAAGAAAAAAAGACCCGCACTGATGCGCGGGCCGTCGAGGTTCACCGGGGGAGATCTTTCCTGTTACTTGCACTATCACTGGCAAAAGAGACGATTTGTCGACAAAACGAAGACGATCTGTGGTTGTTCTTCGACTAATCGCCTTCGGTTGGCTCTGACCGTCAGGGTTTCTGACTGCGACGTTGATTTCGCAAGCGCGCAATCAGGCCATATTCCGCGATCCAGTCAGCATAGACGTGATAGTCTTCGTCGGTCATAAGATGCTTTTCTTCCGTCTTGGCGCGCGCGTAATACAGTGCATTCACCCCCAACAACAAAATGCAGCTTTGAAGGGCGGCCGCTGGTCCGACGGCCGAAAGAAATGGCATGTAAAGCATCCACCACATGATGTTTTTGGACAGATAGGCAGGATGCTTGGAATAACGAAACGGCCCGGTCGTGATAATCCCGCGATGGGTCAGGTTCGAAAAACGAAGCCCGAACGCAGCGGTTGCCCAGGCATAGATTATGGCAAGCAACAGAATTACGCCGCCCCAAACAATCAAAAGCACAGGCTGATCCGACAGCCAATCCGTCCATGATTGCGTGCCTGCGCGATAGTCGAGCGGGCCGCCAGTGGTCATCAACGCGAAGGGGGGATAACACACCAGCGCAGCGACCCAGGCAGACAGATACGGGTTCGCAGTTCTAATATGTGAATCGAGAACCCGGAACGTGCAGACATAGCCAATCGACCCGATGCACACATCCACAAGAAAGGAAACCTGGATCAAGAGCAGGATGAGCGACACTGGATCGGCAAAAAAGCTCTCTAGATCCGCGTTGGTCACGAAACTGACGATCTGCGGTAGGATGGTGATCATGAAGGCCAGGAAAAACCCTTTGACCAGCCATGTCCTGCAATGGTCTTTAATCTTTTCAGAATCCACGACGGAAAGCTGCAGGGTGATCAGCTTACCAAAGTGCCAAAGCTCGTCGCGCGGCTCGACCATGTGGCGGGTGGTGAAGGCAATATAAGCTGGGGACAGAATCCAAATTATAGGAAACCACGCAAGGGTCAGTGCGCGAACCAGCTCGTATTTTGACGAGTCGTAGGTCGGAATGATCTGGTAGGCCATGGCGATGACGAAAAAGGTCGCCCCAAGGCCCAGGGTCTTTGTTACCGTGATTGAGACAACATCTGAAGAGTGCCTCCTGAGCCTATAATCCAATCCTGTTGAGGCGCGCAAATGGGCCTTGTCCAGCAGGATAGACGACACAATCATCGGAAGCGCGGCACCCGCCAACAACAACTGAATGGACTGCAACAACGGCGTGTCGAAATAGACGGCTGCCAATGTTGCTGCAAAAAGGCCGACTACGCCAATCAGGCCAGTGATTTCGCTTACGGCTGAAACCGGGGGCGTTTTTGACCCTGTTGACGATGCAGGACGTGCGTCGCCATCGGCGTGCTCGGTGCTATTCTCGGTCTGAATAGCTGTATTCATTTGTTCAGCCTGTTGAGCATCGGGTCAGTCCACCCAATCCATCAGGCCTTTTTCCGCAAAGGACTGAACCAGGAAATCGATGAACGCGCGTACTTTGGGCTGCGTGAAGCGGCCGGGTGGATAGACGGCATAGATACCCTGCACCTCATCGGGCAATGACGGCATCGCATCCAGTACCTCGCCGGATTTCAGCGCCTCGGCATATAGGTAGCTGGGCAGATATGCGATCCCCAGCCCCGAGATCGCCGCGTTCAACAGCGACTGACCGTCATTCACGCTGAGCCAACCGGCGGTGCGCACTTGTCTTTTTTCACCTGACGGTGCGGTCAACCTCCAGACATTGCCCGAGGATTGGCTCGAATAATGCAGCAGCTTGTGTTCATTCAGATCGTCGATTTTCTGCGGACGACCGAATTTCTCGATATAGCTGGGCGCGGCCACCATTCGTTTCACGGTTTCGGTCAGTTTACGTGCGCGCAGGGTGCTGTCCTCAAGCTCACCAATGCGTACGGCGACGTCGAAGCCTTCGGAAATCAATTCCACGTAACGGTTGTTCAGAACCATATTCACGGTGATATCCGGGTACGCGGCCAAAAAGTCCGACAGCACCGGCGACAGATGGTTCACCCCGAAATCTGTCGCCACGCTGATTCGCAGCAGGCCAGAAGGTGCCGATTGCATTGAGGTGACCAGCGCATCCGCTTCGCCCGCGTCATTCAGTACGCGGCGCGCGCGGTCGTAATAGGCCAGCCCGATCTCGGTCGGGGATACCCGACGCGTGGTACGGTTCAGCAATCGTGCGCCCAGCCGTGCCTCAAGGCTTGATACATGCTTTGATACTGCAGATTTAGAAATACCCATCTTCTTGGCCGCATCGGTGAACCCACCCTGATCCACCACATTGGCAAAGGCTTCCATTTCGGTCAGTCGGTCCATACTCGTTCCCCGGGTGTTTTGTCTCTGCCTGACTTTGGCGCCCAATCTGGGCGGAAACGGGGCAGACATGGGATAATATCAGGGATTTAATTGCTATCGTTTGCAGATGGGAAACGCGGAAACAATAGTTTCCAAGGTGACTACACCCCAAAAAAGACAAAGGGTTTAGGGGCATTGGCGCGAATATGCTAAGATGAGAATGGCAAATTTGTGACCACGGAGGAGATCATGAAAGCCTTTTTCGCCCTTGCTGCCCTGTGCCTGTCCGCAACCCTTGCGTTGGCCGGTGGAGAAACGCCATCCAACCCCGAAGCAAAGGTTTATTTCGTCAATCTGGCGGACGGGGATACCGTCAAGTCCCCTGTGACGGTGGTCTTTGGTCTTAGCGGCATGGGCGTGGCCCCGGCCGGGACCGAGAAGGAAAACACCGGTCACCATCATTTGCTGATTGACCGCCCACCGCTAGGAGAGGGCGAAGACGGCGCGGATGAGCTGGCCTATGGTTTGCCCGCAGACGACAATCACCTGCATTTTGGTGGCGGTCAGACCGAAGTGACGCTGGACCTTGCCCCCGGTGAACACACGCTGCAACTGGTGTTGGGCGATGCAGGGCACGTGCCGCATGCAACACCAATTGTGTCCGAGGTGATTACGATTACGGTGGAGTAGTCACCAGAACTGCCAGCTAAAACGGTTTACATTAATTTGATTGTCGGAAACTCTGCCTCGGAACAAGTTGGAGGCGGCATGTCGCTTGAGTTTTTTCTGACATCCCTAATTGTGGTGCTATTGCCGGGGACCGGTGTGATATACACGCTGGCCGTTGGTCTTGGGCGCGGTTTTCGCGCCAGCCTTGCGGCCGCAGTTGGATGTACAATTGGAATCGTTCCGGCAGCGCTTGCCAGTATCATCGGGCTTGCCGCGCTTTTGCATACCAGCGCGCTGGCGTTTCAGCTCATCAAGTATCTGGGTGTCCTTTATCTGTTTTATATGGCTTGGGGGATTCTCAAAGATGGCGGCGCATTGGAGGTCAATGCCGAGAAATCCTCGGTAAGCCACGTCAAAATCGCGGTGACCGGAACTTTGATCAATGTTCTGAACCCCAAACTATCCTTGTTCTTTCTGGCCTTCCTGCCACAGTTCTTACCGGCAGGTACGGCGAACGCAGGGCTGGAACTGATCAAGCTCGCCCTTGCCTTCATGGCACTGACCTTTGTGGTCTTTGTTGGATACGGAGCCTGCGCGGCGCTGGCGCGGGATTATGTCATTCACCGACCATCCGTCATGACCTGGATCAAGCGGTGTTTCTCAACCGCGTTTGGTGCGCTGGGCGTCAAGCTCGCGCTTTCCGAGTAACCTTTGTACGAACTCAGAGGCTAGCCGCCAACCGTGTGCCCTGATTGATCGCCCGCTTGGCGTCCAGCTCTGCCGCTACATCCGCGCCACCAATCACGTGCGGGGTGATGCCGCGATCGATCAGCGCGTTGGCAAGGCAGCGTTCAGACACCTGACCAGAACACAGAACAATCGTATCCGCTGGGATGACAGTCGGATCAGCGCGTTCTTCGCCAAAGGTTACATGCAGGCCGTCCTCGTCGATGCGTTCATAGTTCACGCCGCCTACGAAATTGACGTTTTTCATCTTTAGCGTTGCGCGGTGAATCCATCCCGTAGTTTTGCCCAGCCCTTTGCCGTGTGCCTGCTTCTTGCGCTGCAACAGGGTGATCTGCCGCTTGGGAGCCTCGGGCTGCGGGCCTTCGGGGGCCAGGCCCGAGCGGTGATCCTCGGGGTCGGTCACACCCCATTCCTTCATCCAGACGGGCAAGTCGGTTGTGGGGCTATGTCCGTCTTCAATCAGGAATTCGGACACATCAAAACCAATGCCGCCTGCGCCGATCACGGCGACGGACGCGCCGACCTCGTCCTTGTTGCGCAGCACGTCGATATAGCTGAGGACGTTGTCCCGATCCTGTCCCGGTATCTGCGGATCGCGAGGGGTAACACCGGTGGCGATGATCACTTCGTCAAAACCGGTCAGGTCATCGGCACTAATCTCGCGGTTCAGTTCCACTTTCACACCCAGATCAGCCATCATGGTGCGGTACCAGTCGACCAGGCCCCAGAACTCTTCTTTACCCGGTACCTGTTTGGCCATGTTCAGCTGACCGCCAATTTCACTGGCGCGGTCGAACAGGGTGACCTCATGGCCGCGCTGGGCGGCGGTCATGGCGGTGGATAGACCAGCCGGGCCAGCACCGACAATAGCCACTGTCTTGACCGTATCTGCCTTGGCAATCTCCAACTCGGTCTCGTGGCAGGCGCGCGGGTTAACCAGGCATGAGGTCAGCTTGCCGCTGAACGTGTGATCCAGGCAGGCCTGGTTGCAGGCGATACAGGGCGCGATCTTGGCGCTGTCCCCGGCAATCGCTTTGTTCACGAAATCCGCATCCGCCAGCATTGGGCGGGCCATTGAGACCATATCGGCGCAGCCTGTCGCCAAAACCTCTTCGGCCACTTCCGGTGTATTGATCCGGTTTGAGGTGATCACGGGGATCGAGACCTTGCCCATCAGCTTTTTGGTCACCCACGCAAAGGCGGCGCGGGGAACACTGGTCGCAATCGTCGGAATCCGTGCTTCGTGCCAACCGATGCCGGTGTTGATGATCGTCGCACCGGCCTGTTCTACCCGCCGCGCCAATTCCACCACCTCATCATGGGTCGAGCCGTTGGGGATCAGGTCAATCATCGACAGGCGGTAGATGATGATGAAGTCCGTTCCCACCGCCTCGCGCGTGCGGCGTACGACTTCGATGGGCAGGCGCATCCGGTTCTCATACGACCCGCCCCAACGATCGGTGCGCTTGTTGGTGTGGGTTACAAGGAACTGATTCAGAAAATACCCTTCAGAGCCCATGATCTCGACCCCGTCATAGCCTGCCTTCTGGGCCAATCGGGCTGCGTTGACGATATCGCTGATCTGTTTCTCGATGCCGTCTTCGTCCAACTCGTTTGGTGGAAACGGCGAGATCGGAGACTTCACAGGGCTGGGAGCCACACATTTCGGGCCATAGGCATAGCGGCCCGCGTGCAGGATCTGCATCGCGATCTTGCCGCCTGCTTCGTGTACCCGCTGCGTCACAATGGAATGGTTCGCCACTTCTTTGTCGTTGGTCATCATTGACGCACCCGGCAGGACCGAGCCTTCAAGGTTCGGGCCAATCCCGCCCGTCACCATCAGTGCCACGCCACCCCGCGCACGGTCGGCATAGAACTCGGCCACGCGGTTCCAATCGCCGGTTTCCTCAAGCCCTGTATGCATCGAACCCATCAGCACGCGATTCTTCAACGTGGTAAAACCCAGATCCAGCGGGGCCAGCATGTTTGGGTACGCAGTCATGGCGAAACTCTCCCTCACGAATTTGCAACCTAAATTGACGCGCGCGTAAACTTTGTCACGCGAAACCTAACGTCACCCCCTTTGCGGACCTCGCGGCGCTTGTTAGAGGTTGCCTGAACATCCCCATGAGGCCACGCATGACCCCCGAAGAAATCGCCAAACTTCCCTATCGCCCCTGCGTCGGGTTGATGCTGATGAATGCCGACGGCAAGATTTTTGTCGGCCAGCGCAATGACCGCCATAAGGACGCGTGGCAGATGCCGCAGGGTGGGGTGGACAAGGGTGAGGACCCCCGCGATGCTGCCTTGCGTGAGCTATGGGAAGAAACAGGCGTGACCGCTGATCTGGTCAAGGTGGTGGCCGAGACCGATGGCTGGCTGCCTTATGACCTGCCGCATGAGATCGTGCCCAATATCTGGAAAGGCCGTTTTCGCGGGCAGGAACAGAAATGGTTCCTGCTGCGTTTTACCGGCCGCGACGATCAGATCAACATCGCAACGGATCACCCGGAATTCACCCGCTGGAAATGGCAAGACCCCGGCAAGCTGATCGCGGAAATCGTGCCCTTCAAGCGTGAGGTCTATGAGCAGGTGGTGGACGCGTTCGCCGATTACCTGTCATAAACCAACATGCAGATCGAAGATATTTGGCCGAAATATCGCGCTCGTCTAAAGGCGTTTTTGCATTCGCGCGTGTCCAATGCGGCGGATGTGGATGACCTGCTGCAAGAGATTTCGGTCAAGGTCTTCACCGGCCTGCCTGATTTGAAAGATCCGGCCAAGCTGCAGCCGTGGCTGTTTCAGACGGCGGATCGCACTATCATTGACCACTATCGCAAAGCGGGCCGTGCGCAGGCGCATCCGGATGACCTGTGGTATCATCGCGATGATCCCGAAACCCGTCAGGATCTTGAAGGCTGTGTCGAACCCTTCATTCGGGGTCTGCCCGCCGAGTCCGCAGATATGTTGATGGCCATAGACATCAATGGCATGTCACAACGCGATTATGCACAGGCGCATGGGCTGTCCTATTCGACCCTCAAGTCACGCGTTCAAAAAGGTCGGTCCGAGCTGCGCAAGGCGTTTGAAGACTGCTGCAATATTTCGATGGATGTGCGGGGAAACATCTCGGACGTGCAGGAAAAATCCACCAATTGCAGAAAATGTTGATCTGATCGTCGTCTTTTTGGCGTGGGCTTCGTCTGACAGGTGAAGCAACCAAAAGGAAAGACCAATGATCCGTATTATCAGCTTTAAAATCTGCCCCTTCGTTCAGCGCGTCACGGCGCTGCTTGAAGCCAAGCAGGTGCCTTATCAAATTGACTTCATCAGCCTTAGCGACAAGCCTGATTGGTTTCTTGAGCTGTCGCCCACAGGCCAGGTGCCGGTGCTGGTGACCGAAGGCGGCACGCCGCTGTTCGAGTCAGACGCAATCGCTGAATATCTTGATGAAGTCGCTGCCCTGCTGCAACCCGATCTGACGCCCGAACAGCGCGCCTTGAACCGAGCGTGGAGCTATCAGGCCAGCAAACACTATCTGGTTCAGTGCAGCACCATGCAAAGTGCGGACAGCGCGGTATTTGGTGAACGCGTGACCAAATTGAACGCCGCCTTTGCCAAGGCGGAAAAACAACTGGGCGATGGTCCGTTCTTTGCAGGGGAAACGCTGGGCAATGTGGATATGGCATGGCTGCCCTTGTTGCACCGCGCTGCGATTGTCGCCGATCACAGTGGGCACGACATGCTGGCCGATTATCCCAAGGTGAAAGCGTGGCAGCGGGCCCTACAGGCCACGGGCATTCCGCAGAAATCCGTGTCCGACGACTTTCACGACCGCTTCACCGATTTCTATCTGACTGAGCGCACCTGGCTGGGTCGGGGTGCGAATGTGAACGAGGCTCCGTCGGCGACCGAAGTGAAACAATCCGGTGGCTGCTGCGGCTGATCGTTCACCGGCCCGCACGTTGGCGTGAGAGGGCGTGGTCGCTTGTCCGAGCCCTCTCTAGCTTGGTGCGTATGAAAGACACCGCGCATCCCCAGCCCGCCATTGCCCCCGCCGGACGCAAGTTCACAGGCACCGACCGTCGTGCCCCCTTGCGTGGCGGTTTGCAAAGTTGCAGTGAATTTGGCGCGGGACAGACAGCGGGGCGGTTTTACCCCATCGCCTGCGTCGCGCTTGAGGTCACCCAGCACTGCAATCTGGATTGCACGCTATGCTACCTCTCGGACCGGGCCGAGATGACCTTTGACCCACCGCTTTCGGTTCTGTTTGCACGGCTCGCCACGATCCGCAGCCACTATGGCACAGGTGTCTCGGTACAACTGACGGGCGGTGATCCGACCCTGCGCAAAGTCGAGGATCTTGAGACCCTGTGCCGCGAGATCCGCCGTCTGGGCATGCGGTCCTGCCTGATGACCAACGGTATCCGCGCCAGCCGGGCTTTTCTGACGCGGCTGGCAGCGGCAGGGTTGGATGATGTCGCCTTTCACGTCGACCTGACCCAGGAACGAAAAGGGTTCAGCACCGAGGTCGAACTGAACACCGTGCGCCGCGCCTACATCCGCCGCGCGCGCGGGTTGGGGTTGCGTATCCTGTTCAATACCACCGTGTTTGGCGGCAATTTCGGCGAGATACCGAAATTGGCCCGGTTTCTGCGTGACCGCCCGGAGGTTACCTTTGTGTCGTTCCAGATGCAGGCCGATACCGGGCGCGGTGTTATGCGCGTGCGGCCCGATGCGATCACGCAGGACAGTGTGACGCGCGCGATCGAAGCAGGCTACGGCACGCCGCTGCATTTCGACACTGCTGCCGTTGGGCATTCCAAATGCAATCGTTATGCCAGTGTGGTCACCGCCGGAGGGCGCGCGGTCTCGTTGCTGTCGAACCGGCGGCTGGTGCATCGGGTGATCGCCGCGCTTGAGGGCGTTGACGATAAGCAGGACGCGCATATCCGCATCCGCCCCAAACTGCGGCGCATGATCCGGCGGCACCCGCTTCTGGCCTTGCGGGCGCTTGGTCATCTGGCGTTAAGCGTGGTGCGTCTGGGATCAGGGCTGCTGCGCGGCCCGGTGCGGCGGCAGGCCGTGTTCATCCATAACTTCATGGCGGCGGATGCGCTTGAGGAGGAT
Source organism: Ruegeria sp. BA12 (assembly GCF_056539625.1). Lineage (NCBI taxonomy): Bacteria > Pseudomonadati > Pseudomonadota > Alphaproteobacteria > Rhodobacterales > Roseobacteraceae > Ruegeria > Ruegeria sp. BA12. Next base: position 274,302 of record NZ_JBQFVF010000004.1, read on the forward strand.
CGCTGCGCCTCATGCGTGTTCATGGTCGCGACGGCCAACGGACCGCTGTCGATGTGTGTACACAATGCGCAGCGCGATATGCATCTGGCCAGCCCGGACCGGATCGAAGGCCCGACCGGCCCAAGCTGGTGGAACGCCGCCGTGCCGCGTCTGTCTGGTGGGCCGGATCTGCCCGAGCTTGGCGACCCCTCGCTTGCCCCGCTGAAGCGGCTCAAGGGTCAGATGCGGGCCCTGCGCCAGATTCGGAAGGACGCGTCATGAGATACCTGCTGATCCTGCTGCTGTCCTTGCTGGCCGCCTGCGCCAGTGTTGAGCGTTTGGCGCTGCCCGCGCCTGAGACCTTGCCGGGGCAGACCTTGACAAGCTACGCGCCACTGCCCGGACAACGGGTTGATCACGGTGATTGGACGGCTTTCCTGTCCCGTTATGTCGCGCCGGATGCGCAAGGTGTAAATCGGCTGGCTTATGGGCAGGTGACGCAGGCCGACCGGGCGCGGCTGGATGGTTATCTGACCGATTTGCAAGCCTTGGATCCGATGCAACTGACCCGCGATCAGCAGCTGGCCTATTGGATCAATCTCTATAATGCGGTGACGGTGGATGTGGTTCTTGATAACTATCCCGTGGCCTCGATCCGCGACATCAAAGACGGGCCGCTGTCGATCGGCCCATGGAACCGGCCTCTGGTTGAGGTGGCGGGGCAGACGCTGACCCTGAACGAAATCGAGCATCGCATCATAAGACCCACATATGATGAGCCCCGCATCCACTATGCGTTGAACTGCGCGGCCGTGGGTTGTCCCAATCTGATGAGCCGCGCTTGGCAGGCCGAGACCTTGGAGCAGGACTTTGCCGCGGCCGAGCGTGCCTATGTCAATGATCCGCGTGGGGTGCGGTTCAATGATCACGGGAGGCCTGTCCTGTCAAAAATCTACATCTGGTTCCGCGAAGATTTTGGACCAAATGAACAGGCCGTGCTGGCCTATATTCGAACGGTCGCCGATCCCGACTTGCGGGCCCGATTGCAGCAAACACAGCGGGTCAGGGCGTATGATTACGATTGGCGGCTGAACGACGCGGCCGGTTCATAGCACGATCTTCCGATCACACCTGGCCGAGAATACCCTGCGGGAGTTCCACGACGCGGTTCATGTCGGGTGTCGCAACAGGCACAAGGATACCGCGCCGATACCAGGCCGGTCTGTGGCGATTGCTTTGAACGTTCCGGACGTGACTGAGATGAGCATCGCTATCATCGACCTGACCCAAAGCAATGTGGTCAAGAATAATCCGTTCCCACTTGTCCAGATTCTTCCACGAGCGCGGCGCGTTCTTCATCATGATCTTTCGGTCACGATGGGCCTGATGCACGGCGTTCGAACACATCCGCATGTGCAGCAGATACAGCCCTTCAGGCATGTTTACAGTGTAGGAAGATGACCCTCGAGGGTTTATGTGAACCCCATGGTTTTCCAGCCGCATGCCATTTCGTACCGCAAACGCCTTGGAATACCTGGCAAGAACCAGACCATAGCGCCGCTGGGCGGTGATAGGGTCTGGCGTCAGTTCCTTTTCGCTTTCGTGCTGGAAAACCTCAAGGCCGAGAGCAAAGGCGAACGGAACCTCCTGACGCTGCAGGATCTCGGGCACGGTTCCATATGCCCTGTCCGCGACAATGAACTCATCCGAATCCGTGCGAATGACCCATTCATAGGAACTGGACAGGAATTGAACGAAGCGATGCAGCATTTCGAACCGCCACGTGTCGAAATTCGCAACGGGCTCCCTTGGGACAGTGATGCAGTTGCACCCTTGGGCAATCTCACGGTGCCGTGGGTCGGCACCATGAGAGACGATAAAAAGGTTTTCGGGGCCCAGCATGTCGCCGTAATAATCGCACCAGCGCGCCAGCATTTCATAGTCGCGGTACACCATCGTCAGCGCAGCTATTTTCATGCGATGCCCTCTGTCCGGCCCTGACTTTTTACAGCAAGCCTGCGGCGCGCAGCAGTTCCTGCATATTTGCTTCGGGCCTTGGGCCGATATGGCTGATCACTTCACGGGCGCAGACATTGCCGATGCGGGCGCAGGTCTCATAATCGCGACCGGTGGCCATGCCATACAGGAATCCGGCGGCAAACTGGTCGCCCGCGCCGGTCGCGTCCACCGGCACCACCTTTTCCACCGGAACATCGGTGCGTTGGCCGTCATACAGAACCGTTACCCCGTCACCCGACCGGGTACACACAACCAGAGGGCAGATCGCGGCGGTCTTTGCCAGCGCTTCTTCCAGATCGTCGGTTTCGAACAGCGACTTGATCTCGGCCTCGTTGCCGATGACGAAATCCAGCTCGTTCTCGATCAGCAGCAGGAAATCGACCCGGTGACGTTCCACGCAGAACGGGTCCGAGATGGCGATGCCCGCCATTCCGCCGCCTTTGTGACAGTTTCGCGCAGCCTCAAGAAACGCCGCCTTGCCCTTTTCCTTGTCGAACAGATACCCCTCAAGGAACATAAGCTGGCTGTTGCCTGCTACGTCAGCAGAGACGTCCGCCGAGGACAACTCGGACGAAATCCCCAAATAGGTGTTCATCGACCGTTCCCCATCGGGCGAGACAAAGATCATTGAGCGCGAGGTCGGCAGTTCGCCACCCGGCACCGGCGGGTTCACGAAATCCACGCCATCCTCGTTCATCGCATCCGCATAGAACCGGCCCAGCGCGTCATCATGCACTCGTCCGATAAACGCGGCATCCAGCCCCAGTGCGCCGGCCCCGGCGATGGTATTTGCCACAGACCCGCCCGGCGTCTGAACCCGACCTTCCATCGAGGCATACAGCACCTCGCCGCGTTCCTGTTCGATCAGCTGCATGATGCCTTTTTCGATGCCCATCAGTTCCAGGAAACTGTCATCGGCCTGGGAAATCACGTCCACAACGGCGTTTCCGATGCCAACAAGCTGGTAGGTTTTCATAGGTTCTTGTCCTCAAATTCGCAGAGATCGCGGATGATACAGGTGCCGCACATGGGTTTGCGCGCCTTACAGTGATAGCGGCCATGCAGGATCAGCCAGTGATGTGCATGCAGCTGGAAATCGGTTGGAATGTTGTCTTCGATGGCACGCTCGACCGCGTCCACGTTTTTGCCCGGGCAGATGCCGCTGCGATTGCCGACACGAAAGATATGGGTGTCCACCGCCTGCGCCGGATAGCGCCACCACATGTTCAGCACCACATTCGCCGTCTTGCGCCCCACCCCCGGCAGCGATTGCAGTGCCGCACGGGAATTGGGTACTTCGCCGCCATAGTCTTCGACCAGAATACGGCTGAGCTTGATGACGTTCTTGGCCTTTTGTCGAAAAAGACCGATGGTTTTGATGTGTTCGATCAGGCCGTCTTCGCCCAGATCCAGCATCTTTTGCGGGGTGTCGGCAACCTTGAACAACGCGCGTGTGGCTTTGTTGACGCCCGCGTCCGTCGCCTGCGCAGACAGCGCTACGGCCACGACCAAGGTGTAGACGTTCACATGCTCCAGCTCGCCCTTGGGTTCGGGGTCGGCGTCATGGAAACGCGTAAAGATCTCGCGGATCGTGTGATAGTCGAGTTGTTTTGCCATCCGGGCCTTAATGCCGCCCGCTGGCCCGTGACACAAGCCCAAAGCCAATGCGCAAGTTCCGGGTCGCTTGGACGTGGCCTGCGCGCTATGGTTTATCCCAGATAATGAGGTGAAAGACATGAACGTCCAGACTCCTGAAAGCGGCTATCACTACAACGTCATGCGACGCGCGATCGAGTTGATTGATCAGGGCGGTGAGCCCCTCAGCCTGGATGAGTTGGCCCGCCAAATGGACATGAGCCCAGCGCATTTCCAGCGCCTGTTCTCGCGCTGGACCGGCGTGTCACCGAAACGGTACCAGCAATACCTGACTTTGGGTCACGCTAAGGCTCTGTTGCGCGAACGGTTCACGACGCTGGAGACCGCCCACAATGTGGGCCTGTCCGGCTCTGGCCGCCTGCACGATTTGTTCCTGAAATGGGAATCCATGAGCCCCGGCGAATACGCCCGCAAAGGGTCAGGGCTGACGATCTATTGGGGTTGGTTCGAAAGCCCCTTTGGCCCCGCGCTGGTGATGGGTACCGACAAAGGCATTTGCGGCATGGCCTTCGGCGCCGAGACCGGTGAAGAAGACGCGATGGAGGATATGCTGTCGCGCTGGCCGCAGGCGGACTTTGTCGAGGACCCGATGTGCCTGCGCCCGTGGGTGCTGAGCGCGTTTGGATCGGTCAGCGACCGCTTGGAGCCGACGCCCCTATACCTGATCGGCTCACCCCTGCAGATCAAGGTGTGGGAGGCACTGATGCATATACCCTCGGGCCAGGTCACCACTTATTCCGAGATCGCGCAGCGGGTAGGGTCCCCGCAAGCGGTGCGTGCGGTTGGCACGGCTGTAGGGCGCAACCCGGTCAGCTGGCTGATCCCCTGCCACCGGGCGCTGCGGAAATCTGGCGGTTTGGGCGGCTACCATTGGGGCCTGCCGGTCAAACGCGCCATGCTGGCCTATGAGGCTGCACAGGCGGAAGCCTGAAAACAGAGCGAGGCACCGTAAGGTGCCTCACAATTGGATTAATCAAACTTGATTACTCGGTAGCCCAGCCACCGACGGATTTGACTTCCAGAAAGTCCTCCAAGCCCCAAACGCCGCCTTCGCGTCCATTGCCGGATTGCTTCATCCCACCAAACGGTGATCCGGCACTGCGTGACTGGCCATTCATTTCAACCATGCCCGACCGCAGCACCCGCGCCATACGATTGGCGCGCGCGGGGTCTTGTGTCTGGACATAGTTGGTCAGACCATAAGGCGTGTCATTGGCGATCTCGACGGCATCTTCTTCGGTGTCGAAGGGCATCATGGTCAGGACCGGGCCAAAGATTTCTTCACGCGCGATAGTCATCTGATTATTGGCGTCGGCAAAGACGGTGGGGCGGACGTAGTACCCTTTGTTCAGCCCCTCGGGCCGTCCGGTGCCACCTGCGACCAGACGCGCGCCCTCATCAATGCCTTGCTGGATCAGGTCCTGAATTTTAGTCCATTGCACTTCGTTCACTACAGGACCGATATGGCGGCCTTCCTCAAGCGCGGGACCAACGGTGACTTTGTTGGCTACCTCTGCCGCAATCTCCACCGCCTGATCATAGATCGGGCGCTGGACCAGCATGCGGCTGGGCGCGTTGCAGCTTTGGCCGGTGTTGTTCATCATGTGCAGCACACCGCGTTTAACGGCCTTTTCATCGGCATCGGCAAAGATCACGTTCGCGCCTTTGCCGCCCAGTTCCAGATGCACTTTCTTCAGCGTTTCGGCCGCAGCCTTGGAAATCGCGGTTCCGGCACGGGTCGATCCGGTAAAGCTGACCATATCCACATCTGGGTGTGCCGAAAGTTGCGAGCCGACGCCCACCCCATCGCCATTCACCAGATTGAACACGCCGGGCGGAAAGCCTGCGGCGTCCATCATCTCGGCAAAGATCATCGCGTTCAGTGGGCTTTGCTCGGATGGCTTCAGCACCATTGTGCAACCCGCAATCGCCGCAGCACCGACTTTGAGCGTGATCTGGTTCATCGGCCAGTTCCACGGTGTGATCAGGGCCGCAACGCCGACGGCCTCGTGAATGATGCGGTCATTGGGGGCATGATCGCCCAACGGGCGTTCGAACGGGAATTCCTTTGCGGCGCGGATGAAGTTCTTGAGGTGATAGATGCCCGCACCCGCTTGCGAACTGCGTGACATATCCAGCGGCGCGCCCATCTCAAGCGACATAGCCTGCGCCAGATCTTCCGAGCGGGATTGATAGACCTCGACAAGTTTTTCAACCAGCGCGATCCGTTCCGCAACCGGAGTGGCCATCCAGCTGGGCAGAGCCGCCTTGGCCGCAGCGACGGCGGCATCCGTATCGGCCTGCGCGCCCAACGAGATCACCGCGCAGGGTTCCTCTGACGAGGGGTTGATCACGTGAAAGTCATTGGCCGCCGAGGGGGCGACCCACTGACCGTTGATATAGAAATCGCGTTTTTCGATCATGGCGCATCCTCCTGTGCCAACAGCCCGAAGTCGGGAATCGCGGCCACTCTGTCACCGGGGCAAGGGCACGGCAAGGAAAAATTTGATCAAATTATTTGACGCCCTTATGTGGTTTAACAATCGCGCAAAGTGTTTAGGTTTACGGCAACCGACTCGGGTTTTTCACAATAAAGGAGATTCGCCATGGGTTTGCGCATCAATGATACGGTTCCGAACTTCACTGCAGAGACGGATCAGGGCACCATTCAGTTCCATGATTGGATCGGTGACAGCTGGGCGATCCTGTTTTCGCACCCCAAAGATTTTACTCCTGTTTGCACCACCGAGTTTTCGGCTGTGGCGCAGCTGAATGACGAATGGGCGGCTCGCAATACCAAGGTTCTGGGCGTGTCGGTCGACGGGGTCGAGGATCACAAGAAGTGGAAAAAAGACATCGAGGCTTACGGCAACGCCAACCCCGGCTTTCCGATCATCGCCGATGACGGGCTGGCGGTGTCCAAGGCGTTCGACATGCTGCCAGCCGAGGCGTATCTGCCCGACGGTCGCACGCCTGCAGACAGCGCCACGGTGCGCTCGGCCTTTATAATCGGGCCGGACAAGCAGCTGAAACTTTCGATGACCTATCCGATGACCGTGGGCCGGAACTTTGCCGAGATTCTGCGCGCGCTGGACGGATTGCAGATGTCGGCCAAGGGCGTTGCGACGCCTGCCAACTGGGTGCCGGGTGAAGACGTGATCATCCCGCCTTCCGTGTCCAACGACGAAGCGAAAGAAAAGTTCGGCGAGTTCGAAACGATCTTTCCCTATCTGCGCAAGACCAAGGCACCGTCGTAAGGCGGCACCGGGTCCGGGGGGCTGTCTGCCCCCCTCGCGCCTAACGGCGTACTTCCCCCGAAGGTATCTTCAGCCAGATGAAGTACGTGGGCGCTGCGGGTGCAGGTGCAGCTTTGCCCGATAAGCTGCGCGTTTGAATTCGCGGGTCAGTTTATCCGACAGTGGCGGTTTGGTTTGGATGGTCGACCCACCGATTTCGCGCGCCACCTCTTGATTGCCACTGCCCAGCAGGGCGTGGATGGGTTGGCCGGTCAGCCAGTGCATTTGCATGAAGGTATCTACCGGGCGGTCAATCTGTTCGGTGGCGGCAAGCAATCGTTTGGCCGCGTGTCGACCCACCATCTGACAGACGCATTGCAACCCGATCACCTTGGGCAGGATCAGCCGAAGTCCGTTCTGTTCGGCCAGAGTCTGAACCGGGACCTCGCGCTGCTTTACCGGAATGCGGATATAATGGTCGGGTGTGGCGATCGGGGCCAGAACCTTGAGCGTCTCGGCCATGCGGGCGGGGTCGATACGCAGGTCATCTTCGGTGATGATGGCCAGATCAATTTCTTCATCGACCAGCTTGCGCCAGATGCGGCGATGGCTTTCGAACACGCCGATTTCAGCCGGACGGAGGGGAAAGGGGTAATGCGGGCGGTGCAGATTGCCGGGATGAAGCTGAACACCGGCGATCTGTTCAGGATCACGGCCATTCACGGCCTCGAACAGTTCGGCATTTGGCAGATCGGCGCACAGCTTGTCGGCATTGGGTCGCCGGGCGGTGCTAGAGGACATATGGATGATAAAAGATCGCATGATCCCGTGCATAGAACACGGGACCATGCGGGGGAAGAGGAACCGGATAGAAACTCTGCCCCCGTGCGCACTCAGAACCCGTAGCGCAGGCCGACATTGACGCTGAACGTGTCGATATCGTCCTCGACAGAGCCGGTAGAGGCTCCGTTGGGTGCCACGCGGTTGGTTGAGACGTCGAAGGCACGAGAATAGCGGGTATCGAGGGTTAATGCAGTGGTTTCGTTGACCTCATAAGCCACGCCGGCGATGACTTGGGCTGCAAAGTTCGTCTCACTGTCGTCCAGCCGCACGCCCGGCCCGTAAGAGATGTCGATATCGGAATAGGTTACGCCAAGACCCAGACCCACATAGGGTGTGAAAGCGCTGTTTTGCTTGATGTCGAATAGCACATTGCCAAACAGCGAGGTCTGCGTGATATCGCCCGATGTATTCCCCTCATTTCCGGGGCCGTTGCCCGAGAAGTTGACGCCGTCCACGTCGTTGTCGCGGTAGGACAATTCCAGTTCGACCCGGGTGCCGATGCGGTCATTAGACCATTGTGGAATTTCCTTGCCAACGGCGATACCCAACCCATAGCCCGCGTCAAAATCGGTGTCCACGGATTGTGGCGATCCGTGGACCGTGCCGCCGAAGTCGCTGTCTTGCAATTGGCTGTAGCCTGCGAAGCCCTGAATATAAAGGCCATCAGTCAGGCTTTGGGCAGCCAGTGCCGACGCGCCGACCGTCAGGGCCGCCGAGGCGAGAATGAGACGAGAAACCATAACCATGTCCTTTGTTCCGAATTGGGTACAAGGCACATGTGGGCAATTGAGACGCGAAAAGAAGGCGCGGGAGCTTCACGTTGAGTCACAGGTTATTTGCACGGAGTGAGTGAATAAATCCGCCTTGAATTTCAGATTTGATCTTTTCTGGGCTTGGGCGCTTTGGGCTCGTTCATCAGCGGAGCGGTCAAAAGCTCTTCGACAAAGAAACTGAGCAGTTGAAGCCGCCCCGTGACATCTGCCTTACGATAAATCGCTGCGCTTTGTGCCTTGATCGTCCCTTCTTTGGTCTGCCTGAGTTCAGCGATTTCTGCGATGGACAGCCCTTTGATGGACAGCAGCGCGACATCACGTTCAGCGTCGCTGAGTTGCCATTCGCTGAACTGGTTGTCGATGATTTGGGCAAAGGCACCCTGCGCCACACCAAGCTGACGCTGCATTTCGCGCACGCGTCGATTTTGCGTGCGTATCAGGGTAATGGTTGCGGCCAGTCCCCCCATCAGCGCCAGCGACAGAACCAGTTCAAACCCGTGCAGATGGCGGAACCCGGCACTTTCGCCTCCGGTCCAATCCAGGATCGCGTCGGTCAAGAAAAAGGCGGCGCAGAGGGCCTGCACCACCAGAAGAAGCCAGAGTAAAGACGTCTGTGAGAGCTTCATGGCGCTCCTTTGATTTCGCGCGGTCAGTCGTCGTCTTTTTCGATTTCGATGGCGGTCACCTCGCCATTCGTCTCGGTCAGGACCAGTTCAGTTTCCACGCCATCCTTGCTGAGTTCAACCTCGATCTCACCATCTTCGAACTCGATCTCCTCGATCTGGTATCCCTGCGCCTCTAGAGTCGCCCGGATTTCGGCCTCGCTGGTTCCCAGTTTGTCGCCAAGCCCTACGTTGGCCAGAGCCAGGGCCGGGGCAGTTACGATCAGGCCGGTCAGTGTCAGCATCTTGAAGGTTTCCATATCGCATCTCCTTTTGTGCATTGCGTCGATGCGATCGAACTGGGGATGGCCCCCGGCTGCTGCGATTGGATTTTGGTTGAAACTGGCGGGTTTAAACCAAGGTTTACGCCGCAATTTCAACGAAACAGGGGCATTTAGGCCTTACGGTTCTGAACGCAACCAATTTGTGGTAGGGTGTTGTCGGGGGAATAATCTACAGGCATGCGACCAACGACGTCGGGATTTTCAGACTGTGCATAACAGGAGAAGACGATGGGTTTTACTGATTGGTACATTGAAGGCGATGCTTTTGGGAACTGCAACTGCGGGTATGCATGCCCTTGCCAGTTCGAAGAATTGCCAACCCATGGCCATTGCCGCGGGTTTGAAGTGTTGGAAGTTTCAAAGGGGCATTTTGGCGACACGGATCTAAGTGGTACGAAGGCTGCTCTTATCTATGCCTGGCCGGGTCCCATTTTCGAGGGCGGCGGTGAGATGCAGGTGATCATCGATCCAAGTGCCTCGGACGCCCAACGCGCCGCATTGGAAAAGGTCTTTCACGGCGAAGAGACCGAGGAAATGGCGACCCACTGGCATGTTTTCCGTACGATGTGCGACAACGTTCATGAGACTCTGTATGTGCCGATTGATTTTGAGATGGACATGGACGGGCGTACGGCCCAGGTCACCATCGGGGATGTGCTGAAATCTACCGGCGAACCGATTCAGGCACCGCATGGCGGTGGCCCGCATCGCGTACGGATCGATATCCCCGGCGGTATCGAATTCACCCTGGCCGAGATCGGCAGCGCGTCGACCAAGGCAGACGCGGCGATCAAACTGGACCTGAACGACAGCTACGGCCAATGGCATATCATGAAGCACGGGCCGTCAGGGGTGGCGCACTGATTGTTGAGCAGCGCCGCATTTGTCCAAAACCCGAATTGCGGCGCAGTTCCCACTACATATCGAGTGTTCGAGCGCCTTTGAATGTCTCGAACCCGTTGGTTGTCTCGGTCAGTTCTGCCTCGTAATGGGCAATCATTGACATTGCGATGGGCTCGATCTGCTCGTGCCAGACTGGCCCTTCGTAGAAGTCATTCTTTAACCGCTCTCTTGCTTCCAAAGAGGGGAAAGCGCGCATCCAGTGTACTTTGTTGGCATCCTCCAGATCGCGGAGTGGCCCAAAAACAAGCATGCCTGCATCGCGCAGAGCAGAGCGGTTATGCTTTTCAAAAAACGCAATAAATTCCTCCCGGAGGCCGGGTTTCAGCGTGTAATGACGAATTTCCAGGATCATTGCATTGCCTCACAGAAGAACTCTTTAACTGTCGCCATGGTTCGAGGACGTTTCAAGGGCAGCCCAAACAAAAAAAGACCCCGGCTGAAACCGGGGTCTTTCCTGTTCGAAATAGAAAGGCAGATTACTCTGCGCTTTCCTCTTTCTTTTCTTTCTTCTCGGGAACGATCTCTTCACCGGTTTCCTGATCGACCACTTTCATCGACAGGCGCACCTTGCCGCGATCGTCAAAGCCCAGCAGCTTGACTTTCACTTCCTGACCTTCCTTCAGAACATCTGACGGATGGTTCAGGCGGCGGTTTTCGATTTGGGACACGTGGACCAGACCGTCGCGCTTGCCAAAGAAATTCACAAAGGCACCGAAGTCGACGATCTTGACCACTTTACCGGTATAGATCTGGCCCTCTTCGGGTTCTGCGACGATCGAGTGGATCATCTCATAGGCCTTCTTGATCGATTCACCGTCGGGCGAGGCGATCTTGATCACGCCGTCGTCGTTGATGTCGACCTTAGCACCCGACACTTCGACGATTTCGCGGATGACCTTACCGCCCGAGCCGATCACTTCACGGATCTTGTCGGTCGGGATGTTCATGGTCTCGATGCGCGGTGCGTGGACCGAGAATTCGTTGGTTTCGGACAGGGCTTTGCCCATCTCGCCCAGGATGTGCATCCGGCCGTCCTTGGCTTGCGCCAGGGCTTTTTCCATGATCTCGGGTGTGATGCCCGCAACCTTGATGTCCATCTGCAGCGAGGTGATGCCGTTTTCGGTACCCGCCACTTTGAAGTCCATGTCGCCCAGGTGGTCTTCGTCACCCAGAATGTCCGACAGGATGGCATAGTTGCCGTCATCTTCCAGGATCAGACCCATGGCCACACCGGCAACCGGTGCTTTCAGCGGAACGCCCGCATCCATCATCGACAGCGAGCCGCCGCAGACCGACGCCATCGAGCTGGAGCCGTTGGATTCGGTGATCTCCGACACGATGCGGATCGTGTAGGGGAAGTCGGTCGCCGCAGGCAGAACCGCCTGCAAAGCGCGCCATGCCAGCTTGCCGTGGCCAATCTCACGACGGCCGGGGCCACCAACGCGGCCAACTTCACCTACCGAATACGGAGGAAAGTTGTAGTGCAGCAGGAAGTTCGATTTGAAGTTGCCGTGCAGCGCGTCGATGAACTGTTCGTCGTCGCCGGTGCCCAGTGTGGTCACGGCCAGCGCCTGTGTTTCACCACGGGTGAACAGCGCGGAACCGTGCGTACGCGGCAGCATCGAGGTTTCTGCAACGATCGAGCGGATATCGGTGGTCGAGCGACCATCGATCCGCTTGCCGCCTTTGACGACGTCGCCGCGCAGAATACCTGCTTCCAGCTTTTTCATTGCCGAACCGAGGTTGCCGTCTTCCAACTGCTCTTCGGTCAACGCTTCCTTGATCGCTTCACGGGCAGCGGCAACAGCGGCGGTGCGCTCCTGCTTGTCGGTGATTGCGAAGGCGGCGCGCATCTGCTCTTCACCGGCGGCCTTAACGGCAGCTGACAGTTCGGAGTAATCCGGCGCCTGGAAATCGAACGGCTCTTTCGCGGCTTCTTCGGCCAGCGAGATGATCAGGTCGATGACCGGCTGAATCTGCTCATGCGCAAAGTTGACCGCGCCCAGCATTTCCGCCTCGGACAGCTCGTAGGCTTCCGATTCCACCATCATCACGGCGTCTTTGGTGCCAGCAACAACCAGATCCAGACGCTGTTCGGGGTTCAGGCGCAGGTCCTGCATATCGTCGACGGTCGGGTTCAGGACGTATTCGCCATCCTCAAACCCAACACGGGCACCGGCGATCGGGCCACGGAACGGCGCACCGGAAATGGTCAACGCAGCCGACGCAGCGATCATCGCGACGATGTCGGGGTCGTTGACGAGATCGTGGCTGAGGACGGTACACATCACCAGAACTTCGTTCTTGAAGCCGTCAACGAACAGCGGGCGGATCGGACGGTCGATCAGACGCGCGGTCAGCGTCTCTTTCTCGGTCGGGCGCGCCTCGCGCTTGAAGAAGCCACCCGGAACCTTACCGGCGGCATAGTATTTTTCCTGATAATGCACGGTCAGCGGGAAAAAGTCCTGACCGGGTTTTTGTGCCCGCGCAAAGGTCACGTTTGCCATGACGCTGGTTTCGCCCAGCGTGGCAATCACGCTGCCGTCCGCCTGACGGGCAACTTTGCCGGTTTCCAGTGTCAGCGTCTCTTCGCCCCACTGCATAGATTTCTTTGTTACATCAAACATATGCGTATCCTAGATGGGAGCGCTCCCGGCCCTCCGGGTCTCCCGTTTGCATGGCGGCCCCATTGCCGCCGACCCCATTTTAACTTTCGTCTGAGTGCCAGGGTCAGGGCACAACGTCTCAGATATCGCGCGCATACATGAGATTGCGCCCAAAGGAAAGCGAAACCGAACCGGGTTGGCGGTCTGCCGCCCTGCTGAATTCGTGATGATGCCGGCATGGACCTGGGGTGGTACAGGCCGCTAAGGTACGGGGGCATTTCGGGTTTCGGGCGGAGAATGCAGATGACGGCCTGGCTAAGGATTATACCGCTGGCATTGCTGGGTTTCATCGGCCCGGTTTCGGCCGCGCCAGGTGCTGCGTTAGATTGGGCCGCGCTGCCGGACCCGTCGGTCCAGACCTATGACGACCCTTTTCGCGCGCTTACCCCCGAGCAATTTGATGATCTGTTATTCGCGGTCCGCCTGCGCAGCAGATTGCAGCAAGACGTCGGCAGCGCGGAAGACCGCCAGAAATGGCAATCACTTCTGATGGAAACCGAAGATGCCCTTGCCGCCGACCAGATTGACGTCGACTGGCTGCTGTCCCAGCGCGAATACGTGTCCGAGCGCCGAAACAGGGCCAACACAAGCGGCAATCCCGGTCTTGACGGTCAGACGGTGACCCTGATGGGTTATGCCATTCCTGCGCCATCGGATGAAGATGGCCAATCGGTGGCTTATCTGGTGCCTATGCCCGGCATGTGCAGTCACCTGCCACCACCCGCGCCGAACCAGATGATCCGGTTGCAATTGCGCAACGGCTGGACACCGGCCTATACGCATGAGCCGGTGCGCCTGACTGGGCAACTGTTAATCGATCCTTCGGACCATGAGATGAACGTCGTTGACGGGCTAATGCCGATGCGTGCCACATTCCGAATGGATGTCGACCTTGTCGAGACGCTGGAAAATCAAGAGGGTCAATCCACCTGGACGCCATCCCTAAGGGACCGGTTGCGCGCGGCGGGCAGTCGTAAAACCCGTGGGGCGCCGTTACAGGATTAATTACCCGTTTTTCCGTTTTTGGCAGTAAAACCCCGAAAATTGCGCGGATTTTGCGAAATTTTGATGATCGTGTAAGCTCTTACCAGAAGACTCGCGGTCGACATGACGGGAAACGCGCCAAGGGAAAACCAGAAAACTTGCCGTCCACCGACCGAAGACCTTGGCGTTTGCACGCAGCAAACTGAGGGAAAGTCGAATGGCACAAACCAAGAAAATGCTGGATCCAGATCCACGGATCTATGATTTTGAGACCGAATATGAGCTGGGCCAGGATAATGTCAGGCCTTTCGGGCTGGATATCCACAACCCGGTCTTTCTGATCTCTAGTATCCTGATCTTTGCCTTTGTTCTGATCGCCTTAGCCAACCAAGAGGCCGCAGCGACGTTCTTTGGCTGGCTCCGGCCCTGGCTGACAAGCACGTTTGATTGGTTCCTGGTCCTGTCCGTGGATGCGATCACGCTGTTCTGCCTGGTGCTGATCATCCTGCCCGTGGGCAAGGTTCGGATTGGCGGCAAAGACGCCAAGCCCGATTATTCCTATGCAGGCTGGATCGCGATGATGTTCGCCGCCGGCATCGGCATCGGTCTGCTGTTCTTTGGAGTGATGGAGCCGGTCTATTACAACTTTGCCGAGGACGGTAATGCCGTGCCACTAGGCATTGATATCGCAGTGCCGGGCAACGAATATGCCGGTATCGTCGGCACCATCCACCACTGGGGCCTTGAAGGTTGGGCGGTGTACGCCGCGGTTGGCCTTAGCCTTGCAATCTTCAGTTACAATTTGGGCCTACCGTTGACCCTTCGGTCTGCGTTCTACCCGATCCTGGGTGAGCGAGTCTGGGGCTGGTGGGGCCATTTCATCGATACGTTGGCCGTCTTTGCCACCCTTTTCGGCCTGACCACATCATTGGGTCTGGGCGCGCAGCAGGTTGCGGCGGGGCTGTACGAAGTGTTCGGCATCGAATCCAGCCCGACCGTCGTTGTCCTGCTTATTATTGGCATCACCATGATTGCACTGGGCTCGGTCCTGATGGGTATGGATGCAGGCGTCAAACGGCTGAGTGAGATCAACATGATCATGGCCGTAGGGCTGTTCATTTTCGTCATTGTTGTCACCGGAATTGGCACAGCCATCTCACGGTATTTCAACGTGATGACGGATTATGTGCTGCACCTGCCAGCGCTGTCCAACCCATTCGGACGTGAGGATACCAGCTACTTCCATGGCTGGACCACCTTCTACTGGGCGTGGTGGATCGCATGGTCACCGTTTGTGGGCATGTTTATTGCCCGTATCTCGAAGGGCCGCACGGTACGTGAATTCGTCATCTGCGCCCTGCTTGCGCCGACAGCGGTTTGCGCCCTGTGGATGTCGACATTTGGCGGTGCAGCCATCGATATGTTGAATGCGGGCGGAGCGGAAGGTGTTCGCGCCACGGTGATCGACAGTTATGCCCCCGAAGGCGCGCTGTTCGGCTTCCTGAAAGAGC
This sequence comes from Ruegeria sp. BA12, assembly GCF_056539625.1. Lineage (NCBI taxonomy): Bacteria > Pseudomonadati > Pseudomonadota > Alphaproteobacteria > Rhodobacterales > Roseobacteraceae > Ruegeria > Ruegeria sp. BA12. Next base: position 289,818 of record NZ_JBQFVF010000004.1, read on the forward strand.
TGCCGCTGTATAGCATCGTGGCCCCAATTGCGCTGGTCCTGATCGTGGTGTTCTTTGTGACCTCGTCGGACTCGGGTTCGCTGGTGATCGACACGATCACGGCGGGCGGCAAGATGGACGCCCCCGTCATCCAGCGCGTGTTCTGGTGTACGCTCGAAGGTCTGGTCGCCATCGCATTGCTGCTGGGCGGTGGCCTTGCCGCCTTGCAAGGCGCAGCGGTGTCGACAGGTATCCCCTTCACGCTGGTGGTTCTGATCATGTGCTATTGCCTATGGCTGGCACTGAAATCAGAGAAGGCGAAGATGTGAGGTAATCCCTGACACAACGGAAGCGCTCGCCATCAGGCGGGCGTTTTTTTGTTGCGCCTTAGGTCGGTTCTCGGCCTAAAATCTGAAAGCTTTGTTTTGCTATCAAATAGAAGAATTCTAAGCGGGGAATTCGCCGAACAGAGGTTTTTGATTGCTCTGATGCCGCTGGACAAGCTTTCGCATTTGTTTGCCCTTTTGGGGAATATAGCGTGCCGACAGCGCCTGAACCTGTGGGTCGCCGCATCCGGGAAACAAATCCATTATCTCTTGCCGGGCCTCTTCCGAGACTGATTTTATGGCTTCTGGCCCTGTAAAAAGGCTTTCCGTTGGTGTGCCGTTGGACCAGATGATTTCATGCGTATCGAACAGAAGATGGAAATACACCACCCCGTCTGATGTGTTTTCCAGTGTCTCAACGCCGTCAAGCGGAAGAAGCTTGTTCGCCGGGATCAAGATATCCTTACAATCAAACATGCGCAGAGCGACCGTTGAGGAAACAAGAACACGATGCTGTGGTGAGACGACAAGATCCTGCTTGGGGTATCCTGCCCCCAAGGCACCGGCGCGGATCAGAATCGGTTTAAGTCTCGGCTGGGCCTCCAGTTCAGCGTTGCTGAGACAGCGTGACCCGATCCATCGGATAGGTTTATGGCCATGATCATAGGTCAGAACCTGATCTGACACTTGCAGGTCCTCGACCCGCCTTGGACCCTGAAGCGTTTCAATAAGGGTTCCGGACGCAAAGCATAGCACGTCCACAAACTCGCCGCTTGCGTTTGTTGGGCCCGTTTGTGACTGGTTGATGTCAATTTCGTTTTGCCCGCTATCATTCCAAGCCGCAGCAATTGCATCGGTGTTTACGGTCAATCCATTGAACAGCGCCAGCGGTTCCAGCGGCCCATTGTTCACCTTCACACCAAACAGCGCGATGGTTCCGTCCGGATTTACCTCTAACCGGACGACGGGTTCCCCATTCGTGTTTCCCAGCTGCCAAACGGCAGGTGTGTCGATCTCATACCTGTCACCGTCAGCAAACTGAACCGTTTGGCCCGCGGTTCCAGGTATCTGAAATTGAAGCTCATTTGGGGCTCCGGCAGGCCCGCCGACAAACAGATCGACGTCATTGATCTGAAGACTGAAACTGTTGTCCAGACTATCGAAGTCAATAACGAATCCGCCACCAGGGGACGTATCTGTAAAGTCGGTGGAGCCACCACCACTGATGCTGAAGTCTGTCATTTAATTTCTTCGGTCCCAAATCTTACGCGGACACAAAATCCATGTGCGGGGGTTCAATCAAGGCCGCAATGAGGTCATTTCGCGGCACCGGGAAAGTGTGTTCCGACGCTAAGGTTGGCGAAGTGTAAGGAAAAACTGTATCCGTTTCAGCACGTTCGCGATTCATGCGCTTTACCATCACTGGCGGGGTAAAACAAAAAAACGCCCGCCAAAAAGGCGGGCGTCTGAATTGTACCAGCTGTACAGTCCGATTTTAACGGCGGATGCCCAGCTTTTTGATCAGGTCCTGATAGCGTGCTTCTTCCTTGCCCTTCAGGTAGTCCAGCAGCTTACGGCGCTGGGCGACCATTTTCAGTAGACCGCGACGACCGTGGTTGTCTTTTTTGTGGGTCTTGAAGTGCTCGGTCAGGGTGGTGATGCGCGAGGTCAGGATGGCAACTTGGACTTCTGGCGAACCGGTGTCGCCGTCCTTGGTTGCGAATTCTTTCATAACGCGTGCTTTTTCAGCGGCAGTAATCGACATCGGGGTCTCCTTTAAAAGGTTAGAGTTGATGGCGCAGGCCGGGATGTCGTCCAGCACAGGCCCATGGAGAAGACCGCACCGATTCCGATGCGGATGCGCGCGTATAAGCGTAATTTTGGCGAATGGCAAAAGGATTCTTCGGGCTCAGCCCAATGCGACCAGCTGTGCCAGATCGATCTCAGAGATCAGCTGAATGTCGTCGGCCGTCAACCCTTCGGCCCCCAGCAGCTGCGCCACATCCTGCCCGTCGATCAGCACATGTGTGAGATTCTCGTTTTCAGCGTCAGTTTCGATCTGAATGTCGGGGTCTTCCTGACCATCCCATGATACAAACAGCTTGTCCTGACCGGGTTGGAAATCCATCACGGTCACCGCTTCATCCTCGGCTTCGGGGGTCAGGATAATCTCATCCGCGCCGTCGCCGCCGGTGACGATGTCGCCGCTATCGGCCAGAATCGTATCCTCGCCAGCGCCGCCGTTCAGGAAATCGACAGCGTCTACTTCTTCTTCGCCGTTCAATATGTCGTCGCCGTCGCCGCCAAAAAGAACATCCTCACCCGTGCCGCCGTCCAGTATGTCGTCGCCATACCCGCCGTGCAGTGCATCATCGCCTTCACCACCGTCCAACGTGTCATCGTCCTGCCCGCCATAGAGCGCATCTTCACCCTCGCCCCCCTCCAGCTGATCTGCGCCGGAATGACCATAAAGCATGTCATCGTCTTCACCCCCGGTCAGCAGGTCATCCTCATCCTCGCCATGCAGAATATCGTCGCCCGCGCCTCCTGACACGAAATCCGCCCCTTCACCGGCGAAAAGCACGTCATCGCCTTCACCACCGTCGATGGTGTCATCCCCACTATATCCATTGACTTGGTCGTCCCCGTCCTGACCGGTCAGCACATCCGCCTCTTCGGTTCCGGCAATGACCAGATCGCCTTCAAATTCGGACAGGATGGTTCCGGTCGATGGTTCCTGTTCTTCCGCGGTGTCTTGGGACGTGGTCGGGTCTTCGTCGGTTTCGTCGATCTCAAGGTACTTGCCGTCAGAGACCTCATCAGGCTGATCGTCAATGCTGTCATCATCTTCGGGCGTGTCTTCGGGGACAAACGCGTCGCTCATGGCAAAGGCTGCGCCACCGACAGCGGCCAGACTTAGAAATCCGATCAGAAACATGGGAACCCTCCGTAAACGTACTGCCCCGAGGGTAAATGTCTCATGCGGTCAAGCACTTGGTCAAAGCCAAGCTGATCTCGTGGTTAACCTTTTGTCACCACGGTTCGGGTTGTTGAGTATAGGCGATATAGAGCGGGTGTTTCGGGTGTCCGCCCTTGGTCAGCCCCAGGTGAAACAGTGGTTGGCCGGTGCCGCGCAGCAAGGTTTCCACCGCCGGGCCGCGATCCAGATGCGCACCATGGGTGCCCCAGGCGGCAATGACCTGATCGGCCCATTCGACGCCGTCCAGAATCGCCGCGTCATTCGCAGGCCCCACTGGATCGGTGGCGGCGCGCATCTTGCGCGGGTCGGTGTCGCGCCAGGCAAAGATGTTGGTCACCTGAAACGCCCCGAACCCCAACGCCCGCGCCCGCCGTTCACAGCGTTCGACGGTGGGGTCGTTCTGCACCTCGGTCGCGGTTGAGGGGTTCAGCATCACGAACAGCGCCTTGCATCCCTCCGGGTCCCAGATGCGGGTCAGGCTATAGCGATACTTCTCGCAATCGGAATAAATGGCGGTCGAGGGCGCATCGCCCTTGGTATGCGTTCGGGTGATCATGCCATTCGCCTAACACGCCGTTTAATCGACGAACACCCGGTTGGGATGCAATTCGCCGGATTTGTAGATACCTACAGCAACGGCCTTGCCGTCCAGCGAGGCCCAGGCCTCGTCGCCGTATTCCACGTCCGAGGCCAGCACCATGCCCGGGTTGCCGTTGCGCAGGCGAGTGGCCCCTTCAGGGGTACATTTCAGTTCGGGCAGATCCGACAGACCGGTTTCCAGCGGATGCAGATACTCGTCCAACGCGGTTGTCTTGGCCATTTCGTCGATCTGTTCGATGCTCAAACCGTCCTCGGCCTCAAACGGGCCGGACCAGATGCGGCGGAGGACCTTGACGTGACCGTGGCATCCCAGTGCCGCCCCCAGATCGCGGGCGATCGAGCGGACATAACCGCCTTTGCCACAGGTCATTTCCAGTACGACGTGATCTTCATCGGGGCGGTCGACGAGGATCAGTTCCTCAACCCATAGGGGGCGAGCGGTCAGTTCCACGTCCTCGCCATCGCGGGCCAGCTTGTAAGCGCGCTGGCCGTCAATTTTCACCGCCGAGAACTTGGGCGGAACCTGCATGATCTCACCCAAAAAAGGGGCCAATGCCTGTTTGATATCCTCATCCGAGGGGCGCGCATCGCTTTGTGCAATCACCTCACCTTCGGCATCGTCGGTATTGGTGGCCTGACCCAGACGCACGGTGAATGTGTAGGCTTTCAGCGCGTCGGTGATGTAGGGAACGGTCTTGGTTGCCTCCCCCAATGCCACGGCCAGAACACCGGTCGCTTCGGGGTCCAGCGTGCCTGCATGGCCCGCCTTTTTTGCGTCCATCGCCCAGCGTACCTTGTTGACCACCGCGGTCGAGGTCATGCCCGCGGGTTTGTCCACCACCAGCCAGCCGGAAATGTCTCGACCCTTGCGTTTACGTCCCATCTTGCACCTTGCCCTTTGCTGAGGCGCGCGACCTAACGGATCACCCGGGTCCTGTCAATTTCCCGGTGTGTCTTCGACCACACCCACGATTGGTCCCAGCGAAAAGCCAACATCCGAGCGGTTGCTGGCCCGGTCGTACATGCGTGAGATATTGCCATCGAAGAACAGCGCATTCGGCGTTTCCAGCACGTCGCGGAAAAGGCTGCCGAATTCATGAAAAGTGACGTAGTCATCCGAGATTGCGAACAACGCCCGCGTGCCATCGGCGCTGGTGCCCACCCCGTTGCGCACATAGAGCGAGGTCGAGTCAGGCAGAAAGCGCGGATGCAGCTCTCCGTCGATCACCAGCATCGGGCCGGATTGGGTGGCAAACCGGCAGTCGGGGGCCTGTTCGACGAAATCCAGCGTCTCGAATACATCGGCACGACCGTCGCGGATGCAGAACACGCCGTTGGGCAGCAGGCCGAAATTACCGGGGCCGGGATTCGGGATCACGCGCATGACCTCTTCGCCCTCTTCGACATAGTGGCCGACGGGCGAGCGGTCGTCGTGATACATACCGGCGTTCATCCCAAAGGCCAGACGCTTTCCAATGGGTTCAAGCGCCTCGTTCACCGATGAGAAATGCCCCAGCAGGTCGTCATTTTCGTCGTTCAGAAACAGGCGCAGGTCTTCGTTGGCGGCGTCCACCTCGCAAACGGTATACCGCTTATTCTCGTGGGTCAGCTTTTCGCAGGTGACCGCGCCGGCCTGCGCGGCCCAGAAAACCGCGCCCAACGTGACCAGTGTGCGGATCACTCGTCCAGATCGCGGCGCACCGCGTCCTGATTGAACATGCGGCGGGTGTCGTCCAGACGATCGAAAGTATCATCCAGACGGAACCGCAGATCGGGCGAAAACTTAAGGTTGAGCTTTTTGCCGATCACGCGCCGCAACTCGCCCTTGTTGCGAGCGAGCAGTTCGATCACATCTTCCTGCCCTTTGCCTCCAAGGGGCAGCACATAGGCGGTGGCGATCTTCAGATCGGGCGAGGTGCGCACCTCACCTACAGTGATCGACATGCGGTTCAGGTCGGGGTCGTGGACATCTCCGCGCGCCAGAACCTCGGACAGGGTGCGTCGGATCAGTTCGCCGACGCGCAGCTGTCGTTGGGAGGGGCCGGGGCCATCGTGGAATTTGTTCTTTGCCATATCCCCGATCTAAGCGCAAAGCTGGGCTTTGCCAAGCGGGCGCGAACCGGGTAGGAGGCTTTGAGCCGACTTTAGAAAGGACCAGCGCAATGACCCATATTCCGGGGATCGTCATCACAGGGGCTTCGGGCCGTATGGGGCAGATGCTGATCAAGACCGTCACCGACAGCGATCAGGCGCGTTTGGTCGGTGTGGTCGAGCGTACAGGCCATGATTGGATCGGTCAGGACGTGGGCACGGCCATGGGCGGTCAAGCGCTGGGCGTCACCGTGACCGATGACCCGCTTGAGGCATTTGCGCAGGCGCAGGCGGTGATCGATTTCACAGCACCCGAAGCGACGCTGGAATTCGCCGCGCTGGCGGCACAAGCGCGCTGCGTGCACGTGATTGGCACCACCGGCATGTCGGATGAGCAGATCGCAGCGCTGGAGCCAGCTTCGCGCCATGCCGTTATCGTGCGGGCCGGGAACATGAGCCTTGGGGTCAATTTGCTGGTGCAACTGACCAAGAAAGTTGCCGCCGCGCTGGATGAGGATTTCGACATCGAAGTGATTGAAGGGCACCATCACCACAAGGTCGATGCGCCCTCGGGCACTGCACTGATGCTGGGTGAGGCCGCCGCCGAAGGGCGCGGTGTCAATCTGGCCGACGTGTCCGACCGGGGCCGCGACGGGATCACCGGGGCCCGAAAACGCGGAGACATCGGATTCCACGCCATTCGCGGTGGCGATATCGTCGGCGAGCATGACGTGCTGTTCGCCGCCCCAGGAGAACGCATCGTTCTGCGCCATCTGGCCACCGACCGCGCCATCTTTGCGCGCGGTGCCCTAAAGGCGGCGCTATGGGGGCAGGGCAAGGCCCCCGGCCAGTATGACATGGTGGATGTGCTGGGGCTGTAACCCTGTTTAGCGGAATGCGGCCAGACCGGGCGGTTCTGCACCATCCTGTTCTACCGTTGCAAAGAGCAGCCCCAATCGTTGATCCCATGTCGGGTACCGGCCGGTCCGGGCATAGGTCAGGCGCTCGGCCCCGATGGAAATGCCAAGGGGCGCGGCCTCACCTCCGATCACGATTTCGCCGATCTCGGTCCAGTTGGCGGACGGGGGATAGGCCGTGGGGGCGAGTTCATCCGTATCACCGACGCGGTAATAGACGCCCATCGTCACGATGTAGGCATCGCCAAACGGATCAGGAAAGAAAAAGCCCGAGGCATCGCGGGCGGCCAGGGCCTCAACCTCATCGCGCAGCAGCACTTTTTCAGTAAAGGGCAGGGCCATCTCGTCCAGCACCGTGCGCATATCCTCGGACTGCGGCACGCTGACAAAGGCAATGCGGGCGGGGTCAAGATCGAAGGCTTCGGTCAGAATGCGCATCATCAGACGCGTCGTGGCTTGACCGTCTGCGTCTGCGGGATGGCAGCCGACCTCATGAAACAGCGGTAACACGTCCGCACGAGATTTCTCACTGACATCGGCAACCCGAGCCAACGGTTGAATGACAAAAGCGTTCGAGGGCAGCGCGGATTGGTCAAAATCGTGCCGCAGCCCCTCGTTATAGTCATCGCGCCCGGAAGCAACGGACAGTGGCGCTGCTTCGTTGAACCCAAGCCCCGAGAATGTTTTTCTCAGATGATCGAGCGTCGTGCTGAATTCCTGTTCGAACGCCGCATTTTGGTCTTCCGCTGCTGTTGCCATGCGCGGCAACAAGGTTCCGACCGTTGCTGCGGTTCCCAGTTGGACAACTTTGCGCCTGTTCCATCCCATCGGATACCTCCCGTGCCTGTTGGACGTGGCATCAGAGTATCACAGATGTTTCGGCTAAGGGTTAAGGGTTTCTGAAGACAGGCTTCCTGAGGTGCAGTTACAGATCCTTCACCTTTTCATCACGCAGCGGGCAGGCCAGATAAACGCCGAATTCTTTGCCAATATCGGCGCTGACACGGGCGTGGACCCGGCCCTGGCGGTCGAGGAACCGTTGATTGTCTTCGACGGGGAAAATCCCCTCATGCCAGATGCCGGGGTGGATATAGAGGCCTCGCGAGCCGTCACACCAGAACGCGACCACCTTTTCGGGGGTCAAATTGTCCCCGGGCAGCGCAGCGGGAACGATGAAGGGCTTGTTGTCCAACGGCCAGAACATCTGTCCGCCGTCTGGGTGATAGTTCATATGCCACAGCAGCACCTGATCACGCGGCGCGGTTTGCTGGTCGGTCTGTGCCTGTTGCGGGTCAGCGGACCAGCCCAGAACATAGTGGCCTTTAACCGCCTCGTTCTCACCATACAGCACGTCGCCCTGCCAGTCGCATTTGAACGTGCCCTCAACCCAGCCACCTTCATCGCCGGTGCCTTCGTCGATGGGGCGCCAGCCCTGTTGGGGCCAGCGAGAGATTTCGATCTCGAAGCCGTCCGGGTCATCGACCAGACAGCCATAGCCCTTGACCGACGCGTCTGTGGCCCGGATCAGGGGCACCTCATGCCAGGGCAGGGACGGCTTTGAACTGGCCTCAAAGATATATTCGGGGGCGTTCATGCCGCCCCCAGATGTTTGTCGACCATGCGTTGCACCATCGGCGCGAAATGGGTGAAATCCGGCGTCTTCATATCCGCACGCTTGCCTGCCTCGTCCAGATAGCGGACCTGAATGACTTCTTTCAGGTTCGGGTTGGCCTCGAATTCCGCGACTTCCTCGGCGCTCATCGGACCACCCTGCAGCTCCAAAGTGTGAACCGAAGCTGTGGATAGGCGGTTGAAATATTCAGGCTTGGTGGCACAGAGATACCGTTTGGCCGCCACATGATAGCGGCAGCAATCGGTGATGACTGACGGGAAGAACTGTTCCAGAACTTCGGCCCCCGCATCCTCGTGGTGGCGATCCTCGGTATCGTCGGGGTGATAGGTGCCGAACTCGGATGTGAAATGGCCGATATCGTGCAGCAGCGCGCCAACGATGATTTCCTCGGACTGGCCGTTCTGTTCGGCAATTGTGGCACCTTGCAGCATGTGTTCTGCCATCGTGACCGGTTCACCCAGATATTCCTCGCCACCACGACGGTCGAAGATATCCCCGATAAAGGCCACGATGTTGTCGCGGTTGAGGGTTGAGAAATCGGGTTTCATTCCGCTGCCTCCGGTTGCGCCATGTCCATCGCTGCGAGCGTCGACAGCAATCCATCCTTGTCGGCATAGCAGCCTTGTAGCCAACGCGATCCTGCGCCGGAATAGCCCAGCCGCGCGTGTAGGACGCGGGTGTTGTCGACGATGAAACTTTCACCCGGTTCCAGCTTGAACGACACGCCCATGGCCGGATCGTCGATGATCTCGCCAAGTTGGCGATAGGCAGCATAGTAGGCTTCCATCTGATCGAATGGCACGTCAACAAACGGGGCGGAAGACCGATTGTTGAAGCGGATGCCGACTAGCTCACCGTCCGGCGACAACTCGATCATTGGGCGGCGAGACCGCAGGCAGATGCCGTCCGAACCTTTGTATTCAAATCGCGCGGGATAGCCTGCCAGCAGGGCGAAGCCTTCGGGGTTCTGATCGCGCAGTTTTTCGGCGGCACGGAAACCATCGACTACAATGGAATCGCCACCTTCGGCGCTGTTTTCCAGACAATAGAGGATTTGCAGCGTCGGCACCGGGTCACGATAGGGGTTGTCGGTATGCGCCTGAAGACCAAGGCCAGTATAGGCTAGGTTGGTCGGGTTTACCTCGGTCCGAACCTCAAAATAGGGGCCATAGTTGGTTTCGCGGACGTAGCCGAACAGATCGGCCACCTTCAGCAGTGATTCCGGCTCAGTCGGGCCGCCGGTCAGCTTGGCAAAACCGAACTTAGCCACTGCAGCCAGCCAGCCGCGCTTGGCGGCGGGATTGGCGTGGACTTCACCCCAATCAGCACTTGGCGCTTCGATGCCGCGTTCCCACGTGGTGATGCCATGTGCGACACGGCCTGTTTCTAAGGACCGGGCGCAATCATAGACGTGATCGGCCAGCCAATCGGCGGGGAAGGTCACGGTCTTGTCTTCGGGCTGGAAAGTGACCGTTAGATCGCCATTGCTGATCTCGGCGGAGCTGACTGAAATATCGACGGGAATGTCGCTGATGGTGATCAGACGCTGACCGTTTCCGGGCGCGCGTGTCTCCGGATCCAGCGCATTATCGCGCAGCCAGATCGCATGGAAACGGGCCTGAGTTCCGGTGTCAAATTCAACAGTCACAACCGAAGTATCGTGATTGGCAGTGCGCAGCATGGGGGTCTCCTGTTCAGCGCGGGCTTTGATTGAGCAGATACGCCTCTTGTGGCATTAACACAATTAATCCTTCTTTCGGCTGAGGCTTGGAAAATCTTATGGCAAAGAAAAAAATCGGATTGCCGCCGCTGGATTGGCTGCGCGTGTTCGAGGCCGCCGGTCGGTTGGGTGGTTTTTCCGCCGCCGCCCGAGAGTTTGGGCTGACACAGGCAGCCGTCAGTCAGCGGATCGGTAACCTGGAGGCTTGGCTGGGCCGGTCCCTGTTCGTGCGCGAGGCACGAGGCGTGTCACTGACGGTTGAAGGCGAAAGCTATCTGCCGCTGGTGCAAGAGAGTTTGCAGGCGTTGGAGCGCAACACCGAAGATTTGTTCGGCAAATCCCCGCAAGAGCTGCGCGTCGCGGGCCTGTCTTCGAACATCCACGCTCTGGTTCTGCCTGGGCTTGCTCGGTTTCAGGAAACGCGACCCAATGTGCGGGTGATGACCGACTCGGTGGCGCGCCGGTCGTCCTTGGATGAGGAGCGGACCTGGTTGCAAATCCGCTATGGGCGTGGGGCCTGGCCCGGTCGGGATGCGGCCCTGATCGCCCGCGAGGTTCTGGTGCCGATGGCCGCGCCCGGTGTAAAATGGGGGGTGCCGCTGATTGAGCTGCGTGGCGAGCGCCCGGCGTGGCGGGACTGGGCGCGTAAGACGGGGCATGGCGAGATGCCGCCGTCACAGATCAGTTTCGATTCGATGGAACATGCCATTTCGGCGGCCCGGCAGGGGATTGGGGTGGTGCTGGGCTCGGTGCCTCTGGCCAGCGCGGATTTGCAGGCCGGTCGGCTGTGTCGGCTGGATCTGCCCGATTTGCAGACCAAAGACGGCTATTGGCTGACTTGGCCCGAAGAGCGGGTCAAATCGAAAAAGCAGCGTGCCCTGATTGCCGATTTTCTGCAGGCACTTCAGGGCTGATCAATCAGAAATCGACGGCGATGCCCTTTTTTTCCCAATCGCCATAGCGGGCCGGATCAGGGCCGTCGCGCCCGCCCAGTTCCTTGGGCATCTCTTTTGCTTCTGCCTCGGCCTTGCTGCGGCGTTCTTCCGCCTCGGCCAGGGCGCGCTGGGCGGCTGGGGGCAGGTCTTTGTGGTCGTCATTCGTGGTGTCGGGCATGACATCGGGTTCCTTTCCGGGCACGGGCTTGATATACGCCCCCGTCCGCCTTTGGCAATGCGGACGAGAGTCACATCAAAGGCGGTTTCATGTCCGACAACGCAACAGCGGCGCGACGCAGCGCGATCTATCTGTTGGATCAGATATTGGGTGAGGGGCGGCTGTTGTCCGAATGCCTGGCCGCAGGCGCGTTGGATCGACTGGCCCCCGAGGATCGCGCGCGGGCGCAGCGTTTGACCTTGCAAACCCTGCGCGGTTTGGAACGAGCTGACCGTCTTCTGGACAATCACCTTAACAGGACGCCTGCTCTGACCGTCCATAACGCGCTGCGCCTGGGCGCGGTTGAGTTGTGCCAGGGTGAGGCCGCGCATGGTGTCGTGAACTCGATGGTCGAAATTGTGGGGCGGTCGCGCAAACATGGCCGGCTCAAGGGGTTGGTCAACGCTGTGCTGCGCAAGGTTGCCGCCGAAGGGCCGGAAGCCTGGCCCAAAATGCGGGTGCCGCGCCTGCCGGACTGGCTGCGCGAGCCGCTGATCATGGCCTGGGGCACTGATGCCGTTGCAGGCATGGAGCAGGCGCATTTCACTGGCGCACCGCTGGACCTCTCACTGAAACCGGGGGCCAAGGGACCGGGTGAGGCACTGCCGACCGGGTCGATGCGTATGCAGGATGCGGGGCAGGTCTCAAACCTGCCGGGGTTTGATCAGGGCGACTGGTGGGTGCAGGACGCGGCGGCGGCTTTGCCGGTGTGTGTACTGGCACCAAAGCCCGGGGAAACCGTGCTGGATCTGTGTGCTGCACCGGGCGGCAAGACGCTGCAAATGGCGGCTGCCGGGGCCAAGGTGGCGGCTCTCGACATCTCAGAATCGCGGTTGGAACGAGTACGCGAGAACCTCAAACGCACTGGCTTACAAGCGCAAGTCATCGCTGGTGACGCGCTGGAGCATCAAGGCCAGTATGACGCGATCCTGCTGGACGCACCCTGTTCGGCCACCGGAACCATTCGGCGCCACCCGGACCTGCCCTTTGCCAAGGACGGCTCGGAATTCGGTGGGTTGATTGAATTGCAGGCGCAGATGCTGGCCCATGCCTGGACCCTGCTGAAACCCGGCGGACGGTTGGTCTATTGCACCTGCTCCCTGTTGCCTGACGAAGGCGAGGTGCAGATCGAAGAGGCGCTGGAACAATATCCTGACATGAGCATCGACCGCACCGCGCTGGACGTGACCGGGGTGGATCAAAGCTGGATCACCGAAGAAGGTGGCCTGCGTCTGCGGCCCGATTATTGGGCGGATCGCGGTGGCATGGACGGGTTCTATATCGCCTGCCTGAACAAATCCGCCTGATGGCACGCTTTTCGATGACTTGACGATCACACCGGTCTATCGTTGGGTCTCAGGCGCCAGCAGAGCGTGAGAGGCAGAGTAACGAGCGTCATGTCAAACTCAGATACCATGACAAACCGGTGGACGTGGTTTCAGAACCGTCTGTATGCGCGGCTCAGTCAGCGGCGCAAGGCCGCTGCCGGCTTCGTCACCGAGCCTGAACCGCGCACCGTAGGTTCATTTGCCCGGGGGCGGCAGCTGGTCGCCGGAAATCTGCTGTTTGCCGGGTATCTGGTCGAGGCACAGGATACCGGCCTGTGGGACGTGACCGCGCCCAGCACCGGCTTTGACAATGAGCGCCACGGGTTTGCCTGGCTGGATGATCTGGCCGCCGTCGGCGATATGCGGGCGCGGGAAAAGGCGCAGCGTTGGGTGTGGGGTTGGATCGACGCGCATGGCCGCGGGCAAGGGCCTGGCTGGGCACCCGATCTGACCGGCCGACGGGTGATGCGCTGGATCAACCACGCCGTCTTCCTTCTGCGTGGAATGGATGACAAGCAGAGCGCTGTGTTCTTTCGCGCGCTGGCGCAGCAAACCTGGTTCCTGTCCAAACGCTGGAAAGCGGCCACGCCGGGCCTGCCCCGGTTCGAGGCTCTGGCCGGTCTGGTTCAGGCCGGACTGGCGCTGAAAGGGTTGGAGCAGATGGCCGACCCGGCCCTGCGCGCCCTGGCAAGGGAATGCGAAAGGCAGATCGACGCGCAAGGTGGCATTTCCACCCGCAATCCAGAAGAATTGCTTGAGGTGTTTACCCTGCTGTCCTGGACCTCGGCCGCGCTGAGCGATCAGGGGCGAGGCACCCCCGGCGCGCAGGCCGATGCGATCAAACGCATGGCGCCGACGCTGCGCAGCCTGCGCCATTCAGACGGCGCATTGGCCCGCTTTCATGGCGGAGGGCGCGGGATCGAAGGGCGGCTGGATCAGGCGTTGGCTCAAAGCGGGGTTCGCCCGCAACACGCAACTGGGTTGGCGATGGGGTTTGCACGGCTTTACGCGGCCCGGACCAGCGTGATCGTCGATGCTAACGTGCCGCCCAAGGGGGCTGCATCTTATAATGCCCATGCCTCGACACTGGCGTTTGAGCTAACTTCGGGGCGGCGGCCACTGATTGTGAATTGCGGATCAGGCGAAAGTTTCGGAACGGAATGGCGGCGAGCCGGGCGCGCAACACCTTCGCATTCGACCCTGTGCCTGGATGGCTATTCTAGCGCGCGTTTGGCACCAGCGGGGAATGGAGGTGAACGAGAGGCTTTGGTCGATGCACCGCAAGACGTGCCGATTGATTTCGAAGAGGCATTCGAAGGCACCCGCTTTATGGTCGGGCATGACGGCTATACCAAAGTGTTCGGTCTGACCCATGCGCGTACGTTTGAGCTGCGATTTGATGGGCGAGAACTGACGGGCGAGGATATTTTGCTGACTGCTACCGACAAGGCCAAGCGGCAGTTTGACCGGGCGCTGGACGCTTCGGGCCTGAACGGGATCGGGTTTGATATCCGGTTTCACCTGCATCCAGACGTGGATGCGGCCATTGATTTGGGCGGCGCGGCGGTGTCGATGGCGCTCAAAAGCGGCGAAATTTGGATTTTCCGCCATGATGGCGTGGGAAAATTATCCGTTGAACCAAGCGTTTACCTTGAAAAAGGCCGTTTAAAGCCACGCGCGACAAAACAGATCGTTCTATCCGGGCGCGCAATGGAGTATGCGACCCGCACCCGGTGGACGCTGAGTAAGGCTCAGGATACAGCCTATGCCGTGCGCGATCTGCACCGGGACGAGCCCGAGTTTGACTGACGCCAAAAGGACCTTTGGACCCATGACTGATCTTCACCCCGTGCGCCGCGCGTTGCTTTCCGTTTCCGACAAGACCGGATTGATCGAGCTGGGAAAGGCGCTGGCCGAGCGCGGGGTCGAGCTGCTGTCGACCGGCGGTACAGCCAAGGCGCTGCGTGATGCAGGGCTTGAGGTGAAGGATGTCAGCGAGATCACCGGTTTCCCCGAAATGATGGATGGTCGGGTCAAGACTCTGCACCCGATGGTGCATGGCGGCCTGCTGGCGCTGCGCGACAACGACGGCCACGTGGCTGCGATGAATGAACATGGTATTGGCGCGATCGACTTGCTGGTTGTGAACCTCTATCCGTTCGAGGCGACGGTGGCCAAAGGCGCAGGTTATGACGAGTGCATCGAGAACATCGATATTGGCGGCCCTGCGATGATCCGTGCGGCCTCCAAGAACCATGCCTTTGTGAACGTAGTTGTGGATGTCGAGGATTACTCTTCGCTCCTGGATCAGTTGGAAGAGAATTACGGCAAGACATCCTACGGTTTCCGCCAGTGGCTGGCGCAAAAGGCTTACGCCCGGACCGCAGCGTACGACACCGCGGTTTCGAATTGGATGGCCGACGCACTGCAGCTTGATGCGCCCAAGCGCCGCGCCTTTGCCGGTGAGCTGAAACAGACCCTGCGTTATGGTGAGAACAGTCATCAACAGGCGGCTTTCTACACTGATGGAACCAACCGTCCGGGTGTGGCGACCGCCGTTCAGCACCAGGGCAAGGAGCTGAGCTATAACAACATCAACGACACCGACGCAGCGTTTGAACTGGTGGCCGAGTTCGATCCTGCAAAAGGTGCGGCCTGTGCGATCATCAAACACGCCAACCCTTGCGGCGTAGCTACAGGCGCGACCTTGCTGGACGCGTATAAGTCGGCATTCGACTGCGATCGTACTTCGGCCTTTGGTGGGATCGTGGCACTGAACCAACCGCTCGACGCGGAAACCGCACAGGAAATCACCGGGATTTTCACCGAAGTCGTGATCGCCCCCGGTGCATCGGATGAGGCCAAAGCGATCTTCGCGGCCAAGAAGAACCTGCGCCTTCTAACCACCGAAGCCCTGCCGGACGTGACCGCAGGCGGCAAGACCGTGCGTCAGGTAGCGGGCGGTCTGCTGGTGCAGGACAAGGACAATGGTTTTGTCGGCATGGACGATCTGAAGGTCGTCACCAAAAAGGCGCCGACCGAAGAGCAGATGCGCGACCTGCTGTTTGCCTGGAAAGTGGCGAAACACGTTAAATCCAACGCCATCGTTTACGTGAAAGATGGCGCGACTGTTGGCGTTGGTGCAGGCCAGATGAGCCGCTTGGACTCTGCCATGATTGCCGCCAAGAAGGCCGAACGCATGGCCGACGCGCTCGGCTTGCCGCAGCCGCTCACCATCGGCTCGGCCGTTGCGTCTGATGCATTTTTCCCCTTCCCTGACGGGCTGATGGAAGCCGCTGAGGCTGGTGCGACCTGTGTCATCCAGCCGGGCGGTTCAATGCGTGATGACGAGGTGATCGCGGCCGCGGATGAGGCCGGATTGGCCATGGTCTTCACCGGCATGCGCCACTTCCGCCACTGATGCGCTCTCGTATTCTGCTCTGGGCCGCGCTGGCTGCGTTTGCGATCGACCAGATCAGTAAGTATCTGGTCGTTCACGTGATGCGTGTGGCCGAGGGAAATATCGACGTGCTGCCGCCGCTCTTGGTGTTCAAATACGGTGAGAATCGGGGCATCAATTTCGGCCTGTTCCAAGGCGACAGCGACACCGCCCGTTGGGTGCTGATCGGCATCTCGCTGGCTGTTGCGATTGGCGTGCTGATCTGGCTGATGCGGACAACCCCGTCCAAGCTGATGTTGTTTTGCGGCGGGTTGCTGATTGGTGGCGCGCTTGGGAATGTGGTGGATCGGGTGCTGTACGGCTATGTTCTGGATTTCCTGAACATGTCCTGTTGCGGCCTCAACAATCCGTTTGTTTTCAACCTGGCCGATGTGTTCATCTTTGCGGGTGCTTTCGGACTTGTGTTGTTCGATGGCAAAAAGCCCTCGTGACGCGCCGGGTGATATGCGATAAAAGCGCCTGAAACTGGCTGGAGACTCTGATGCGGTTGCCGCGTTCCATTTTTGCTGTGACATTGGCCTTTGCGGTTGCCGGGTGCTCGGATATCGGTTTGCGCCATCTTGAGGCACCGGGGGACGGACCGGATGAGTTTTCGGTCATGCCGGTCAAACCGCTGACCCAGCCCAAGGACTATAAGTTCCTGCCTGCGCCCACACCGGGCGGTTCCAACCTGACCGACCCAAACCCCAAGGCGGATGCCGTGGTGGCGCTGGGCGGTAGCGAAGCGGCGTTGAACCCGAATGCCGCAATTCCTGCATCTGATGGCGCGCTGGTGACGGCCTCAAGCCGCTATGGCGTACCGTCCAACACGCGTCAGGTCGTCGACACCGAAGACGCCGAGTTTCGCAGAAAGCAGGGCCGCTTGACCCGTCTGCGCCTGTTCAAGATAGACCGCTATTCGCAGGTTTACAGTCGCGAGGCACTTGATGCCAATCGGCAGAACGAAGCAGCGCGTCAGGCCGGGATTGAGACGCCCTCGGCCCCACCGGCTGATGAATAAATCTTAACTTTCCGTCATCACCCTTGAACCTGCGCACCACAACCGTAGTTTGAACACCATCAAACGAAACGGAGGACGCCCCATGGTTCGGGCCCTGGCATTATCTGCCGCCCTGTTCGCCGCCACCCCTTTGCTTGCCAAGGAAGGGCACGAGGCGGTTACCACTTTCACGCTGGATAACGGCATGGATGTCGTTGTGATCGAAGATCACCGCGCCCCGGTCGTGCAGCACATGGTCTGGTATCGCGCCGGATCTGCGGATGAGCCTGTTGGTTCGTCCGGCGTGGCGCATTTCCTGGAGCATCTGCTGTTCAAGGGCACCGATACGCTGGCACCGGGCGAGTTCTCCGCTACCGTCGCCGCCAATGGTGGCAATGACAATGCTTTCACCTCCTATGACTACACTGCCTATTTTCAGCGCGTAGCTGCCGACCGGTTGGAGTTGATGATGCGGATGGAGGCGGACCGGATGCGCAATATCCGCCTGAGCGAAGAGGATATCGCAACCGAGCGTGACGTGATCCTTGAAGAACGCAACCAGCGTACCGAAAACAGCCCGCGGGCGCTTTTTGGCGAGCAGATGAGCGCGTCTCAGTACCTTAACCATCGTTACGGCGTGCCGATCATCGGCTGGAAGCACGAGATGGAGACGCTGGACATGGAGGATGCGCTGTCCTTCTATCAGACCCATTACGCGCCCAATAACGCCATTCTGGTGGTGACCGGCGATGTGGAGCCGGATGAGGTCAAAACTCTGGCCGAACAGTATTATGGCGTTATCCCCGCCAACCCGGACTTACCTGAACGCGTACGTTCCCAGGAACCGCCACAATCGGCCGAACGTCGCCTGACCTTCAAGGACGCGCGCGTTTCGCAGCCTTACGTCCAGCGCAGCTATCTCGCGCCCGAACGGGATGCCGGTGCGCAGGAAAAAGCCGCCGCGCTGTTCCTGCTGGCCGAACTGCTGGGGGGCAGCACCACGTCCTACCTGAACGAAAAACTGCAATTCGAACAGCAAAAGGTCGTTTATACGGGTGCCTTCTATCGCGGCGTCTCGCTGGACGACACGACCTTTGATCTGCTGGTCGTCCCGGCCCAGGGCGTGTCGCTGCAAGAAGCCGAAGAAGCCATGGATCAAGCCGTCGCCGACTTCATCGCTGAAGGTGTGAACGAAGAAGACCTTGACCGGATCAAGATGCAGCTGCGCGCCGCCCAGACTTTTGCGCGCGATAATGTGGACGGGATCGGCAACCGCTATGGCCGCGCCCTGACCAGCGGCTTGACGGTCGAGGATGTACAGGCGTGGCCCGATATCCTGCAGGCCGTGACCGGGGAAGAAATCATCGCCGCCGCCCGTGAGGTTCTGCAGCCCGAGGCGTCGGTCACTGGGTGGCTGATGCGCGACGATGAGGTGACGCAATGAAACGGATTTTTTCAACCCTGATCGCCTTTGTCATCGCGCTGCCTGCTTGGGCTGAGATCGAGATCGAAGAGGTCACCTCGCCCGGCGGTATCACCGCATGGCTGGTCGAGGATCACTCGATCCCCTTCACCGCGCTGGAACTACGTTTTCGCGGTGGCACGTCGCTGGATGAGCCCGGCAAACGCGGCGCCACCTATCTGATGAGCGGTCTGATCGAAGAAGGCGCAGGTGACATGGACGCCCGCACCTACGCGCGCGAGTTGGAATCACTGGCGGCCTCGTTCCGGTACAACGCGTCGGATGATTCCGTTTCGATTTCCGCGCAATTTCTGACTGAGAACCGGGGCGAAGTCATCGACTTGTTGCGCACCACGATCCACGAGCCTCGGTTCGATGAAGA
Source organism: Ruegeria sp. BA12 (assembly GCF_056539625.1). Lineage (NCBI taxonomy): Bacteria > Pseudomonadati > Pseudomonadota > Alphaproteobacteria > Rhodobacterales > Roseobacteraceae > Ruegeria > Ruegeria sp. BA12. The sequence continues at coordinate 308,827 of NZ_JBQFVF010000004.1, forward strand.
CGCGGTTGAGCGCGTGAAGGCGCAGATTCTGTCCGGGCTGCGCTCGGACCAGACTGACCCCAATGACATTGCCGGGCGCAATTTTGCACAGATGGCATATGGCGATCACCCCTATGGGTCTGAGGGCAAAGGCACGATGGAAAGCGTCAGCGCATTGAGCCGTGATGATGTGGTCACCGCCTATGACAATGTGTTCGCCAAGGACCGCCTCTATGTCGGTGCGGTGGGCGATATCACAGCCGATGAGCTGGGCGCGTTGCTGGACACGTTGCTGGCGGATCTGCCCGAGGCGGGCAAACCCATTCCGGGCCGTGCTGACGTGGACATCCCCGGTGGCGTCAGCGTGGTCGAGTTCGATACGCCGCAATCCGTGGCCCTGTTCGGCCACGCGGGGATCGACCGGGACGATCCGGATTTCTTTGCCGCTTTTGTTCTGAACCACATTCTGGGTGGCGGTGGTTTTGAGAGCCGCCTGATGCAGGAAGTGCGCGAAAAGCGTGGCCTGACCTATGGCGTCGCGACCTATCTGGTACCCAAGGATCTGGCTTCGGTCTATCTGGGCTCGGTGTCCTCGGCCAATGACCGCATCGCCGAAGCGGTCGAGGTGATCCGCGACCAGTGGGCGCGTGCCGCGACCGAAGGTGTGACTCAAAAAGAGTTGGACGACGCCAAGACCTATTTGACCGGAGCCTATCCGTTACGGTTTGATGGCAATGGCCCGATCGCCGGGATCATGGTCGGTATGCAGATGGAAAACCTGCCCATCGACTATATCGCCACCCGCAACGACAAGGTGAACGCGGTGACGTTGGACGAGGTGAACCGTGTGGCCAGTGAATTGCTGGACCCCGAGGGGCTGCATTTCACTGTTGTCGGCAAACCCGAAGGTTTGGAAACCACAAACTGATCAAAGGGGGCTGAGCAACGCTCAGCCCTTTTTCCCCGCTGCGCTGCGCAGCATCTGCCCCATCATCTGCCCGAACTTGCCGGACCCGCGCTGATACAGCGCGCCATCAACGGACAGAACTGTGCCACTGATATAGCTGGCCATGTCCGAGCTGAGGAACAGGCAGGCATTGGCTACATCCTGTGTATTTCCCCAACGCCCCAGCGGCACATCGCGGCGCAGTTCCTCGTGGGCGTTTTCCGTTGGTGCCAGACGCCGCGCGCCTTCAGTTCCTTCAATAAATCCTGGCACCACCGAGTTCACGCGGATGCCTTCGACCCCCCATTCCATCGACAGGGTGCGGGTGATCTGATCGACCCCGGCTTTGGCCGCGCAAACATGGGCTTGCCCTTCGTAGGGCAGAAACGCCTGTGGGGCCGAGATATTGATTATGCTGGCGCCGGGGCGTTTGAGGTAAGGATAGGCCCCCTTCATCACATGAACGGTGCCCATCAGGTCGATATCCACCACGGTCTTGAACGCATTGACCGACATTTCGGAGGTCAGCGCCGGGAAATTCCCCGCTGCGCCAGAGACCAGAACGTCGAAATCACCCAAGGCGTCATGGAATTGTTTCAGCCCGTCCGCCACTGCCTGCGCATCGCGCACATCAAAGGCTGCGCCAACTACTTCGGCTGCGCCGGCCTCTTTTAGCGCGGCAAGCGTGTCATCGACCTTGTCCTGCGACCGGCTGGCAACGGCCAGTTTGGCCCCCGAGGCCGCAAACGCCTCGGCAATGCCGCGGTTGATGCCGCTGGTGCCGCCAATGACGATGACGGTCTGTCCTGAAAAATCCATGTGGGCCTCCCTAAAACGGGAGCCCTACTCGCCGTAGGGCACCCAGATGTTTTTCACTTCGGTTGCAGCCTGCAGGAAGCGGCGCGAATGGTCCACGCCCCAATCAAATGCCGTCGCGTTATTGACCCAGGTCCGTTTCAAATTTCCGGCCGAAACGACCTCGATCTCTTGTGAAAGATCAGTGGACGAGAACGACCAGACCGCATCGACGTTCAGGTGTGAGGCCAGCGGTTTCGCCAGTTCCACGTGGCTGCCGGTCAGGATGTTGACCACACCTGCGGGCACGTCGGACGTCTCAAGAATCTGGTAGAAGTCGGTTGCTGTCAGCGGATAGGGCTCGGACGCGACCAGAACTGTCCGGTTACCCATAGCGATCGCCGGGGCCATGGCCGAGACCAGACCCAGCAAAGGTGCCTCATCCGCGCACAGCGCGCCGATGACGCCAACGGACTCTTTCATGGCAATGGCAACGCCCCGGATCGGAACGCCATGCACTTGACCGTCATATTTGTCCGCCCAGGCGGCAGCGGTGAACAGGCGCTGGATCGAGGCCTCGACCTCTTTTGCACCGTCCTTCTTACCGGTCATGGCATCGAGACGAGCCGCGAATTCATCAGCACGGGCCGACAGGTTTTCACCAATGTAATACAAGATCTGCGCCCGCAGATGGCCGGTGGTTTTAGACCAGCCCTTGGCGCCCGCCGCAGCCTCAACCGCGTTGCGGACGTCTTTGCGGTTGGCCAGGCCCACATGGCCCAACAGGCCGGATTTACCCCAGACAGGCTTGGAATAGCCACTATCGGGTCTTGCCTGCTTGCCGCCGACATACATCTTGGCGGTGCGGTCGATGGGATCAACCGGAGCACCTTCGCCCAGGGTCGCCTCAACCTTGGCCAGCGGTTTGACCTTGCCCTTGGGCTTGGTATAGGCCGCCAGACCTTCCCAACCGCCTTCACGGCCAAAGCCGCTTTCGCGTACACCGCCGAATCCGGCGGCAGCATCGAACAGGTTGGTGGCATTGACCCAGACCACGCCCGCGACCAGTTTGGGCGCAATATCCAGTGCAAGGTTCACATTCTCGGTCCAGACCGTCGCGGCCAGCCCGTAGCGGGTGTTGTTGGCCAGCTCGACCGCCTCATCCGGAGTGCGGAAAGTGGACGATACCAGTACCGGGCCAAAGATTTCTTCCTGCATCAGCGGGTCTGAGGTTTCGAGCCCCGAGATCAGCGTCGGTGGGTAATAGCACCCATTGGCGGGCAGGTCGCAGGCCGCCTGATGAACGTGACCGGCGGTGTTGCTTTCGACCATGCTCTTGATGGTCTGCAACTGAACCGGGTCCACCACCGCGCCCACGTCGATACATTTGTCTAGAGGGTCGCCAATGCGCAGCTTGTCCATCCGCGCGCGCAGTTTCTCGTGGAAGCGGTCGGCGATGCCTTCCTGCACCAACAGGCGCGAGCCTGCGCAGCAGACTTGGCCTTGGTTGAACCAGATCGCGTCGACCAGACCTTCAATGGCTGAATCGATATCGGCGTCGTCAAAGACGATGTAAGCAGACTTGCCACCCAGCTCCAGAGTCAGTTCTTTGCCTGAGCCCGCAGTGGCTTCGCGGATGCGACGGCCCACAACGGTCGAGCCGGTAAAGGCGATCTTGTCCACGTCTGCGGAAACGATCATTTCGCCCACGGCACCGTCGCCGGTGACGATGTTGACCACGCCTTTCGGCAAACCGGCCTGGGAGCAGATATCAGCGAACAGCAGCGCGGTCAGTGAGGTGTATTCAGCCGGTTTCAGAACCACGGTGTTGCCCATCGCGATCGCAGGGGCGATTTTCCATGCCAACATCAGAAGCGGGAAGTTCCACGGAATGATCTGCCCGCACACACCCAACGCCTGCACATCGGGCAGCTCGCTTTCCATCAGCTGCGCCATGCCCGCGTGGTAGTAGAAATGCCGCTGCGCCAACGGGATGTCGATGTCGCGCGATTCCCGGATCGGCTTGCCGTTGTCGAGGCTTTCCAGCACGGCAAACAGGCGCGCGTGTTTCTGCAACAGCCGCGCAATGGCATAGAGGTATCGCGCACGGCCCGCACCGCCCAGCTTTTCCCATTTCGGTTGCGCCTTGCGGGCGGCGGCAACGGCTGCGTCCACATCGGCCTGTTTGGCTTGGGTCAGCTTGGCCAGCACCTCTCCGGTCGCGGGGTTACGGCTGTCAAACCCTTTGCCGGGCTTGGTAAAGGCGCCGTCGATATAGTGACCGAACTTGTCGCCCTGATCGACCAGCCAGGCCAGCGCCTCGGCTGCGCTTTCCGGTGCGGGGCCGTAATCCATGGTTTCGAAGATTTCTTTGACTGTCATTGTTCTGCCCTCAGCCCATGGAGTGACGGTAACCGGCGGAATACGCGCCCGTCACATAGTGTTCCAACTGCCGTTCAATATCGCCCAGCAGCGACGACGCACCAAAGCGGAACAGGTCCGGCTCCAGCCAGCGGTCACCCAGCTCATCCTTGATCAGCGACAGGTAAACCAGCGCGTCCTTTGCTTTCGAGATGCCACCCGCAGGCTTATAGCCAACGCGATACCCGGTGCGGTCATAATAGTCGCGGATCGCGCGGATCATCACCAGCGACACGGGCAGGGTGGCGTTGACGCTTTCCTTGCCGGTCGAGGTCTTGATGAAGTCCGCCCCGGCCATCATGCAGACCAGCGAGGCGCGCGCGACGTTGCGCAGGCTGCCCAGCTCTCCGGTGGCAAGGATGGCCTTTACATGCGCATCACCGCAAGCCACGCGAAAGGCTTTCATCTCATCATACAGCGCCTGCCAATCTCCGGACAGCACGTGGCGGCGCGAGATGACGATGTCGATCTCTTCGGCGCCAGCTTTTACGCTTTCTTCGATTTCGGCTACACGCAGGTGGAACGGCGAAAGGCCCGCCGGGAAACCGGTTGACACAGCCGCAACCGGAATGCCGGTGCCTTTCAGCGCCTCAACCGCCGTGCCGATCATGTCGTGGTAGACGCAGACAGCCCCGGTGGTGATCGGCGGCATGTCCAGCGCCTGCAATACCGAAGGTGCCACCGGTTGACGCGCCTTGGCGCACAGGCGCCGCACCCGGCCCACGGTGTCATCGCCGGACAAGGTGGTCAGGTCGATCATGGTGATCGCCTTCAACAGCCACGCGGCCTGATACTCTTTTTTAACCGAGCGGCGACCGGGCAGCGTCGCGGCCCGGCGTTCGATGGCCGAGGTATTGGCCTGCACGGCGCGTACCCAATCCAGATCAAGATCCATGCCGGGGTTTCTGGGTTCGGTCACTTGCGGCAGATGCGCGGTGCGCACGGGGCTTTCTGAGCTCTGCGTATCCATAGTCACGTCCTTTGGGAGGTTTGCGCCAAAATCGCACGAGCCGCACGTAAAGGGAAGGTGCAGCAAGGTTCGATCTGCAAATTTTTTGACCAAATGGACAAAAATAGGCATTTTCTTGCGAATAATTCGCAATAGCGTTGACTTAGTTGCGAATGGTTCGCATATTCATTCTCAACAGGACACCAAATCGGGATCTGACTATGATTCGTCGCAGCTTTCTTGCAGCGCTGGCATTTGCGGCTGCTTTGCCTCTGACGGCTTGGGCCGAGACACCACTGAAAGTGGTCGCAACCACCGGTATGATTGCTGACGCCGCGCGTCAGGTGGGCGGGGACCAGGTCGAGGTGAAGGGCCTGATGGGTCCAGGAGTCGATCCGCATGCCTATCGCCAGACCCGCAGCGATATCGTTGCGATGACCCGTGCGGACCTGATCCTGTGGCACGGTCTGTATCTGGAAGCGCAGATGGAAGATTTCTTCCATGACCTCGGCCGCAAACGCACTGTGGTGGCCGTGGCTGAAGGGATCGACAAGTCCAAACTGCGTGGGCATGACGATTATGCCGACAAATACGACCCGCATGTGTGGATGAGCCCGACCCTGTGGCGTGATGTGGTGATTGAGGTGCAAGAGGCCCTGACCGCAGCGCGCCCCGAAGCGGCGGATATTTTTGCCGCTAATGCGGAAGCGCATTTGGCCGAGCTTGATACGCTGACCACCTATGCCAATCAGGCGCTTGCAGCTGTTCCCGAAAACAACCGCGTGCTGGTCACCGCGCATGACGCCTTTGGCTATTTCGGCGCGGCTTACGGCTATGAGGTGATGGGCATTCAGGGCATCTCGACCCAATCTGAGGCCGGGCTGAACCGGATCGGAGAGCTGGTGGATACGTTGGTCGATCAGCAGCTGACAGCGGTGTTCGTTGAAAGCTCGGTCTCTGACCGGTCGATGCGGGCGCTGATCGAAGGAGCTGCTGCCAAAGGTCACGACGTGGGTGTGGGCGGCGAGCTGTATTCCGACGCCATGGGAGAGCCTGGCACGTATGAAGGCACTTATGTTGGCATGTTGGATCACAACATCACTGTCATCGCCGGGGCGCTGGGCGCGGATGTGCCTGATCGGGGTATGAACGGCAAACTATCGGCGGGGTTTTGAATGATGCTGGAACTGGCCGCTGATCAGGGTGTTTCAATTACCGGGCACAGTTTGGACGAGAGCCCTCTGGCCATTCGCGGATTGACCGTTTCCTATGGCCAGAAACCTGCGGTGTTCTCGGTGGATATGACCGTGCAGACCGGTGCGATGACGGCGATCATCGGACCTAATGGCGCGGGGAAATCGACCCTTCTCAAAGCCGCATTGGGGATCGTATCGCCGCTCTCCGGGCAGGTCACTGTCTTTGGCAAACCGCTGGAGCAGCAGCGTGCCCGCATCGCCTATGTCCCGCAGCGCGCCAGTGTGGACTGGGATTTCCCGACTCGCGTGATCGACGTGGTTCTGATGGGCCTGTCGCGGCAGTTGGGCCTGTTGGGCCGCATTCGAGCCCGACATATGTCGCAGGCCATGGATTGCCTGAACCGGGTTGGCATGCGCGACTTCGCGGATCGTCAGATTGGCCAGCTTTCCGGCGGTCAGCAGCAACGGGTTTTTCTAGCCCGCGCATTGGCGCAAGAGGCTGATCTTTACCTGTTGGACGAACCTTTTGCCGGGGTCGATGCGGCCACAGAAAAGGCCATCATCGCGGTTTTGAAATCGCTGAAAGAGGCGGGCAAGACCGTCGTTGTCGTGCATCACGATCTGGCCACCGTTACCGATTATTTCGACCACGTCTTCCTGATCAACACCCGTAAGGTGGCCGAGGGAACAGTGGCCGAGGCCTTTACCGCCGAAACCCTGCAATCGGCCTATGGGGGCCGTCTGGCCACCGCGCAGATCGACCAGATCTCACGCGCGCTGGGGTAAATCATGCTTTGGGATGCTCTGAGCCTGCAGCTTGGCTATAACGCCACGCTGGTTGCTATTGGTGCGACCTTGCTGGGCGTATCCGCCGGGGTGACCGGCACTTTCCTGTTTCTGCGCAAACGCGCGCTGGTCAGCGATGCGATCAGCCATGCGACCCTGCCCGGCGTGTGCCTGGCCTTCATGGTGCTGGTCGCTTTTGGCGGCGATGGACGCAATCTGATCGGTCTGCTTGCCGGATCGGCGATCTCGGCCTGGATTGGTCTGCTGTGTATGAACTGGCTGACCCGGTGCACGCGGCTGGCCGAAGATGCTGCCATCGGCGCGGTGCTGTCAGTTTTCTTCGGATTTGGCATCGTACTGCTGACCGTGATTCAAACCATGGGCGTTGGTCGTCAGGCGGGGCTCGAAGGGTTCTTACTGGGCTCCACTGCCGGGATGTTGTGGGCGGATGCGCTGATCATTGCGATTGGCGGGGCAGCGACGCTTGTTCTGGTGATGATCATCCGCCGTCCGATGACCATGGTGGCGTTTGACCCGGAATATGCCGCCGCACGGGGTCTGCCGGTGCATCGGATTGATCTGGCGATGATGGGATTGGTGATGGCCGTCACCGTTGTCGGGTTGAAGATCGTCGGGCTGATCCTGATTGTGGCATTGCTGATCATACCGCCCGTGACCGCGCGGTTCTGGACCGACCGCTCGGACCGAGTTGTTTTGCTCGCTGGTTTGGCGGGTGGGTTGGCCGGGTATCTGGGCGCGGCCCTGTCAGCCTCGGCGCCGAACTTGCCAACCGGTCCGATCATTGTGCTGGTCAGTTTTGGCTTTTTCGCGCTGTCCCTACTGTTTGCACCTGTTCGCGGTGTTCTGGCGGCGGTGTTGCAACATCTGAGATTCCAGCGTCGGGTGCATATCCGCCAAGGATTGCTGGCGCTGGCGCAAGGTCAGAAAATCTATGAACCGCTGACCCTGCGCCTGCTGAAACGCGCTGGCTTGGCCCGCGCCGATGGTGTTGCCACGGAGGCTGGCAAGGCCCGTGCCGCCAAGGCGCTGCGCGACGAAAAACGGTGGGAAATCGTACGCGCGGATCAGGCGCATGAGGCGACGGCGGCGCTTTATGACGGGCTGCGCGATATCGAAACGGTGCTGACCCGCGATCAGATCGCGGATATCGACCGCCTGATCGGTGGCCCGCAGGAGGTCCGGCCATGAGCGGTGAAGAATTTGTCCCCCTGTCCCTGACGCCTCTGTTGATCGGGATCTTCGCCGCCATCGCCTGCGCCCTGCCGGGGAATTTTCTTGTACTTCGCAAACAAGCCCTAATTGGGGACGCAATCAGCCACGTGGTGCTGCCCGGCATCGTTGTGGCCTTTCTGCTGACCGGAGCGATCTCGACCTGGCCCATGATGCTGGGCGCGGCGGGTGCGGCCATTGTTGCCGTTGTGATGATCGAGGCGATCCGGCGGCTGGGCCAGATTGAACCCGGTGCTGCGATGGGCGTGGTGTTCACCACCATGTTCGCAGGCGGTGTGCTGCTGCTGGAGCAGACCGATACCTCGACCGTGCATCTGGACGTGGAACATGCGCTATATGGCAATCTGGAAAGTCTGATCTGGCTGGATGCCGTGGGTTGGTCATCGCTGTTGGACCTGACGGCTTTGGCCGGGCTGCCGCCGGAGCTGCCGCGGATTGCGCTGACGCTGGTCGGGGTGGTCCTGTTCATCTGGCTGTTCTGGCGCCCGCTGAAGATTTCGACCTTCGACGAAGGCTTCGCACGCACCATCGGCATTCGCACCGGCGCGCTGGGTATGGCGTTGGTGATCGTGGCTGCAATATCGGCCGTGGCCGCGTTTGATGCAGTGGGGTCAATTATCGTGATCGCCATGTTCATTTGCCCCCCGGCGGCGGCGCGGATGATGACAAATCGGCTGGAAACCCAAATCGCCTGGAGCGTCATTTTCGCCAGCGTGTCGGCAATATCGGGCTATGTGCTGGCGGGCTACGGGCCGCTTTGGTTGGGCAGTACGGATGCGGTCAGCGCGGCGGGGATGATCGCAACCATGTCCGGCCTGATCCTGGCCTGCGCCGCATTGTGGGGCCCGTGCCGCTCCCGCGCCGGAGCGCCCCAAGCCACTTGACACGGCGCTTTCCCGCTGTTGGTCAATGCGAGGGGTCGGCTGAAATTCGCCCAGACGCCCAGCGAGGACAGAGTTAATGATTGTCGCGCCACGTTTCGTGTTAGGCCCGCCGCAATAAATTTCTGAATGACCACCACTCACTTGGATCGTTCGGACAATCGTGGCAAGGTTTGCCGTCTGTTGACATCGGCACAGCGCGATTGTTCGAACGCCCCCTCCCTCCTAAAAATAGGATTGCCAAATCAGTGGCAGAATCGTGTGCGCATATGCTAGGTCTGGTGGTATGGTGCAGGCAAACCCCAATATCAGCGAAATCCGCCCCGTAATCCGTCAACTTGACGATGCCGCAATCAACCGCATCGCTGCGGGTGAGGTGGTGGAACGTCCCGCCTCGGCTGTCAAAGAACTGGTGGAAAACGCCATCGACGCCGGATCAACCCGGATCGCCATCGATATCGCTGATGGTGGCAAGACGTTGATTCGCGTCACGGATGATGGGTGCGGGATTTCGGCGGACGATCTGCCACTGGCCCTTTCGCGCCACGCGACATCCAAGATCGACGGGTCGGACCTGCTGAACATTCACACGTTCGGCTTCCGGGGCGAGGCGCTGCCATCGCTGGGTGCGGTTGGGCGGCTGAACATCACCAGTCGGGTGCCGGGGTCAGATGCGGCCCAGATATATGTATCTGGTGGCAAGATGGAGGCGGTGAAACCCGCCGCCTTGCGTACAGGCACGGTGGTCGAGCTGAGGGATCTGTTCTTTGCCACGCCCGCTCGGCTGAAATTCATGCGCACCGACCGGGCCGAGGCGCAGGCGATCACTGATACGGTCAAACGTCTGGCCATGGCCGAGCCCGCCATCACTTTTACGCTGCGCGATGTCTCGGGCGGGGGTGAAGGTCGCGTGACCTTTCGCGCCGATCGCGAAAATGGCGATCTGTTCGATGCGTTGCACGCCCGTCTGGCCCGCGTGATCGGGCGCGAGTTTGCCGAGAACGCATTGCAGATCGATGCCACGCGCGAAGGCATTCGCCTGTATGGCTATGCTGCCTTGCCGACCTATTCGCGTGGCGCAGCAGTGGCGCAGTATCTCTTCGTCAACGGCCGTCCCGTGCGCGACAAGATGTTGACCGGTGCGTTGCGGGCGGCCTATTTCGACTTTCTCAGCCGCGACCGGCATCCGGCGGCGGCGCTGTTCATCGATTGCGACCCGATGCTGGTGGATGTAAATGTTCACCCGGCAAAGTCTGAGGTTCGGTTCCGCGATCCCGGCGTGGCGCGGGGGCTAATCGTCTCGGCCTTGCGGCATGCGTTGGCCGAGGCGGGGCACCGAGCGTCCTCGACCGTGGCAAATGCAACGCTGGGCGCGATGCGGCCCGAACCGGCACAGCCCACTCCCGCCCGGGTGTATCAGATGGATCGTCCTTCGCCCGCAGCCCGGCAGGCCGCGTTTCACGCGCAGGCGCCGGGTTTTGCCGAACTGTCCCGCGATTATAGCGGTAGCATCGTGGAGGCGGCTCCGCCAGTTTCGACCACAGCAGAAGAGCCCCCGATGCAGGACCTGCCCTTGGGTGCGGCGCGCGGGCAAGTACATGAGAACTACATCATTGCCCAGACCGCTGATGGTATGGTGATCGTCGATCAGCACGCCGCGCATGAGCGTCTGGTTTATGAAAAACTAAAAACCCAGATGGCCGAGAACGGCGTCGCGGCGCAGGCACTGCTGATCCCAGAAATTGTCGAGCTGTCCGAAGGCGACTGCGCGCGTCTGATGGCAGTTGCAGATGACCTGTCGCACCTTGGGTTAACGCTGGAACCCTTTGGCGGCGGCGCCATCGCCGTGCGCGAAACGCCTGCCATTCTGGGCGAGGTCGACGCCCGCGCGATGATCCTGGATATTCTTGATGAACTGGCCGATCAGGGCGAAAGCCAAACGGTGCAGGCGCGGATCGAAGCGATCCTGAGCCGGGTGGCCTGTCATGGCTCGGTCCGGTCTGGCCGCCGGATGCGAGCCGAGGAAATGAATGCCCTGCTGCGGGAGATGGAGGCGACGCCCCATTCCGGCCAGTGCAATCACGGGCGACCCACTTATGTGGAACTGAAGCTGAGCGACATCGAACGCCTGTTCGGGCGCAGTTGATCCCGGCGCTTCGCCGGGTTATGAAGAATAAAACAAGAACATCCGAGGCGACATGATCGAGATTGCTGGCACAGAAATGGCTTTGAACGACCCTGTGGTGCTGATCGCGGGTGGAGTGGTGGCATTGATTCTGCTGCTGCTATTCCTTTCCTTGCGGGCAGCCAACCGTTCCGCCCGAATGGCAGAACCGCTGGTGCGGCAGATGGCGCATTTGGGTCAACACGTGCAGCAACTGGGGCAGGGCCAGGAACAGTTGCGCGGTGGTTTGCAGCATGTGTCGGATACACAGGCCAATGCGCAGGTGCAGGTGATCCAGACGGTTGAATCGCGCCTGTCCTCGGTGCAGCAGCAGATGAATGACCGGTTGGCAGACAATGCGATGAAATCCGCTCGGGCTTTGGCCGAGATGCAGGAGCGAATGAAGGAATCGCTGCATGGCTCGTCGAAACAGACCGCGACGTCTCTGACACAATTGCAGGAACGTCTGGCCGCCATCGACAAAGCGCAGGACAATATCACCAAGCTGTCGGGCGATGTGCTGTCGCTGCAGGATATCTTGTCGAACAAGCAGACACGCGGCGCGTTTGGGGAGATTCAGCTGAACGATATCGTCTCCAAGGCTTTGCCGTCAGACAGTTTCCAATTGCAGGCGACCCTGTCGAATGGTCGCCGCGCAGATTGTCTGATCCACTTGCCGAACCCGCCGGGACCGATTGTAATCGACAGCAAGTTTCCATTGGAGGCGTATGAGGCACTGATCGGCTCGACCAATGATGCCGAGTTGAAAGCGGCGGTTCAGATGTTCCGCAGCACCGTGCGCAAGCACATCAACGATATTGCCGAGAAGTACATTCTGGACGGCGAAACCGCCGACGGCGCGCTTATGTTTCTTCCGTCCGAGGCGGTATATGCCGAGTTGCACGCCAAATTCCCGGAACTGGTGCAGGAGAGTTTCAGCAAGCGAGTCTGGATCGTTTCCCCCACCACCTGCATGGCGACGCTGAACACGATGAGAGCGATCTTGAAAGACGCGCGTATGCGAGAACAGGCGGGGGCAATCCGCAAGGAACTGGGCCTGTTGCACAAGGATGTGGAGCGTCTGGGGGACCGTGTTTCGAACCTTGATCGCCATTTCGGACAGGCAGCCAAGGATATCTCGGAAATCAAGATCAGCGCCGAAAAAGCCGGGCGTCGGGCACAGCGGTTGGACAACTTCGATTTCGAAGAGCTTGCCCCGGACGACCACAATAATGTGGTACCGCTGGGCAAATCCGAAGGCTAGGCTTTACTGGATCGACAGATCCAGATTGTAGCCGACTGTCTTATCAGTATCCCGATCATTGCCCATCAGATAGACGCGGATCGTATAATCTCCGTCTTCGGGCAGGTCGATGCGGGCGGTGTTGCCATCGAAAGAGCCGTTGTAGATCGCAACGCCGTCACTGCCGGGTGGCAGGATGTTGAAGTAAATCACGCCATTGCCATTGGTGTCGCTGACCTTGAGATCGGCGAACATTTCCTGACCAGCCTGCGCGCCCAACATGTAATCGAAATACTCGTTGCCGGTAATTGCCCCATTCACCATCGTGCCGAAATTGCCGGGCTCGAATTTTACTTCTGCTGCACGCTGCGCCCAGGCCGTGCTGGTAAGGCTTGCGATCAATGCAGTCAGTATCAGATGATTTCTCATGAAACGTCTCCCGAACCTATTGAAGGGTCAGTGTAGCACGAGCCACCCCAGTGTTTCAGATTCGCAAGAATGGTTGGAACAGGCGCGGCATCAACTTGGTAAACTTCAAAGGCGCGTCAGTCACGGCCAGACAGATGCAATCCTCTGAGATATCGGCCGTCGGCGTGTGGTGCAGGCTTTCATCCGCAATCTCAACATCTCCACGACCGAAATGGTCGACCTCATCCGAGAACGCACCTTGCAGAACCATCGTCAGTTCCATGCCGTTATGGCTGTGATCGGGCACGGCCGCACCGGCCGGAATGAATAGCAGGCGGGCGGTGGCCTCGCTCGTGGTGGGTAGGATCGCCTGTTTTACACCCATGCCGATGGATCGCCATTTGATGTCATTCACATCGCCACCGACATAATCCTGCAAGGGCGCGGGCAGAACCGTGCATCCCGGACGTGCGGGTTTTGCAATCGGGGCTCCCTGAGCGATCAGCGCCATGGTTGCGGCTAGAGACCCATCGCTCATGCTGGTAGGGCTGTCCTGCTCTTGCAGAACACATCCGCCCACAGCGTCAAAGCTTTCGGCCCGGGCGCGGCAGTGGTCACACAGGGACAGGTGTGTTGCCACCATCAGGTCGAACGCTTCGGGCAGGTTGCCCGCGGCGTAGGCCATCAACAGATCGTCTGTCAGGTGATGTTTGATATCGTTGCTCATCTTCGTCATCTCAATTCATCGCATGGCGCAAGCGGTCCAGCGCCAGCCGTATCCGTGATTTGATCGTACCCAACGGCAACCCGGTCTGAGATGCGATTTCTCGATGGCTCAGATCACCAAAATAGGCCTGTTCGATCAGTTGTCTTTGCGCCTCGGGCAACGCCGCCATGGCGTCGCGCAGCTGCGCGGTTTCCTGTTGCAGCGCGACCACGTCGTCCTGATCTGGTTCCGCCTCAGGCCCCCACCACAGATCCTCGGGTTCGGGTCGGCGTTGTTTGCGCAGAACGTCGATGCGCTTGTTTCTTGCAATCGTGAACACCCAAGTGGCCACGGTCGCACGAGTGGGATCGAACAGATGCGCCTTGTGCCACAAGGTCGCCATCACCTCTTGCGCGCATTCCTCGGCCAGCGCGGCGTCGGACCCTGACTTAATCAGAAACGCCTTGATGCGTGGCGCGAAGTGTTGGAAAAGCTCGGCAAAGGCCGCCTGATCCTTCGCGTCCCGAATGCGCCTGACGTGGCTCACCCACTCAGTTCTGGTTTCGCAACTGCCATCCGCTTTGTTCACCGGCTTGCCCCTGATGCGTTTGCTTGCGCGCCGAGGTTTCAGTGTTGGCCTTTCGGCCGCCGGTTCATCCAAGGTCACGGTATCGATCTCGGTAAACATAACCACATTACGCAGCCCAGCCCAAGACGGATCACTTTATTTGCTGTTTTTGATCCGGGCCGCGTCAAATATCGTACTATCTGATAGAAACACATGAGGAAAAGAATGCCGCCGGAACGGTTTACACGAAGATCGGAGAAAACTGCGTGAACACGGTCGACCATATTGCAGGCCATACCTTTCACGGGCGCAAGGGCGCGATCCAGAACGCTTTTCGTTATTCCGTCGACTACATTTTGCTGGATCCGGAAAGCCACCCGGCCACTCCGGCGCTGTTTTCCCTGAACCGGACTAATGTCACCAACTGGCGGGAGCGCGACCATGGGGGTGAGCCAGGGCAGGGGCGCGGTGCGGCCTGGCTGCGGGAGCAGTTTGACCAGATGGGCGTGACCCAACCGGATCACGTGACATTGCTGACCCAGCCGCGAGTGTTCGGCCATGTGTTCAATCCGGTCAGCTTCTGGTTTTGCTTTGATGTTGACGGCCAGCTTTACGCCGTGGTGGCCGAGGTCACAAACACCTATGGCACGCGCCACAGCTATCTGTGCCACACCCCCAACTTTGCCCCGATCCGACCCTCGGACCGGATCGTGGCGGACAAGCTGATGCATGTCTCGCCGTTTCAAAAGGTCGAAGGGTCTTATACCTTCCGGTTTGACTATCGCCCGGACCGAGTGGGTGTCTGGATCGATTACGGGCGCGACGATGGTGGGCTGATTGCAACCCTGACCGGACGGCGGGCTCCGCTGACCAATCGCACGATCCTGTGGTCTTTGCTGCGCCGACCTTTTGGTGCGCGCCGCGCGTTTTTCCTGATCCTGTGGCAGGCGGTGAAGTTGAAGGCGAAAAAGGCCCGGTTCCGCCCGTTTCGTACAGCCCCCATTCCCGACCACCCGGTTTCCCGCATTCGCGAGCCTTAAGCTGGCATAGTTTGCGTAAGATCAAAGACTCAGGCGCCGTGGGGTGGTTGTGCTAGGATGAAACCGCGAACACGAGGAGTTGGGTCATGTTGGAAATCTCGGCAAGAAAAATCGCTCAGGTCGCCATGATGGGGCGTGAATTGAACCGCGCCGAGGGCGAACTGCGCGCCTTTATCGACCGTATGGGTGAGGACGAGCAGGCCGAGCTGGTTGCTGTCATGTGGATCGGACGCGAAAGCTTTTTCGCCGAGGATCTGGCCGAAGCCATCGCAACCGCAAAATCCGAGGCCTCGACCCCCTGCGCCGATTATCTGATCGGCACACCACACCTGTCGGATCACCTAGAAAACGGTCTGGATGCGCTGGGGATTTCAGCCGAGGACGTGGAAAACGATCTGATGTAGGCCGGTTTGAACGAAGCGCCTTTTCCCCATGCCTGGCGGTCATCAAATCCGACCGCCAATTCGGCGACGCAAAGAACAGTTGCAGCAGGGCCGTAAACCGGTGGATGCTCGAACCATGCGACTCGATTGGCGTATTCTAGTGGGACTTGTGTTTGCCGTGGCCAGCATGGCCGCTCCGCGCGTTTCGAACGCCTGTTCGGTTTGTACAACATTGCCGGAATACTCTCTTGCAGACCGTATTCTGTCCGCGCGTGTGATTGTTCTGGCTGCGCCGTCGCCGACCAATCCCTTTAAGTACGCCTCGGTTTCCGTGCTGAAAGGCGCGCCCGCGCAGCTAGAGACCCTGCCGGATATCCCATTCCTGGTTGACAGCGTGACGCGATCAGCCTTCCGCGTCGACCCTGAAAGAGCTGTTTTGATGATCTACGGCAGCGGATCTGTGGACAAGTCAGGCCGCAGCTTCGCAAGCGCCTGGTCCAAAGGTTTCCTGATGACGCAAGAGCGGGCAGCTTTTCTGGAAGCGGTGCGTTTTCAGGGTAAACACTGGATCGTCGGAAAGACGGCTAACCCTTCACGCGTCACTTTTTTTAGCCAATATCTGACGCATGAAGACAGGCTGTTGCGCAATGCCGCGCTTGCAGAGGTTCATCGCGCACCGTATCCGATTGCCCGACAGGTGCGGGACGTTGTGTCAACCGCGTCTTTGTTGCAGGAGTTGCGCGATGTAAATCGCCTTGCATATGCGCCGGCTGTCATTCGGTTGTTAGGTATGCAATCCGATCCTGCCGCGCAGGCATTCGTCCGACAGCGGTATAAGCCTGCGTTGCGTGCCGGTGACCGGAACATAACGGATTGGGCGCTGGCCGGGATCGAGGTGGACGGCGCAGACGCAGTAGAAGCGATTGGGCAGGCGTTAGCGCAGGCGAACTGGTCGCCAGAAGATAAGCCGAAGCTAATTCAGGTTCTTGCCGTTGGCGGTTCCACATGGCCGGAATTGCAAGAACAAATACTGGAGATTTACAAGCTTGAGCTTGAACGCAGCGCGGAACTGGCAGGCTGGATCGCCTTGTCTGTACGGACATGGGAAACGGATGCATTGACGGCGTCGTTCAAACAAGTTTTGGCGCGTGAAGACCTTGATGCCGCGGTTTTGTTTCTGGTTCAAAACGCGCTGGATATTAGTGATTTTGATTAAATTATTTTATTTCAGCTGATTACACCTGACCGTGCCATGTTGTCGGCGTCTGGTCCTGCGAAGATTAAGCGGATTTAATCCAACCCTCCGACGCTTTTAACCCCGAACCCTTTTCTCTGTTTCAACGACAAACGCAATTCAGAGTTAAAGGAGAAAGTCATGGGATACGCACAAACAGTTACCCCGCAAAAGGGGCTCTTCTTCGGTCTGTTCTCGAATTACGCCGAAGCACGGGTCGAACATTTTCGCCGCGATATCTTTGCCAAATCCGTTCGGGCACTGGAAAACCTCAGTGATCGTCAATTGGCAGACATCGGCATCCCACGCAGTGAGATCAAGCAACGCGCCTATGAGAGCGTTTATCACAAGAAGCCTTACTCGGGCACCGCACACTGATCCACTGGCCGCGCCGAATATCGTAAATTACTTGGAGGAGAAAATGTTTGATTTTAACCCAAATCGCGACCAGTCGATAAATGCCAGTTCCGTGTTGTTGTTCGACCGGGCGATGCGGTTGCAGGCGATCAGTTCCAGCATCGTACGCGCCGCACAAGATCTGAACCGCTTGAACGATTCCGAACTCGCCGAACTGGGCATCAACCGCAGTGATATCGAAACCGTAATCGATCGCTATATCTAACGGATCACCTAGCAAGACAAACCAAAAGCCATTCCGATATTTCGGGATGGCTTTTTTTAACCTTTAAGCGGCCCATTCTCGAACGGGCGGTGTCAGCCGTTCATTTCAACTGGTCTACGATCTGAAGATGCTGAGCCAGCGTGTCGACTTCGGCCATCCAGTCCTGTACCAGTTTCGGGTCACTGGGGGCGGCGTGGACGCCGGCTGGGATGGCGCGGTTCAGGACCGCCTCGACCGCAAGCGACACCGGGATCGACACCAGTCGCGCCATGGCGGTGCCACGCGCGTCACCCCAGGCGTCCATCACATAGGTCTTGTGCCAGATCGGGATGCCGTCTTTTTCCGCCTTCAGCCCGACGCACAGGACCACGCGGTCGGGTTCGCCCTCATCATAGGCGTTTTCTTCCCAGAACTGGTCTGACATCTCTTTCAAGCGCGCGTCACCTTCGGGGCCGGACAGGGTTTCGATTTCGCGGAATACATCAGACCACGCATCGGCCCAGCCGTTCAGGCGCAGGGTGCCGCGGACAAATTCCTTGACGGGCCAGTGCTTTTCAAAGTGGTACTGCTCCATGAACGGGATCGAGTCGCGGTTGGGGTAGACCTCAAAGCTTTCGGGCGTCGGCAGCGGCGCGATATAGCTGGTGATTGCGTCCCAGGGGCGGGCCACGTCCAGCGGGGCGTAATCGCGGATCGACTTGGACGGCGAACGCAGCGCCTTGAGTACCCCCAGCGGCGACCAGCTGAATTTATAACGGAACGGGTTGGGATTCTTCGGAATGCCACCGCAATACGAAATGAAGCTCAGGTGGTTCTGGGCATCGAACGCATCCGAGGCGCGGTAGTCATCGACCAGTGCATGCGCCATCAGGTGGTCTATGCCTGGGTCCAGCCCGACCTCGTTCACCAGTGCCACACCGGCTTCGCGGGCCTTGTCGTCCAGCGCACGCATCTCGGGCGCGATATAAGAGGACGAGACGAAATTGGCCTGTTTCGCGATGGCCAGTTCGGCCAGCGGCACGTGCCAGTCACCCGGCAGCATCGAGACGATCACGTCGCCTTTTTTCAGCACCGCACCCAGCGCATCGATGTCAAAGGCGTGGATGTCGTCGGTCAGGTCACCGACCTCGGCATTGGCTTTTTCGATGGTCCGGTTCCAGACGGTGACCTTGTGCCCGCCTTCAATAAGGCGGCGCAGGCCGGGGATGGCCGACAGGCCGGTGCCACACCAATGAATCGTCATCGCTCAGAATCCTTCGATATGAGTGTTATAGGTCGCCGCCGCCCGGCCCCAGACACCGGCGTTCAGATTGGTCAGGGTCAGCAACGAAGGCAGCAATTGCGTGGCATAATCTTGCGAGCTTTCGACCGGCAGCATTGACGGAAGGTTGTCGATGGCCATCACGTCCATCACCGGATCAGTCGCCACACGCAGGGCAGGGGCGTCCCAGGAGGTTGCACGGTCATAAACGGGCACCGGATTGTAATCGCTATCGGGGTCGCAGGCCACATCGCCAATAGCGGTCAGCTTGCGCGGCGCGGTCAAAGCCTCACGCGGTACAAAGACCGGGGTGCCGGGGCGCGCAAAGATGCAGTTCAGGAACAGATTGTGGTCAAGGATTTCCGGGAACGGTCCGCCGCTAGACGTTTCGGCCATGTCCCATTTGGCAACGCTGACCCCCATGGCCTCGCATAAGTCTGCAGCCCCGGTGCCCACTCGGCCCAGAGCGCCAATGACAATGGCGCGGGGGCGAGTTGCGCCCGTTGCATCCAATTCAGTCAGCAACTCCGCGTTCAGCGCGTCTTTGCTGGCATACACACCGACCGGCGGGCATTGCTGACCTCGTTGCTGCGCTGCCCAGGTCTTAAGCGTCACAGCAGCGCCCGCATATCCAGCCCAATAGCCGAAGGCGGCGACGCGGAGGCCGGCTTCGTCCACCAGATATTCCAGATCATAGAGCGTTCCGCCGCCGGCCTTGAACCGCGCAAGCAGCGCACGACCTGAATGCTGGCCTTTGTAGGCGTGGCCGAACATGATGTGGCGGTGGGGCAGGGGCGTACCGTCTTCGGGCAGTTCCTTGAGGCCAAAGATGATCGCATCCAGTGGTGCCCGGGGCCAGGAGTTTTCGGGCGCGATCTCGCATCCGACCTCTCTGTAGCCATCAATCGGGATTGCGCGCACGGAACTTTCCTCAACCGTCACGCGGATGCCGGCTGCGATCAGATCAGCAGCGCCTTCGGAGGTCAGCCCGACCCGTTCTTCATTCGGGCGTTGTTCTGCCCGGACCCAAAGATGTGTCATGCGTTATCCTTTTGTCAGAGCATTCCGGCGGCGCGCACCGCCTGAACCGAAGAACGTGCCTCCATCGCCGCGCGGAAGGTCAGAATTTTGGGAAAGGCCGAGACGTCGACGCCGTCGACTTCCAGCCAACTGCAAACCACATAGAGATAAGCATCTGCCAGCGAGACGGCCTCGCCCAATACAAACGGCCCTCGCAACCCGTTGGAAGAGATATAGTCGCAGGACGCGGTCATGTTCTGTGGAACCTTGTCCGTCATGTCTTTCCAGCTGGATTTCTTGTCGGCCCAGCGGGCGCCGCGCAATTTGTGCGCGTGGTTCACATGCATGGTCGAGGCCAGGTAATACATCACCTCGCGCATCCGGGCGGCCATGACCGGATCGGTGGGCACCAATTCGGCTTCGGGCGCCTTGGCCGCGACATATTCCAGCAGAGCGCCGGTTTCGGTCAGGATACCGCCATCAACCACCAGTGCCGGAACCCGGCCCTTGGGGTTGATTTGTTTATAAGCTGGTTTCGTTTGTTCTCCCCCAGCGAAATCCAGTTGGATCGCTTCATACTCTAGCCCGGCCTCTTCCAACGCAATGGCAACAGCGACCGAGATTGTGCGGGGGGCATAGTATAGCTGCATCATAATGGCCTCCGAGGTCAAAGGTGAGTTTGCGCGTATTGCCTGTCGGGCGAGTCCAGGTGCGGCACCGCATTGAACAGAACCGGGCTTAGCTGCGCGCCGATCGGGTGCAGGCGATGCAGCGACGTGTTCATGATGGCCAGCGCCACCCGTGCCATCGCCGGGATATCCAGACCCATCGCTTGCCGTACCACCATTGAAATCAACCCGCCCGAAGTCACAACGATGGCCGGCCCGCCCTCGGTTCCAATCTCGCGCAAAGCGTCCGAGACACGGGTTTCGAACTCGGCAAAGGTTTCGGGCGTATCCGTGATCTCACCCCGGGCCCAGGCGGCAAAGGTGCGGGGCAGATGTTCGACAAAGCCCTCTCGGTCGGTGGGGATCGCCACGCCGTGCTGCTGTTCATATAGTTGCGCGATGGTGAAATACTCGATCTCATTCAGGCGTGCGTCCCGGATTGGGTCAGGCAAGCCCATGCTGGCCGCAGTTTCCACATGTCGCTGCAACGTGCCGCAATAGACCCGCGGGTAATGGGCGCGCGTATCCTGCAGGTGCGCTCCCAGCCAGCGGGCCTGCTGATGGCCCAGATCGCTGAGCCTGTCGTAGCTTTCTTCATCCCGTGCGGTGGTGTTGGCCTGTCCGTGACGCACCAGTGTAATATGTGACATTGCAATTCCTCTTGGGCGAAGTCTTAGGGCAGGATTTGGATAGGGGCCAGAGGCGTTTGTCAGGGGGCGGGCAAAAACCGACCCTCGTCAAAGGTTTTGCGTGTTCGTTTTCAGACCCGCGATTTCGCGATGTGATTGTTGCCCAACGGAAAATAGTTTCCTATACGATACAAGGCCGCTGCATGCGGCTGTATACGCTTTGTATCGGCTATCATGGCAAATCCTGTTGACTCGCAATAGCGTCCCGGGAACCTTGGTGTTGATTGTAAAAGGGTTGCCATTGCAGACCGCACGGTGATCTTTCAAAACGGCATTCGAAAGGCCCGGATTATGAGCACCGAACCGAAACGCACTCCTCTCTACGATCTCCATGTTGAGTTGGGAGGCAAGCTGGTTGATTTTGCTGGGTGGGAGATGCCTGTTCAGTATCCGCTGG
>NZ_JBQFVF010000005.1:0-273513 GCF_056539625.1 Ruegeria sp. BA12
CAACCAGCGTCAGAAAATCTCAGAACAGCCCGGTCACACTACAATTGATCCCCAAGATCAATCGCTTAACACCCTCAACCCGTCAGAACCACAAAACAATAGGGTGAGAGGCAATAACCCCATCCAAAACAAAGCTTCAATGCCGGAAAACCAAATTGACCTCAGCGATGCGAGGCCAATAACCTAAAACCCACTGACACGCTCGACCAGCCAATAGACCGACACGCTGCCGATGACATAGCCAGTGATTGGTCGGGTAACCCCGCTCAGCCGTGATGGATTAAAGCGCGCCACCTGACGCCACAGAAACATTCCTACTGACAGGCCCGCAATAAAGGTAAGTTGTCCGGCCTCAACCCCAAGGTTAAAGGCCAGAAGTGCAGCTGGGATATCCTGAGAGGGCAGGCCGATCTCGGACAGGGCACCGGCGAAACCCAGCCCGTGTAGCAGGCCAAAACAAAAGCAAACAATCCATGGGTATTGCTCGGACAGTCTGATCTGCCCTTCTTTGTGTTTGAGAATTTCCAGGGCCAGGAAAACGATCGAAAGGGCAATCACCGCTTCGACCGGGGCGGCAGGAACGCGCAGCACCCCCAGCGTTGCCAATGCCAGCGTGATCGAATGCGCGACTGTAAAGGCTGTCACTGCGCCGACCAGCCGCCAAGGATCACGCACCAGAATGAACAAGGCGAAAACAAACAGAAGGTGGTCCCACCCTTCCAGGATATGCTCGAAGCCAAGCCAGAAATAGCTGATGAAAACGGACCATGTGGTCGGATCTATTGGCAAAGTCAGGGCGGGTTCTTCAGGTGTGAACCGGAGGGTGGCAATCGCAGATCCCAGTGGCTGAACGCGCAGAAGGACATCGTTGTTTTGTCGTTCGAGGCCCCGGATTGTGACTGTGTGTCCTTCGATCTCAGCCCCGCATTCTGCAACCCAAGAGGACACCCAAGCAACCGAGTCGAAGATCGGCGGTGGACCGTGCGATGGGGCGCAAGCTTCGGGCAGGATCGCGTCAATCCTCATGGGTTGGCCGTTCACATCCGGTATGCGCCACATCACTTGCCAGGTGCCTGGCGTCAATTGGCGAAGGTCCAGATATCCGGGGTCAAGCGCGTGTGCATTGCCGGTCTTTGGGGTGCAGGCCAACCAGATCGCTATTATCAAGCAAAACAGGGCCCTCATTCACCGGACTCCGGTGTTTCAACCCGGTACTGCGCGGCAAGGGTTTCGTATTGCGCCTGCGCCAGTTCCTCGGCCGTGTCCCGACGCCATGCTATCAGAACCGCATCGCGAATGTCCGTAAGTGGCGGCAGATATTCAGGGCGCGTTTCGGTGATACGGACCAGATGCATCCCATATCCCGATTGAATCGGCCCAGCCCAGACGCCCGGTTCTAAAGGGGCCAGCGCAGACGAAAACCCCAGGCCAAATGCGGCATCGACGGCGCCGGCGGGCGACAGCGGCATTGATCGAGGCATCAGGGATCGTACACCAAACTCTGACCATTCCCTGCCCGCTGTTAGTGCGGTAAGCGCGGTGTCCACATCCTCGGGCACCGGCTGATCGCCCAGATACACCTGATCGAATGCAATCTGCCAAGGTTTAGTAAAACGTGCCGAGTTTGCTGCGACATAAGTTTCAAGCACTGCATCTTCGGGGTCTACCGAGGCGGCGATTGCATCCGACAGGAAATCCATCTTTTGTGCCAACCGTGCCCGGATTACCTGATCCCCGCGATCCAACCCCAGGTTGCGCGCCTCGCGCACCAAGATTTCCTCGCGCACCAGGGCGTCGATCAGCACCTGCAACTCTGCGTCATTGGGCGGGCGTTTCCAGGTTGTTTCAAAGCGGGTGACCAAAAGCGTGACATCAGCGTCGTCGATAACAATTGCATCACCCCGTTCAGCGCTTTCGTCCTTTGGGCCCACAATGGCAAACCAGCCAAAGATGGCGGCTCCGATCAGAATAAAGTGGAGCAGGGGTTCTTTCAAAATATGCATGCTTAGTTCCGAAGACGCTTTCAGACCCGCCTTAATAGTAGTGGCGGGTCCTTGGATAAGTCAAACAGACTGCAGAATAATTACGCTTATATTCCAACGCAGTGGTGGTTCTTCGAAAAAGGCCATTCACCCCGGAGTGTACCAAATCGGTGAGGAATAGGCGCGTTCCTGATGTATCAGTTGTGCGTCTTCCGGCAGATCAATGCCAAACCGCAACTTGTCGTATAGCAACCAACGCGGGGTGGGGATTTCCAGAACCCTGACGTAATAAAAGGCCCGTTCATTCGGGTCGAAATCCGGGTCGGACCAAACAGTGATCAACTCGGACGCGCCGATGGTATTGCTCCAGCTCGCGGTTTCCACATCCACAGTATTACCGACCTCGGGTAGGTTGCCATCTGCATCCTGTGACCGATCATCAGACCAGGCGACATTATAAACCTTTTCCTGCATCGCCCCGTCTGCATCCAGCCATCCTTTGACGACCTGAACCCGATCCAGATTTGCACCGATCGGGTCGCGCAAGGCGCCAATCAGGAAATTCGGTGCGCCATCCCCTTCGCGCGGGCGCAGGTCACCACCCATGGGTACGCCTTTCGTGTAACCGACATCCGCCAGAAAGCGCGTCTCAAGGTCGCCCTCGTCAAACGCCCAGCCTCCAAAGAAACGCAAACCGATCCGAGGACCGGTGGTCGCATAGGTTTCGCGGCGCTTGAACGCATCGAAAATGGCTGAGCGTGTGTTGTCGGTGGCCCAAACGGCAGTGTAGCCCGAAGCGACCAGCAGATCGCCCGGTATCTCGCCCAGCTCATTGGCAATAAAGGGATGTTGTATCCGGGTGGGCGACGGTTCCACACTTACAGATTTGCCAAAAAAGTTGTCTTCTTCGGCGGTTGCCAGCGAAGTATGGCTGTCAGTCGCGCCGCCCATGCCGAATTTATAGGGGTTCACGCCGAACTTTTCTTCAAGCATCAGGCCGCGCTTGAGGGCTTCGCGCGCATACTCGCCCGCCAGCATGTCCTCGGTTTTCAATTCGGTGATATCGAGGTTGCCAATATCCCAGTTCTCATAGTCGGCAAAGGGATCATCCGGGCTGAGATACGGGTGGGCCTCGCCGTCTCCTTTGATTTGGGTGACCTCGTAGTGAGGCTCCCACCTGGCGCGGTTCTGGACGTATTCTTCGTCAACCTGGCCACCGTGATACGTGTCTTCGGTTGGGAACATCCAGCCGTTTGATAGGTTGCCATTATGGGCGAAAGCCACCGCCCGGCCGCCGGTTTTGGCTTCGTAATCCTCCAGCCAAGAATAAAGCGCCTTGGGATCGGTGTCGCCGTAGGGTGGCTGTGTTACCGGCGGAACAACCTGCAACGCGCGGATTGGTCCGTCGCGCAACATAACATTCCGGTGCAGGTTGAAGCCCTTGGGCACCGAGGTCCATTCGAAACCGATAAACGCGGTGAATTGACCGGGATCGTTGTGCCGTTCCGCGGCCAGGACAATATGTTCCCAGGTGAACGCAAAAGCATCGGCCCCCGGGCTGTAGGACTCCAGCAAAATCTCCGGCAACGTCATCTGAGAAAAATTTGTGATGATATCGAAGGCTGCTTTACCAGCTTCTTCGCCACCGGCCTTGTATCCTTCGTACCATTCCAACCCCTTCGGGTCTGAGATCACACCGGGTTTGCCCGCCTGCAGATCGGGCGCGAAACCCATCAGGTCAGTATGATCGGTCAGAACCATCCAATCCAGTGGTCTGGCCAGTCTGACTGGTTGCCCGGTGGAGGAAATCACCTGCTCGCCTTTAGCAAATCGCCATGCGTCGTCAGGCAGCAGCGTGTTGCCGAATGCGCCCGCATCTAGTGACAGCCCCGTATGCAGATGCGTGTCGCCCCAAAGCGGGCGCTCGGGGAAAGTGCGGTTGGCGTAGGGTGAAAAGGGACGCTCGGCAAAGGTTCCCTCGGCGGCTTCCTTGGTGGGAACGGCATCGGCAAAAGCGCTTGCCGGGACAGAGACGAAAGTAAGTAAGCAGACAGACAGTCGAAGCATGTGAACCTCCCCATTCACAGAGTTCGTGGATTCAGCGTGTGAAATACCGAGAATATATATTCTAATTTGACGATATCATGTTGTGTGCTTCACGTGTGAAAAACTTTTTGACCATTACCAGTGGGCAGCGTGGCTTGCTTCAAAGTGGCAGCTGTATAAGAGAAACCAACCGATCCGCCGCGTCTGAAAGTGTATCTTCGTCAAACGCCGCGTACCCCAGCAGTAAGCCCTGCATCTTTTGCGGCAACACACATTGGTCAGACAGTGCGCTGATGCGCAGTCCGTTTTCCTCGGCACGCTGGCTGATTTCAATGTCGGACATTCTGTCTGCAAGTGCCGCTCGAAGTGCAACGCAAAGATGCATGCCCGACGAGTCCGGCTGAAGCTCCAGTAGGTCACAGGCGGGGGCGAGCGCGCTGAGCAGATGGCTCTGACGTCGCGCATAAACACGTCGCATGCGTCGTAAATGCATAGCGAATTCACCGCTGTTCATGAATGTCGCCAAGGCGGGTTGCGGGATCAGCGAGGCGCGTGGTCCCACACGATCAAGATAGGTCCGCGTGCTTTGCAGCATGTGTTTGGGCACAACTAGATACCCGATCCTCAGTGCCGGGCTGACGAGTTTTGAAAAGCTGCCAAGGTAGATCGTGTTATTGAGGCCATCCAACCCCGAAAGCGATGGCAAAGGTTGCCCCCGATAGCGGAATTCGCTGTCGTAGTCGTCCTCGATCACCACCGCACCGGTCTGTCTGGCCCAATCCAGCAAGGCGACCCTGCGGGGCAAGGGCAGGCTGACCCCTGTTGGATAATGCCGCGAAGGCGTGACGATAGTGGCATGGGCCTTGTCTGGAAGGCGTGTCACATCCAGCCCGTCCTGATCGATACGCACGGGGCAGGCTAAGTTTCCTGTATCCCTCAGAATCGTGTGAAGTTTCGGCCAGCATGGGTCTTCGATCGCAACTTGTTTGCCCGCACCAAGCAGCCCGTGGAATATAACCTCGAAGGCTTCGCGCGCGCCCGAGGTGATCACAACCTGCCCCGGATCACAGGACAAGTGTCGCCACGCGGCAACGTGGTCCGAGATGGCCGCGCGCAGCGGATACCAACCCAAAGGGTCCGCTCGCGCCAAAAGCTCGGGTGTTGGGTTGCGCCATGCGCGTTCAAGGTGGCGTGCCCATTGTTTGTGCGGCAGCAGGGATTGATCCGGCAGACCGGTTTGAAAGGGCAGCCATTTCTGGGTCTTTGGACCCGCCGGGCGGGGGATGGGCTGCGGTTGCGACAGGTGGGTGATCTCGCTGGCCACAAATGTGCCGCTGCCTTGCCGGGTGACCAGATACCCTTCGCTGATCATCTGGTCATAAACCGCCTGAACCGTTGTTCTGGATATCGACAACTCGGATGCCAGTGTGCGGCTGGCTGGCAGCCGCGTCCCGACCAGGTCAGAGGACTTAGATATGAGACCGCGCAGCGCCTCAAGCAGTTGCGCCTGAAGCGAGGTCTTCAGCGATGCATCCACCGAGATCGCAAAAAGATCTCGATTCAAATTGGCCTTAGGAAAAGTTTTAAAATTGGACATTTAAAAACATCCAATACCCGGGCACTACAGACATAGCAAGATCAAACCCGAGCTATGACCATGAATGAGACTTTGAACATCACCGACAAATCCCGCCTGCGTCGATCCCATGAGCGGGGGCATTTCGACCGTGCCACCATCAACAGTATCCTGGACGCGCAACCCATGTGCAGCGTGGGTTATGTGATTGATGGCAAGCCCTTTGTCACTCCGACGTTGCAATGGCGAGAGGGCAATCGCATCTATTGGCACGGGTCCTCGGCCAGTCGTGCGCTGCGCAATTCTCGCAATGCGCAGGTTTGTCTCTCGGTCGCAATTCTTGACGGGTTTGTCCTAGCTCGGTCCGGTATGCATCATTCCGTTAATTCGCGGTCGGTCACGTTGTTTGGCACCGCGGTCAAGGTTGAAGACCCGGCAGAAAAGCTGGACAAGCTAGGCAGGTTTGTGAACGGCCTGTTCCCGGGGCGATATGAAAGCCTGCGGCCCGATCACGCGCAGGATCTGAAGGCAACAATGGTGCTGGGCATGGATATATCGGAAGGTAGCGCCAAGGTCCGCACGGGCGGTCCAAATGACGAGGAAGAGGATTATGATCTGCCCATCTGGGCCGGGGTCATTCCCGTTCACACGTCGGTTGGTGATCCTATTCCTGATCCCCGAAACATCGATGGCGTGCCGACGCCCGAACATGTGCAATCCTTTCGGCTGTAGGGCAGGGTGATGACGGACCTTTCGGTAAATCTGAATGTTGCCGCCCTGCTGCGCAACAGGCGTGAGCACCCCTGGCCGGATTTGATAGGTCTGGCAAGGATCGCCTTGAACGCGGGCGCGGCGGGCGTGACGGTGCACCCTCGCCCGGATGAGCGTCACACCCGGCCCGATGATGTGCGCGGGCTACGCTCTATGCTTGACGCGGAATTTCCAGACCGGGAATTGAATGTCGAAGGCTATCCAGATGAACGGTTTCTGTCGCTGGTTCAGCAGGTGCGCGCGGACCAGGTGACGTTGGTTCCCGATGATCCGGGTCAGGCGACAAGTGATCATGGTTGGGATTTCCCGGCACAGGGCGCGATGCTTGCGGATGTGGTTGCCGGGTTACAGGCGAAGGGTCACCGCGTGTCGCTGTTCTGCGATCCCGAGGCAGCGCACATGCCCCATGCCGCGATGACCGGAACAGATCGGGTTGAACTTTATACCGGCCCGTTCGGCGGATCTTATGACGACCCAGTGGCCGAGACGCGGGAACTTGACCGTCTGGCGGCTGCAGCGACCGCGGCTGCGGCGCAAGGGCTCAAGGTCAATGCGGGCCACGATCTCACGGTCAGTGGCACGCGCAAACTGATCGCTCGGATCCCGTCGATTGCCGAAGTGTCCATCGGGCACGCGTTGTTTTGCGATGCTCTGAACTTTGGAATGACTGAGACGGTTCGTCGGTATCTTGGGGTCTGCAGCATCCCTCAGGCAGATGATCTTTGGGCGGAAACTGTCTGAAACAGACAGGTGTCGCCGACTATGGTCGCACCCGGCTTTGGGCGTGACATTTTCACTGCTATTTGAATAAGCCTTTGCGGCAATTCATCTGCAAATACTGGCGAGCCTGGATTGGCTGTAGTACACCTTTGCAGGTATGGGGAAGATTGCGGATAAACCTAAGCGGGAACAAGCAGATAGCGAGCAACGGCGTCAGGTCACGGTGCTGTTTGCCGATATGGTCGGCTATACCGCAATTGTTGCATCGCTTGGGGAAGAACAGGCGTTGGGCTTTGTTCGGCTGACCTACGATACGCTGGTCCGGGCGGTCGAGGCCCACGGTGGAACGGTGCGCGATTTTGCTGGCGACAGCATAATGGCGCTGTTCGGCATTCCCGACGCGACCGAAGATACGGCACTGCGGGCCTGCCGGGCCGCTATGGCGATCCATGCGGCATTCGAAGCGTCCGCCGCGGATATCGAAGCGCGTTTCGGCGTGCGCCCGAAGGTGCGTGTGGGGATCAGTTCCGGTACGGTTCTGATGGCGGCTGTCCAGGGCGAGAGCGGCCCGACGACTGCTGTGGGCAGCACAGTGAATCTGGCCGCGCGGCTTGAAAATCTTGCCCCGTCGGGTGGAAGCCTGATCTGCGACACCACACGGGGGCTGGTCCAATGGGTGACCGAACTTGGCTTTTTCGGCGAACATCAGATCAAGGGTCTGTCCGCGCCGCAAAAGCTGTGGCAGTTGCAGGCCGTTCACCCCGACGCAACCCGGTTCGACGCATCAGTAGCGCAAGGGTTGAGCGGCTATGTTGGCCGAACAGATGAACTAAGCACGATCTCCACCGCGCTGGAGCGGGCGAAAGACACCCGGTCCGTGATTGACCTGGTTGCCGAGCCGGGGTTGGGCAAAACGCGGCTGGTTTTCGAGTTTCTTCATCGCCTACCTGCGGACGAGGTGTCGGTCCTGACGGGAAACTGCTTTGCAGATGGCCAGCAGGTTCCGTTTCTGCCCTTCCTGGAAATCACGCGAAATTCATTTCTCATCACCGATGCCGACAACCCGCTGCGGGTTCGGGCCAAGCTTGAGGCCGGGTTAAAAAAATCCGGGCTGTTCACGCAACAGAACCTTGGGTTAATGATGAATTTTCTGGGTCTCACACCGCCCGAGGGGGTTCTGGACGGTCTCGACGGTGTTCTGATCGGTCTGCGTATTCGCGAGTTGCTGACCGAACTGCTGCGTCTGAAATGCGCGCGGGGCCAGGTTGTTTTGCTGATCGAAGATGGACATTGGATCGACAGCGCGTCAAAGGATTTGCTGGCGAATATGATCGAGGCTTCGGGCCTGTCGAACCTGCTGATCATCCAGACACGGCGACCCGAATACACACCCAGTTGGCAAAACATGGCCGGGGTGATAACCGTGGCGCTTCGCCCGCTGAGGGTCGAAGACCTTGCCGCTCTAGCGCAAAACCGCCTTGGGGTGGACGCTCTGCCCGATGGGTTGGCAGAACAGCTGGCTGACCGTGCTGGGGGCAATCCACTGTTTGGCGAAGAAATCTTGGGCTTTCTGCAGGATCAGGGAGTTTTGCGCGTCGAAAATGGCCGCGCCCATATCGAAGCGGATATCAGCGACAGCGGATTGCCCGTCACCATGCGCAGCCTTTTGACAGCCAGAATTGAACGGCTTGATCCCGAAGATCGCGCCTTGCTGCAGGCTGCAGCCGTGATTGGTCGGCGTTTTGATCCCGGTCTGTTGTCCCAGATCACCGAGACGACCAAGTCAACCGGCGCCACCCTACAACGGCTGCAAGCGCAGGATGTGCTGTACCGCGAGCCGAACTCGTCGGATTACATCTTCAAACATATTCTGCTGCGGGATTCGGTTTATCAAAGCCTGGTTCTGTCCCGCCGGTCCGACCTGCATCTTGCCATTGCCGAGGCGTTGGTGATGCGCAACGCCAACCGGTTGCACGAGGCCGCCGAGGTGCTGGCCTTTCACTATGGACAGACGGATCGGGCAGATCAGGCGTTTCACTACAGTGCCATGGCTGGTGATAAATGCCTCGGCGTTTATTCACTGGACGAAGCCAACCGGTATTTTGTGGACGCTCTTGAGCTGTACCAAAACGACCCAAGTTGCGCCACAGATGCAGAATTTGCCGGATTCATGGCCAGTTTCGCGCTGTGTTCCAATATCTCACTGCGGGTCAAAAAGATTATCGAACTGGCCGGGACAGTTCGCCCGATCCTGCAAAAGGCTGGTGACAGTCAGGATCACACGTTGTTCCTGCACCACTATGTTTCTTGTCTGGTCTGCAACGGCAAGTATCACGAGGCGCATTGGGTTCAGCAGGAACTGACAGACATGGCAGGTCGTCTGAATGATCCGGCCTCTAAGGCGTATGCCATGGTGAATGAGCTTTCGGTCTCAATCTATCACGCGCCGATCGACAATGACCGTTTCGAGGCGCGAAAACGCGATGTCGAGGCTGTGCTGGAACAGATCGACGACGCCTATATCCACAATTTTTATCAGGCCACTGTTGGTTGGAACGAACTGACGCGGGGGCGGGTGGCGCGGGCGCATGCCGCATCAGATCGGATGATCGCCTTGGGAAAAGCCAAAAACGACCCGCGTGCGCTGGGCTATGGAACCGCCATGAAGGCGCTGATCGCGATGGTCACCGATGATCACGAACTGGCGCTTGAAATGGCTGAGAAGGCGCGCAAAGCATCAAAGGTCGAATTTGAGTTGGCCATAGCCGAAGCAGCCAGAGTAGGAGCCATGGTGCCGCTGGAAATGCCAGGGGCGACTGAGGTGGTCCAAAACCACATCAAGGCCTGCAACGAAAAGGGGTGGACGCTGTTCACCTTCGGGCCCGCGGCGATGCTGGGGGTGGCCTATGCGCTGAACGGTCGGATTACGGACGGGTTGCGCCAGATTGAATGCGCCATTCAGAAACGTACCGACGAGGGCACTCAGATATCCGCTGACTGGGCCCGTCTGTTTCTGTGCGAGATGTATCTGGCCATCCTAACAGGTGAAGGCGGCGGTTCGCTGGGGGTTCTGTTTCGAAATTTCCGGTCGATCCTTTGGGTTATGCTGTTTGGAAAAAAACGTCTGATCGCGATGGTTGAGCAGGTGCGCAAGAACCCTCAGTTCGACCAAAAGGGCCACTATATCGCGCGCTGTGATATGATCATGGGGCTGCTGTACAAGGCGAAGAAAAAGAAGGCGCAGGCTATCGAGCATCTAAGCCGGGCCCGCGTCATCGTCGAGTCTGCAGGGCGATCTCCGATGCTAACACGCATTGATGCGGCGCTGGCGGAATTGGCATAGCCTTTCCATTCAAATTGCTCAGGCTGATGGTTTCCGGGCGCGTCTTTGGTGGCTGAAGATCAACTGATTGGATTGGAAATCCGACCGGAAATCGGCAGCCCTGCCGGACAGCGCGTAATAAAACTTCATCAATCCGGGTTCGATATGGTGGGCTTGTTCGATGCAATCCTCGCATATTCGTTCAATCCGATCCTGAGGGTGCCGGTCCCGAATAGCCGCGATCAGCCTTTGGTGGGTTGTTTCCAATTTCTGAAATTCAGGGGTTTCCAGTACGTCTTGATTGCCAACCAGCACGAAAACGGGTTCCAGGTCAGTTCGTCCCTTAAGGTCGACATACCCGGCCTCAAGCATCGCCATTTCGTGCCGCGTTTTCTCATACACCGAACTTGAGACAACGATGTCATAGTCCACATGGCGGCAGCTTTGTTCGATCCGTGCGGCGACGTTCACCACATCCCCGATGACGGTATAGTTGAACCTGCGCTTTGACCCGATATTACCGACGCAGGCCCGACCCGTGGCGCAACCGGTCGCCAGCGCAATCGGCGGCCGCCCCTGCATGACGTCCGAGGCGTTGAACTCTACCAGCGCCCGTCGCATCAACAGCGCCGCCTTTGCGGCACGGCATGGGTGATCTTCGACTGGCAGGGGAGCGTTCCAAAACGCCATTACCGCATCGCCGATGAATTTGTCTATGGTGCCCCGTTCCAGCAATATCTGGTCGCCGATCTGAGAAAAAAGTTGATTCAGCAAGGTGACAAGATCGGTGGCCGAAACAGACTCGGACAAAGGCGTAAAGCCTCGTATATCCGAGAACATGACGGTGATCTCTTGTGTTTCACCGCCCAGTTGAAGCTGATGCCCAGACACCTCAATTTCGTCCAGAATCTCGGGCGCGACATAGTGGGAAAAGATCTGTCGGATCACACGTTTTTCGCGCTCGGTCGAGATGAACAGATAGCCCGCCAGCAGGCCGAAATTAGCCATGCCCCCCATCAGCGGAAAGGTAACGTCGAACAGAACCAACTGGTGCTGGAATGCCAGCCAACTGATGCCAAGGACAACCGCCGCAGCAACGCCACCTGCAACAAATGACGCAACCGCCCCGAACCGCGCCATGACGGCCGTGACCACTACGCCAAGAATGACGAAAGACAGCAGTTCGAGCGCCGACGTCACATCCGAGCGGCTTAGCATTTCGTCGGTCAGGACCTGTTCAAGAATTTGCGCATGGATCGACACGCCCGGAACAGATTCACCCAAAGGTGTCTGGTGCATGTCAAACAATCCGGCGGCCGACGTGCCGACCAGAATGATCCGCCCTTCGATTTCGGCGCGCAGATCGGGATTGTCCTGTGGCTGCATGATATCATCAGCTGACAGATACAGGTCCGGGTTATCGCGCCTGTATCTGACCCAGACCTCGCCGTTTTCGGTGGTTGGCAGGCGGAATTGACCAATCTCGACCGCCAGCATGATACCGGCCTCATCCGGCATACCTTCGGCAATGATGACGGGTTCGTCTATGGCAACCCTTAGCGCCTCAATCCCCAGCCCCGGCAGCGCACCATCCGGCCCGCCCCACAAAATAGGCACGCGGCGCACGATGCCCATACCGCCAAGGGGTGAGACATTGACCCCTCCGATGCCTGCTGCCGTTCGATCCAGCGGTGAGGCTGGTGGGGTCCAATAAGGAACAGTAACCAGCCCCGAGGTCGGCGATTCCCCTATTTCGATGATCCCGGCCATCGGCGTAACGTGCCTGCCGTCGCTGGATTGTCGGGCTGCCGCGCCCAATACAACCGGCCAATTGGCGATCTCCATTCCGAACAGCACGTCATGGTCCAGCTTCTCGGCGTGGCGCTCAACTGACAGCACCCCAGAGAGCGAGGGTTCTTCCAGCAACCGCGCAGGCGAGAACCTGTCAGGTTCGACGAACAAAATGTCAAAGGCGATAGCGGCGGCACCATATTCGCCCAGGTTCTGGACCATCTGTGCCAAAAGGGTTCGGGGCCAGGGCCATTGCCCCCAGTTTGCCAGCGACTGTTCGTCGATATCCACAACGCGGACAGGCAGATCAGGGTTGTATTCGCGTGGTGAGATGCGTTGCAGAATGTCGAAATAGATCAGCCGCGTCATCCGCACCGGATACGGATCGAGAACCCGGATAAAACATCCGAAAAGGATCAGGCCCAGCCCTACCAGCTGGAAGGCCCGCCGCCGCCCTGTTCGTTCTTTGGGCTTCCCGGTCACGTTTGCCTCCGAATGTCGTGGTCAGCCCGGACGGACCTGAACGGGATGTGCGCATTTTTCTGCGGCAACGACTGATCTGATGTCATGCAGCGGGGCCTGTGTTTGCTCAACCGCCGCTATTGCCGCCGTTACCGCCAGTGGTGCCACTGCCGCTACCGCCGCCAAATCCCCCTGTTCCGCCACCACCAATCGTGCCACCGCTGCCTGGCCCGCCGCTGCCGGAACCGCCGCCGATCGAGCCGCCACTGCCATCGCCACTGCCGCTACCGTTTCCGACATTGCCGCCACTGCCGTTGCTGCTGCCAGTGCTGCTGCCGACGCTGCCGCCATTGCCGCTGCCGACGCCGACGCTGTTTGACGGGGACGACCCGGAGGCCCCAGCGCTTTGCACTTCACGCGGCCCCCAGTCAGGGCCGGATGCAGGGACCTCTGATCGTTGCGGCAGAGGTGGCACGGCGTCCCTGCCGCAGCCCGTCACATCTGTTTGCAATGGAATCAGCAATTGCTCTTGTGACTGAACAAAGGGGAACCCTTCTTTCACCGCTTGTTCGTAACTTTCCTGATCTACAGAGCGCCCGATACGTCCACTCTGTGTGGTGGCGAGAAGGTTGCATTTGCGCCCGGTCTCTTGGCAAATGCCGTTCTGACCACACATTTCTACCCGGCCCTGTAAAATCAGCATGGCGCTTTGCGCGCCGGGCGCGACCCATATGTCAAAAGTCGTTCCGCGTACGGCCATGGTCGCAGTGGGCGTTTGAATCGAGTAGGCGCGCTTTTTGCTTTTGCCAGAGATAAAGCGAAAGCTGCCGCCAAGGGCCTGAACCGCGAAGTTCTTGGCCTTTTTGTTGCCGCGCAGCATTGTCACATCCAGTGTCATCCGAGCATTCGGGCCAATCGCGATCTTGGTTTCATCGACGAAAACCAACTGAACCAGACCGCTGCCGTCGGTGGATATGGAATCGCCAGATGCAACTTCCATCCCTGTGCGCAACGGCTGCGATTTCCCTGCGCGTGTTATTTCAGCGCCTTGTTCGACGCCGATGACTTTTCCTATGTTGGCTAAGGCCTGCGAAGGCAGAAGCAAAACACAACAAATAACGAGTAACGATTTCAACCAAGCCAACCTAACGTCCTTCCCCCACAGATAGGTACTGAGCGCATCGCGCCCACCGCTCGGTTTGCCCCTCAATAAATTCGTATTTTTGAATTATACGCTAATAAATCTATACAAATATGCCTTATAGCCCGTGTATTTGGCAAGTTTTCAGTTCAGAGCGCGTCATATTGAGTAGTTTGAAGAATTCCTTCGCGCAATTACGACTGCCTATATCCGTCTTCAAAAGCGTCGAAATTTCGCTGATTGCGTGTGCGTTTGCGACGAATTTGAGAAAAGTGAGCAAGGCATAGAAAATCGCCTTGTATCCGGGTGACAGGCAAGGATATACCCGCCAGCGGAGACGTGGCCGAGTGGTCGAAGGCGCTCCCCTGCTAAGGGAGTAGGCCCGGAAGGGTCTCGAGGGTTCGAATCCCTTCGTCTCCGCCACCCACCATTTTTAGATGCGGTCGGAACAACGGCTTATGTTGTAAGCCGTTGTGGGCACTTGATGGTTTGGCTTATTGGAAAGCCAATGGCCTCGCTTACTAGGATGACCACCGAAGTTTTTTCAGATGTACATTTCTTTGCGCGCCTCGGGGAATGACCTGATCGCGGCGTCAACGCGCGTTTCAGGCAACGCGCACAAGGCCGTGGACAGCCCGTCGGCGATGGCTGCGCTGGGGGCTGAGACCGATACTATGTGGTTCGTTGCTACCTCGTCTTGCGGGTTCAGGATGTGGCCTTGATCATCGGTCAGCATGAGGTTGCCTGCGTCCGAGGTTGCAACGGCACGATCGCTTAATTCGATGGATTTGAGAACTTCTCTGCCGGGTCCGGCCAGTCCGACTTGCCAGGCTTGCCCGTCTTGGCGATGGCCAAGGGCGGCGATTTCCCCCATATTTACCAATACATCGCGTAGACCGTGCGAGGCCAGCAAAGCCGCGATGCGGTCGGTAATGGCGCCTTGTGCGATACCGTTCAGCGTCAGTGCTGAAACACCGGGTTGGGGCAGGCGGATCATGTCGGACCCGATTAAAACGCGAGACCATCCAATGGATTTTCGGGCGGAATGGACCTCTTGCGCGGTGGCCCCGTTAGCCAGCGCGGACCAGAGCGGTTGAACTGAAGGATCGAAAACGCCGTCTGTGGCCTCGTGCAAGGCCGAACACAGGCTGAGGACGTTCAGCAGTTCGGGAGCTGGGGCTGGCAGTTGCCCGTCGCGATTCAGTCGGCTGAGTTCGGATTGCGGTCGGTACAGGCTGAAGATGTTCTCAAGCCGGTTCACTTCGGCTTCGACCGCGGTGATGATTGGCGCGGCCTGTGTGTCCGTCAGCCCCTCAAGTCGCAAGCTGGCCGAGGCCCCCAGCGCGACCCCGTGCCAGTGAGACGTAGGGGCAGAATTGGCACCCGCGGGAAAGGCGGCACAAGCGGCGGACATGGTCAGAAACCGGCGGCGGGAGAGGGCGGTCATGAGGGGGTCTCCAGTTTCAGGTCCAGATCAACGGGGCCCAGAACCTCGGTGTCGGGGATGCCGGACAGAGGCA
Organism: Ruegeria sp. BA12; assembly: GCF_056539625.1. Taxonomy (NCBI): domain Bacteria; kingdom Pseudomonadati; phylum Pseudomonadota; class Alphaproteobacteria; order Rhodobacterales; family Roseobacteraceae; genus Ruegeria; species Ruegeria sp. BA12. The sequence goes on from NZ_JBQFVF010000005.1 coordinate 15,332, forward strand.
GCAGGTTGCCACCGTACTGGCCAATAAAGGTTTCAGCGGCAGCGGGGTCTGCAAAGGGCACCAACTCGCGCGCGCCCATGCCGCCCGCAACATTGGCTCCGACCACAAAGGTTGCGCCCTCGGCGGCGATCCAGTTGGAAACACCCGGCTGTTGCCAGTTGGGCGCGGCGCCCATATCGCTGACATAGACCGCTGCAATGGGTGCATCACGCTCGGGGCTTTTTAGGTAGGCCACCATGTCGCGCACTTGGGCGAAGAACAGAGGTGTAGGGTAGCCTTCCAGATGGATCTGACCTTTGGGGCCACCATGTTCAGCGATGTTCATCTGGCAGAAAAAGCTTAGCGCATCGGGGGTCAGGTCCACTGGATCAGGGGCCTCGGCGATCTCTTCCTTGCAGGCCGCCAGCGCGACAAACGCGATCAAAGCAAGACGTTTCATGGCTCGACCCTCCGAAACGCGGCGCGGGCGAGGATAAAGCCCAATACCGGCCAGATCAGCAGGGAGGCAGGAGCGGCCCAGACGGGCAGTGCCTGCGCGGCCCCGGTCATGCCGGACGCCATCGCAACGCCTTCGGTCGCGGCGATGTTCCACAAACGGAATGCGTCGGCCGGGTTGGCTACCATCACCCACGGAAAGACGGATTGGGTGAAGGTGCCGCCCTTGTCCATGACGACGGCTCCCAACAAGCCCAGATCATAAAGGACGACAAAGACCAGCCAGAGCCCGGCCGACAAACCTGCTGCTGCCGTGGCGCCCCTAGCCAGGGCAGACAGCAGGTAACCCAGCGCCAGAAACACGGCGCCCAGCAGGATGGATGTGAGGATTAGGCGTAGCAATGCCATCAGGCTTTCTGGCCCCGCGCCGCCGAACCATGCGGCCACTGCACCAGCGGTGCCAAAGCCGACGGTCATGGCAAAGGCAAGTGCGGCCAGATGGGCGGTGAATTTGCCCAACAGGATTTCTCCACGCCCCGCCGGATAGGATAGCAGCAGCGATAAGCTGCCCCGGTCCACGTCACCTGCGATGGCATCAAAAGCGATCATCAACGCCAGTAAGGGGGCAAGATATACTGACAACGTAGTCATCGAGGCAACCGAGACGGTCAGCATATCGACGCCCAGCGTACCGGTAGGCGCGCTGCCTGCAAAGGTTAGCGCCAAGGCGAACAGCACCATGATCAGGGTGGCCACCAGCAGCCAGCGGTTGCGGCGCAGGATCAGCATCTCCGTGCGGGTAATGGCGAGGAAGCGGGTCATTGCATCTCCTCCTGAGCGTAGTGGCGATAAAGGTCTTCCAGCTTGGGTGGGGTCATTTCCACATCCGCCACGGCATCGCCCATTCCAGCGATCCGGCGCAGGGCCTCCATTTTGTCATCTGGGGAACACAGCAACTCAACGGATGCGCCATTGATCCGGTCGCCACCCAATGCCGCGGCCAGCGCTTCGGGGTTGGTGCTGGCGCGCACGCGCAGGCGGATCGGTAGACCAGCTAGGGCCGACAGGTTAGTCAACGTATCATCAGCCACCATCCGGCCTTTGCGCATGATGGCGATGCGGTCGGTGCGCGCCTCAACTTCGGTCAGGGCGTGGGATGCGATCAGGACAGCGGTACCTTTCGCTGCCAACTCGTCAATGATGGCGTAAAGGTCTTGCCGCGAAATGGGGTCTAGCCCCGAGGTGGGCTCATCCAGCAGCGCCACTTTCGGCTGACCCAACAGAACTTGAGCCAAGCCCAGACGTTGCCGCATCCCTTTGGAATACGTTCCGATCCGGCGATCCAGCGCATCGCTGAGACCGACACGGTTCAGCAGGCCGGGTACATCAGCTTTGGTTCCCGACAATTTCGCAAACAGTGTTAGCTGTTCCCGTCCGGTTAAAGCGGGATGAAACGACACCGCCTCGGGTAGATACGCGGTCTCGCGCCGCGCTTGTTCGCTGCCGGGGGTGGCGTCTCCGATCCGAATGGCTCCGCCATGGATCGGCGTCAGGCCGAGGATGGATTTGATCAGGGTCGACTTGCCCGCGCCGTTATGGCCCAGCAGCGCCACGCGCTGTCCGGGGGCAAGAGACAGGTTGATATCGTCAAGAACGCGAGTTTTTCCGCGGTCCTTGCTGACATGGTCGATAACTAGGGCCTTATCCGTCATGAGGCACCTTTTTCATAGCTGGGGGTTCAGGGGCTTGCATCAATGGGTTGCTGTCCATCACGCCGCCCGGCAACAGGGCCGGGAAGGCAGATTGCGACCAGCGCACCAGCTGCACGGCGGGGGAGCCGAGCAGCAGTTTGGCTGAGGGTTGGGTCCACAGCACATGGTCCATCGAGTCGTTGGGGCGATAGGGGGCATCGGCGATGCCGTTGCCATCCACATCATATGCGGCGAAATCGGACCAGTAGTTGCCGCGCCCGTCTTCGGACCACTCGACCCATTTGGTCGAGACGTATTTCACCTGTGTCCGGTTCCCGATGAAAGAGTTGCCAACGATGCGGTTGCGTTCGCTGCCAGCGGTAAAGTGGATGCCGATGCCGCATCCCTGGAACCAGTTGTCGGTGAATTCGTTCTTGTTGGAATTATACAGGAAGGTGCACTTTTCCTTGGCACCTTTTACCACGTTGCCTGTGATGACGCTCTTGTTGGCGTAGTTCAGCATGACGCCATGTTCGCGGTCACCGATCGAGACATTGTTGGCCACAGTCACGTTTGTGGTGAACATAACCGCGTAGCCGAGATCATTACCGATCGAGACATTGTCGCTGACGACCGAATTGTCCGCATACATGTAATGCACGGCGAACCGCAGGTCGCGGAACAGGTTGCCTGTGAAGGTGTTCTTTTTCGACGAGTTCACAAAGATCCCGTCGCGCCCGTACCGGATGTCGTTGTCTTCAACTCGCGCACCCGGCGCGTTCCAGACGTAGACGCCATTGCCGCGGTCATTCATCCGCCGGTCCTGCCGACCTTCGATCCGGTTGCCACGCACGATGCTGTCCTTGGCACCGTGAATGTCGACGCCATAAAGGTTGCCCAACAACACATTGTCTTCGACCACCGGCGCTTTGGCCGTTTTGGTCAGTTGGATGCCGCTGTCGATCCCGTCATGGCTTGAGCCCGAGCCGATCACCGTCAGACCGCGTACGGTCACGCCCGGTCCGGTCACGGTGATGACGCTTCCCGTGCTCTGGCCGTCAATGGTGGCTTGTCCCAGCCCATCGATGGTGACGGGCCGGTCCAGCACAAGCGTTTCGGTGTAAACACCGGGGCTCAGGCGGAGGGTGTCCCCATCCGCCGCCTGCGCCAGTATTTCATTGATGGCCCCCGCCCGATTGGGCACATCCCAGTCCGCCGCCCATAGGGGCGAGCCAAGCAGGAGCGGTATGAGCAGAGGCCAACGCATGGGTTATGCTCCCTGCGGTTCGACCAACATCCGACCGCGCATTTCCATGTGCAGTGCGTGGCAGAACCACTGGCAATAGAACCAGTGTACGCCCGGACGGTCGGCTGTGAAGGTGACCGAGGCAGTTGCCAGCGGTGCAACTTCCATTGCGATGCCGTAGTTGCCCAGGCAGAAGCCGTGGGTCACGTCGTCAACGTCATCCAGGTTGGTGATGTAGACCGTCACCTCGTCTCCCTGTTTGACGGTGAACTTCTCAAGGCTGAAGGTTGGAGCCTGCGATGTCATGTAGACCCGCACCTTGTTGCCGTCCCGGATGGGTTCTTCGGCGCCTTCTTCCAGATCAATGCCATCGGCCTCGGCCTGTTTGCGGGCGTCTTCCCATGTAACATCGGCGCGGTCCCAGACGTTTACCGGGTTGACGATGTCGCTGCGAACGATGATCGAGTCATGCGGCTCGGCAAAGGTCGGACCGTCGTGAACCACTTTCATCTCGTTGGACGAGATGTCGATCAACTGCTCGTTCTCGGGCTTCAGCGGACCCACGTTCAGGAAGCGGTCTTTCGAGAACTTGTTCATCGAAATCAGCCACTTTCCGTCGGCATCCTTGGTTTCACCCATGGAGGTCGAGTTGTGGCCCGGCTGATAGTGCACGTCGACCTTCGAGATGATCGGATCCACATCGGCACCGCCGTAAGCCTCGATTGCCTTTTCGATGTTCCACTTCACGATCTGGCTGTCCAGGAACAGCGTGGTGAACGCGTTGCCCTGGCCGTCATAGGCGGTGTGAAGCGGGCCAAGACCCAGTTGCGGCTCACCCACGATGCAGGACCGCGGGTCGGCATCACTTTCGAACAAGGCGTCCAGTTTGGTGACGTCCATGATCGACACGGTCGGCGACAGCTTACCGTTGATGCAGACGTGCTTGCCGTCGGGCGCGGTGTTGATGCCATGCGGCGAGTTCGGGATCGGAATGTAACGGGTGTACTTCTTGTTCTGACCCTTACGGCCGTCCAGAACCTTGACTCCTTTCAGCTCCTGATAGTCACCGGCTTCGATACCCGCCTCGATTTCTGCGATGTTGAAAACAACCACGTGGTCCAGCTCGTTCTCGGTCATCTCGGCCAGGTTCATACCCATTTCCGAGTTGTAGGAGGTCGAATAGGCGTATTTGCCCTGATAGTCGCAGTCGGTGTTGTCGAGGTTGCCCGACACCATCACCTGCCATGCCACTTCCATGGTGTCGCCGTCCAGCGCGGTAAAGATGTTCACGTATTGCGACGGATCGTCCAGCACGCTGCCATCATTGACCAGCGGAGTTTCATCTTCACCATTGGCAAAGACATAACCGGTGCGCGGGAATTTCTGCGGTCGCAGACCGTGGATCGCCTTGGCGTTCGGGATCTCGGTGATCTTGTCGCATTTCATGACGTCACAGCGCACACGAGCGACACGGGTGTTGGCCTTGTCGTTCATGAACAGGTAGCGGCCATCGTAGGTGCCATCGGTGAACGACATATGCGGGTGGTGCAGGTCGCCGTTGTCATAGGTTTTCATGCCACGCTTGGCGAGAAACTCTTTGGTTTCAGGCAGCAGGCCGTCGGTCATGATTTTCAACGATTCATTGGTCTGACCCCAGCCGGTGGCCGAGCAGCGGTTGAACACTGGCACGCGCATCAACTCGCGCATGGACGGGAAGCCCAGGATGCGCAGCTCGCCGGTCTGACCTGAGGACCAGAAACCGTAATATTCGTCCAACTCACCGGGCTGCAGGTTGGCGTTGGCCGCAGCGCTGGCTTGCTTCGCGGTCATCAGGGTCGAGCCCAGACCGGTCCCGGCCAGCACCGCGCCAGTTGCGGTTGCACCTAGCATCCCACGGCGTGTGATGTTCAGCTTGTTGTCATGTTCCGACATGTTCGTTCCTCCTTTTTTAGGAAACGGATTGCGGTTTGGCGTTCGGATGGTTCGCCGGTGGCTGTCCGAGGGGGGTCTTGAGGTCGACCGACCCTGTCTTGGCCCGCCGTTTCAGTTGGCGGATAACGACGGGACATTTGTCCTCGGACTGGTAGAGCACCTGACAATGCAGGCAGGTGACGCACTCGTTCGGATTGATCTCACCGGTGGGGTGGATTGCCTGAACGGGGCATTCGTTGGCGCAGGTCTGACAGGGGGTGCCGCATTCCTTGTAGCGGCGCAGCCAGTCAAACATGCGGATACGGGCGGGGATCGCCAGCGCTCCGCCCAGCGGGCAGAGGTAGCGGCAGTAGAACCGTTCGATGAACAGCCCGATCCCCAGCAGGGTCAGCGCAAAGACCACAAACGGCCAGTCGCGCATAAATTTCAGAATGATGGCAGTCTTGAAGGGCTCAATCTCGGCATATGTTTCGGCCAGCGGGATCGAGACGAAGCTGAGGCCGAAAAGACCCAGGAAGATCATGTATTTCGCGGGCCAAAGCCGTTCGTTCAGACCCCAGGGAAGGGTCCATTGCGGCACTTTCAGCGCACGAGCGATCTTGTTGGTCAACTCCTGCAGCGCGCCAAACGGGCACAGCCAGCCGCAATAGGCCCCACGCCCCCAGAACAGCAGCGCGGCGGCGACCGCGAACCATTGGATGAAGACCAGCGGATCCAGCAGGAAGGCGTCCCAGCTGAACCCGGTCCGCAGGCTGCCAGCCAGTGCCATCAGGTTCACCACACTCAGCTGCGCATTGGCGTACCAGCCGATGAAGAACAGGGTCATGGTCAGGTAGCCGATGCGGAACCAATAGAAGACCCTCGCGTTCATCGTCACGTGGAACTGGAAGAAGAACGTCGCCGTCAGGACCAGCAGCATGACGCCAAGGACGCCAATTTCGACTGTGCGGTCCTTCCAGATGCGCTTCCACAGGGCGGCTTTGGCGGCGGCCTCGCCGGTGGCGTCGTCAACAACGGTTGGGGCGGTTACGGGCAGTAGGTACTGCTCGGGTAGTTTGTAGCCCAGATCGAAAGTCAGGAAGGTTTTCTCAACTGCGCCCACGGCCCGCTGTACCAGCAGTTGCAGGCGGAACGGCTCGGCGGGATCAAACTCCGCCTCGGCTGGGATTTTAAAGATATCCAGTTCGGTGAAGCTGGGCGCATCAGCGGCCGCAACCTTGCCTAGGCGCTCTTGTTGCTTGTCAAAGAACCGGACCGAATTGTCGCCTTGGATCAGCTGAATCCGGTCGAAGATCCCACCGCGCACATAGCCTGAGCCTTTGAAGCTGTAAGCCCCGCGCCCCAGTACCAGAATGGCCTGTTCGCCGTCGTCCAGCCACTCGACCAGGTTTTGATACTCGGCTTCACCCAGCAGGGATTTCCCGATCGAGGGAACCGAGACCAACGCCATATGCATATCGATAAACGTGTCATCCGGTTCGCCCGGTTCCGGGCGTTTGATGGCGCGCTGATCTCCGGTAGCTTCAAAAGCGGCGTTGACCTGACCGACATCCAGCGTCAGCCGCCGGATCGAGCCGTCACCCGACAGGGTGGTCCAGTCATAGATGGCGTTCTTAGCCATATCGACTTCGCGTTTCGGCCCGTCGGCCTGTAATGGCGACAGCCCACCTAAACCCAGCGCGCGGGCCACTTTGATACCGCCGCGCACAAGGCTGTCGTCGATCACCATGATGGTCACGGTGGCACCCGAGATGATGTCGAGGTCATGCCCCTCACCACCCGTTGCGGCCTCGTGTTTCAGGTCCAGACCGGTGTAGCCTTCGGTCAGCTCGACCATGCGCGAATTGGGAATGCCGATCAGTACGATGGGTTCCGAGTGTTTGACCAGTTGCACACCGGTCAGCACGGCATCCGCGTTTATTGCGGCAACCACATGGATGGGTTTGCCCGAATAGCCGGTGGTGCCCACGAAATCCGAAGTCAGGAAAGCCCAGGCGACGGTTTCGCCCCCCTTCAGAACCGGGGCAACAGGCACGTCATCGCGCACCGGGCCAAAGGCATCGGCACCGGGGGCAAGGTCAGAGGGCTCAATCTCGGGCAGGAAGCTGGCAAGGCTGTCGGCATGGGCGCTGATCGCCATCAGGCAGGACAGGACAAAGGCCAGCAGGATATGGGTTGCGCGACTTACGACCACGGCGCACCTCCGGTTACTTGGATTGACGCCATGGACGCGCGCGGGGCGCGTTCGGATGTTTCTTGGGGCGCGTGCGGGGGGCCTCTGGTTTCGGGCCATAACCGCCTAACTTGGTAGTAATTGACCAGGTTGCGGTCATCGCAGCGAGCGACCTGAACAATCCCGTCCGATTTCAGTTCCGGCAGGTTTGGCAGGGGTGCCGCAGCGGTGACGGCGCACAAGGCACAGTCGGCGCATTTCGGGCAGGGCGCGGTTGGGTCTTCGGTCCCTTCTTCGAGGTCCACTTGAACCCAGACCGCGCCTGCCTCCGAGCAGATCTCAACCCACATGCTTCGTCCGGGACTCGCCAGCGCCGGACTAAGCAGTTGCAACAGCAAAAGAAGGGTGCCTGCCATGGCGCACGCCGCGCGTAAAGCGCGGACAGACAGTGTGTGCAGTGGGACTGGGGCAGACATGGAGAATCCAACTCGGCGTTCTTTCCTTTGTCCTACGGGATTCTCTCAGACGGATACTTGACTTAGGTCAGGTATCCGAAATTTGTGACTAATCGTCGGCTTCATCCATCAACCCGCGCAACCAGCGCCCGGCCAGCCAGGATGCGGGCAAGCCCAGCGGGATCGACCACAGGATTGCGCTTACAGGTGCGATCACGCCAAGCCCCATGCCATTGGCAACCAGACCCGCCAGAAACAGGTTGATGGCCACGGTTAGTGCCGTGGCGGGGTAGAGCAGGATGGCCAGTTTCCAGACCGGCCATTTGCCCTCAGTGGCTGGTACCTTCCGAGAAGGTGATTTTGTTCCAGACATTATATTTCCCCGAAGGTTTGCGCATGGGCAAGCGGCGAACCTCTTCCAGAGTTTGCGCGTCATAGACGATCACGGCACCATCATCTTCCCAGATCGATACCAGTGCATGGCGCCCATCCTTGGTGAACTCGACATGGGCCACGGTTTTGCCTGGCGCTGGGCGTAAAGTCTTTACGATTTCAAGGCTTTGCTTATCGATTACGTGCATCGCATCCTTGTTGGGCCCAAAGAACACATCGGCCCAGACGTAAGGAGAATTCTCATGACTGCGCATGAAGAAACCCGGCCCTTCGGTCTTGATCCGTTTGACCGTTTCCCATGTCTGCATGTCGATCACAGACACGGTGCCGTCGGTCAGGTGCGGCGTGGCCATCACGGTTGTATCGCCGTACCGCCACGTGATGCCTGATCCCAGATGCGGCATACCTGGCAGGTCTAGATCAGCCACTTTCTGACCGATGACCAGATCAATAACCTGCCCGCCCTTGCCGTCGCGCGAGGCACCCATGACGTATTCATAGCTTTGGTCGAAAAAGAAGTCGTCCAGATAGTCAGGCGTGGTGATCTTGCGAACCGGGAAGGGATTTGGGTTCTTGAACTGCCCTTCGATACGGAAATCGTGACCCAGTCCGAACTGAGGTGGGTTGTCGCCATAGAAGACCTCCCAAATCTCGGGAACGTCTTTCAGGGCCAGCACAAAGCTTTCGCGTGGCGGGGCCTGATAAACGGCAGAAACGCGGCTGGGATTGCCCTTTTTGCTTTTGATCTCGATGACCTTGGCGACCGAAAGGTCGCTGGTCGACAGCAGGGTCAGGCTGTTGGGCAGGTAATTGGCGACGGCTACCCATTTTCCATCACCTGACATGGCGATGTTGCGGCTGTTCAGCCCCGCGCGCACGCGGCCCACCTGTTTCAGAGCCCAGATATCGTATTTCTGAACCCAACCATCGCGCGACATGATGAAAACATAGCGCCCGTCGGGGCTGAACTTCGGGCCTCCGTGGACGGCGAACGGAGTTTCGAACCGATCCAATACTTCAAACGTATCACCGTCCAACACGCTCACGTGGTGATCGCCGGTTTCGACGGCCAGCGTGATGTTCATCGGGTCGCTGTCCCAGACGGGAGCATCGACCGGGCTGTATTCTGCGTCCAGCGTACGGCTGGCCATGATCTCGGCCTCGCCCCATTCGGGGTTGGTTTCCAGCGGGGATTTCAGCCAACCCGCCAGTTCTTCGATCTGCAAGGCGTCGAGTTCATGCGAAAAGGCGGGCATCTGGGTGGCTGTACGCCCCTCGGCAATCACGGCGGCCACACGCGGGCCGCGCATGCGTTTCAGCGTCTCGGGGATCAGGGCCGGGCCAACACCGCCCAAACGGTTCTCGCCATGGCACGAGGCGCAGTGTTCGGCATAGTCCGACGGGGCGTCGGCCCATGCTGAACCAGCCAGAAGCAGCGAGCAGAGCGTGCCTATTTTCAGCGTGTCAAAAGAACTGATGTGCTGGATCATGACGTTTCCCCCGGAACGGCGTGACCTTGAGGCGTTCGCCCGCGTCATCCACGCCGATTTCTTGATTGGAAAGATAGCAGGCCGGATCTTCGGCCCAGGGATCGCCGGTCACCTGCAAAGCCCGGATACGAGTGTTGCCGCCACAGACGTCCTTTAATTGGCAGGCCCCGCAGCGCCCTTTCAGCGGACGTGGTCGGGTGCGCAGCATAGAGAGCATCTGGTCCTCACTGGCCCACAGTTCTGAGAACGGTTTGGTCTTCACGTTGCCGACCGTGTAGTCGGACCAATACGTATCGGGATGCACGCGCCCCAGATTGTCGATATTGGCCACGCCCAACCCGCTGGAATTCCCGCCCCACGCGGCGAGATGTTCGCGCACATGAGCGGCCTTGTCGGCATCGAAATGCGTGCGCACCCAGTTCAGGAAGAACCCCGCATCTGCATCATTATTGCCGGTCACAATGTCCAGCGGGCGCCCGCCCGAGGCGGCCTCCCACGCGCGCTCCAGCAGCAGGTCCAGCCCGTTACGGGTGCGCAGGTGTTCAGCATCTTCGCCCCGGTTCTTGTCGCCGCGCCCAGCATAGACCAGATGCGACAGGTAGAACTTGTCGACCCCTTCGTCATCGCACAGTTGCAGCAGGTCGGGCAGGTGATGCTGAGTGCCCTCGGTCAGGCAAAATCGCAGGCCCACTTTGATCCCGCGTTTCTTACATTCGCGCACACCGCGCAATGCGTCGGCAAAGGCGCCTTCAACGCCGCGGAACCAGTCATTTGTGGCCCCGATCCCGTCCAGCGAAATGCCGACATAGTTGAATCCCACATCGGCAATCATATCAGCGGTTTCATCGTAAATCCGCGTGCCGTTGGTCGACAGCGCCAGCATCGGCACCAGATCGCGGGCGCGTTTGGCAATGTCGAAGAAATCAAATCGGTCCAGCGGTTCCCCACCCGAGAGGATCAGGGCCGGGACGCGAAATTGGCCCAGATCCTCAAGGGTTACCATGGCTTGCTCGTGGCTAAGCTCACCGGGGAACGCAACATCCGCCGAGACGGTGTAGCAATGGCGGCATTTCAGATTGCAGCGCCGCGTCAGGTTCCAGATCACCACAGGTTTCACCGGTCCGGGGCGGCGTTTTCGCACCGGGGTCGGGGTGACGAGTTGGTGCATGTATTCGGTCAGGCGGAACATGTTTCAGCCTTTCGCTTTCAGGCGCAGCCCGGTCTTTTTCAGAATGCGCGTGGAATAGAGGATGTCTTTGGCCCGACAGGCATCGCCGAGAATTGCGGTGATCTCGGCGCGCTTTTCTTCGACCTCGTCACGGTCCGCGCCGTGAACCATGGCAAACAAATTGTAAGGCCAGTCGGGCAGGGCGCGGGGGCGTTCATAGCAGTGGGTGACAAAGGGCAGCGCGCCGATCTGGGTGCCCAGTTCAGTCACACGGTCGTTTTGCACATCCCACACGGTCATGCCGTTCGAGGTCATGCCCAGTTTGTAGTGATTAGGAGCAGCGGCAATTCGACGGATAACGCCGCGCGATTTCAGTTCGGCCAGGCGGAACAGCAACGCGTCTTCGTCGATGCCAAGACGCTCGGCCACCCGCGCATAGGGCGCGGGCACGAGGGGCAGGCCGCCTTGCAGCGCCTCGATAATCTCTCTGTCTTTTGCGTCGATCATGCCGCTACCCGGAAGCCGATGAAGAATTCCTGCAATTTGGGGAAACGGAGAACCTCGATCCCCGTTTCCCGTTCGATCGCATCAGCGGTGGCCTCGATCCCCTCGGGCGTTTCGGTGGCCAGTACGAACCACATGTTCAGCCGGTGCGTACGTTCATAATTATGGGCAACCTCCGCGTGCGCATTGACTTTGGTCAGGACGGTTTCGAAATTTTCGACCGGCACCGCCATGGCGCACAGACAGAACGCACCCCCCATGGCGGCCGCGTCGAAAAACGGACCGAAGCGGGTGATGATGCGTTCCTCTTTCATGCGGCTGAGGCGGTGCAGCAATTCGCTTTCCGGAATGCCAAGTTCGGTGGCAATCGCGGCATAGGGATGAGGGATCAACGGCAGGTCGTCCTGCATTCGGTTCAGGATTGCACGGTCGGTTTCGTCCAGTCTCATGCGGCGGCCTCTTTCGGTTGGATCAATGCGCCGGTCTGTTTGAAACAGCGGGTCGAAAACAAAACTTTGTGGCGCGCACCGGCCAGTTCCGGCAGGGCAACGGCGCCGGACAGAACTTCTTGCGCCTCGCTGCGCGAGCGGGCGTGAATCATGGAATACAGGCGGTAAGGCCAGACGTCCTCGACGGGGTTACGTTCATAGCACAGGGTCACGCCGGGATGTGCGGCCAGCGCCGGGCCGGCGGTGTCGATCTGACTGGCGGGCATGTCCCAAACCACCATCGCATTGGCCGACCAACCCAGCGCCCGGTGACGTACGATGACACCGAGGCGCGAGATGATGCCGGCATCGTGCAGCGCCTTGATCCGCGCCAGAACCTCGGGCGTGGAACGGTTCATTGATCGAGCCAGCGCGGTATAGGGTTCCGCGACCAGTTCTAAGCCGGAACTGAGCGCCTGTAGCAGGGCGCGGTCGCCGTCCCGCATGGCCGAGCGATCCACCTTGCGGGGGCCGGGCACATTGCGGGAATTGCCCGACATTCGAAAACCAAGATCGACATTGAATGGGCGTACCAGCCGCAGGTCCAGTACCCGCAGCCCAGTACGTCGGGCGATCCTGGCAAGGGTATCGTTCACATGCACCCGGTCCGGCCCGGTGGTCACGAACCACAGGTTCCACGTATCCTCGCGCTGGTAATTGTGGTTCACTCCGGGTTCTGAGTCGATCAGGGCGGCGATTTCTTCCAACTGTTCCTCGGGGGCGGCAACGGCGGCCAGGGTGCTGGCCGATACTGCCCCCGGTGCAATCGTCGCACCCACCCGCGTGATCCGACCGGTTGCGCGCATCCGGGTCAGGCGATCGATGACCTCGGCCTCGTCCAGACCCAACGCTGCGCCAAGTACCTCAAACGGATGGTCGGTTATGGGAAAATCGCGCTGAAACTCGTCCAGCAAGCGACAGTCGATCGGGTCAGTGATGTGATCCATCGTCTCAAAGCCCCGTTCTGTGCGCACGTGCCGTGAAGAAGATGCCTGATGGGCTGTCCGCTTCAATCTCGCGTAGCTTTTCAAAGGTTTGCGTGTCATAGACCATGACCTTGTTGGCATCGCGCACGCTGATCCAGACCTCGTGCCCACGCGGGGTGAATTCCATATGCAGTACGGCTGGACCGGGTTTGAATTCGTGGATGATGTCCTTGGTGACGCTGTCGATCACTTGAATCGTATCGTTCAGCGGATGGGCGAAATTCACCCAGACTTGCCGCCCGTCGGGCCGGGCCATGGCAAAGACCGGCTGACCGTGGGTCTGTGTGCGTCCGGTTTCGGTCAAAGTGTCGGCATCGATCCAAAGAACCTCGTGATGGCCCACGGCGGGTAGAACGAATTCGCGGCCTGTCAGCGCCCAACCTTCCAGGTGGGGCATCTTGTAGACAGGCATTTCTTCTTGCCCGCGCCCGTAATCCGGTAGGACGCGGATCGGTTCCGGGGCCTCGGCCCAGAGATCCAGCGCGGTCAGCCCGTCCTCGCCAAAAAGGCCAGTGATATAGGTGCGGCCATTGGCAGTGATCAGCGCGTCATAGGGGTTTTTGCCCATATCGGGGATCTTGGTGATCTCGGGCGTGCCTCTCGCGAAATCGGCAATCCAGGTTTCGCCAGAGTCCCACATGGTGAAGACGAACCTGCGGCCCGGCGCGTCGACCAGACCGATTGTTTTGCTACCCGTTGGGATATCTGCGACCAACTCAAGCGTATTGGCGTCGAACACACGGACGCCGCCGGGTTCATAGTTCGACACGGCGACTAGCTGTCCGTCGTCTGAAATTGCGCCACCAATTGCGTTACCGGCCTGTACGACGCGGTTCACGATCTGTCGGGTGACGATATCGACTTTTGTCAAACCACCATCGCGCCCGAACACATAAGCAAAGCGTTCGTCGGGCGAATAGACCAGCGAGGCATGGGACAGATCGCCCAGCCCTTCGATCCGCGCCAGCGCGGCCCGGTCGGATTGATCTACCAACAGGACCGAACCCTTGGCGCGTTCGATCACAAGACCAAGATCACCAGTGGCGGTTGGTTCAGCATGCGCCGAGGTCATTATCAGGGTGGCGGCAAGGCCAAGAATAAGCTGTTTCATTGTGCCTCCTGTTGCAGCAGGTAACGGGCGATCCATTCGGCCTCTTCCTCGGTAATAAGGGGGCGCCAGGGGGGCATTGCCGTGTCGGGAATCCCATCGAGAATGACGCCGGTCAACACGTCCGGATCATAGTGTTGCAGCGTTTGGGACCGAAGATCGGGACCAAGGCCACCCTTCAGCGACAGCCCATGGCACGACCCGCAATCCTGATGGACAAGCCGTCTCAGGGCGTCGGGGTTCAAGGTGTCGGCGGCAAATGCCGAGGTGGCGATCACAACCGCGCCGGCCAGCAGAACCGAAGTCAACGGTTGGCTGCTCTGCCTGCCAGGCGCAACAGTCCGGTGACCTAGCCTAGCCATGCGCTTGTTCCATCAATTCGGCCACCGAACGTTCGGCATACAGCGAAACCACCTGTCCGATGATAAACAAAGTGGGTGCCTCAAGTGCAGCGCTGCGCACGTCGGTGGCCAGCCTGTCCAACCGGGACACGATTCGACGTTCGGCCCGTGTGGTGGCTTTGCTGACAGCCAGCACGGGGGTCGATCCGGGCAGGTTCTCGGTCATCAGCCCCATGGCGATTTGGCCAATGTTGGCTACGCCCATGTAGACGACCAACGTCGAGTCGGGATCGGCCAACCGCTTCCAATCCAGGTCCAGCACCTTGTCTTCCTGCCGGTGGCCAGTGACATATTGGACCGAGGTTGCCAGCCCGCGATGGGTCAGCGGTACGCCGGTCGAACAGGATGCCCCCTGCGCGGCCGTGATGCCGGGTGCGTACTCGACCGTGACGCCATGGGCCACAAGATACGCCGCTTCTTCCGAGCCACGGCCAAAGATCATCGGGTCGCCGCCTTTCAGCCGTGCAACGGTGTGACCGGCGCGGGCCTCTTCCAACAGAATCTCATTGATGCGATCTTGCGGTACGGTATGGCATTTAGGGGCCTTTCCGACCGGAATCAGCCGCGCCTTTTCGGCATGCAGGGCAAGGATGTCGTCCGAAACCAGCCGGTCATAGACGACCACGTCGGCCTCTTGCAGCATGCGCAAGGCACGCAGGGTCATGAGTTCGGGGTCGCCGGGGCCGGCGCCAATCAGAAAAACCTTACCGCTCATGTGCAAACTCGCTTGGTCTGAATGTCTTCCGAGCCCGGGTTTGCCTGCGAAAAGGGACGTTGCTGGGCGAACCGGGCGTGTCATGAGAACAGGTTGGCGGATTCTGCTCGCGGCTTCCTTGACTAAAGTTAAGGAGCGCGGGATTTGCGCCCGCGCTCCTTTGACTTGCCTGTATTTTTTACCTCGGCTCAGGGTTCTACGGTGATCATTCCGATCATGTTCTGCGTTTCCCAATGCGGCCCGCACAGGTATTCCTGCGGGCCTGGAGTAAGGAATGTCAGATCAACGGATTCCTCA
Source organism: Ruegeria sp. BA12 (assembly GCF_056539625.1). Classification (NCBI taxonomy): domain Bacteria; kingdom Pseudomonadati; phylum Pseudomonadota; class Alphaproteobacteria; order Rhodobacterales; family Roseobacteraceae; genus Ruegeria; species Ruegeria sp. BA12. The sequence continues at coordinate 30,814 of NZ_JBQFVF010000005.1, forward strand.
GGGAACAAACGGTCGCTTTCGGGTTCGCTGCCGCCTTTCAGCAGCACACTGTGACTGGTGCGTTTGTCCACGTTCATCCAGCGCACTGTCGTTCCTGCTTTCACGGTCAACTGACCGGGGCAGAAATTGTATTTGTACATCAGCACCACTTCGGCGTCTTCGACGGCTGACGAAGGTTGCCCGAACAAGTCGACATAGCGTTGCTCAGCCTCGGCGCAAATCTCGGCGGTTTCATCCGCCAAGACGGGTGGGGCGAGAAGTAGAAGTGCAGGAAGAAGGCAGTAGGGTTTCATGATCCATCTCTCCTTTCCAAAAAAGGGCGGGGGCCGGGTTTTCCGGCCCCTATCCGTTATTGTTTGACCACGTTGATGTTGGCGCTGTCGTCGTCCAGCGCCAGGCTGGTGTTCAGCGTAACGTGGTGGAACCGCGCGGCGGCAAAGTCATCATGAATGGCAAAGCCCACCGTATAGGTCTGACCCGGTTCCAGCGGCACGTCGCCGGGCGCACCCGAGTTCAGTGGCCGCGAGAAGACGACGGTCCACACGCCACCGGACAGATTGGCCGAGGCGGCAATTTCTCCGTCATTGACCACGCGCTGTTCCAACAGATAACCGTTGGAGGCGCTGCCATCAGCATAGACACGCATCAGGTCCAGATAAGTGCCATCGTCCAAGTATTGCTGGATCTGCGCCTCGGCCTCCAACTTGTCCCAGCCACCCAATGCCTTGCCGCGGCGACCTTTGACTTCGACCTCGGTCCGGCTTTCGCTGATGTATTTGGTCACTGTGTCCTGAGTGCTCAGGCGGCCTGCGATATCCCCATTGGCGGCAATCGCGTCAGCGCCCGGATCAAATGGCATATAGCTGTTGTCTGCGTGGCACGAGGCCCAGCAGCCTACCTGATCGCCCAACTCGATCCCGGTACCGGTGATCATCATTGCGACCTTGATCTGGTTGTCGGGGTCCATCTTGCCGCCATCGACGAAGGGGGCAGGGTTATGGCCTGCATCCGGCCATTGCATGCGAATATAAAGGTTCTCGTCATCATGCGCGGCCTGCAAGGTCGCATCGATCACACCACGTTTGCCGGGGATCGGGGTTGGTTCCAGATCACCGCCCGCAACGATCTTGTTGCCGATCGTATCCAGTTCTTTGGCGTGACAGGTCGAGCATTGATCGCCGCCCTTGGTCAGGGGACGGGCCCCGCCGTGGAACTTGCCGTTCTGCACCCACTCAAAAGAGGCTTGCCCGGGGTAGAACAGTTTCAGATCGGCGCTTGCAACGGCATTCCAGTCGACGCTGCTGCCAACATCACTGCCGCCGCCTGCCGGTGCTGCGGCTTCTTCGCCGTTTGCCTTGGCGCGTTCTTCGGCGACGGCTGCGTCTACGGCGGCCGCGATCTGTGCCTGAACGGCCTCTTGCTGGGCGGTTTTGGCTGCTTTTTCAGCCTCGGCTTCGGCAGCTTCCTTGGCTTCGATCTTCGCAAGGCTGGTTAGGTATTCCTGCGGGATTTCACGAATGAAGGCCGGGTTGGGTGCCTCAAGCTTTTCCAGATAGTCCTCATCGGCCCGATCACGGGCGTCCGAGTGGGCGATCCCCTTGTGACAATCGATACAGGTCTGGCCGATCTCCATCGCATTCAGGTGCTGCTGACGTGCGCGCGGTTTCTGGAACTCGGGCATCATCGATTCAAAATCGTGGCAGTTGCGGCATTCACGTGAGTCCGTGGATTTCATCCGCTCCCATTCATTCATCGCCAGATGTACGCGCTTGGCTTCAAACTTTTCGCGGGTGTTGATGGTGCCGACCAGCTTGCCATACAGCTCTTTGGACGCCTTGATCTTGCGGATCATCTTGTGGGTCCAGTCCTTGGGAACGTGGCAGTCGGAACAGACCGCGCCCACGCCAGACCGGTTCACGTCGTGGATCGTGCCGGTGTATTCCTCATAGACGAAATCACGCATCTCGTGGCACGAGACACAGAATTCCTTTGTGTTGGTGGCTTCCATGGCGGTGTTGAACCCGCCCCAAAAGACGATGCCCGCGACAAAGGCCACGGCTATTCCGGCCACGGGCATTCCCCACAGGAAATACCGGCGCCAAATTGGTTTCTTTTTTTCCGGTTCGGAAGTCATATCCGGGCTCCGTTTGGCTTTCTTATCTGGCCTTGGGTGGCAGGCCGGTGGATTTGGCTGTTTGGTCAAACGAGGAAAGGGCGGGCGAGGGGCCCGCCCTTTCCGGTTTTGGTTGCGAACTCGTCAGGTGACGTGGTTCGAACGGTTGTAGACATTGAACTTGCCGGTCGGAGCATAAAGCCCTTCGATGCGGCCGATTTCTTCCAGCGTCTTGGCGTCGAAGATCACGATCTGACCGTTAGGTTCTTTCGAGTCCGACAGGTTCCACTTGGAAACCCAGACCTCGGTACCATCCGCGTTGAATTCGAAGTGAACAGCGGCGCTGCCTTCGTCTTCGGTGATCTGGATGGTTTTCACGATCTCGCCGGTCTCTTTCGAGATGACCTGCACCGATTGCTGAACTTCAGGTTCCGGGTGCTTGGTCTGGTCAGCCCAGATGTAGTCCGAATTCGGGTGAGTACGGACAAACAGGCCGGGGCCGTCGGTTTCCACTTCGTAGCAGATCTTCCAGGCATCATCCGGGCGGTTTTCGGGATCGTTACCCCAGACGGTTACGGTACCCACACCAAGGTGTGTCGTACCAGCAACCGGGCCGCAATTTGGGTCGACCCAGTTGGCACCCGGGCCGGGGTGCGGCAACGCGGCTGTGTCGATCATCGCTTCCAGCTTGTGGGTTTCGGTATCGACAACCACCATCTTGTTCGACGCGTTCGCGGCGATCTGGAAGTATCGGCCTGTCGGGTCAAAGAACCCGTCATGCAAGAACTTGGCGCTGTCGATCTTGTCGATCCGCAGGTTGTCCAGATCGGTATAATCGACCTGCCACAACTGCCCCAATTCCTTCACGGCAACGATCCAGGTGGGTTCGTTCGGAGTTGTGTAGATTGCGGCCACACGGGCCTCTTCCACGTAATCCCCGTCCACGTTCACACCGCGGGTTGATACGACCTTGACCGGTTCCATGGTCTGGGCGTCGACGATTGCGAAATGCGGCGGCCAATAGCCCCCACCGATGACGTATTTGCCGTCACCAGAAACGGCAACGTCGCGGGCGTCATAGGCAATCTTGACCTCGGAAACCAACATCTTGTCTGGCGTCTGCCAGAGGTCGATCTTAGTCATCTTGCCGTCACGGCCCATGGTGTACCAGAAACGCCCGGGCTGTTCTGGCTCTTCCAGTGCGTGGTGTTCAGATGCTTTCAGAACGTGAACGGCATAGCCGGTCGGGATGTGTGTCAGAACCTCTTTCGTGTCGCCGTCGATCACGGCCACCTTGCCCACATCGCGTTCGATGACAACAAAGAAGTTTTCCCAATTACGGCCATGCAGCGGCTCGGTTGGATAATCGGCTTCTTCGACATAGACCTTACGGGTCGCCATCATCTGTTCAAGTGACATTTCAGGCGGCTTTGGCGGCTCCATCATGATGTAGGTCGCCATGTCCTTTATTTCCTGCTCGGTCATGATGTCCGAGAAGTTGTTCATCCCGCCTTCGGTACCCCAGGCGATGATCTTTTCAAGCCGTTCCTGACCTAGTTTTAGGGTGCCGGATTCGGTTACGGTGCCATCGTCGTTTTTGGTTTTGACCATCGGTTCAAGACTTTTACCGGTGGCACCTTTACGTAGAACGCCGTGACAGCCTGCGCATTGCTCGAAATAAAGTTGTTTGGAGGATTCAAAGGCTTCCTCGCTAAGGGTTGGCTCTTCGGCGAAGGTTGGCGCAGCGACGCTGCCCAGCAGCATCGCCAAACCGACCCCAAAGGCGCGGCCAGTTTTGTTGTAGCTGATTCCAAGTGACATGATCACTCTCCATTTGCGTGGTGAGGCAGGTCCAAGGGTGAGACATCGCGCCCGACGGCTCCTTGACGAAAGTCAACGCCAGGGGCCCATTTCAAGGGTTCGGCAGGAAAAAATGGCGAAAAAAACCGTCATAAAATCTGTGTTTTAGAGGCATGTTTTTCGTGAGGATTGATTTTTGTTAAGTCCGTTGCGCGGGTTGGCTGCTAGGGCTGAAAAAAACGGTTGAGGAGAGCAGCCATGCCCACAATCATCGCCCGCATTCTTGGTGAAGGATTTCGTGTTTTCTTTCTGTCTGCCGGTCTCTACGGCCTGTTTGTCGGCGTGGTCTGGGGGCTGTGGCTGACAGTGCCTTACATGGCGCCGGATTACGGTATGACGCCGCCGATGTGGCACGCGCATGAGATGATTTTCGGCTATGCGACGGCCGCGCTGGGCGGGTTCTTTCTGACCGCAGTACCGAACTGGACCGGCGCCCCCGAGGCGCGGGCGCACTTTATCACTCTGGCTGCCGGGCTGTGGTTGGCCGGTCGGATGGCCATGTGGTTTTCAGGTGTATTGCCGCCAGTTCTGGTTGCGGTGGTCGACCTGGCCTTTGTGCCGGTTCTGGGGGCCAAAATAGCTACGCAGCTGATCCGCCGTCCCAAGCCGCAGAACATGATTTTCCTGCTGTTGCTGAGCTTGATCTGGGTCGCGGACATGATGACACATCTGCAATGGATTGGGGTCACTGAAGGCACTCTGCAAACTGGGCTGCGCGCGGGATTGTTGGCGTTGTGTGCGATGATCGCCATTTTGGGTGGTCGGATTACTCCGGCCTTTACCCGCAATGCCATGAAACGCGCTGGGGTCCCAGAGGCGGACTGGCCGGTTTCGGTCGCCTTGTTCGACAAGGCAGGCATGGTTCTGGCCCTGATCTTGCCGCTGGGTGTTCTGGTGCTCGGTGCAGGGCCGTTGGCCGGGGTTTTGGCGCTTGCCCTTGGGGTGGTTCAGATACTGCGCATGGCCAATTGGCGCAGCCGCTGGGCCGCCCGGCAGCCAATTCTGCTGGCGCTGCATTTGGGTCTAGGCATGTTGGCGATGGGGTTGATCTTGTGGGGGCTGGCAGTGCTGGGTCTGGGCAATGAAATCGCCGCCCTGCACGTATTGGGCATAGGGTGTGTGGGCGGTATGACCCTGGCAGTCATGAGCCGCGCCGCGCTGGGTCACAGCGGCCGTGCACTAATCGCGCCCGCCCCGATGGTCGTAGCCTATGGTCTGATGGCGGTTGCTGCCCTGTCACGCTGGATCGGGGCCGAGCTGAACGCAGGCTATATGGTGGCGATGCTATTGTCGGACGGCCTGTGGGTCTGTGCCTTTGCGCTTTACCTGATCGCCATGTGGCCTGCGCTGACGGGTCCTCGTACGGGCCGGGAGGGATGATTTTCATTTACTTCCGCCAGCCTTGACTTTCGTTAAGGCCCTCCTACGGCCCAGCCGCCATTCTGGCTAGACAAGCTAAACTGCGCAAAGGAGAGCGCAATGCGAGAAGTCATGACCAAGAGCATGGCTCGCAACATATTCTATGGCGGGTCCCTGTTCTTTATCCTAATATTTCTGGCCCTGTCGGCCCATTCCCACTGGTACATCGTGAATTCCGAGAATTCGGCAAAACTCGATGAAAGTGTGGTTCGGGGCAAGCACGTCTGGGAAAAACACGCGTGCATCAACTGTCACACGATCTTGGGTGAAGGGGCCTATTTCGCCCCCGAAGTCGGCAACGTGATGACACGTTGGGGTGTGCTGGACGACCCGGAATCAGCCTTTGAGTCCCTCAAGGGCTGGATGGAGGCACAACCGACCGGCATTCCCGGTCGTCGGCAGATGCCCAATTTCAACCTCAGCGACGAAGAAATTCGCGACCTGACCAACTTCCTGATCTGGACGGACAATATCGACGCTCAGGACTGGCCGCCCAACGAGGCTGGCTGAGAAAGGGAACGGAGCAATGAAATACGAATCCCAAAAAATCGCCTACGCCTACTTTGCGGTGGCCATGGCCCTGTTCGTGATACAGGTTCTGGGTGGCCTTCTGGCTGGCCTGATCTATGTATCACCAAATTTCCTGAGCGAGCTTTTGCCGTTCAACATCGTGCGGATGCTGCACACCAATGCGCTGATCGTCTGGCTGATCCTGGGCTTCTTCGGCGCGGCCTACTTCCTGATCCCGGAAGAGGCTGAACGTGAAATCCATTCACCCAAGCTGGCCTATCTACAACTGATCATTCTGGTTGTGGGGACGTTGGGTGTGGTGCTGACCTATACCTTCAACCTGTTCGAAGGAAACTGGCTGCTGGGCAAAGAGGGGCGCGAGTTCCTTGAGCAACCCAAATGGGTCAAGGCCGGCATTGTCGTGGCCGCGCTGATCTTCCTTTACAACGTGTCGATGACCGTTCTGAAGGGCAAAAAGACCGCGATCACCAACATCCTCTTGTTGGGTTTGTGGGGTCTGGCGCTGTTGTTCCTGTTTGCCTTCTACAACCCCGGCAACCTGGCCTTGGACAAGCAATACTGGTGGTATGTTGTTCACTTGTGGGTCGAAGGTGTGTGGGAACTGATCATGGCCTCGATCCTGGCCTACCTGATGCTGAAGTTGACCGGTGTTGACCGCGAGGTGGTTGAGAAATGGCTGTATGTCATCGTCGCTGCAGCGCTGTTCTCGGGCATCCTTGGGACAGGTCACCACTACTACTGGATCGGTACACCAGCGTATTGGCAGTGGATCGGTTCGATCTTCTCGAGCCTTGAGGTGATCCCGTTCTTTGCGATGATGGCCTTTGCCTTCGTCATGGTCTGGAAGGGCCGCCGGGACCACCCCAACAAGGCCGCGTTGCTGTGGTCGCTGGGCTGTGCCACGCTGGCCTTCTTTGGTGCCGGTGTCTGGGGTTTCCTGCATACGCTGCACGGGGTGAACTATTACACCCACGGCACGCAGATTACCGCGGCCCACGGTCACCTGGCCTTTTACGGCGCCTATGTCTGCCTCAACCTGGCGATCTTCACCTATGCCATGCCGATCCTGAAAAACCGTGATCCGTATAATCAGGTGCTGAACATGGGTTCGTTCTGGCTGATGACCAGCGGTATGGTCTTCATGACCTTCGTGCTGACCTTCGGCGGAACCGTGCAGACGCACATGCAACGTGTGATCGGTGACTACTTCATGGACGTGCAGGATCAGATCGCGATCTTCTACTGGATGCGCTTTGGGTCTGGTGTAGTCGTGGTCCTTGGTGCGCTGCTGTTCGTCTACTCGATCTGGGTGCCCCGGAAAGAGGTCATCGAACCCGGCGCGGCCGAAACCCCTGCGGAGTAATGCAAATGGATGGCTCCATACAAATGGGAACGGGGGCGGCAAACGCCCCCTTCTACCTGCCCCAGGGCGATGAATGCGATGTGTTCACCGCCGCCTATAACAACGATCTGCCGGTTCTGCTGAAAGGGCCGACAGGTTGCGGCAAGACCCGCTTTGTGGCCCATATGGCCGCGCAGCTTGGCCGCCCGCTTTATACTGTCGCCTGCCATGATGATCTGGCCGCTGCCGACCTGATTGGCCGCTATTTGCTGAAAGGCGGGGAAACCGTCTGGGTCGATGGCCCGCTGACCCGCGCAGTGCGCGAAGGCGCAATCTGTTACCTGGATGAGGTGGTCGAGGCCCGCAAGGACGTGACCGTCGTGCTTCACCCTTTGACTGACGACCGGCGCATCCTGCCGATTGATCGCACCGGCGAAGAACTGGCAGCCGCGCCCGGCTTCATGCTGGTGGCATCCTACAATCCCGGGTACCAGAATATCCTGAAAACCCTGAAACCTTCGACCCGGCAGCGGTTCATTTCGCTGGAATTCGACTTTCCGTCGCCTGAGATGGAGGCCGAGGTTGTCGCCCAGGAAAGTGGCCTGGCGCTTGAACGCTGCAAACCGCTGATCCGGTTGGCGAACAAACTACGGGGGCTCAAGGGTCAGGATCTTGAGGAAGGCGTTTCTACCCGACTGGTTGTCTATGCTGCGACGCTGATCGCACAGGGTATGTCGACGGACCGCGCCATTCTTGCCGCAATGATCGAACCTCTGACTGATGACGAGGATATCAAACGCGGGCTCCTCGATCTTGTCACGGCTGTCTTTGGGTGAGGCCGGCCAATGGTCAAGATCGATTTTGAGCCATGGGAACCCGAAGAAACGATCGGGAAACTGTGGCACACCCTTGCCAGCCGCCTCGATGCACCTGAGGTGCATGTTGGAGCCGCGGTCGACCTTTCTGAGGTCGCGGGGCGGCTGGCAGTCCTCTTCCGAGGGCTTGGGGGTAGTCCGGGCGTTGAATTACGCCCGGTCTCACCCGAAATTTCACGCCACCGGTTAAGCTGGCGTCGCCGCTTGGGAACTGAGGCCGAGCTGATGCCGCGTGCTTCGTTCGATGGCGAGGTATTGCGCCTGCCGGACCGTCTGGCCGTTTTCCCGGCGCGCGAAGCCAACGGCGCGCTATATGTCTGGCTGGCAGCCGTTTCGGCCCATGCCGACACCCGAATTGATGAGGATGACCCCCTGCGGGCCGACCTGCATGCGCTGATCGCTGCGCGACAGATGGTCGAGGCCACGCTGGAAAACGCGCCCGGCTTGCTCCCCCTTTATACCGAACTGTGCAAGGGTCTGCTGCACCAACGTGATATCCCTAACCTGCCGCCGGTCGAAGCCGCGCTAGAAGAACTGGTTCGCCATATGCTGGGTGATCCGGCATCGCTGTCTGCCAAGGCGGAACAGCTGCTGGAGCTGGATGACAGCCTGTCTGCTCCGCGCGGGTATCAGCGTTTTCGCCCGGTCCCCCTGTGGCCCGAACTGCGCGCCGTCGGGTTTTCGGAACATAACGAGGTGGAAAACCCCGATACAGATGGCCCGCCCGAGGAATCGGGTGAGAAAACCCACCGCGCCCGCCGCCGTAAATCTGATCAGGCCGAACGGAAAGACAGCCTGATCCTGCACAAATTCGAGGCGATCCTCAGTTGGGCCGAGTTTCTGAACCTGAACCGCCGGGTCGATGATGACGATCCCGACAATGCCAAAAAGGCGGCCGACGATCAGGAAGAGATCGGGCTGGGCCAAATCTCGAAGGCACCGCCCACCAAGCTGAAGCTGCACCTGGATCTGGCGCCCGAGGATGTGAATCGCGAGCGTCTGTCGGGCCGTATCCTTTATCCCGAATGGGACGTGCGCACCGGTCAGTACTTGCCAGACCACGTGAATGTCCTGTTGTCGGATGCCGATATCCGCGAAGACGCAGCCGAGTTTGGCAAGGACCCGGCCACTGCCCGCCGCATCCGCGCGGTGAAGCGCCAGTTCGAGGCGCTGCGCCCCGGTCGGGTTATGACACGCGGCCATCTGGACGGCGACCAGTTGGATATCGAAGCCGCCGTGCGTGCCGAGACTGAACGTCGGGCTTGTGGGGAAGCCAACGAGCGCATCTGGCAGCAATCCCGTCCCGAAGCTCGCGATCTGGCGGTCTCGATCCTGCTGGATGTCAGCCGATCCACCGAAAGCGCAGTCACAGGCCGCGCCGTGATCGATATTGAACGCGAGGCGCTGGCCGCGTTGGCGTGGGGGTTGAATGCTTGTGGGGATGACTTTGCGATCCACGCCTTCAGTTCTCTGAAACGTCAGCGTGTCTATGTGCAGCGCTGCAAGCGGTTTGATGAGCCAATGGGCGGAACGGTCGAACAGCGAATCGCGTCACTGCGCCCGGGGCATTACACACGGCTTGGGGCGGCAATCCGGCATTGCTCGGCCGATTTGGCGGATCAATCGAGCAAGCGCCGGCTGCTGCTGGTGATCACCGATGGCAAGCCGAACGACCTGGATCACTATGAGGGTCGCCATGGTATCGAAGATACGTGCATGGCCGTCCGCGAAGCGCGTCGCGCCGGGCAATCGGTCTTTGGTGTCACCATCGACAAAACCGGCAAAAGTTGGTTCCCGCGTATGTTCGGGCAAGGCGGTTTTGCGGTGATCCCTGACCCGCACCGTCTGACGATGGCTTTGCCGCAAATCTATCGCCAACTGGTCGGCGCATGAGCGATGCTTCTGTGATCGACGAGCTTCCGGGCGAGTTGCTGATGTGGGTTCTGATCGTCTCGGAACTGCTAGTGTTCGGCGCTGGGATGATCGCCTTTATGGGCGTGCGTCTGACCGACCCGGCGGGTTTTGCCGAGGCGCAGTCACATCTGCATCGCACTGGAGCGGCGTTTAACACAGCGGTTCTGGTCACATCGGGGTATCTGGCCGCACAGGCGCTGCACTGGCGACAGGTCGCGCGGCGCGCGGCGGCGCGCATGGCCTTGATCGGCGCGGCCCTTCTGGGCGTTGTTTTCCTGATCATCAAAGGCACGGAATACGCGGATAAAATGGCGCAGGGGATCAATTACGAAACGCACCCCTTCTTCCTGTTCTACTACCTTCTGACTGGTTTTCACGCGGCCCATGTTCTGGCCGGGGTCGGCATTCTGTTACTGGTGTCCTGGCGGGATGACGCACGCAATATCGAGGCGGGCGCACAGTTCTGGCACATGGTCGACCTGGTCTGGATCATGCTTTTTCCGGTGATCTATCTGTTGGGATGAGGGCGATGGGGGACAACACTCTGACACGGGCCTGGCTTGCCCTTTTGGGGCTAAGTGTCGGCTCAGCGGTATTGACCTTGTTGCCGGTGCCGGCTGCGGTCATGGGGGGTGGGATTCTGTTGCTTGCGCTGATCAAGACGCGCGTAATCCTTGCGCAGTATCTGGACCTTGCTAGAAGCCCAGCCTGGTTGCGCGGATTCACCATGGTTCTAACCGGCTTTTCGGTGCTGATCTTTGCCCTCTACCTCGTTTGAAGCAGAAAAAAGCCGCCCGATCTGGGCGGCAGTTTTTCAAGCAAGGAGCGCTTTGTTTACTGGGCGGCCATCGGCATCCGCGCGATCTGGCAGCGTTGCCATAGGGCCGACAGCGCGCCGACCAGATGTTCGATATCTTCGTCCGTATGCACCGGAGAAGGGGTGATCCGCAGACGCTCGGTTCCTTTGGGGACAGTGGGGTAGTTGATCGGCTGGATGTAGATGCCGAACTCTTCAAGCAGCGTGTCCGAGATGAATTTGCATTTCACCGGATCACCCACCATCACCGGGATGATGTGGCTGGGGTTGGGCAGATGCGGAATGCCTTCGGCATCCAACCGGGCACGCACCTGCGCCACGCGGGACTTCTGCTGATCGCGTTCGGTATTCGACTGTTTCAGGTGCCGGATCGAGGCCGCAGCGCCCGCCGCAATCGACGGGGGCAAGGCGGTGGTAAAGATAAACCCGCTGGCAAAGCTGCGCACAAAATCACAAAGTGCGGCTGAGGCCGCGATATAGCCACCAACCACACCAAAGGCTTTGCCCAACGTGCCCTCGATCACGGTCAGTCGATCCATCAGACCTTCGTGTTCGGCAATGCCGCCACCGCGCGGGCCGTAAAGACCGACGGCATGAACCTCATCCAGATAGGTCATCGCGCCGTATTTGTCGGCCAGATCGCAAATCTCTTGGATCGGCGCGATATCTCCGTCCATCGAATAGACGGATTCAAAGGCGATCATCTTGGGGGCGTCAGGATCGGCAGCAGCCAGCTTCGCCTCAAGGTCTTCAAGGTCGTTGTGCTTCCAGATCACCTTTTGCGCGCGCGAATGACGGATGCCTTCGATCATCGAGGCGTGGTTCAGCGCGTCCGAGAAAACGATAAGGCCGGGGATTTTCGCAGCAAGGGTGCCAAGGGCCGCCCAGTTCGAAACATAGCCAGAGGTGAACAGAAGCGCGGCCTCTTTGCCGTGCAGATCGGCCAGTTCGGCCTCAAGCAGGACGTGATCGTGTGTGGTGCCCGAGATGTTCCGGGTGCCGCCAGCACCAGCGCCGCACCGGTCCAGCGCGTCATGCATCGCCCCGGTCACCGCCGGATGCTGCCCCATGCCCAGATAGTCGTTTGAACACCAGATCCGCACATCGCGCTGCACTGATCCGTCGGTTTGACGTGCGTTTGGGAATGATCCGCAGCGGCGTTGCAGGTCGATAAAAACACGATAGTTTCCTTCGTCCCGCAGATCGTCCAGGCTCTGGGTGAAAAATCGCTCGTAGTCCATTATACTGGCTCCCCGGATTGCTGGCTTTGGGCCGAATTTATGCCCATGGTGACGCCTAAGACATGACAATAGTCAAGTTGAAGCAGGAAAAGGCTGGCGCGCCGGGCAGAGCTTTGGCATAGCCTTGCGAAAAAGGACGTACCGGTCGGACGATCGACCAGGGAAAAGGGGAAACTCCGTGGCACACGAAGCACAAAAAGCGATCGCGCGGCAATCGCTTTTGCTCAAGAGTTTGCCGGACCAGCATGTCGATACACTGCTGAGCCACGCAATTTGGCGTAGCTATGATCGGGGCGAAACGATCTTTCTACAGGAAGAAGAGGCCAAGGCCGTCCACGTAGTTCTTGCCGGTTGGGTCAAGTTGTTCCGCATGTCCCCAACGGGGGCCGAGGCAGTGGTCAGCGTCTTTACCCGCGGCGAAAGTTTTGGTGAGGCCGTCGCGCTGCGAAACGTCCCTTACCCCGTTTCTGCCGAGGCCGTTTCGGCCTGCGACGTGATGCATATCCCAAGCCCTTTGCTGTTGTCGTTGATGAAAGAAGACCCCGAGATCGGCGTTTCCATTCTGGCGTCCACGTTCACGCATCTGCATTCGCTGGTTGCACAGCTGGAGCAGCTCAAGGCGCAGACGGGTGCGCAGCGGGTGGCAGAGTTTCTTCTGAACCTGTGTGACGCCAAACCCGATGGCTGCGACGTAGAGCTACCTTATGACAAAATGCTGATCGCCGGGCGTCTAGGGATGAAGCCGGAAAGCCTTAGCCGGGCGTTTTCGCGGTTAAAAACGGTTGGTGTGCAAATCAACCGCAACCACGCCGTAATCTCTGATATCGAGCGCCTGCGGGATTATGCTGAAAGTGATCCGTCGGACAAATGATCAGCCCGACGGGCGTTTCGGGTTTTCCGCGGGGGGCTGAGGATGCTGGTCCTTGTCTGACTGAGGTTTTGTGCCCCCGTATTGCCGCGCATGGGTTGCGACAACCCGGCCCGTGATCCGGTATTTCCAACAGATAAAAGAAGACAGGGCTGCGTTGCGCCCCTTGATACCGGGACAATCAAAAAGCAAAGGATGTTGGGGATGACGGTCTGATCGGGCGACTGATGAAGGTGACCCTCGCTCGAATGGTCCGGGGAGTTGTTTGCGCAGCTCAATGGTACCTGTAGACGAGATCATTGGGGTCATTTCGCTCGGCATTTGAATCCAAAATTCCTCCAAGCCGCTCAGCAAGGCGGCAGGAGCGGAAGTTGTTCGGATCGATATAACTGACGAGCGACTGGGTTACGTTCCATGTACAGGCCCAATCTCGCAGCGTTCGCGCAGCTTCAAACGCATAGCCTTTTCCTTCGGCATCAGCATAGACAAACCAGCCCAATTCGGGTTCGGGGAAAAGCGGTCCGGAGTTGATGCTAACCTGCCCAAGGCACGCTCCTGAAACACGGTCTTCCATCATCAGTGCCCCGTGCCCCATGAGGGTCCACTGAGCTATGTCATGACAGAAAATCCCCCAGGTCATGCGGTCAGAGACCGGGCCTCCCATGAACTTTGAGCGCTCTGATGTCATCAGCGCAAGATAGTCGGGCCAGTCTGCCACTATAGGTGGTCGAAGTAGCAGTCGTTCAGTCTCAAGCGTTGGTATTTCAGTCACCTGGTGGCTCCCGGGAATTGAATTATGAGTGGGGGGCAATTGACTGTCCCCCGCTTGTGTCAGGCTCTCAAACGCCTTCTGTCAGAACTTGTAAGACACCCGAAGCGCGACAGAGTCAGCTGTGATGTCGTCAGCTGACGTGTCATATGTGTCTCGCAGGTACTCAAGGCCGACCAGAACTCTGTCCGTTGCGCGATACGTAACGCCAACGCCAGCAGAGTAGCCATCTTCACTGATGGAACCGCCATCGATGTTCGCATATCCAATGACGCCGTACAGATACGTCCGGCCAAATACGTGTCCGCCTTTGAACTTCAGGCGTATCGTATCGACCTTTTCGGTTTTGTTGTCAGACACAAGCTCAGCGCCCGCATCATAAGTCAGTTCACCGCCAACTACATAGCCGTCAAAATTATGAAGATATCCGGCGTGGAGGCCCAACGCTGCGTTTCCGTTATCGTTTTCGTCTTGGGAAACATCAACCGTGGATAGCTGCAAACCAGCATTGAAGCCGGTCCAGCCTTCGTCTGCCAAACACATTGTGGGAGCCATAGCGGCCAGTGTGATCAATGTTATAGTCTTCATTTTTAGTCCGTTTTCTTGTTTGTGTGGACAGGGGTATCTGCCCGCTGAACCTGCACTATGGTTCAACGGGGATGGCTTGCTGTTCGTCGGGGTGTTGGATGTAACGCCGGCCTGTTGCAGGTCGGCGGTGACCCACCCTCAGATCAAAGGATGGGTTTGTGCTTGCTGGTCAGTTGCAGCAGTTTTCCCGCGTCGTCATATCGTGCAGTGACGAGAACCCGCCGCGCATGGGCCACTTCCAAAGGCCCACCGACAACCTCCCAGAGCCCGAAGGTAAAGAGGTCCAGCGTTCCGTGGCCTGCCGCCCGAGCAAGGTTTGGCTTTGTCCGGGGTTCGACGTCATAGACGGCCACCCAATCACCATTGGCTTGTTGCTGTAGCTGCTCAGGCGACCCCAACTGCCGTTCGACATCCATCCGGGTGGCCTCCTGGCTGACTACGCTCAAGTCTGGACCATCACTGCCTTTTGCGGCCATGTTTGCTGCACACCCGCTCAGCGCGACACCAAGGGTAAACGCGACCACTATTGACCGCACGGGCCAAACACAGTTCGCTGTGCATTGAGCTGGAGTGCTTTCGTTGCGAGGGGATTCCGAAGAATTAGGATTTCCCGATCCCGGAAATTTCCAGAGGTTTTTCATATTATTACCGTATCTTGATTGGGTTGTGAGTTTTGCCAGAACAATGACCGATTGAGTTGCGCTTCAGGTCTAAAACCGATTGCAGCCTGGCCTGGTTGTTTTTCGGCCTCAAAGTTGATGACGATCCGACCTCTTGTCCGATGGGACATCAGAGTTCTGATTGCGGCCCGGATTTGCGGCAAATCGAATGGAATCTCGGCTTCAATTGGAGAGCGTATGTTGTGCTTTGCGATGCTCAGTATTGCTGCATAGGCGTTGTTCCGTGGCAAGGAGGCACAAAAACGATACCGAGGACCGCGGAACCGTGTTGCGATACTGCGGCAAGTAACGTGGCCGACACCCAGAAGAAACTCGCCCCTGGATAACTTGCGTTCACCAATGTGGCGTATGGGGCCAACAATCGTGACGAACCGGCCTTTGCGTTTGAGTATTCGGTACGCTGCGGCCTCGATGTCCCGACCGCCTACCAGATCAAAGACCCTGTCGTAGGTGTTTTTGCCCTGCGAACCAAAACTGGTGACGTTGTAGTCGATCGTGTGATCTGCACCCAACGTGCGCACCAGATCGGCATTCGCGCCGCTGCAAACCCCGGTCACGATTGCGCCCTTTGATTTGAGAAACTGAACCATCATGGATTCGACGGCACCCGATGCCCCAACAACGAGGCAATGGTCACCTTTTTCGACGCGTGCGGTGTTGATCGCACCCCACGCAACACAACCCGATAGTGTCGCGGCTGCCGCCTCGACATGAGACAAGGCCGGGGGTTTGAGCATCAGATAGTCGTGCGAAACGCATCTGTATGTTGCCCAAGACCCGCTATCGCCAAGCTCGTTGGGTACGACGATCACTTCGTCTCCAACATTGAACCGGGTTGCGTCCTGACCAGTTGCGACAACGACCCCTGACACCAAAGTCCCCATGACGTAGGGGGAATTTGCCGAAGCGCGTTTAGGCCCGAAGAAACGACCAAGAGCGGTACCCTGAGCCGCATAAATTTCATCGACATGCAGTGATGAAGCGAACAGCTGAATCGCGACTTGGTGGCGCGAAGGTCTTGGCACGGGCACGTTCACCAATTGCAATGTTTCCGCGACATTCCCAGGCTCAGGCAACTCTGTCAAAGCGATTGCCGTCATGCTTTTGGCTGCGCGGTAAACCGTAGAAAGCGCTCTTACATTGTCCAACATGTTTCTCTCCTGAGAGGTTTGGATCAATTGAGGGAGAACGGATTTACGAGCCAAGTCTGCGGACTTGTTTGAGACAAAGATCGCCTAGCTCCGTCCCAGTCCAGGGAAAGCCTGACCAGAAGTTCAAGCAAATCCCGGATACCAGCCAGCCGAGATGTTTGGCGTAGCTCGGATATTGAAATATCCCTGCAGACAAGAGCATTCATGGCATTCGATCCTGTGTAGTAGACACAACTCAACTGGGCGCGCGAAGCGTTGTAGCTTGCGGTCTTGGGCTGCATCAGCGCATCATTTAATTCGGGGCGGCAGGTGAATTTCGTTGTCCTGCCAGATGAGTCGGGATATAAACCGACCGCGGGTCTGTAATTGCAGACCGTCGGTCGGTTTGCAAGAGGAAAATGTATGAAACCTACGAAGCGGAAGAATATGCAGCCAGAGGCGCGGCGCGCGCAGTTACTGGGGTGTGCGCAAATGTTGTTCTTTTCGAAAGGTTTCGAAGATACGACCATTCAGGATGTACTGAATCTGGCCGGTGTTTCGAAAGGTGGCTTTTATCACCACTTCAAATCCAAGGATGAGCTTTTGTTCGGGGTATTGGATGGCATGGCAGAAGGCGTGTTCGCGCAAATGTCTGTTGTTGCCTCTGACGAGAAATCTTCGGCACTCGATCTGTTGCATAACTTCACCCATCTAAGGGCAAACTACCTGCGCGAGCATGACTACCCAGGCCAGGTCGAGATGTTCAAGATCATGAACCAGGACAAAAACCTGTTCCTGCTCGAACAATTCAAGCGCAGGGTCAGAACTGGTGCCATGCCGGTCCTGACCAAAATCATCCAGAAGGGCTGTGACGAAGGAACGTTCACTGTCGCCGATGTCGATACGGCGGCAGAGCTTATACTCTTCCTTATGAACTTCTTTGATTTTGCATTGCTGCGCGCCATCGACGCCCGGGGAACTGACATAGCAGATGAAGCCGCACGCAATTTACAGGCGGCGATCGATATGCAATTTCTAACACTCGACCGAATTCTGGGTCTGCCGGATGGGACAACAGATTTTGGATGGCCGGAAGCGGTGGATGTTACGATGGAAACTGTGCCTTCACCCCCTTCCACAGCCAAATAACGGACCTTGGCAGCGATCATTCAGTCACGAGACCTATGGCGACAGTAATTCTCCTAAACGGAGTAGGGAGCGTTGGTAAAAGTTCTATCGCAAAAGCGCTTCAGAACATTACGACACTACCGTTCCTTCACATCGAAATGGATGCCTTCCTGGCAATGTTGCCAGAGCGGCTTGCTGGTGATCCAGATGGATTGAGTTTTGAAAAGCGTGTGGTGGGCGGGAAAGCAGTGACCTTCGCGCGGGTCGGGCCAACAGCCAGTCGCGCACTTTCCGGAATGCGCCGTTCAGTTGCTGCAATGGCGCGCGTCGGGAATAATTTGATTGTTGACGAGGTGTTGTTTGGAAACACGGAAGCCGGGTCTGCGAGCGCGGTAGCTGAATATCAAAGCTTACTGGAGCCGTATGATTTTTACATGGTTGGTTTGTTTGCTTCGCTGGACGTGCTGGAGGCACGGGAACGAAAGCGAGGCGACCGGACGCTCGGGCTTTCCAGATGGCAATTCGAGCGTGTTCATGATGGGATGAAATATGACTTATCGGTGAATACAGAAGATGCCTCGCCAATTGCATGCGCAGAGTTGATAAAGGCAAAATTGAACCTGTAGGTTGCGAAGATACACAATCCCATCGCTGACCACGTCAATATGACCACCAATGCGAACGATCATCCGACCCTCGCTCAATCAACCCAACGTCTCGGCGCATGTGGTCGGACAATGGCGTTAAAGTGTTGGGATTTCCTACTGAGCCATTTCTTTTTCGAACATCTCCTGAGTGTTGCCAAATTCGACGCAACTGACGGGCGCAGAACTCCAAAATACTTCGTGGGGCACGGTGGGAATCATAGTGCATGTTTCAAGCTTTCGATTTCAGGTACAGCTAATGCGTCCACGAAATGGGTGTCGTGGAGCGACCGGCGTTTTTGTTTTTTAGTACTCACGAGGCGAGAGGGCGGTCAGGCTTTAGTGGCTTTCCGAATCCATCAATACAGACCGTAGGTCTGTATATCTAGACCGGCGGTCGGTTTGTAAAGTGAATTCAGCACTCACCAAAACATTTGTCAGTCCCGGAACAAAGATTCCATCTGCACCAGCCGTGGCATAGGCTGCCGCGCTCTAGAGCTTCTCCGACAAGTATTTCATGCGTGACGGGTTGCTTCGCGCGATGCACGAGTGGGCCGCAGCAAACGCAGATAAGCTGGTCTATCCGAGGTGAAGTTGGTTTGATGTGAGCTGGAAATGTCTGCTTTCGGGAAGCTGCACTGCAACACCACAGCCCTTGGCCAACGTCTCTTTTGGGTCGTGCCACGTCGCAGCCTGGGGTATTATTGCTTCGGTCGCTGTGCTGAAGTCGAATGTCCGCTACAATGCTCAAACTCTTAACGGATTCAATTAACTTCTAGCCGTTCGATGCCAATGATTTGGGGCAACGTAGTGGTCTGTGGATGCCGGTGTTTCCTTGTCTTTGACCCGTGTTGAGACACGCTTGTTGAGAACAGTGAACCCAAAATGTATTTTAGGTCGGATTGCGAACGAAGGGAAATCTTCATGATCAGGACTTCTGCGCTGGCGCTGTTTGCTTTCTTCTCGGCAACCTCGGCATTCGCAACTGTTGAGTTGTATTGCGAAGCCCCTGATGGATCAGGCGCAGTTGTTGCTGTCGGATTGGGAACTGTCCCTGGACTCGCGGTCGTGAGTGCGACCATTCACGCAGACAGCAAACACTGGAGCTTAACAGAAGTTGATGGTGCGATACCAATCATCGTGGCGCAGGGGGCCGATGTCGATATGCACACTGTCATCGACTTCGCCGATCCTGAATATAGCCGGATCGTTGCCTCGGTTCGATTGATAACAGCCGTCGAAGGTGACGATTTCGTCACCGTGGGCACACTCACGATACCAGAAGTCGGTGCCTTCCCGCTGATCTGCGAAGGGCCGTAGCCGTCCGATATTTCGCGATACTCGGAGGTCAACTCGGCGGAAGCGGTCATCTCAAATTATGCTTTACTCGAATGTCTGAAATGGGCCGTTGGCGTCGCAAACTGAAGCCGAAACTATGCAGATGCTGCGCAACACCCGATGGTTGCTATGTAACACAAACCGAGCTTTGGTTCGGGACAAATGGACCACTCACGTTGCGCTGATGTTCGCGTAATTTCCAACGTGGAAATTCGACCTGTTTAAGTGCAAGGTAATTAAGGGCTGCACTTGGAGGAATACGTTTTGATGGAAACGAGTTCTGACACTGAGACTTCCCCAGAATACTCCAAAACGGTGGAGAAATTTGACCTGGAGCTGGTAAAGTCTTCCTTTTTTGGCAACTTCAGCGACGGGATAAATGCATGCGTAGAATGTTGTGACGCCCATTTGCAGGGCAATCCCCGTGCTTTGAACTGGGTTGCATTGGATGGGCACCATGAGACGCGCAATTTTGCAGAGTTGCGCGAAGAAGCTGCGCGTTTCGCCAACTTGCTGGAAGAACAAGGCATCCAACCCGGTGACATCGTGGCAGGCCTGTTACCTCGCACCCCGGATCTTGTGACAGTTGTTCTCGGCACCCTCTTGGCTGGCGCGGCCTATCAGCCTTTGTTTACAGCCTTTGGGCCCAAGGCCATTCAGGACCGTTTGACCATGAGTGGCGCGAAGTTGGTTGTGACTGACGCCGCGAACCGCATCAAGCTCGACGGAGTGGAAAGTTGTCCGCCTGTCGCGACGATTGTGGAAGCGAGACAAGGGGTTATTGCGGGAGACATTGATTTCCGCCAGGTGATGGCCGCGCAATCGCCTGAGTTCGTCCCTGTTTTGCGGAACGGCGATGATCTGATGTTCATGATGGCGACATCTGGAACTACAGGTCCCGCCAAAGGAGTGCCCGTGCCCCTAAAGGCTCTGGCTGCCTTTCGATCTTACATGGTCGAAGGGATCGGCCTGCAACATGAGGATGTTTTCTGGAATATAGCCGATCCAGGCTGGGCCTATGGACTCTACTATGCATTGATCGGCCCGCTACTATTGGGACATGCAACCACTCTGGTCGAAGGGCCTTTCACAGTGGACAGTACATATGACGTGATTTCGAAATTGGGCGTGACTAACTTTGCAGGCGCGCCTACTGCGTTTCGACTAATCATCGCCGCGGGAACCGAGCGCGCGTCACAGTTGCGCGATCAGATCCGTTGCATCAGCAGCGCAGGCGAGCCACTGAACCCCGAAGTCATCCGTTGGTTCGAGACCGAACTGAATGCGCCGATTAAGGATCATTATGGGCAGACGGAAACGGGTATGCTGGTGAATAATCATCACGGGCTCGAACATCCGGTACGCCCGGGATCGGCTGGCTATGTGATGCCAGGATACAGGGTTGAGGTTCTGGCTGAGGACGGCAGCATCGCCGACTTCAATGAGCCAGGTCAATTGGCCGTCAACATTGCGGATTCACCTCTCTTGTTCTTTAGCGGCTACCTAAACATGGGCACCAAATCGATCGAGAACGGATACTACCTTACTGGGGACACAGTGGAGCGGGATGAACACGGATGTATAACGTTCGTTGGTCGGAACGACGACGTTATCACCTCTTCGGGTTATCGCATCGGACCGTTTGACGTTGAAAGCGCTCTGATCGAACATCCCTCTGTAACGGAAACGGCGGTCGTAGGCGTTCCTGACAAGGAACGGACCGAAATAGTGAAAGCGGTAGTCGTACTGGCGGATGGCACAGAAGGTAATGATGCGTTGGCCGCGGAGTTGAAGGACTATGTCAAACAGCGCCTTTCTGCTCACGCCTATCCTCGGCTTATCGAATTCGTCAAAGAACTGCCGAAGACACCCAGCGGTAAAATTCAGAGATTTTTGCTTCGCCAAGCGAATGTCAGCGGTGCGTGATCA
Organism: Ruegeria sp. BA12; assembly: GCF_056539625.1. Classification (NCBI taxonomy): domain Bacteria; kingdom Pseudomonadati; phylum Pseudomonadota; class Alphaproteobacteria; order Rhodobacterales; family Roseobacteraceae; genus Ruegeria; species Ruegeria sp. BA12. Next base: position 52,000 of record NZ_JBQFVF010000005.1, read on the forward strand.
AGCCTCTCGAAGGCAAGATCCTTCGTTCAACTGCATGCCAATTCGACCAGGCAGAGAACGACGGTTTATCCCGCGTTGTGTAAGTTCGGTTTGAACGGGATTTTGCGTTCGCGGCGAAAGTCTGCAATGCGGGCTGCGACCGCAGCATCGAAACAAAGGGTTGGATGTCGGCTCTGGGCCGAATCTGCTTGCGGAATGCAAATAGTTGTTTCGGCATGTTCGTTCATTGCTTCGCGTTCTCTAATTACTCGGTCATTCTTGTTTGGCCTAAACATCCAAATGTTAGTTTAGTACTCTTGGGATGGACGGCTAATACCTGCTGTGATCCTATGCCGTCGCAGTTCATGGGCATTCGATGCGATCAGCTTCGTATATTGTAGGTATTTTGATAGCCATTGCCGCCAGCATTGGCCTTTATTTGGTTTCTTACCAGTACTTCGTTTCGGAGGAGCTTTCGAAAGCTCAGGGCCGGCTCTCTCTTTACCAAAGCTCGGTAAACAGCGAACTCGAACGATTTTCCCACCTCACATATGTGCTGTCACAGGATTCCTTTGTAATTGGAACAGCTGAAGGAGACGGTACCGGTACTTTGAACCGACGCCTCGAGGATTTTGCGGAACAGGCGGGGCTGGATGCGATCTACTTGATGGACGAAGACGGGATCACGATTTCCGCATCGAACTACCGCGACACTGGGAGCTTTGTTGGCCAGAACTACGCTTTCCGTCCGTATTTCCAAACTGCCATTTCTGGTAAACAGGGCCGCTTCTATGCCATCGGGGCAACGACTGGTCTGCCAGGATACTTCATCGCCAACGCAGTGCTTGACGACCAAGGCGCTTCAACTGGCGTCATAGCGATTAAGATCGATTTCTCCAATCTTCAGGATAGTTGGAAAAACTCGGGCGAACAGGTTCTTTTGGCCAATGAAGACGGCGTCGTTCTGCTTTCTTCGAACTCGAACTGGCAATATCGCGCGTTGACGCCATTGTCAGAACTACAGCAAGAACGGATTCGAGATGCCAGGCAGTTTCCGGGGCAAGACTTAGATGCGTTGGACTGGATTGAGTTGCCGGGAGATCAGGCCAGAATTGCGGGGACGAAGCGCCTGCATCTTGCAGCTACGGATTTACCCGATGGCTGGTCGCTTCACTATTTTGCAAGTGACGATCAAGCCGTTGCGCGCAGTTGGCTTGTAACAGCAGTTTTTGTCCTTTTGGCGGGGCTTACATTTATCTTTTTCCAGATACAACGCGCAAGGCGCGTAAGCGCAGCCTTGGTGCGGTCCGAAGAGGAAGAAGCAAAGCTACGCGAGGCAAATGAAAGGCTCGCTATCGAAATCGACGACCGCAAGACAGCCGAGCGGAGCCTCCAACGCACTCAGGGCGAGTTGGAGCGCGCAAGCCGATTGGCGGCTCTGGGGCAATTATCCGCGTCGGTCACGCATGAACTGGGCCAGCCCATCGCTGCGATGCGCAATCACCTGGTGGCAGAAGAGATTTCATCTTCCGGTGAGTCCAAGCTACCCCAAAAAATTGGAAGTCTGGTCGACAGGATGGAAGGGATCACGCGCCAATTGCGGTTCTTCGCGCGCTCAGAGAGCGAGGCGTTCGACGACGTAGACTTATGCACTTCGGTCAATGCTGCGTTGGCTCTGGTTGCGCCAAACATCGAGCAGGGCAAGGTGAAAATCTCAGTTGATGCGCCGACCGGTCCGGTTTTTATCCGGGGCAGTGCACTGCGGATCGAACAGGTCATCACTAATCTTTTGCGCAATGCGATTGACGCGATGGACGAAGCGGATGCACCTGAAATCCATATCGCTGTCATAGCTACTTATGATGAAGCGGTGTTGGAAATTCAGGACAACGGTCACGGGTTGGGTGAGGCAACGCTGGCTGAGTTGCAAGAGCCATTTGTAACCACAAGAGAGAGCGGGAGAGGCATGGGCTTGGGACTGGCCATTTCCACCAGCATTGTCAAAGATCACGATGGCAAGATGACGGCCCGAAATCGTGATGGCGGCGGAACAGTTTTTCGTGTCACCTTCCCGATGGCCTCAATTACTAACGAAACGAACGAATGACCCAGCGGCAACCCTTTAAAGTTCTGGTCGTCGATGATGACAAATCAATGAGACAGTCTCTTCTCGAGTTGCTCGAAGCCGCCGGCTGGACTGTTAGCGCCCTGTCGCGCGCGACCCACGTGATGGAGTATCTGGCCAGCGCGTCGCCCGATGTCATTCTGTCCGATGTGCGTATGCCGGGTATGTCGGGGCTTGATTTGCTGGCCAGTCTGGACAGACAAGTGGCGCCTCCGGTGGTATTGATTTCGGCACATGGTGACATCCCGATGGCGGTTCAGGCCATACAGGACGGGGCGTACGGGTTCATCGAAAAGCCATATGAACCACGGCGATTGCTTACGGTCCTGAGGCACGCAGCTGAACAAAACAGAATGCGGAGAAGCAATGCCCGCCTCAAAGACCGGCTGTTCAAACTGTCAGGCCTTGACCGCATCCTGCTGGGCCAAACAGACGCCATTACAGACTTGCGACAAGAAGTACTTGATCTTGCTGATACATCGGTTGCGGTTTTGTTGCAGGGAGATACGGGCACCGGGAAAGAGCTGGTTGCTCACGCTTTACATGATTTGGGCCGCTCGCCGGAGGCACCGTTTCTGGCACTGAATTGCGCTGCATTGTCGGCCGATACGTTTGAAGCGGAAATGTTCGGCATCGCGGGTGAATCCGACGGAAGGCTTGCGGCGGCGTCGGGAGGGACCTTGTTTCTGGACGAAATCTGCTCGTGCCCACCAGCGGCGCAGGCCAAGCTACTAAGGGTCATCGAAGATCAGCAGGTGCTGCCGGTGGGGGCTGTGTCACCGGTGCCGGTAAGCTTCAGAGTCGTGTCAGCAACCAACGAAGACGTTGTACTGGCAGCAGACGAAGGCCGCTTGCGTCAGGACCTTTTGTTTCGATTGAATACTGTCGTCCTGTCTCTACCTCCGCTACGTCAAAGACGGGATGATCTGGTTCTTTTGGCAACGCATTTCTTGAACGAATACGCAAAGGTTTATGAGATAGACGCGCCAGAACTCGATCAGGACGATTTGGCCGCTCTGCTTTCACATAGCTGGCCCGGCAATGTGCGTGAATTGCGCCATGTCTGCGAACGGCGCATTTTGGCGGCCCGACGCGGAGGAGGGTCGGTGGCGCAGGCCATCCAAAGCGATCAGCACTTCGACGAAGTGCCGGATACCCTACGCGAAGCGGTTGCTGCTTTTGAACGCGAGCTCATCGGCAAAGCCATCAAGGCGCATAAAGGCCGCATGGATGCCGCCGCCGAAGCGCTTGGAATCGGCCGACGGACGCTCAACGAAAAGATCGTCAAACTCGGTCTCGATAAAGAGGCGCTGTTGTAAGCGAAACCACTCTGCGGATATCCGCAGGGAAACAGAAATTCCTCGCGCATTTTCCTTCATAGGCAGGCTGCTGCACATCCTGAATACTCTGCCCAAACACATTGCGTGATCTGGGAGGAGCCACTATGCGCAAACATCTTAACCGGGCGGCCATTGCAGCTTTGTCGCTGACCGTTGCATCCGAAGCACTGGCTGTCGAATGGAACGTTTCCCTGTGGGGCAAGCGTCGCGCCTTTACCGAACACGTCGAGAAACTTGCGGAGTTGGTGAACGAAAAGACGGGCGGTGAGTTCACGCTCAACATCAGCTATGGTGGCCTGTCGAAGAACAAAGAAAACCTCGATGGGATTTCGATTGGTGCGTTTGAAATGGCGCAGTTCTGCGCTGGCTATCACCGCGATAAGAACCCTTCGATCACTGTCTTGGAACTGCCGTTTTTGGGCGTGACATCCCTTGAACAGGAAGTCGACCTGTCGATGGCCGTTTATCAACATCCGGCCGTTGTCGAAGATCTGGCCCGCTGGGACGCGACTCTGCTGATGCCGTCTCCGCTGCCGCAGTACAACCTTGTTGGTGTCGGTGAAGCACCCAAATCCCTAACCGATTTTGAAGGTCTGAGCGTTCGGGCGACAGGTGGCATCGGCAAGGCGATGGAGACGGTTGGAGCAGTTCCGACCTCGATGTCTGCATCCGAAGTGCGTCAGGCAATGGACAGCGGCATCGTCAAAGCGGTCAGCTTTGCGCCTCACGCGCATATGTCCTTCGGCACCATTGAGAATGGCACGTGGTGGACGACGAACCTCAATCCCGGCACCGTCAACTGCCCTGTCGTGGTGAACACGCTGGCACTGGAAGATCTGTCTGACGAACACCGCGAAGTTCTGCTGGGGTCGGTGGATGAGGCACTGGATCACTACGTGAGCCACTACCAGACCAAAACGATGGAAGCGTGGGGCCCTGAACTGGATCAACGCGGCATCGAACGGGTCACTTTCAGCGATGAAGAAATCGCAGCGTTCAAAGAAGCCGCTGCCGCCCCCGCGGCCGAGGCCTGGATTGCAGAAAACACCGAGCGTGGCCTGCCAGCACAAGAGCTTTATGACCTTGTGACTGGGAAGATCGCAAACGGCAGCTAATCCACTCACTGCCCGGCGTCGCCTACCTGGCGTCGGGTGCCTTTCCCCCTGACAGCGGAGCAAAACGATGGCCGGGTCATCCCTGGTGCTGTCTGACGACAGCCGTCTCAGCATTCTCGATCAACACCTCTACAAACTGGAAAGCTTTCTGGCCCTGATCAGCGGTCTTGCGGTTTTCTCGCTGATGGTCATGGCCGTAGTCTCCGTTGGTGGTCGGAATTTCGCCAATGCGCCACTTCCCGGCTACGTGGATTGGATCGAGCAGGCCATGCCGTTAATCGCCTTCATGGGGATTTCCTATGCGCAGCGTGATGGCGGTCATATCCGAATGGACATGGTTGTTGGAGCGCTTAGAGGCCGGACGCTCTATATCGTTGAGTTCATTACAACCGCTGTCATTCTGGCGCTGATCGTCTTGCTGATCTGGGGGAGCTGGGCGCATTTCGCACGCAGCTTTGACTTTGGTGCCCCACTCTGGAGCCGCGACAGCTCCATCGACATAGGTATCCCGCTGTGGCCCGCAAAGCTGTTGGCCCCCGTTGCCTTTAGCGTGCTTTGCCTAAGGCTTTCTTTGCAGCTCTGGGCCTACGGGCGCGCGATCCGGCACCCCGATCAAGCACCTATTGCCGTCCCGCTGATAGCTGACGCAGCCACTCAAGCTGCAATGGAAGCCGAGCACGTCTCGGGCCACGATAACTGAGGTTAAATCTGATGGAACCCATTGATATTGGTCTGATCGTCTCGGGCGGTATGCTTGTTCTTGTGGTGCTGGGGATGCGCGTGGCCTTCGCCGCCGCGACAGCTGGCATGGTTGGTCTAATCTGGATCTTCTGGGCCAAGTTTGGTTATGACCCGGCGCGGTTCGGCAAGGCTGTGACTGTGGCCGTCAAAACAGCGGGGCAGGTGCCGCACTCCAAGATTTCAAGCCAAGCGTTGAGCCTTATCCCGACTTTCATCCTAATTGGCTACCTCGCCTATTACGCGGGCCTGACCAAAGCACTGTTCGAAGCCGCAAAGCGTTGGCTGGCTTGGGTCCCCGGTGGGCTGGCGGTTTCGACCGTTTTCGCAACCGCTGGGTTTGCTGCGGTATCCGGAGCCTCGGTCGCGACTTCCGCTGTGTTCGCCCGTATCGCCATCCCCGAGATGCTGAAGATCGGATACGACAAGCGTTTTGCTGCAGGTGTCGTCGCTGCAGGCGGTACACTCGCTTCGCTCATCCCGCCTTCGGCCATTCTGGTCATCTACGCGATTATTGTCGAGCAGGACGTGGGTAAACTGCTGTTGGCCGGGTTCATCCCGGGCATGTTCTCGGCGGTAATTTATGGCTTGCTGATCATTGGCATGGCCGTCGTTATCAAAGGATTTGGTCCCGCAGTCACCGGATTTACATGGAAAGAACGTTTCCTCTCGTTGCCGCCCGCATTGCCCATCGTGATTGTCGTCGTCACCATCATCTTCTTTGTCTACAACCCGTTCGGCGGCGATGCTTGGGGTACGCCAACCGAAGGCGGCGCAATTGGAGCATTTGTGGTGTTCCTGATGGCGCTGTATCAAGGCATGCGCTGGTCCGAGCTCAAAGACGCGCTTTTGGAAACTGCCAAGCTGAGCGTCATGATTTTCACGATCATCTGGGGCGTTTTGGTCTACGTTCGTTTTCTTGGGTTCGCCGAACTGCCAAGTGCGTTCTCCGACTGGATTACCTCGCTTGAGATGTCTCCGATGCTGATCCTGATCTGTATTCTTCTGGCTTACGCTGTACTGGGTATGTTCATGGACGCGATAGGTATGCTGCTGCTGACGTTGCCGGTAGTTTACCCCGCCGTCATGGCGTTGAACGGTGGCGAAACCGTAAGCGCAGTCGAAAGTACCTTCGGTATGTCTGGGCCTATGTGCGCCATCTGGTTTGGCATTCTGGTTGTCAAAATGGCTGAGTTTTGCCTGATCACCCCACCTATTGGGCTGAATTGCTTTGTCGTGGCCGGCGTTCGTGATGACCTAAGCGTTCAGGATGTTTTTAAAGGTGTAACGCCTTTCTTTCTGGCGGATGCTGCAACCATCGCGATGCTCGTTGCCTTCCCTGCTATCGTCCTATGGCTTCCTGGTCAGGTTTGAATGACATGGAATGATTTTGGAGTGCGGTATGCCGGTGCAGCTAAGGTCTGCATCGATCAGCTGCACTGCAGAATACATGAGACTTGTTCAATGGCCGGTTCGGGCCGTTCGGTACACGTGAGAGTTCGTGCGGAAAGCGGTCATTCGCTGCGAGCGCAAGACAATCAGCCATTAGGGAGAGTAGCAGACCTTGCCCACAGAGAGGAATCTGAAGACAGATCAGATTTACATGCGCGTACAAGTAGCTCTGTGAAGGTCTTAACCACCAGATTTGGTTCGTCACCACGTTTGCGGACGAGCGTGATATGCGACTTCTGATCGAACCGACCATTTCCGACTGAGCGCATTCGTCCCTGACGTACCCAGATATCAGCCAAGCCTTCGGGAAGATAGCCGATGAAACGACCAGTCAGCACCAACATGGCAACGCCTTCGATCTGATGCGCTTTGGCTGTAGAGCGTAAGCCGCGTGAAACCGGCGCAACTTTTTGTTCGTTCAAATAGGCACGATTGCAAAAGTTTGCCTGAGAAAGAAATTCATCAACGGCGGCCTTCGTTTCTGCTTTGAACAAAGGATGGGTTTGTCCACAATACAGGCCAATTCGTTCCGTTTTCAGCGGCTCATATATCAACCCCGGTTTTTTATTGTGGAACACTCCGATGCCTAAAGCGATATGTCCGTCCTGAACCCCTATCTCGATATCGCCAGGCGCAACTGAATGCAATTCGATGGCCACATCTGGCGCAATACGAGCAAACTCTGACAAAGCTGGTACGATAGGCGCGTTGTCATTGAAAACCCAATTGTCGATTGCTCCGATAGTCAACCGACCGACCAGTTTCCCGCGCGTCCCGTCTACGGTTTCATTAAACAAATCCAATGCTGCAAAAAGCTTGCGAGAGGCTGTATAGACGATTTCTCCTTTGTCGGTTAGGCGGAACCCCTTGCGTCCTCGCTGGCACAGTCTCAGACCCAAACGCGTTTCGAGATCGGATATCTGGCGCGAAATCGTCGAAGCGGACACGTTCAAAACAACTTGTGCTGCCGAGAAACCGCGTGCTTCAACGACGACAGAAAACACGTGCAGCAGATGAATGTCGGCTTTCGATAAGGAAGGAGGCAGCATACATGACCTTTACTTGTATGTTTATGCAAATAGTATCACTTATTTTGTAATTTTATAATTGTAATTGCCGTGCCAAGCTTTGCAATACAAGGAATGAGACCAGAGGAAATGGCACCATGGCGTTGAACGCGGAAAATGCGCCCAATTGGGGAATCAACAACGATTACGCAAAACTCACGGATGTTCTGCTTGGTCGTCCTGAATACTTCAAATGGGTTGAAGCAGGCCCATTGATCGGTCGGACGTTGGCCAATGCGCACAAAACCGGCGCGATCTTTGATCTACAACAGGCGATGTCACAACATGCTGAAATGGTGTCGATTTACGAAGAAAACGGCGTGAACTGTCACTATCTGGACAGTGATCCGGTCCTTCACCGCAATTTCTTCGCCCGTGACAGCTCGGCGATGACCCCCTGGGGCGCTTTGATTTGCCATATGCAGTTGAAGTGTCGGCGTGCGGATTATGCCACCGCGGTAAAATTTTATCAGGACAACAATATCCCGATTTGGAAATTTGCGACCGCAGGACACTTTGAAGGCGGTGATTTCAACATCATCGAACCTGGCCGTGTTCTAATTGGCTATTGTGGTGAGCGGTCTGAGCAAGAGGGATCGGAACAAGTAGCCGAATTTGTACGCGCCGAGGGTTGGGAGGCAGTCGTTGCCCCGATCAGTCGCGAGTTTGTCCACATGGACGGGTTAATCGTTCCGTTGGCCGAGAAACTTGCCGTGGCCTGCATTGACGCGATGGAGCCTTGGTTGGTGGATGTTATCAAAGGATGGGGCATTGAAATAGTTGATGTCGAGTTCCGCGAAGCCAAAAACCTCGGGGTTAATCTGGTGGCGCTAGGGGATAGCAAGGTACTGTCTATGGCTGGTGCTACCGACCTAAACGCAAAAATGCGGGCCCTTGGGTTCCAGGTCTATGATCCTGATATGTCGATGTTCACCTTGGGCGGCGGTGGCGTTCACTGCCTGTGTCAGGCCCTGCATCGCGAGGCCGCATGACCAATATCTGGGCATAAAAAATGATCGTCCGCGGCAATGTCCGATGGGCATGACATAAATCGGGGCACAGCCTGTTGGAGATTGCATACGTGTGGCCCAAACCGACGAAAACCGACTGGCGCGCAAGACATTCCGTCATATGTGATGAGGGTGGGTGCAATGTCAGTATGACCGGTCGGCCAATGTACTTGCCCGCGGGCTAGGCCTAAATCTAGATCTGTCGCCCATTGCCCTTGGCGGGCATCTAGACACGCAACAGCATGGAGGCATTCTAATGAGCAACTATGGTGTTTTTACAGGCTTAGAGATTGTGCACTTATTTAAGATCACCATACCTAAACGGACGCTCTGATAGATGTTGCCAACTGGGGTAAGGAAGATGGATCACTGTTTGCGCCTGTCATGCTGAGTTCAGACGTTTGCGCAGCGAGCTTTGATCTGGAATTGGCGCTAAGCCGTTCGGAAGTGGATGGGCTTCGGGTTGCTAAAGAACTGGCCCCGTTCAGTTATTAGGTTGAAGTGACCTGTGGATCGCCCCAGATCGGTGGGTTTCTTGATGCGGTTTTGTTGCATTAACCTTCGGTACAACAGAAGCATCGCTGTCCCAAACGTGAAGATAACAATAACTCGGCGCAATCTTTCCATAGGGCGTCGATATCCGCGCGACATTATCTTGATCAAAATGCTCTGGTACTGTCGCTGTCCGCTGTCGTCCTAAGATTGCCGTGGGGCTTTGGGAAACAGGACTGCAGACGCACCATCTGCGCATGGCTCAGCCAGAGAAGATCAGATATGTCACCGCTCATTCTTCGAACGATGAATCACGCCGCAAAGCGGATATCAATGGGTCCCGAACCTAGTTTTCAAACGCCACATCAAAACCCCAGATTCGCTGCAGATAGCCTAAAGTCGCTTCGGACGCCTTTTTGTTCAACGGCACACCATTGCGCATGGAGTGATTTAACCTGAGGTGACGATCGCCCATCAAGTCTACGTCAACGATCTGAATATCGGGATCGTGTTCCGAAACGTCGAAACCGTGCGCCAAGGTGTCGCGCACTTGGTGATAACCGCGCTCGTCATGAATTGCGTCGACTGTGTAGAAAGGTTTCCCTTCGTCATCGGTCAGTGAAAACATGCGGAATCGGCGCATGACATTGGGGCTGAGGAACTGTTGCACGAAGCTCTCGTCCCGATAGTTGGCCCAGGCATCCTTTAATATATCGCGCCACGCGCCGCTTCCCGCTATGTCCGGAAACCATTCCCGATCCTCCTCGGTCGGGTCGGTGCAGATGCGCTGGATATCCTGCATCATCGCGAAACCCAGCGCATAAGGGTTGATCCCCATCGCGTTCGGAGCGTCAAAGCCGGGCTGCGTCAGCACATTGGTATGACTGTGCAATATTTCCAGCATAGCGCCATCCGTCAGCAGACCGGCGCGGTGCAGCTCGTTGGTGATGTAATAGTGAACGAAGCAGGCGCACCCTTCATTCATCACTTTGGTTTGGCGCTGCGGATAGAAATACTGTGCTATGTTGCGAACGATACGCAAAACTTCACGTTGCCAAGACTCCAGAATTGGGCTGTGGCGTTCAACGAAATAAAGCAGATTTTCTTCTGGCAACCCCATTTCACGCTTGCGTTTCCGCGCCTCTTCATCGGTTTTCGATGACTGTGTGGGATGATCGAAGGCGTCCCACAAATAGTGTACCGCACGTTCCTCCTCGATACGCCGCTCACGCTGTCTGGTTCTCTCATCCGCGAGCGATGAGTGGGGCGGGCGCCTATGCCGGAAAACGCTGGACGGCATGAGCGCGTGGGCGGCGTCCAGCAATTGCTCAACCTCGCGTTCCCCGTGCTGTTCTTCGCATTGGGCAATAAAGCCGCGCGCGTAGTCGAGGTAGTCGAGAATACCCTGTGCATCACTCCACTGACGAAACAGGTGATTGTTCTTGAAGAAATGATTGTGTCCAAAGGCCGCGTGGGCAATCACAAGGACCTGAAGCGCCATAGTGTTGTCTTCGAGGCAGTACGAAATACAGGGATCGGAATTTATGACGATCTCATAGGCAAGACCGTTTGCGCCCTTGCTGTAGGCTTTTTCTTCGTGAACGAAACGCTTCCCGAAGGACCAGTGCCGATACATGAGCGGCATCCCGGTCGACGAGTAGGCGTCCAGCATTTGCTGATACGAGATGATTTCTATCTGGTTGGGATAGACGTCAAGTTCGAGATCATCAATCGCCACAGATTCGATCGCGTCAAAGCTGCGCTGGATGGTCTCGAAATCCCATTCCGCTCCGTCAAACAGCGGCGCCTTAGCTTCGGCAGGATCAGCCATTGGAAACTCCGTTCGTCTTGCGTGCAAACAGCTCGTGCAGAACCGGGTAGATGTCACTGGCGCGCGCGATCCGTTTCATGGCGAAATTTGGCCAAGCCTCTGCGACCTGTCGGTACGAGCGCCACAGCTCCATACCATTGTCTTCGCTGTTCATCAGATTGGCTTCGGTCTCGTCGACGATCTCCGTATAGGCGAAATATTGGCACCACTTCATCAGTTCACTGTTCAGCAGGTCGGCGCACAGTTGCGAATCTCCGCTGAAATTTTCACCATCCGATGCCTGCGCGGCATAGATATTCCACAGTGCGGACGGATAGCGGGCTTCGATAATCTTTTTCATCTCGTTAAGCGCGCTGCTCACGACCGTCCCACCGGTTTGGCGGGAGTGAAAGAAGGTATCTTCATCGACTTCCGCGGCAATCTGCGTGTGGCGGATAAATACTAGTTCGATCTTGTCGTAGCGTTGCTTGAGAAAAAGATGCAGGAGGACGAAGAACTGCTTAGCAAGGCTCTTCTCCCGCTCTCCCATCGAGGCCGAAACGTCCATCAGGCAGAACATCACCGCATTAGCTGCCGGTTCGGGGCGCATCTCGAAATACTTGTAACGTACGTCCAGCGGATCAATGTAGGGAATGATCTTGCGTCGCCGTAGCATCTTGTCGAGCTGCTCGCGCAACAACTGCCTTTCCGCCTTTCGTGCCGCATCTGGTTTTTCCAACGCCTCCAGTTCTTCAACCTGTTGCGTAAGAGCCTGTATCTCGGTGTTTGTCGGGCGCCGCATTGCGAGACGTCGCCCGAACGCATTGCGCATTGTTCGCGAAACACTGAGGTTGGCGGGCGTCCCAGCGGCAGTATATCCCATGCGGTGCGGTTTGGAGACGGCAACCTCTTTCAGACTGCGTTTTACCATGTCGGGCAGTTCGAGATCCTCAAAGAACATGGAAAGAAACTCGTCCCGCGACAGGACGAACATGAACTCGTCTTCGCCCTCTCCATCGGGTGCCCCCTCACGTCCACCTTGCCCATCCTGACCCGACGGGGGTTTCTTAAGCCGGTCACCTGCTTTGAACGTCTTGTTTCCGGTTAGAACCCGGTGTCTGGAACCACCTTTGCTGTCATGTTGAAAATGCGGCTCCCCGATCCCTTCTGACGATACCGAGATATTTTCCTGCTGGTCGACATCAGCGATTTTCCGACGCCGGACACTTTCGTCAACCGCCTCTTTGACGGCAGATCGAACCCGACGCAGAAACCGCCTGCGGTTCCCAAGGTTCTTATCCTTGGGGTTTAGCCTTCGATCGATGAAATGGGCCATTTGAGCATAGACTCCTCATCCTGCCTTGTTGACCCGCATGTACCATTCAACCAAGCGCCTGACCTGTCGGCGCGTGTACCCGCGACCGATCATGCGATCGATGAACTCGTTATGCTTGGCTTCAGTTTCCTTATCCCTCTTGGCCCCAAAACTGATAACCGGCAGCAGATCCTGAATCTGACCGAACATGCGCTTTTCGATAACGCGTCTCAGCTTCTCATATTTGCGCCAGTCGGGGTTACGACCGCGATTGTTGGCCCGCGCGCGCAGCACGAATTTGACCACTTCGTTCCGGAAGTCCTTGGGGTTGGAAATTCCGGCCGGTTTTTCGATCTTTTCAAGCTCCTGTTCCAGAACGCCGCGATTGAGAATCTGGCCGGTATCCGGATCCTTGAAGTCCTGATCTTCGATCCATGCATCTGCAAAAGAGATGTATCTGTCAAAGAGGTTCTGACCAAAGTCAGAATAGGATTCCAGATAGGCTTTTTGGATCTCGTTGCCGATAAATTCCGCGTATCGGGGCGACAGATCGTCTTTCATGAAAGATAGATACCGGCTTTCAATCTCGTCGGGGAATTGCTCGCGTTTTACCGCCTGTTCAAGAACATAAAGCAGATGAACCGGGTCGGCGCCCACTTCCTCGGTGTCGTGGTTGAAGGTCTCGGACAGCACTTTGAAGGCAAAGCGGGTCGATGTGCCCGTCATCCCCTCGTCCACCCCGGCCGCATCCCGATATTCCTGCACTGACCGCGCTTTGGGATCGGTATCCTTAAGTGTTTCACCATCATAGACGCGGAGCTTAGAAAATGTTGGCGAATTTTCATGCTCTTTTAGCCGAGTCAAAACACTGAACTGGCTCAGGATAGACAGCGTCTCGGGTGCGCAGGGAGATTCACCTAGGCTGCTTTCCTCAAGCAACTTCTCGTAAATCTGGGATTCATCCGAGGCACGTAGGCAATAGGGAACCTTGACCAGACTGATCCTATCCAGAAAGGCCTCGTTGTTCTTGTTGTTTTTGAACTGCTGCCATTCCGCTTCATTCGAATGCGCAACTATCACACCCTGGAAAGGGAAAGCACCGATATTCTCCGTACCAGCATAAGACCCCTCTTGCGTGGCGGTCAGCAACGGATGCAAGACCTTGATCGGCGCCTTGAACATCTCAACGAATTCCATCAACCCCTGCGTGGTGCGGTTCAGAGCACCAGAATAGGAATAGGCGTCCGGGTCGTTCTGGCTGAATTCCTCCAGCTTGCGAATATCGAGTTTCCCGACAAGCGAAGAGATGTCCTGGTTGTTTTCATCGCCCGGTTCAGTCTTCGCAACGCAAATCTGGCGCAGTTTCGACGGGTGGAGTTTGACAACCGAAAATCTGGAAATATCGCCGTCATATTCCTGCAGGCGTTTGACAGCCCAGGGCGAAATCAATCCGTTCAACAACCGTTTGGGGATATTGTATTTGTTCTCTAGCATATCCCCCATCCGCGCACGGTCGAAAAGGCCAAGCGGCGACTCAAAGATTGGGCTGATCTGGTCATCCGCCTTCAGTACATAAATCGGCTGCCGCTCCATCAGGTTCTTAAGAATCTCAGCAAGCGTTGACTTGCCCCCACCGACTGGGCCCAACAGATAGAGGATTTGCTTGCGTTCCTCGAGACCCTGGCTGGCATGGCGAAAAAAGCCAACGATGCGCTCGATGGTTTCTTCGACGCCATATATGTCCTGGAAGGGCTTGTATCGCTTGATTGTTCGATTAAGAAATATGCGACTGAGCCGAGCATCCTGACTGGTATCAATAAGCTCGGGCTCGCCTATTGCGGCGATCATCCGCTCGGCTGCGGTAGCCCGCATAGTTGGGTCTTCACGACATTCCAGCAAATAGTCCTGCAATGTCATTTCGATGAGCTTTGTCCGCCCATACTCTTCTGCAAACTGCTCGAAAATCTCCATTTTAAAAGTTCCTCTAGGTTTCGTACTCCTTCGTCCCAGCGCGCTAAGTTCATCCTAGTCTACCACAAAACTGGTCCGTAATTATCTAATTTCTAATCACAATTTGTTTCCCGTTCGTTGCCCCGTTGAAATTAGTATTGTTTGACGCCTGCAATATCTGCCACTACGCGACCCTTTTTGCCGGCTTGGTCGCGCCGACGTTAGTGCGAGTAGAAACCTCTCGTGATCGGGCTGCGGAACATTTGCGGCTTAGTTTCGAGCGAACTCAAGTTCGACCTCTCGCGGGACGTCCCTAACGGCGGTGCGCGCGAGGCGGCGTCCCATCTTCACCATCCGATTTCTCAGGTTATTCGATCTGACACTAGGTTCTGGTTTTTGACGTGCCTCTGTGCATCGGCCTCCAGCCCCATGCATCCGGTATACGGCCCACCCAGGGCGACGACATCGTTGACAGCGCTTGCCACTACGTTTGCTGGTGGCAGTGCATTGTAGGTGGGGATACTTCGAAGGGGAAAACCTAAACACGGTCAATTCGCGATCCAACGTGTTGTCTGCGCAAGAACACTACCATATCGCTGGGTGACCAATAAGTATGGTGTCAATAGAACTGACGCCGGTTGGAAAGTGAACAAGTTTAATGCGGATTACTCACCGACCGAGGTAATTCGAGTGCCGATTGCGTTGGACAATCAATGGCAGCTTTGTTCGCAAAGTAGACATTCAAGCAAGTTGCAGCAAACGACCGCTATGCGGACAATCCCGACCTACGTAGCTCTCAGACCAACGACGGTTCTCGGGCGGTACAGCAAAAATGAGTGTGGCGCCCTTGCGCAACGTTAGCCCAAAAGCGAGAGTAGCCTACACAAGGAAAGACCGATTTCGCGCGGCGTCACGACAGCGACTTGATGAGGAGAACCCAGTTTTCGGTCTCAGTCTCCCACCCATCTTTGGCGCATGGGGCTTTATCCAGCTCAGAGTATCCCTTTCGCTCGTATAGACGTCTCGCTCCCACGTTTTCATCGGCGACAATAACGCTCATTTTGTTGTATCCCGCGTCTCGGGCTATCTCGTCGGCGACATCGAGTAGTCTTGAACCAAGTCCTTGCCCCCGGTTCTCTGGGTAACAAGCCAGAACATTCACATACCAGCTGTCTAACGCTTTGTTTTCCAGCTCCTGCAAGGGGCGGAACAACGCTGGGAAGTCATCTCCAATTTCTTCTGGTTCTGATCCGATCCCATAGCCCGTGAGCCCAGCAACTGCCCCGTTTCCATAGTCAATTACAACTACTTGCCTCTCTCGTGCCTTTTCGGCCTGTCGCGCGCGACCGACGGCCCAAGGATCCTCGCCATCTTGTGACAGCCCGGTCCAGATATGGAGCGGCAGGCCTTCACCTGCAAAATTCACTAAGTCCGCAAGTGCATGGGCATCGGTTTCAACGGCCAATCTCAAAGGCTTTTCAAGTGGTATCACGTCTCGTACTCCAAAGAATTCAAAGCATCATAGACATCTCATGCCAAGTCATTCCTCCATGGTCGGAAGTCGATGGCTGCAAATAGCTGTATCCAAATCGCTCATACAGTGGGACGTGATGCTCTTTGCACATAAGGAAGATCGCCAATTTACCCACTTTTCTCATGCGGTCGACGAATTCAGTCATCAATGCCCGCGATAGGCCCCTTCCCTGATGGGCAGGATCAACGACGACAGACATAATGACGGCATTCGGAGCGTCGGGATCATGCCCCACAAGCTCCTTAAATTCCTCATCAGACATTTCGACGTCATGGGCACATCCGCAATTGATAAAGCCAACGATCTCGCCTTGTACTTCAAGAATGAGGAAACCATCGGGATATTCCTCAATCCTCTTGGATATCTTTTTGAGGGTTGCTGCGTCGTCGCCTTCATAGGCAGCAGTTTCGATCTCAAAGCATCGAGTTGCGTCGGAAGGTTTGGCGTTTCTGAACGTGCTCATGCACGTGACACTAAGCGCGTCGGGGCAAGTTGCATAGCCGCCATTGGTTGGGCCCGCAGCATTCGGTACTTTGGGCTCGAAGCGGACCTTCGCTGCAACTTAAATGGGTGTCTGCTTTGCGGACAAACCTGCCTTCCAGTGTATTAGTCGAACGTCCGCTTTCCGCGCTTTGCGGCAGCCGTTAAAAAACCAACAGGGCGGATACCCGATTTGAAAGTACTCACTTTACATGGTCAATATGTCCCTAGAAGCAGTGAAGGACCCGACCCAAAAGAGTGACCGCTGACACTACGCTGGCGTCGCAACAATCCTAGCGGCACATCAGCTTCCCAGACGCACTGATTTGACCTCTCGCAAATGCAATCCGAGCATCAGTAGAGTCGGCCAGAGGAGATAGGTTTGGATTTCAACGTTCTCTCCAAAGGTCAGCAGGAGAACTGTGAGCAACAGTCCGAGCGGCAGCCTCCCGCGTTCCGACTTTATGGCGTCCAGGGTGACGATTGCTAAATGAACGAGGAAAGGAACGAGAAACGCTGTAAATCCGGTCAGCCCTTTCACGAATAGCAACCCGTACCAGGTGTGATGGCTGCCTATCGGCATGTACTCAACAAGATGCGCTCCGGGTCTGACTGTGCCGTGCCCGAAAACCACCGCATCCGATTGCCAGCGCTCATACGCAATACGCTGCAGAGTTTCGCGTACGCGGGTACTGTCGGCGCGAGCGGATTTGAAGCTGTAAAGGGCTCGGTTGCCGAACTCAACAAAGACTGCGCCCCAAACGGCTACGGCGGTGGTGACTGCAGACAAAAGAATCCACCCCGAGCTGCGGGCGACAAGTGGCAAGAGGCTGGGTGACAGCGAGCAGATCACCAATCCAACCATGCCCATTCGGGACTTGGACATAAGGATCATCAGAACTCCGGCAGCCAAGCCGATGACCTTCCAGCTGCGGTGCTTTTCTTCCAGGGCAAATAGGACCATGCAAACGCCCAACAAGGCCGCGAATGGCGACCAGGGCGCAAAGAACTGCCACCGTGGTGTGCCGCTGGCGGGGTCGATTGTATACAGGTAGACCGAGAAATATTCAGGTCCCGGGCCGCCCACTGCTTTAATGGGAGATGTAAACAGCAGATGCGGCAGACCGGCATAGGGGGCGGCAATGAGCAGCGGCAGAAGGCACAAGGTCCAAAGGCCCACCACGCATTGCCCTCTGACCAAAACCTCGCGCCGTATTGGCAAAACCGCCCCTGCTAGGATAAACAACGGGATCAGCGCCCAACCCTTTGCCCATCCGATACTCGATTTGATCGTGTTGGTGATGCCGAGGTTCCAATCCGCGTGGCCTGCCCATAGTGAGACCAGCATCACCAGCATGCCAACGCTCCAGATCCAGACCAGAGCAGGTACAGGGCCCGTTGCACGCATATCCAAGCGGATCGCCGGACCGAGATAAAGTGACACCCCGGCTATCGCAGCCAACATCCAACCTAGCACCGGACCGACAACATACAGCGCGCCAAGCCCGTAGAACGGCCATGTCCAGATCAGCGTACACCAGACGATCTTTTCGGCTGGCGTTTGAGGGGCCACACGCGTCAAGCTGCGGGCTCTTTCTGGTCTTTCAGCAGCTTTGAGATCAGCGGGTTTCGGATCCATGCCAGAACCAAACCCATCAGCAGCATAAGGCTTGCAACGATCCCGGCGGCAATCGAGATCTTCTTGTTCGGCGAAGACGGGCGAGTCGGCAGAGACGGGTTCTCCAGCACTTGGATCAAGGGATAGGAGGCATAGACATTGGTCTTTTTCGACTCGGACCGAGCGATGGCAGAGGCGAACACGGCTTCTGCCACGGCGAAATCTCTCTGCCGGTCCTCCAATTCAGCGGCGATGGGGGCGAGGTTTGACAGGCGCAGGGTTTCCAGACGAACTTGTGTGCGCTGTGTCGCGACATGCTCTTCCAATCCGGCGCGCAAGGCATCTTCGCGCACCAACTCGCTGAGCAACTGCGCCCGTTGTCCTTCCGGCGCGCGATCCAGTCCACCGAGCTGCTCGACCTCAAGACCAGTCACCTGCGCCGCGCGTTTTAAAGCAACCGAACGCGCCCCTTCATAGTCGTTTTGGGCATTCACATAGATTGGGTGGCGCGATCCGTAGGTCGCGTCGGCTTGCGCCAGCTTTGCAGCCCCCACCGACACATCCTCAAGCAACGATAGGTACTGCGCATCTGCATAGAGTTTCAGCGTTGCCGCCGCTGCGTCAGAGGGCAGATTCAACGCGACTTGAAGCGCGGCGACACGTTCCGATTGGCGTGCCAGCTCGCTCTCCTGCTTTCGCAGTTCCTGCTTTGCACGGTCATTAGCGGCGACCTGCTCTTGGTATTGCGCGACCGATATCAGACCGCTTTGCGACTGCAGCTGTTTGATCTCGGCCCGCGTGGCCTGAATTGCGCGCGTGTAGTCTTTGATCGCGCCGGTATTGCTGGCCTCGCGAGTGGCAATTTCATCGGCGCGCAGGGCGTCAATCTCAGCGAAAAAGGCGGCCACCAAGGCGTCACCATATTGCTGAGCGTCTGCCGAAGAGGCCGCCTGAAGCTCGATATGGATCAGGCTGGTTTGATCGACCAGTTGCACCCGCGGCTTTCCAAACGCGTCCCGGTCAGCCTCTACCGCCTTGGCTGCCGCGTCGAGTATACGGTCGGCCGACAACAAACGTTTATACGTCTCGGTCGGGCTGATTGACCCGTTGGCAAAGGCGGAATTCGCGTATGAGGATGCCTGACCGATATTGGCCAGATTGACCGATGCCGAAGCGCCAGATCCTGGCAGGATTAATGATGCGTGAGAGGTGTATTTGACAGGCGCGGTCGCCAAATAACCGCTGATCGGGGCCCAGATGCAACTCGCCCCAAGAAGGTATAATGCCACGTAACGGGGCAGGCGGCCTACATCGCTAAGGCGCCCGCCCTTTACGAAGCGACGCCACCCGAGCGTTCTGAAATTGGATCGGGAAATGCGCACCCAATGCAGAAATTGCATGTCGCGCGTGGACTCAGAGGAGTTCGAAATCTGTTGCGGCATGGAAAAACCCTTTCTTACAAGGGTGATACACCGCATCTGATTGCTGATCATTCGCTCAGCAGGCTAGGGGCCGAGGGGATTGGGAGCGTCCCCTATCCCTTCGGATAGAGAAGCCTAGAACAACCCAGCCTCGCGCGCAGCCAGGGCGGCCTGCGTTCGATTGCTGACACCAACTTTACGGTACAAAGTCTTCATATGCAGTTTGATCGTCGGCTCTGACAGATCCAGATCACGAGCGATTTCCTTGTTGGATTTGCCCTCAGTCAGCCCTTTCAGAACTTGCCGCTCACGCTCTGTCAGTTTTTGAGCCATGGGGTGGGAGTCTTCCGGCTGCTCTGCGTTCATGAAACCCGCAGGAAGGTATTGTTCCCCCATCGCCATAAAGCGGATCGCGTTGACCAGTGATTTAGCCGGTAAAGTTTTTGGGACGAAACCGGCTGCACCAAGCTCTAGCGCGCGTTGCGCCAGATCACGCGAGGTGTCGCCGGTAAACAGGGCCACATGCTGGGCACCGTCCAAAGCGATGCAGGTTTCAAGTCCGGCCAACCCGTTCATGCCGGGCATGTTCAGGTCCAGAAGAACCAGATCAAAGGCTCCGTCGTTCTCAATCAAAGTTTTCGCGGCTGGGAAATCCGGCGCGGTCTCCACCT
This sequence comes from Ruegeria sp. BA12, assembly GCF_056539625.1. Classification (NCBI taxonomy): domain Bacteria; kingdom Pseudomonadati; phylum Pseudomonadota; class Alphaproteobacteria; order Rhodobacterales; family Roseobacteraceae; genus Ruegeria; species Ruegeria sp. BA12. The sequence continues at coordinate 72,117 of NZ_JBQFVF010000005.1, forward strand.
CGATCCCGCCTGCTGCATCTATGAAGGCAACGAGCGTGTCCAAAATAAGCTCGTGGTCGTCAGCAATAAGAACTTTCATTTCAAACCTCCGTCTGCCCCCAACCACACCCAAATGCGTTAATAAGTCATTGAACCCATGGCATGAAGCCTTCCTGACGGACAGATGAATATCCAATCGGATAGGTCAGCGGGCCGTTTTCACCACGCTATGTGCTGCGGGGTCGTTTGAATAGACCTATTCTCCGATCCCTCTCCGGATGCTCGCCTATCGGTTGCAGGGTCTCATTGGCAGTCTAAAGCCACAGATTGTCATTGTTGATCGGAGAGTTCTATGCAGTTCCTGTCAGTCCAAGATATGTATAAAGGCGCGCAGCCGACACCCATACCAACTCTGGAAAAGACTGAGATAATGGGTCTGCCAGTTGTGAACGCTCGATCCGGACAGGTGATCTCCAAACTGCTGGATGGGACACGCCGGACTGTGTTTTTCCTGAATGCACATTGCGCAAACATACGGGCCCGCAACCATACCTATCGAGCAGCATTGGCCCGGGCAGATATGATCCTACCTGATGGAATTGGTGTAGACGTCGCGGCAAAGTTGCAAGGCGTCCAGTTGACCGAGAACCTAAACGGCACGGATTTTGTGCCCAAACTGCTGAAACGCGCTGCGCGTTTTGGGCAGTCGGTCTACCTTTTGGGGGGAAGTCCCGGAACAGCTCAGGCGGCGGCGGCGCGGTTGCAGCACATGATCCCCGATTTGGCCGTGGCTGGTACGCGTGATGGCTACGCGGGGGCCGCGCGGGTTGATGAGGCGATTGACGATATCAACCAGTCTGGCGCAGACATCCTGTTGGTCGCGATGGGCGTCCCGCTGCAGGAGCTGTGGATTATGCAGAACCGCCACCGGCTTGCCCCTTGCGTCGCGCTGGGCGTGGGTGCTTTGTTTGATTTCCTGGCTGGCAACGTGCGCCGGGCGCCGCGCCTTGTTCGGCGCGTCCGGATGGAGTGGGCATGGCGGTTGGCGATGGAGCCCCGCCGTATGGCCCGCAGATATCTATTGGGCAATTTCGAATTCCTCGGGCGTGCCGCGCACAATTCTGTTCCCAAGGTCTCAGCATGTCGCCTGCTGGACCTCACTTTGGCGGTGGTCGCGCTGTCTCTTCTGGCCCTGCCCATGGCCGCAATCGCCGCATTAGTGCGATTGGACAGTCGCGGCTCCGCCTTTTTTCGGCAGACACGTATCGGTCGAAACGGGGTGCCATTCAAGATGTACAAGTTTCGCTCAATGACCCAGGACGCCGAAGCACGACGTGCGGATTTGCTCACCCATTCGGATCGTGAGGGCGTGTGCTTCAAAGCCAAAAATGACCCACGCATCACTCGCGTTGGGAAGGTTCTGCGCCGGTTCTCGCTGGATGAATTGCCGCAAATCTTCAATGTGCTGAAAGGGGATATGTCGCTGGTTGGTCCGCGCCCGGCTTTGCCCGAAGAGGTTGCCGCCTATCCCGAACAAGCGCTGGAGCGCCTGCAGGTGCGTCCCGGCATCACCGGCCTCTGGCAGGTTTCGGGCCGCGCCGGCATCGGCTTTGACCACATGATCGAGCTGGATACAGCCTATGTCCGCTCCCGTTCGCCCCTTCTAAACCTCATCCTCATCGCAATGACCGCACGTGCCGTCGTGTCAGGTCGCGGCGCTTACTGATCAAACCTAGGAGCATTGAAATGACACGTATTCGCAAAGCTGTTTTTCCGGTCGCGGGTCTCGGCACAAGGTTTCTGCCCGCTACCAAATCGGTGACTAAGGAGATGTTGCCGCTGATTGACCGCCCCTTGATTCAATATGCGGTGGACGAGGCCCGCGCGGCCGGGATTGATGAGTTCATCTTCATCACCTCAACCGGCCAATCCGCGCTGGAGGCGTATTTTGGTCGCAACTCGGGACTGGAGCGTAAACTGAAGGATGGCGGCAAAACCAGCCTGCTGAACCGTTTGCGCTGCACGAACCTTGAGGATGAGACATATAGCTTTATCCAACAAGACAGCCCGCGCGGTCTGGGCCATGCAATCTCTCTGGCACGTGACATTGTCGGTGATGAACCCTTTGCCGTGATCCTGCCTGATGATGTGATCTACGCGCAGCGCCCGGTTCTGGCGCAAATGGTCCAGAACTTTGAAGGCAGCCATATGATCGCAACCGAAGCCGTCCCATCCGACCGGATCAGCGCCTATGGCGTGGTCGATATCGAGCATAGGACAGGGCAGGTGCAACATCTGAAAGGGTTGGTCGAAAAGCCCTCTGCCGATCAAGCTCCGTCAGAATTTGGCATTGTCGGGCGTTATCTGATGCACCCTTCGATTTTCGATCAGTTGGACGGATTGGCGCCCGGTGCGGGCAATGAAATCCAACTGACCGATGCGATCGCGGCCGATATCGAAGCGACCGGATGCCGCGGTTTCGCTTTTCAAGGAGAGCGCTTCGATTGTGGGTCGGTCGCCGGGTTTCTTGAGGCAACCACCGTCTTTGCATTGGAACGTGCCGAGCTGCGTGACGGGTTCAAAACCATGTTGCGACAGCGCATGAATCTGCTGTCTACCGCCGCATGAGACCGAGGCACCTATCCGTTCGGATAGGTGCATATCCTCATGCCCATCTGTCGCTACGGACCTCTTTCTGGTTTCTTAAGGTCACAAAAATGGAGACCGAGATGCGCCTGTTTTATGCGATTCTCACAGCGGCGTTCACCATTTGCCTGACGCCTGCGCAAGCCGAAGACTTGGGAACTCCGAAAGGAGAAGTCGTCCTGACCGTTTCGGGCAACATCGCACAGACCGGCCCCGACGGGACGGCGCAGTTCGATATGGACATGTTGCAGGCGCTACCGCAGCGCAGCTTTGAAACCTCGACGATCTGGACTGAAGGCGAGACCAGCTTTGTCGGCGTTCCCCTCTCTGTGTTGCTGGAACAGATCGGAGCAGAGGGTGCTACGATCCGGGCAACGGCGATCAACGACTACGCGGTTGAGATACCTGTGGGCTCAATATCGGCGCAGGACCCGATTGTCGCCTATGAGATGGATGGCGCGGCGATGTCCCGGCGGCAGAAAGGTCCGCTATGGATCGTATATCCCTATGACAGTGATACCAAGTACCAGACCGAGGTGATTTACTCTCGCAGCATTTGGCAACTCGACAGGTTGGAAATCGTTAAATAGCGTGGGGTTACAACACAGTATGAAGTGGGTGATACGGGCTAGACTTTGACAAGAAATTTCCAATACCACTCGCGGCGCCGGTGGGCTTTCGGGCTCCTCGGTATCGCCGTTTTGGGTGCCCTTGCTTTGGTCGTGTTGCTTTCCGTCAAGGTGATATCCGACCTGCGCGACCGGCAGTCAGCCCGAACAGATAACGTGCAATGGACGCTGACGCAGGTCGAGGTCGAGTTCCTGTTCTACCTCAACGCGCTTGAGGCGGGTGTATCGGACGCAGAGCCAAGCACAGAAAACCTGGACCTTGTCCGGCGCCGTTTCGATCTTTTTTACAGCCGAATCGATATTCTAGACACCTCGCGTCTGTTTGAAACGCTGCGAAGCGACCCGAAATTCGCTGAACCTCTGAACGACGTCTCCGCATATCTGGAGGTCTCGGTGCCTACAATCGATGCTGAGGATCCTGGGTTGAAGGCGGAGCTGCCGGTTCTCTATGACGGCGCGCAGGGGATCGCTCAAAAAGTGCGAGAGCTTTCGGTCTCGGCGATCTCGTACTTTGCAAGCCAGTCGGATCAGCGCCGTGAAGAAACCGCGCTCAGCCTGTTTCAACTGGCCGTTTTGTCCGGGGGATTGTTTCTGACGCTGACCGCGGTCAGCGCCTATCTCCTGGTGGTCAATCGCAAGGCAGATCGACGCGGTGGGGCAATCCAGCAGGCCAACCAGCGCATGAATACGATCCTTTCTACCTCATTGGATGCCGTGATCGTGGTGAACGCCGCCGGTGAAGTGCTGGAGTTCAACCCAGCTGCACAGGCGATTTTCGGGTATTCCGAAGATGAGGCCAAAGGGCATTCGATCGGCGACTTGATTGTGCCTGCGCATCTACGCGCGGCGCATGATGAAGGGATGGAGCGGATGCAGAGCGGGGGCGACCGCCACGTGGTTGGCAAGGGTCGCGTTCAGCTTGAGGCGTTGCGTAGGAATGGCGATGTTTTTCCCGTCGAACTCGCATTGCAATCCGCTCAGGCCGGGGACGAGGAAATTGTTATCGGTTTCGTCCGCGATATCTCACAAAGCGTTGCGGATCAGAAAGAGCTTGTCTCGGCCCGCGACCGTGCCCTTGCCGGGGAAAAGGCCAAGTCGGATTTTCTGACTGTTATGAGTCATGAGATCAGAACCCCGTTGAACGGGTTGCTGGGCAACCTCACCCTTCTCAAGAATACACGCACGACCAAACAGCAGTCTCAGTTTGTCCGCAACATGGAGATCTCGGGCCAGGTTCTGCAAAATCATGTGGATGCGGTGCTGGATATTGCTCGGTTCGAGGCCGGCAAGCTGTCTGTCGCGCACGAGCCAACCGACCTGAACGCGATGCTGCAGGACCTTGTGGATGGTCAAAGCGGCAATGCGGCCTCGCGCGGCAATTCAATCTCGTGGCAATGGGTGGGCGGAGCCTATCCGCATGTCGCGACTGACGCGCAAAGGTTGCGGCAAATTCTGCTGAACCTTGTGGGTAATGCGATCAAGTTTACCGAAAATGGCCGTGTGTCGATCGAGGTCGAAAGATGTGAACCTTCCGGTCAGGGTAAGGCACATGTCTACGAAGTGCGTGTGATCGACAGCGGGGCTGGCATCGCTGAGGATGAGATCGACGCCATTTTTGATGATTTCTACACCAGCGATCCCTCTATCGGTCGCACGGTCGGAGGGACCGGGCTTGGCCTGGGAATTGCCCGCAGGTTCGCGCAGGCCATGGGTGGTGAGGTGGGGGCGGAAAGCACATTGGGCGAAGGAAGCGTTTTTTGGCTGCGGATACCGTTACAGCCGTCAGCGCGCGACCAACTGCTAGAAGCTGCTCAGATCAATACCGAGACCGCTCTCCCGCTGAACTTGTTGGTGGTCGAAGACAACGAGATCAACCTCGAGGTCATCTGCAACATGTTGGCGCTGGACGGTCACCGTGTAACTACGGCGGAGAACGGGCAGGTTGGCGTCGACAAGGCCAGCAGTCAGAGGTTCGACGCGATCCTGATGGATATCAGCATGCCAGTGATGGATGGGCCAACCGCTGCGCGCCATATTCGTGGCGGTCGGGGGCAGTCGACCGATGTGCCGATTATCGCTGTGTCGGCCAATGTCCTGCCAGATGCGGTTGAGACCTTTCGCGCCGCCGGTATGACGGCTTTCATTGGCAAACCGATCTCGCTGAATGCACTGCGCAGGGCGCTTTCGGTGGTCATGCGCACCGACGGGCAGATTTCGGAACATGCGCAGCCAGATCCGTTAGCGGAGTTGAAAGGCAGCCTCGGCCCTGAAGTCTTTGACCGCCTGCATGCCAAGTTCATTGCCGAAGGGGATGAATTGGTTGAACAGCTAGAAACCGGGGCATTTGACCAGACAGATTTAAATCAAATCGCTCAGGCCTGTCACAAACTGGCTGGGAGTGCAGCAACCTTCGGCGTGGAAGAGTTTCGAGAGGCGTTAGTTGCGGTAGAGACTGCAGCCAAAGAACACAAAGACATCACTAACAAACTCGCTGCAGTCTCCACTGCTTGGGAGCGGGCGAAATCATCGCCCGCTAGGGATTGACTTAGGGCGCCAGCAGCGCTGCTGCGCCGACGATGCCAACCGCGCGGGCGACTTCGGTCAGGCCGGTCACCTTACTGTCGTAGCATGCAATCGCATCTCCTGGCAGAACATAGGGGTCATAGTCATCGCGATCCCCACGTCGCAGCAGCTTTTCGATATTGCGTTCAATGACGATCGAGTTCCCGGTCATCGGGTTGCGGGTGAACAGGACCGCGCTGCGATTGGCATTGGTGGTTTTGGCCCCACCGACGCAATTGGTATCGACTACGGCCTGCAGGTAGCGCGTCCCATAGGGTACCTCACGCACGTCTCGTCCAATGGCCGACTCTGCGTTGCCGGTGGCAGGTTGCGTGAGGTTGGACATATAAAGCGTTACGCCGGGCGGGCTGATCGGGCTGGGACGCATCAAATCATCCTGGAAACACCCTCGGCTGTTGACCACGATCTGATCCCCGGTCAGCAGCATGATGTCGGTCGGATCCGAGCCTTCGAACACCCCGCGCAGGTCCATCCGGTAGATCGTGCCCTGCCGGTGCAGCTCAACCGCTGACAGATCCGCATCCGGGCGCACACCTCCGGACGCACGAATGGCGACCGAGAGGTTGCGCGCCTCGGTCGAGGCACCCAGTACGCCCTGACGCCCTCGATCCAGCGCGTCGCCGGGGATGCCTCCGATCTCGACCGAATGGGGTTCAAACACCGCGCCTTTCACGCCGACAGTGACCGAGGCGAAATCGCTGATGCGCGCCGTGACGCGCGGGGTACTGTCGTAGAACTGTGCGGCTACCAGAACCCGGGCCACGTCTCGCTCGACCTGCTCGGTCGTTCTGCCCTGCGCGCGCACCGGCGGCAGGTACGGCAGCTTCAGGTCGCCATCGCGGGACACAACATAGGTGTCGCTGAGAAGCTCATCCCCGTCGATGGTGATCTGCACCATATCATTGCGCGAAAGTTTCTCGCCCAGCAGAGGGCTAAGCGCGGGTTTAGACCATTTGGCAAAGGCGTTTGTGCCCTGATCCCCGGTCGGAGGCATACAGGCGCGCCCGTTCAAATGTTCCGCTTGCAGCAAGGGCGCATTTGCTCGGCGACGTGATGGGGCACGGTACTGCGCCTGATAGCTTTCGCCTTTTGCGACGGGTTCGATGTTGCGCGGGGTCTTCATGCTGCTGCAACCCGACAGAGCAATTGCGCTGACGGCCCCTAAAACCAAAACTTTAAAATGTCGTTTCATTTTGAACTCTCCTGAACTGCATCCACAGCTACAGCAGTGTCTTGATGTGCGTCAGACCGGCATCGGGATTGCCGTTTATCCCAATCGGATAGGTCGCTCGCCCGATGGTTCGTCTGGCTGTCCGCCCGCGTCTGGGACAGGGATGTCGCTGCCAATTAGAACTGATCTCAATACTGTTTTTGGACACTTGGCGACATGACTCAGCGATTGGCACATTCCAGTTTCCTGCGGCACCTGCTAGCCTATGCGGCGTCCGAAGTGGCGGCAAAAGCCTCACGTCTTGCGGTGGTCGTGGTTGTGGCCCGCACCCTCAACCCCGAGGCAATAGGACTGGCTGCCGCTGCCCTCGCGGCAGGGGATATCCTAAAGGCGCTAACCGAGAACGGCGTGGGGCAGAGGATCATCCAAGCCCCGCAGTCCGAGCTGGAACAGCGCTGCAACACCGCGCATCGTATCTACTGGGTCTGGTGCGGGGCGCTGTTTTTGCTGCAGGTGACCATCGCCATTGCCCTCTATGCGATAGGGCACCAGACCCTGGCGCTGCTGCTCGCTATTCTGGCCGGAGAGTATCTGTTCATGCCCGCCGGCCTGGTGCAGGCCGCGCTTGCGATGCGTGAGGGCAAGCTACAAAAGACAGCCGCTGTTGCCGGAGGGCAGGTGGTTGGCGCAAATGTTATGGCCGTGCTACTGGCGCTGCTCTGGGCCTCGCCGCTGGCTTTGGTTCTGCCCCGATTGCTGGCCGCCCCGATTTGGCTGGTCCTGATGCGCCGTCTACGTCCCTGGGCATCAAACGCGAAGCGCGGGTTTGCCGCCCTTCGCCCGTTTGTTGGCTTCGGCTGGGCCGTTCTGGGGGTTGAGGTTGTCAAAGTTCTGCGTTTGCAGGCCGACAAGCTTGTCGTCGGCGCGATGCTGGGGGCCGAGAGCCTTGGCATCTACTTCATGGCTTTCAACGCTGGACTCGGCTTGGCGACATCGTTCACGCAGGCCTTTTCAGTCGTTCTTTTCCCACATCTTTGCGCAGCCCCGGACAAGACCAAGGCGCTGCGTCATGGGCTCGGTACGTCCCTCCTGGTGCTGTCCCCGCTGGTTTTGCTGCAAGCCGCCCTTGCGCCGGTCTACGTGCCGCTGCTGCTGGGTGCTGAGTGGCAGCAGATTTCACCGGTGGTCTCGGTCTTGTGCCTTGCCGCATTGCCCAGCGTCATCTGGTCCGCCGTGGCCGGCTGGCTGCGGTCCGAGAACCGCGCGATCATCGAGCTACGAGTCAGCACGGCCCTTGCATTCGCATTGATCCTCAACACCGCGATCATGGCCCCGTTCGGGCTGATGCCAGTGGCGATGGGATACCTGATGACCAGTGCTGCCTTCATGTTGATCGCCTCTTGGGTGCTGCTGCCTCGGGATCAAAAGACAACAGAGAGGTTCGGCTTCCAATGACCCGCTTTACCATCATCGTGCCGTTTCACACCGATGCGGACACAATTGCTGAAACGCTGACCAGCATTCGCGCGCAAAGCTTCACGGAATGGGAGGCGATCTGCGTCGGCGACCGTCCCTCGAAGGCGTGCCTGTCCATCGTGCTAGATCACATCGCCCAAGACCCCCGTATCCGGGTCGCAAGCAGCCCCTTCGATGGCCCAAGTGCCGCCCGCAACTATGGGGCCGAACTGGCCAAGGGAGACATGCTGGCGTTCTGTGATGCAGACGATCTGTGGCACAAGGACAAGCTGGCGCAGCTTAACGAAGCCTTTCAATCCTCTTCGACGGATGCTGTTTTTGGGCAGATCGGGTTCTTCGCCGATCAGCTCGGAGATTCTCAGACATGCTCGACCGTTCCTAGCGCACCACTGAACATTCAGGACCTGTTGGCTGAGAATCCCGTCTGCACCATGTCGAATCTTTCGATCCGTCGCGAGGTCTTCAACGCCATTGGCGGGTTGGACACGAGAACGGTGCATAACGAAGATTTGGAGCTGTTAATCCGCCTCGTAGGCAAGGGGTTTACCGTCAAAGGGGTCAATCAGTTCCAGGTCTGGTATCGCACCAGAGCCGGGAGCTTGTCCTCGGACCTGAACGCAATGCGCGCTGGGCGGGCTTATGCGGTGAAAACGGCTGCGTCTTTTGGCGTGTTCCCGTTGCGGTCGTCCGAGGCCGTCTATTTGCGCTATCTTGCCCGCCGGGCGCTGCGGTTGGGGCATCAGGGTCAGGCCCTGTCTTACACACGCAAAGGCTTGAGCCTGCATGCGCGCAGTTTCCTGCTGCCCCTGCGCCGAGGACTGCCTACCGCCGCAGGGGCCGCGCTGGCCCCGATCCTCCCGCAAGCGATCAAACGCGCGTTGTTTTCTTAAGAGTTCTGAAGGAGATCACCATGCCCACAGCATCCATCGTCGTACCCGCCTACAATGCCGAAGCAACCTTGGTCGAAACGCTCGCCTCACTGCAGGCGCAAACCTATGACGATTTCGAAATCATCATCGTCGACGATGGATCGCAGGACGCGACCTCTGAGATTGCCCGCGCGCACCAAGGCGACCCGCGCGTACGACTTGTCGGGCAGGCCAATCGTGGGCTGGCGGGAGCCAGAAATACTGGCATCGCTGCCGCGCGGGGTACGTTCATCGGCTTTTGCGACGCCGACGATCTGTGGATGCCCGAGAAGCTGGCGGCTCATATTCACCATCTCAAGGCCGAACCGGATGTGGGAGTTAGTTTCTCCGGCAGTGCCTTGATCGACGAGGCGGGGTTCATGATGGGGATCAAACAAGCACCCCGCCTGAAGGATGTGACCTCAGCCCATGTTCTGAACCGCAATCCAATCGGCAATGGATCGGCGGCCGTTGTTCGAAAGTCGGTACTGGAGGCTCTGGCCTACCGCCCGAGTTTTGAGATCGAGCGGGATTGGGTCTTCGATGAGACGTTCAGGCAGTCCGAAGATATAGAATGCTGGATGCGGCTGATGTTGACGACCGATTGGCAGATCGAAGGCGTTCCGGGGCTATTAACCTATTACCGGATCAATGCAGGCGGGCTGTCAGCGGCTTTGGACCGGCAGTTGGAGGCGTGGGAGCGGTTGGTCGCGAAGTTGCGCCCGATTAACCCTGAGTTCTTTGCCCAGCACGAACACTCAGCGCGGGCCTATCAGCTACGCTATCTGGCACGGCGGGCCATCACCAACCTCGACCGGGACACAGCTTGGGAGTTGTTTGCGCGAAGCGTCCAGGAAAGCCTCCGCCCGGTGCTTGAGGAACCTGTGAAGTCGTTCAGCACCTTCGCCGCGGCACTTGTGTTGAAAACGTTTGGACCCGGCCCGATCACCCGGCTGAGGCAAATGAAATCCAAACTGCAATCGATTTGAGAGAGGCATCATCATGGAACAGAAAAAGGTCCTCCACCTGGTAGACGACACGACAGCGGGCGGCGTGATGCGAATGCTCGACCATCTTTTGGCGCAGTCAGATCTTTCCGGCGCGATCGAGCAAAAGGTGTTGAAGGTCAAAAGGACCGCGTTTTCTTGGGGCAAACTGGATGCGGATGTCATCGTGTCCCACGTCGTACCAAGTTGGAGAAGCCTGCCCGCGTTCTCGGCCCTTCGCGCAATGCATATTAATACTCGACTTGTCCATGTCGAACACAGTTACACCCGGGCATTCACCACCCTGAATGTCCCTCACAAACGTCGGTTTTTTGCGATGCTACGGGTGATCTATTCCTTCTTCGATCAGTTGGTGGCGGTCAGCCATGCGCAGGCGGACTGGATGCAAGAACGACGCCTAGCGGTTTCAGAAAAACTGGCCGTCATTCCTCCGACCGTTGATCTTGAGCAGTTGTCACGAAAGACGATGCCTCCCAAATCAAAGACCACAATTGGCGCCATCGGGCGGCTCGAGCAGCAGAAAGGCTTCGACATCCTGATCCAAGGCTTTCGGTCAACCCGAACGCCGGGCGCGCGCTTGTTGATCTTTGGCGAAGGCAGTCAACGGTCATACCTTGAGGCGTTGGCAGAGGGTGACCCGCGCATCGAATTTCGGGGTCACGCCAAAGATCCGGCAGAAGCGTATCAAGCCGTCGATATCATTGCGATTCCCTCGCGTTGGGAGGCTTATGGACTTGTGCTGGACGAAGCGCTTGCCGCGAAGCGCAATGTGATCGCCAGTAAAGTTGATGGGTTACGTGACCGTGAAGGAGATACAAGAGTTTCATTCTGCAACCTTGACCCTTATGATTGGCGACTTGCGATCAATAATTTTCTGCTTTCCGACACTATTGAGAAAAGCAGCTGAATTAAAATCTGACACTAGATCTTTTGCCTTTTTACCGAGTCATTCGCAGCAAAATCAATTGTGATTTCAAAGAAATTGCCTAAGGTCAGCTTTGCGTTTTGTACGCGCGTACTTAGCGCAATACATCTTGGTGTCCGCTTTGGACTAAGAGCGGTCATTGCCTTGTGCTAAGTGGATGGCGGCTCTGTCCGCACCTCGGACGTAGCTCCGTCTTGTGTGAACGTCCCCTGTCGGGCTGAAGCGGGCATTCGTCCCGAGCCCCCAATTCGACAGCCTTCAAAGAACACCAAGAGCTTTACTTAACAGAGGACGGTCCTTTGAAAATCATGCCCCGCAAAGTCGGCGAGCCTCAATGGCACACGCAGGGCTGACTGAGGGGGTAGGTCGGGGGGCGGGTTCGTCAGTTAGGTGCAGCCTATCATCGAATGCTCAAGCCAATCGGCGCAACGTAGCCATCGGATGAGGAATCCTGTTCGATGGCCCCCATGTGGTCGCCATGTGGTCGCCTGTCCCCTATGGGGGCACGCCGACAATTCTATAAGTCTTTGATTTTATGGTGCTGCTGGAGAGAATTGAACTCTCGACCTCTCCCTTACCAAGGGAGTGCTCTACCTCTGAGCTACAGCAGCGCTGTGGGCGGGTGATTAGACGCAAACGAAACAGGGCGCAAGGGTCTCTGGACGGTTTTTTTCACCTCCTGTAGAGAAAGATTATGGCAGATAGAAATACACCCAAAAAACATGGCAAATCCGCGGACGCTCGGGAAGAGCGGCTGAAGGCGGCGCTGAAGGCGAATATGGCGCGGCGCAAGGCGCAGGCCAAGGCGCGCGCAAGCTCGGATAACGATGCCGAAAAGGACGAGGGATAAGAGCAGATGGATTCGATTCTGGTGACGGGCAATGGGCCGCTGAACGGTCAGATACCGATTGCGGGGGCCAAGAATGCGTGTTTGACGCTGATGCCCGCAACCTTGCTGAGCGAAGAACCGCTGACGCTGACCAATGCGCCGCGGCTGAGCGACATCAAGACCATGACACAATTGCTGCAGTCTTTGGGGGCTGAGGTGTCGTCGCTGCAGGACGGGCAGGTGATCGCGATGTCGAGTCATGATCTGACCAGCCACACTGCGGATTATGAAATCGTGCGCAAGATGCGTGCGTCCAATTTGGTGTTGGGTCCGATGCTGGCGCGGTTGGGGCAGGCGGTGGTTTCGCTGCCTGGCGGTTGTGCGATTGGCGCGCGACCCATGGACCTGCACGTTGAGGGGCTTGAGGCGCTGGGCGCTGAGATCGAGCTGAAGGACGGCTATCTGCACGCCAAGGCATCCGGCGGGTTGAAAGGCGCAGTCCACGAGATGCGTTTTGCATCGGTGGGTGCGACCGAAAACATCGTCATGGCGGCCACATTGGCCAAAGGCACCACGGTTCTGAAGAACGCCGCGCGCGAGCCTGAGATCGTCGATCTAGTCGAGTGCCTGCGCAAGATGGGCGCACAAATCTCGGGCGAGGGGACCTCGACCATCGAGATTCAGGGCGTTGATCGCTTGCACGGTGCAACCCACCAGGTTGTGACCGATCGGATTGAGCTGGGCACCTATATGCTGGCCCCGGCCATTTGCGGTGGTGAGGTAGAGTTGCTGGGCGGTCGCATGTCGCTGGTTAACTCCTTTGCTGCCAAGCTCGACGCGGCGGGTGTCAGCGTCACGCAAACCGAAAAGGGTCTGAAAGTGGCGCGCAAGAACGGGCGCGTGACCTCGGTGGATGTGGTGACCGAGCCTTTTCCGGGGTTTCCGACCGACCTGCAGGCGCAGATGATGGCGTTGATGTGTACGGCCGAAGGCACCGCGGTATTGGAAGAACGCATCTTCGAGAATCGCTTTATGCACGCCCCTGAACTGGTGCGCATGGGCGCGAATATCGAAGTGCATGGCGGCACGGCCACTGTTACAGGTGTGGATCAGCTGAAAGGTGCGCCGGTGATGGCAACGGATCTGCGGGCCTCAGTCTCGTTGATTCTGGCGGGTCTGGCAGCTGAGGGCGAAACCACGGTCAGCCGGGTCTATCATCTGGACCGCGGATATGAGCATGTGGTGCGCAAGCTGGAAGGCGTGGGTGCAAAAATAGAACGGATCAAGGGCCAATGACAGACGCAAGTTTCCACGACGGGCGCGAGGCCCCTCTGAATCTGGGTGCCGAGGATGCAGAGGATCTGCAGGTGATCTCGACCCTGGCGCAGGATGCGGTATTTCCTGTAACCGAGATAACATGGCAGCCCTCGCAGCGCCGGTTCGGCCTGCTGCTGAACCGTTTTCGGTGGGAAGATAAGGATGCCGCGACACGCCGTGATCGTCCGTTTGAGCGGGTTCAGGCGGTTCTGGTGTTCGATTCGGTGCTGTCGGTGGCCAGTCAGGGCATCGACCGCAGGGATAAGGAGATGGTGATGTCCCTGCTGTCGATTGATTTTGAGGCAGGCGAGGACGGAGCGGGTCAGGTTTTGCTGACGCTGGCAGGGGATGGTGCCATCCGACTGAAGGTCGAAGCACTGGACGCCACGCTCAAGGATGTGACGCGGCCGTACAAGGCCCCTTCGGGTCAGGCGCCGCATCACCCCGAATAGATGCAGAACAAGCGCGGCATTTCACAGGCATTCTCGCAATTTCCGGCTGGAGTATCCCTGCGCCGCGCAACCGTTTTTGATGTGTTCGATCTGAGTCGGGTGTTGATCCGATCGATCACCCAGCTTTGTGTCGCGGATCATCGGGGCGACCCACAGGCCATCGCGCATTGGACCGCAAACAAGGACCCTGCATCCATCCGGGGTTGGATCGTGGCGGGTGCGCACATATGGCTGGCCGAACATGCAGGGCAGGTTGCCGCCGTGGGCGGTTTGCGCGACGACGAAATCACGCTGCTGTACATTGACCCGGATCACACTGGTCATGGCATCGGGACCGTCCTGCTGCACCGGCTTGAGAAAGACCTGATTGCCTCAGGTCAATTCGATGCCAGACTAGAGGCGACAAAAACCGCGCAGGACTTTTACCGGCGGCACGGCTGGCAGGCCACCGGGCAATGTGGCGCGCGTGGCGACGTGTCCTGTTTCGCGATGCGCAAATCGCTGCACTCAAAGGACTAAGGGTTGAGGCCAACTCATCCCGGCGATATGTCCCCATCAAACGCCCCGGAGTGCCTGATCATGCCCGTTTTCCTTGATACCACGTCGTCCGAGTTCGAATCCGCCTTTCAAGCGCTGTTGTCGGCCAAGCGCGAGGACAGCCCGGACGTAGACGCCACCGTAGCGCAAATCATCGATGATGTGCGCAGCCGGGGCGACGCGGCTGTGATAGAGTTGACCGCCAAGTTTGATCGGCTTGACCTGACGCCCGTTACTTTGACCTTTTCCGCAGAAGAAATCGACACTGCGGTTGCGCAGGTTTCGGATACGGACCGCGCTGCGCTGGAACTGGCCGCCGAGCGCATCCGCGCCTATCACGAAAAACAGATGCCTGAGGATCATCAATGGACCGACGAAGCCGGGGCGACACTGGGTTGGCGCTGGTCGGCGGTGTCGGCAGCCGGGCTTTATGTGCCGGGCGGGTTGGCCTCGTACCCCTCGTCAGTTCTGATGAATGCAATTCCGGCCAAGGTGGCGGGGGTTCAGCGGTTGGCTATTACGGTGCCAACGCCAGACGGGCAGGTGAATCCACTGGTCCTGTTGGCCGCGCGGCTTTCCGGAGTCGACGAAATCTATCGCATCGGTGGCGCGCAGGCGATTGCAGCGCTGGCCTATGGCACCGCATCCATCGCGCCAGTGGACAAGATCACTGGCCCGGGCAATGCCTTTGTCGCGGCGGCCAAGCGCCGAGTGTTCGGCAAGGTCGGGATCGACATGATTGCCGGTCCATCTGAAATCCTCGTGATCGCGGACAAGGACAATGACCCCGATTGGATCGCGTTGGATCTGCTTAGCCAGGCCGAACATGACGAAAGCGCCCAGTCGATCCTGATCACCGATGATGCCGACTTTGGGCAGGCAGTGGCGCAAGCGGTTGAGAAGCGACTTGAAACCTTGCAACGCCGCGCCATCGCAGGGGCCAGCTGGCGCGACTTTGGGGCAATAATCACCGTGCGCGATTTGGATGAGGCCGCCGCCCTGTCCAATCGCATTGCGCCCGAGCATCTGGAGCTGTGCGTCGCCGATCCGGTCGGGCTGAGTGAAAAAACCATCCATGCGGGTGCGATTTTCCTGGGCCAGTACACGCCCGAGGCCATCGGTGATTATGTTGGTGGCCCAAATCACGTGCTGCCCACCGCGCGCTCGGCCAGGTTCTCATCCGGTCTCAGCGTGATGGATTTTCTAAAACGTACCACGCTCAGCCAGATGACGCCCGACGCGCTGCGCGCTATTGGCCCTGCGGCGGAACAACTGGCGCAATCCGAAAGCCTTGAGGCGCACGGTCTGTCGGTGACGGCCCGCCTCAACGGGCTGAATTGATGCAAAGACCTATGGCACGTGGCGTTTCTGTGCGTTGCTCAATGAAAACCATTGCTATAGGTCTGTGCTGAACTGAACGGACCACACGCGACATGACCCGCATTTCACATATCGAACTGGATGATCGAAACCTGCCGCCGCCGACCCCCGAGATCGAGCAAGAGCGCAAGGTCGCCATCTATGATCTGCTGGAAGACAACAGTTTTACCCTTCCTCAACGGGATGGGCGCACGGCGCCGGACGGGCCGTATCACGTGCAACTGTCGATCCGTGAAAAACGTCTGGTCTTTGACATCGCCACCGAGGCCGAGGAAAAAGCCGCCGAGTTCCACCTTTCGCTTGGCCCGTTCAAGCAGGTGGTCAAAGACTATTTTCAGATCTGCGAAAGCTATTTCAATGCGGTCAAGAACCTGCCACCCAGCCAGATCGAAACCATCGATATGGCCCGGCGCGGAATTCACAACGAAGGCAGCCGCGTGTTGCAGGAGCGGCTGGAAGGAAAGGCGGATATTGACACAGACACCGCCCGCCGTCTGTTCACGCTGATTTGCGTGTTGCATTTTGGGGGCTGACGCGTGAAGCCTCTGCCGCAGTCGGTCCTATTTTGTTGCGACCACAACTCGGTCCGGTCTCCGATGGCCGAAGGTATCATGAAGAAATTCTATGGTACCGGCACCTATGTACAGTCTGCTGGCGTCCATAACGACCTTGAGATTGACGGGTTTTGCATTTCCGTTTGTCACGAGATCGGCGTCGAGCTGTCCCGGCATCGCTCGCGGTCCTTTGATGAGATGCAGGAATGGGGCGACGATCTTAGTTCCTTCGACCTGGTCGTGGCTCTGTCGCCCGCCAGTCAGCGTCAGGCGCTGGAATTGACGCGGGTTTTTCATCTGGATGTCGATTATTGGCCAATAATGGACCCTACTGGACTGGGCGAGAATCGCGAACAAAAGCTACATCACTACCGACAGACCCGCGATCAGATCATCAAGCATCTGAAAGATCGCTGGGGCGAACCTACGGAGTGACCATGAACCAGACCGTCCAAACCTATTTCGATGCCTTCAACGCCGGCGATGTAGAGGGCATGTTGGCCTGCCTGTCCGAGGATGTGGCCCATCACGTGAACGAAGGTCAAATTCGTGTCGGGAAAGAGAAATTCACGGCCTTTTGCGATCACATGAACCGCTGCTATCGCGAGAACCTGACTGATATCGTTGTTTTCGAGGCCAAGGGCGGCACACGTGCAGCGGCCGAATTCATCGTGAACGGCACCTATCTGGAAACTGACGAGGGCCTGCCCGAGGCCCACGGTCAGACCTACCGCCTGCCAGCGGGGTCGTTCTTTGACCTTAGGGATGGCAAGATCACCCGCGTCACCACCTTCTACAATCTTGCAGACTGGACCAAGCAGGTGTCCGGTGGCTGAGGTCACCGCCGTCCGCCCCCTGACCGGTGCGGCGCTAGAGGCCGCTCTGGACGATGTGGCGCGCTTGCGGATCGAAGTGTTTCGGGCGTGGCCCTACCTTTATGATGGTGATCTGGCATATGAGCGGAAATATCTGCAATCCTATCGTGACAGCGACAAAGCAATTGTCGTCGGCGCCTTTGACAGCGATCGCCTGATTGGCGCGTCAACGGGGGCACCGCTGACTGACCACGCCGACGATTTCGCGGCGGCGTTTGAGGGCACCGGGCTGGATCTGTCGCAGATCTTCTACTGCGCGGAATCTGTATTGCTGTCCGACTATCGCGGTCAGGGCGTTGGCCATAAGTTTTTCGATCTGCGTGAGGAGCATGCCCGCGCACTAGGTTTCAGCAAATGCGCCTTTTGCGGCGTACAGCGCCCGGCGGATCACCCGATGCGGCCCGAAAACTACCGGCCGCTGGACGCCTTCTGGCTGGCGCGGGGATATGAGCCGCTGCCCGGAGCAATCGCGCAGTTTTCGTGGAAGGATATCGGGGAAAAAGGCGAGACGCTGAAGCCGCTGCAGTTCTGGATACGGAATATCTAACAGACGGTGCTGACCCGTTAGCATGTAGCAATCCCGCAAATTGGCCGGCCTTTCCGATCTTCAGGGGAAACTGATGGTCGCCAGAACGAAGTGCTATGTCTTCTTTTCCCACCCTCGCTTTACGCCAGCCAAAATTGCTGGTCCTGCTTCTGCAGTTGGCACAATTTCCATGATGTCATTGTGAAAAAGCGGCCAGAATTGCGCACAGATCCCAATTACTTCGGCTTTGGAGTCCGCCTCAAGGAGAACATAGCCCTCAGTATTGCTTATCCAACCTGTGAATTTGACTGGGCCTTCCCCTTCCACAAGTTCGCTGGCATCGCCGACCATATCGGTCCACGCAGCGATCTCCCCCTCGCGGTCTTTTGGCCATGCCGCCGCCGAGCAAGTGAAGTGATTAATGTAATGAGGCATGTCAATTTCTCCCGTTGTGAAAAACCCTAAGCATCGGTTGAGTGTTACACAGTCTAACACCGCCAGATTACGCGCCGGTAAGGTGCTTTATAATTTTGCCGACAGCGTCCGATTTGACAGCTTGGTAACGTTGCCGAAATTGGTTAATGCAAATCTGGACAGTAATGCAGGTTTATTGGGTCGTCCAAACCAACTCTGTACTGGGTAATTTGCGGGCTGGCGCGCTTACTTTTGGTTCAATTGAGCTGTACAGGCTATCCATTTGCAATCTACTGTCGCGTGACCAAAAGAACTGGGTTTCAAAAAATGAAAGTCGCAACCGCTGCCTATAACCTCGATTGGCTCGACAGTTGGGCGCAGTATGAGGACAAGCTAGGCCGCTGGGTCTCAGACGCCGCCGGACAGGGGGCTGAGTTGCTGGTCTTTCCTGAATACGGTGCGATGGAGTTGTCGACATTGGATGGGGTCGACGTCGCGGGCGATCTCGAGCGTTCGATCCGGGCAGTGTCTGATCGGATGGAGGCGGCGCAGGTCCTGCATCAGCGTCTTGCGCAGGAATACAAGACCTACATTCTGGGCGCGTCGGCCCCGATTGTGGATGGGCCGGGCCGACCGGTAAACCGTGCAGCACTCTATGCGCCCGATGGTGGGCAGGATCATCAAGACAAACAGATCATGACCCGCTTTGAGCGCGAAGACTGGGATATCGCGCCGGGCGGACCGCTGAAACTATTCGATACCGCGTTGGGCAAGATCGGCGTGTTGATCTGCTATGACAGCGAATTTCCCCTGTTGGGCCATGCGCTGAGCGAGGCCGATCTGATCCTGGTCCCCTCATGTACCGAGGCTTTGGCAGGCTATTGGCGGGTTCGGATCGGCGCGATGTCACGGGCGCTGGAAAATCAATGCGTTACGGTGATGTCGTCTCTGGTCGGGGACAATGACTGGTCCGAGGCGGTGGACAAGAATACCGGCACCGGCGGCATTTTCGGCCCACCCGACAAGGGGTTTCCTGCGACTGGTGTGTTGGCCGAAGGCGCTTTGAACCAGCCGGGTTGGACCTATTCGGATATCGACCTTTCAGCAATTGCCGAAGTTCGCACCGATGGGCATGTTCTGAACCGCACTCATTGGGAGGAGCAGTCGCCGCGAGTCGATTCCGTCACATTATCGCGCCTTTAGGTGATTCTGGCCTTGAAATAAGCCCAAAATGGGCTCATTTAAGCGCACATCCCCGTAGATTCTGCGGGTGCAACGTAATGATGGAGACAACATGGCCAAGGAAGATACGCTCGAATTTCCCGGTGTCGTGAAGGAACTCCTGCCTAATGCGACGTTTCGGGTCGAGCTGGAAAACGGCCATGAGATCATCGCACATACGGCAGGCAAGATGCGTAAGAACCGCATCCGTGTTCTGGCCGGCGACAAGGTTCAGGTCGAGATGACCCCCTATGATCTGACCAAGGGTCGGATCAACTACCGCTTCAAGTAACGCCTGCCGCAATGGCGTTTATCTTAGGATCGGGCAGCCCACGGCGGCTGGACCTGCTGGCCCAGCTTGGCGTGCAGCCCGATGCAATTCGCGCCCCCGACATTGACGAAACGCCTTTGAAAGGCGAATTGCCAGTGCCTTACTGTAATCGTATTACACGGGCAAAAGTGCAGGCTATTCAGGCGGATAGCGATGATGTCACCCTGTGTGCGGATACGACCGTCGCGCTTGGCCGTCGCATTCTGGGCAAGCCCGAAGATGCGGGGCAGGCGGCCGAATTCCTACATGCGCTGTCCGGTCGGCGGCATCGCGTGATCACTTCGGTCGCTGTGCGGCGTGGGGATCGGGTGTTGCAACGTGATGTGGTCTCGCAGGTCAAGGTCAAGCGCCTGTCGGACGTTGAGATCAACGCATATCTGGCCACCGGAGATTGGCAGGGCAAAGCAGGTGCTTACGCCATTCAAGGTCCGGCCGGGGCGTTCATTCCCTGGATTTCAGGTTCGTTCACCGGCATCGTAGGGCTACCCCTGTCTGAAACTGCCGCCCTTTTGCAGGGTATCGGCTATCCCTTGTATCGTGAGGTGTCATGAAGGGCCGCACCATCGTTTTGGATCATATCGACAACCGCGAAGCTGCCGCCTTAATGGTGGATGGCAAGCTGGATGATTTCCTGATCGCAGGGGGTGCCCCCGCACCGGGCACGATCTATCGCGCCCGTGCCGACCGCCCCGTCAAAGGGCAGGGTGGCATGTTCCTGACAACTCCCGACGGTCCGGCCTTCTTGCGGCAGGTGAAGGGATTGGCCCCGAGCACCCTGATGCTGGTGCAGATCACTGGCTATGCAGAGCCGGGCAAGGCGCTGCCGGTCACAGATCGCATCCTGTTCAAAAGCCGCTATGCGATTGTCACACCCGAAGCGCCAGGTCTGAATATTTCACGCTCAATCCGTGACGAGGACGAGCGCGACCGTCTGCTTGAGATTGCGCATGACTGCATGGACGGCAGCACTTATGGCCTGATTCTGCGCTCTTGTTGTCTGGGTGAAGATGCGGGCGAGATCGCCGAGGACATCAACGCCATGCTGGCCCATGCCGATCAGGTTTTGAATGATCCGGGAACCGAACCCGAGCTGTTGTTGGAGGGCGATGGCCCTCACGTTCTGGCCTGGCGCGACTGGACCGACCCGGCCGAAGTGGTGACGCAGGACGGAAGCTTTGAAACACAGGGCGTGTTAGATGCGTTGGACGAGGTGCGCGGTATTTCCGAGCCGCTTCCCGGCGGCGGGCACTTGTATATTCAGCCCACACGCGCCCTGGTCGCAGTGGATGTAAACACCGGATCCGACACCTCAATGGCCGCCGGAACCAAGGCAAACTTCGCCTGCGCCAAGGTGTTGGCACGTGCGTTGCGCGTGCGGGGTCTGGGCGGGCAAATCACCTTGGACCTTGCCCCAATGCCCAAGAAAGATCGGCGCGGTTTTGAATCAGCCCTACGCGCCGCGTTCAAGGCAGATGGAATTGAAACCACCCTGGCGGGTTGGACACCATTGGGCCATTACGAACTGCAACGCAAACGCGGCCGTATTCCACTGACGGAGGTGTTGAAATGAGTTGCCCGATCTGTGGTGAAGACACGGTAACCAAGTTCCGCCCCTTCTGTTCAAAACGCTGTGCCGACCTCGATCTGGCCAAGTGGTTGAACGGCTCATATGCGGTTCCGTCGCAGCGGGAAGAGGACTTGGACACGGATGGATCCGAAGGTCAAACCGAGCAATCGCGTCCACACTGAAAAAATCTGAAAAAGCCTCTGGACACTGCCTGTGGCAAGTCATAGAAGGCCTCCACCCAACGATGAACATCGTTCCCGTGCCCGGGTAGCTCAGGGGTAGAGCAGTGGATTGAAAATCCTCGTGTCGGTGGTTCGATTCCGCCCCCGGGCACCACTTTCTCAGGTAAACCCTTGGTTTCACTCCAGCTTTTAACAGCAGGTTGGAGCCGTAGACCATGTCAGAGACCATTTCACCCAAGTACACCTTCGTGAAGGAGGGTGTTTTTTACTTCAGTCGCCGCATCCCCAAGGAGCTTTGCCGCTACTACTCGTCTTCTCGGATCGCATTTTCTTTGCGTACTCACTCGGCAAACGTAGCGGCGGCGAGAGCAAGAAGAGCGGCTGATCAACTGGATGAGTATTGGTTTCATCTGAGGTCGCAGGATACAGAACTGCCTGGAAAGCACATGTTGCGTCTTGGCGCAGACAACTCCGCCGTAACACCAGTTGTTCTGAACGAAACTTCTGCTGCCTCTGTACTGTTGTCTGAGGCAGTCGAGATTTATCGTACACAGAAGGGCCAAGGACGCCCCTTGACGTTTCACCGGGGCGCTCAGAGAGCGTGTGGCTACGTGATTGATGCCTGTGGCGACAAACACCTCGAAGTTTATTCCAAGGCGGACGCGAACAAGTTCCGCGACGCACTCATCGCGCGTGGTCTCGCCGGTAGCAGCCTCACAAGGATTTTCGGTACAGTCAGAGCCGTTACCAACTTCGCAGCGAGTGAGCAGGGGCTTTCGCTGCACAACCCTTTCTCTGGAGTTTACTACGACCGCTCCGCTGGGGTCTCTGGCCGCAACCCATTGCCTAGAGAAGCGATAGTGACCGTTCAGGCGAAATGCAGGGAACTTGATGATGACTTGCGTTGGTTGGTGGCCTTGGTTTCAGACACAGGCATGCGGCTTGCTGAGGCTGCTGGGCTGGTGAAAGAGGACTTCATGTGTGCGGACGATGGTTCTCTCTCAGTCCGCGTTCGCTATCATCCTTGGCGTCGTTTGAAGACGCAGGACAGTGAGCGTGATGTACCACTTGAAGGACACGCTAGATGGGCAGCGCAGCGCATACTCAAAGAAGCTGGCTCGTCTCAGTTCGCATTCCCAAGATACAACAGGTCCGATACTACAAATGCCAATGCGGCTAGTGCCGCCTTGAACAAGTGGATGAGGGAACTTGTCCCAGCGGGATACACCATGCACGGTTTCAGGCACTCAATGCGGGATCGTCTAAGAGCCGTAGAGTGTCCGGCAGACGTGGTCGATCAGATCGGAGGCTGGCGCACAGATGGTGTAGGCCATTCCTACGGGACAGGTTACCCGCTTGAGGTTCTCAGAAAGTGGATGAAACAGGTAACCTGAGCCGACATGGTCTACGGCTCCAACCTGCTGTTAAAAGCTGGAGTGAAACCAAGGGTTTACCTGAGAAAGTGGTGCCCGGGGGCGGAAGTTCTGCTCCCGTTACAGGCACTTCTTCAGCCGGTCTCTCCAGCAAAACAAGGGGTATGCGACGGGCTGTGTCGCTGTCAACAGGCACCATATGGTCTACGGAATGGTCTACGGCTGCTGTGAGAGTCTCTCAGCGACTCCCTGAGGATCAATGCGGTTCCCGGGGGCGTACCCACATCGACTGCCGGTACACCCCGTTGATTGGCGACTTGAAAGCCGAAGGCGAGGAGTTCGAGTGCGCCGTCTATCTGGACCGGTTGGATACGGTGAAATACTGGATTCGGAATATCGAGAACAAGAAAACCTCTTTCTGGCTCCAGCTACCACACGGAAAGTTCTATCCGGATTTTGTAGCGATGCTCGACGATGGGCGAATCTTGGTTGTCGAATACAAGGGCGCGCATCTTTTCGACTCGGAAGAAGCCAAGCGCCAGATTGGCGACGCATGGGCTGACGCCAGCGGTGGCCAATGCTTGTTCTGCATGCTGACTGACCGAGGATTCGATCTTATAGATAGGACAATCAGTTAGGTCCGCGTTAGAATCCCTTCCGCCGGGTTGCTGTCCCATTGCAGTCCCGGTGGATAACCTGCAGGGAGGATTTTGGCCACAGGACGTAATGTCTTTATCTTCAAGGGGATTTTGGTAGCGGAGGAGGGACTTGAACCCCCGACACGCGGATTATGATTCCGCTGCTCTAACCAACTGAGCTACTCCGCCATGAGTGAGTGGCGATTTAAGCGAGGGGCTGTGGCGGGTCAAGAGGGAAAACACGGTCAAAGCCGGATTCTTTTCTACGCCGTTCAAACCGTCTCGGGCGCCGCCTTGGTTTCGAAATACTTGGTTTCTGCGATCTGGCGGATGAATGCGGCGCATGTGTCCGGTGCCGTGATCAGGATCATATGACCTGCCCCGTCGATCCACTCGTTTGACAGGCCGAACTGGATCATTGGATCGCCGTGCGCGTGGGCTGCAAGTATAGCGTCCTGTGTGCCGTATAGAATGCCGCCGGGTACGGCTAACTCCTCATAGCGGGCGACCTGCGCCGCCATGCTGTCATCAATCCCCACGACGTCCTGCGATCCGGTGATGAAGGCCGACGGGCGCAGTCCAAGCGCACCGCCAGCACGATCCAGAAAGTCCGCAGGCGCAGGGTCGGGGGCGAAAACGACGTCCAGAGTGTGTGGTGCAGTTTTGGCGGCCACGGGTACAGCGATTGTGTTGCCGATCAGGCTGCGTAGCCATTCCGTGCGGATTTCCAGTGGTTTGAAAACCTGGGGTGTCGACGGCAAAACTTGCGTCAGAGGGGCTAGCAGAGCCAGGGCCTTGATCTTTTCTGGGTGGTCCAGCGCCATCGCCAACGACACCGCGCCGCCCAAGGAATGGCCTACAAGGACAGCGTCGGTGACGTCCTTGCTGTCCAGAAACTCTTGTATCATGCGCGCCTGTTCGGGCAGACGGCCCAGATCGGCACTGTCGCGGGTCGAATAGCCACAGCCGGGCCGGTCCACTGCGATGACGTGATAGTCATCGGCCAGCATGTCGACTAAGGCATAGGTGAAATGCTGCAACTGCCCAGCCAGCCCGTGGATCATGACAAGGGTCTGCTTCGACGGATCGCCCTTTTCCACATAATGGATGCTGCCGCCGTTCACGGGCGCGATGACCCCAAGCTGCGGAACTCGGATTTGGCCTTGGCGAGTCAGTTTGCGGGTCCACAGTTTCATGCCGACAAAAAATGCGACGATCAGCAGGGCGATGGTTAGAAGAGTGGTCATGTCAACGATCTCCGGCTGGGGGAGGGGCAGGGTGATATTGTTCCAGCCCGGATCGGGCCATGCGCTTTTCATACTCGGATACGGTGCCGGGCCAAAGCGTCGTGTTGCGGCCTTGGGCATCCTGATACCACGAGGTGCAGCCGCCCGCTTGCCAGACGCTGTCTGAGTGGCGGTCCTGCATTTCCTGCGTAAAGGCTTCTTGTTTCGCGGCGTCAGGTGTGATGGCCTGTAAGCCGTTGCGCTGCATCTGATCCAGCACCCGGCCTATATGGCGGACCTGTGCTTCGATCATCAGCACGACCGAGTTATGGCCCAATCCGGTATGTGGCCCCAACAGAATAAAGAAGTTCGGAAAACCTGCGATGGCAGTGCCCAGATTGGCCTGCATCCCATCGGTCCACGCTTGGCGCAGGGTCAGGCCATCGGTTCCGGTGATGTCCAGACGCTCGACCACGTCCGTCACATGAAAGCCTGTGCCCCAGATCAATACATCGGCCTGGGTCCGGCTGCCATCTGCGGCGATGATCTGATCTCCCTCGATTGTCGCCACCCCGTGCGGGATTACTGTCACGTTGTCCCGCGCAAGGGCCGTGTACCAGTCATTCGAACTGAGGATACGTTTGCATCCAATCCTGTAGCCAGGGGTCAGGCGTTCGCGTTGTTCGGGGTCAGTTATCGCTTTCTCCAGCCCGTTTCGCCACATCTTCATGGCAAAGTTGACCATCCGCTCTTCACCCCGAAACACACGGTGGCGATACTCAAAAATCCAGTAGATCAGTTTGCGGCGTATCCGGGGCAGGATGGGGATGCGCCTATAGAGGCTGCGAACCCACGGTGCAATTGGCCCGTCGGGGCGGGGCAGGACGTAGGGCGCGGTCCGTTGGAAGATGGTGATTTGGGCTGCCGTTTTCGCAATTTCAGGCACAAACTGAACGGCTGAGGCACCGGTGCCGACCACCGCGATGCGTTTACCCACAAGTTCCACGTCGTGATCCCATTCGGCAGAATGGAACTTAGGCCCGGGAAAGCTGTCAGCACCGGGTATGTCGGGCACATCCGGTAGATGCAGTGCTCCTATGGCCGAGACCAAAAAGCGCGCCGTCCAGTGCTGCCCGCCCTCGGTTTCCACCTGCCATTGGTCGCCGTCCCAGCGCGCGGATTTCAGTTGCTGGTGGAAATGGCACAGATCGTACAGGCCCTCATCCCAGCAGATCTTTTGCAGATACGCCTGAATCTCGGCCCCACCGGCATAGGCGCGGCTCCAGTCCGGGTTCAGGTGCGTGGCCATCGAATACAGATGCGAGGGAATATCGCATGCCACGCCGGGATAGGTGTTTTCGCGCCATGTACCGCCGATATCGCCCGCTTTTTCAAGGATGGCGATATCGCTGATTCCACGTTTGCGTGCCTCGATTGCCATGGTCAGCCCCGAGAACCCGGCACCAATGATCAGCATTTCCGCACTGTGCGCCATGCACCTGCCCCTCCCAAAGCAACCGTGACGGTTTCATTTGACTATAGGGGACCTAAGACGTCTGAACAGCTTCCCGTGGGGTCACATGGAGTTTGGATAGCCTGGTGCGCATTCGCCCTGACGTGACACCAATCTTAAAATTCGAGACGATGTGCCCGACCATGCGCGACAAGGCGTGCATTAAGTGTCTCGGCCTCGGGCGCACCGGATTCTAGCGCGAAGACAAAGGCGTGGGTTAGGTAAAAACACGCGGCATCAATGTCCTGTGCCGCCTCGCGCTCATCCGCAGCCATTGTGTAATAGTGGATCAGGGCAGCATGATCGTCCTGCTCATGGGCCTTTAACAGCAGGCGATCCAATTCGTCTTTTTCCATTGGACCTCCTGCCAAAAGGGGCCGGCCGAGAGGTTACTCCGCCCGTCCGTTTTCGATCTGCGTTGCGACCCAGTGATGGAAGTTATGGGTCGGCCCGTCCATTGCGGGTGAAAACCGTCCGCCATCGAACAGCACCCCATGGCGACCCTTTTGCATACCTTCGACAACAAAGACATCTTCTTCGAAAATGGCCCGCCACTGTTGTGCGTTTGTGGTGCGAAGCCCGTCCAGATGCGGCGTGTCCTCAACGCTTTTGGCATAGTACAGCCGGATATGTTCGACGGTGTTTTCGTGGTCGACCGGCTCAAGCAAGATTGCAAAGGCATGGTCGCGCTGCACCCCCAACAGGACGTTCGGGTATAAGGCTACATATTCCGCGCCTTCATCCCACTTGTCACTCAGGTCTTCAAAATCGGGAAAGGTGGTGCCGTCCTGATCCTTTAGCTGCCGGTAGACCAGCGTGCCCTGACCGGAGTAATGCCCGCGGACTTCGATGTTATAGTGATCTTCCAACCGGGAATAGCTGTTCAGGCCGGGATGCACCCAAGGCAGGTGATAGCTTTCGCAATAGTTCTCGACCGCCAGTTTCCAATTGGTTTTGACCTCCAGCTTGAACGAGGCCATCTCGCCGCCGTCATGCAGGGGTTGTTCGAATTCCTTCCACCGATCCAGCAGGGCACCATGGGCATCCTGAAACTCGGGTGCGTTGCCGTCTACGTTCACAAAGATCACATCGCGCCAGACATACGACCGGACACGCACCAGCCCCAGATCCTTGTGATCGACGTTTTCGTGCTTGTTCTGACCGGGGCCGCCCACATGCGGGGTAGCGCGCAGCTCACCTTTCAGGCTGTAGCACCAGCTGTGATAGGGGCAGCGGATCGCGCCTTCGATCTTGCGGGGCGTATCCACAAGGATCATGCCGCGGTGGCGGCAGGTGTTCTGGAAAACCCCGATCTCTCCGTCGCGATCACGGACGATCAGTAGTGGCATACCCAGAAAGTCGACGGGTTTTGCATCGCCTACCTCGGGGACATCCAGACCAAACCCGATCCCGGACCAATTGGCAAAGAGGACCGAACGCTTTTCTTCGGCAAAAACAACCGGGTCGATATAGTGTTCATTCGGCAGGCCATTTGCGATGGTCACATCGTTCAGAACGGATGACAGCGCGCTGTGCTTGTTCATCGGGCTCTCCTGTGGGTTGCTAGATGCGTTCTTTTCCGTATTGGCGGATGGTGTGACCCTTTCTCAATATCAGAAAACCTCACCACTGGGTGATCTGATCTAAACTGAACCGTCCTGAACCTCTTGAATGATCCATGATTTTAAGGCGCGGGCGCTGTCCGAGAGGTCTTCGTCCGGGCGGCCAACAATGTAGAATTGGTTGGGCGCAGTCAGATAGTGCGGGCCAATGGCGACCAGCTTTCCCGATTGCAGCATCGGCTGGATCAGCCGTTGCCAACCCAGCGTCAGCCCAGCCCCCTTGCGCGCCAGTTGCAGGGCAACCGAATAGCTGTTCACCCTGGAGTCAATCTGGATCGTGCCCACATATCCCAGTTGTTTGAACCATTCCGGCCAGGTGGTCCAAGTGCGGTCTTCCGAGGCCATGTGGATCAAGCGTTCGGCTGCCAGCGCGTCGAGGTCAGCACCAGCCAATCGGTCCGCGACCTCGGGGCTGGCGACGGGGATCAGGTGATCGCGGAACAGGGGGGTATGCGTCAAGTTCGGGTCGGGGTCGCGCCCGTAGCGAATAAAGAAGTCCACATCCGGTCGGTCCCGAAAAGGGCGATCCTGCGACAGCTGGTCCACGTTGACGTCCGGCATTTCGCGCCAAAATCGGATCACGGCGGGTGACAACCACAACGCCGCCACTGCCGTGGTCGATCCGACCGTGACTTTGCCGCCAGATTTGCGGTCACGGATCGTTGCCAGAACTTTCGAGATACGCCCGAATGACGACGACAGCGCCTCGTAAAGCGCGTTGCCGTCTTCGGTCAGATCGACGCCGCGATGCTTGCGCTGGAACAGCGTGGTTTCCAGATCGCCCTCCAACGCTTTGATCTGGTGGCTGACCGCGCCCGGCGTGACCGACAGTTCCTCGGCTGCATTCTTAAAGCTCAGATGCCGCGCGGCGGCCTCGAAGGCGGACAAGGTGGTCAGGGGCGGTAGGTTATAGTGGCGTCTGGACATAACGATTTGGGAAGTATTGCCTGATTTCAGATGAGCTCTCTTCATCCGAGTATTGGGCTTTTTGTCGATGAAGGCCAGAACCACGTGCGTAGCAGTATTGTGTGCCGGTCAATTTGCTGGATAGGCGCGGTGAAATGTGGCCGTAAGCGGCGGGGGGAGCTGCTCTGCCTATAGGCGAGTCCGGTTGGTCAGGCGCTCACCCCCTGGTCCCGCTCGTACCCCCTCGTTAAATTCAAACTCGTAAACTGATCAGCAGGATTAGGTATTCATAGATGCGGAAATGGGCATAACTATTACAAGATCGTGTCAGTTCTATGTATCTTTCGGTCGAAACCGAGCAATTTGCCCCAATCTTAATGTGCATGTTTTCAACATACCTGCAGGAAATTACATCCTTTCCGCCAGTTATGTTTGTGTTAAATAGCTGGTCGTGACATTTTTAATTCGCCAACAAAGGGATGTTTTCTGCAAAAAATGGCGTTAAATCGCATTCGGATTTCCTTTAGAATTTCCATGTCCTCATTAGACTTTAATGCTGGAGGACATCTATGAATTTGGAATCCCACGAAGCCGCAACTGAGATTGCGCCGCGTGTTATCTCGATCGCAAAGCGCGAGCGCGAGATATTCCGGGCATCCAAAGCTGCCGAGGCCGCGTTTGAACAGGTCGCCTGCGCAGCCAAAGATGGCGCCGCAGTACATGGTGAGTTGCAGGACCGTGTCTTTTCCATTTTTCGCTGGTATTTCCTGTCAGCCTTTTGCACCCGTATGTTGACGGGCGCCGCGCATCGGCTTGAGCATCAGACCTTGCAGGTTTCGATGGATATTTTCAGTGCCGTCAAAATGGTGCTGACCGATAGTGAGATTGAACGGTCGATGGCTTTGGTCAGCGTCGAGCACACGTCGCCGACGATAGTTCGGGCGAATGACATTGGCAGTCGGGGGCATACTGTCGGATGGGTTGCCGCAGGGCTGCATGAAAAGGGGCGGGAATTCCCTGGCGAGATTCAAAATGCGCTGGCCGGTGCGCTGGCAGCGTCGGCCCGGATCAACTGACCGCTGCGCAGTTATCCCAACGTCAGCGACTGACTACACAGTTTACACACATGCGAATCCTTGCGTACGATCCGATAGAATTTTTCCGATTGTTTTAACGCAAGGGTTTGATGCCATGTCAGAAACACTGGACCTGCATAAGTTCGAAAACCTAAGTCCTTTTCAAATCAAAGATGAACTGATCAAGCTGGCGCAGAAAGAGTCACGCCAGATGGCGCTGCCTTATCTGAACGCAGGGCGTGGCAATCCAAACTGGATCGCCTCCAAAGCGCGCGAGGCGTTTTTCCTGCTGGGTCAGTTCGCCATGACCGAAGCACAGCGCCATCGCAACGAAGCGCTGGTCGGTCTGGCAGGGATGCCGCAGGGGCCGGGCTGCTATGATCGGCTCAACGCCTATTGCGCGGACTCGATCGCGAAGAACGGCCCTCCGGGCGCAGATACTCTGGCCGCTGTGGTGGATTTCGCGATTGAGAAATTCGGTTTTACCCCAGACGATTTCGTGCTGGAACTCACCGATGGCATCGTCGGTGATCATTATCCAATGCCGGACCGGTGCATGGCGCATAACGAAGCCATCGTCCATGAATACGTGATGTGGGCGATGTGCGCGGGGCACCGGCCCGATGCCAAGTTTGACATTTACGCGGTCGAAGGCGGCACTGCCGCGATGTGTTATATTTTCAAGGCGCTCAAAAACCAACGGTTGCTGAGTGCGGGCGATACCATTGCGCTGGGCACGCCGATTTTCACGCCCTACCTGGAAATGCCGGTGCTTGAAGATTACGGGCTGAATGTGGTGGACGTGTCCTCGGAAGAAGAGGACCATTTCCAGCTGACCGATGACGATCTTGAGCAATTGTCCGACCCAAAAGTAAAAGCGTTGTTCCTGGTCAACCCGGGCAACCCGTCCTCGGTCGCCATCAGCCCCGAGGTCATGGCTCGACTGGTCGAATTCGTCAAAACCCGGCGGCCTGACCTGATCATCCTGACTGATGACGTCTATGGCACCTTCGTTCCAAACTTTCAGTCCGTTATGGGTCATCTGCCCGAGAACACCATCGGGGTTTATTCTTACTCTAAATATTTTGGCTGCACGGGGTGGCGTCTGGGGGCCATTCTGGTGGCCGAAAACAACATCTTCGACAAGATGATTGCCGAGGCTCCGGAGGAAACCAAGACCGTCGTCAATGCGCGATACGAGACGCTGACCCCCGATCCGTCGTCGTTCAAGTTCATCGACCGGATCGTCGCCGACAGCCGCGATGTTGCACTGAACCACACGGCAGGCCTGTCCCTGCCGCAGCAGGTGATGATGACGCTGTTTTCGCTGGTCGAGTTGATGGACGAAGATAAGGGATATCAGAAGTTCTGCTGGGGTATCCTGAAACACCGTTTCGATGAACTGGTCGAGGGGATGGGTATCGACGTGCCCGACAACCCATTGTTCGACAAATATTACGGCATCATTGATTTCGAATTCTGGCTGCGAAAATATGTTGGCGAAGAGGTGGTGGTGTGGATCAAGGAAAACGTCCACCCGCTGGATATCTCGTTCAAGCTGGCGCAGGACCATGGGATCGTGCTGTTGAACGGATCGGGCTTTGATGCACCGAACTGGTCGGCACGTGTTTCTTTCGCCAATCTGGACGATAGCGCCTATCGCCAAATTGGGCGTGCCGTGCGGGCGGTGGCTGTGGGCTATGTACAGGCCTATCGGGCCTCGAAAGGATTGCCGCTACACGGCTGAGGCAGAGCCGCAGGGAAGGGGAGCTTATCATGGAGTTGATCGGGTCGATCCTGGGCCCTCATCCTGCGCTGGCCTTGTTCTGCAGCCTTGCCCTTGGCTATGCGCTAGGCAAGATCACCATCGGCTCGTTTACCGTTGGATCGGTGGCGGGCTGTCTTCTGGCCGGTGTTCTGGTCGGCCAGACCGGTGTGGTCGTTTCAGATGACCTGAAACAGGCGTTCTTTTTACTGTTTCTGTTCTCCATTGGGTACCGAACCGGGCCACAATTTTTTCGGTCTTTGAACTTTAGTGCGTTGCCGCAGATTGCCATCACAGTGTTGCTTTGTGTTGTGGCGCTGTTGGTCGCGGTGCTGTTAGCTCCGCTTATGGGGCTGTCCGTTGGAATTGCTGCGGGGCTTTTAGCGGGCGGTGTCACGGAAAGCGCGACCTTGGGTGTTGCCATTGACGCCTTTGCCAAAGCTGGCGCCGACGAGACCGCGCAAGCCATTTTCGACGGTGAGATTGCCACCGGTTTTGCTGTGGCTTACTTCGTCGGGGTCATTGCGACCATCATTTTCCACACGCAGCTGGCGCCCAGGCTCTATGGCAGGTCGCTGAAAGAGGCCTGCGCAGAATACGAGGCCGGGTTGAACAGCAACGACGCCCCGATGGTGTCCGAACACCGCGATTTCGAAGCCCGCGCTTATCGTATCAATCCCGAATTCGTCGGCCACAGGATTTCCGAGCTTGAGGCCCGCGTGCCCGAACATGTCCGCGCGTTTTTCGATCGTATCCGCCGGGGGAATAAGATCCTGCCCACCACACGCGATATGGTGCTGCAAGAGGGTGACATAGCCGCCATCGCCGGCGTGCGATCCTATCTGATCGAACACACCGCCTTATTGGGGGAAGAGGTTGAAGATCCTGAACTTCTGGACTTGCCGGTTCAAACCAACGACATCGTTGTGACCAACAACGAGGTGGTCAACAAGACCCTGGCTGAACTGTCCGCCCGTCCCGAAGCGCGCACCATCTACCTGCGCGGCATCATGCGCAGCGGCGAGCGTTTGCCAATCTTTCGCGGCGTGACCCTGCACAAGGGTGACGTGCTGACCGTTTCGGGCACTCGCAGTCATATCGAGGATGCCGCTGCACGCCTTGGTTATCTGGACCGTGAAACCAGCAAGACCGATATGGTTTTTGTGGCCTTTTTCATCCTGATGGGCGGGTTGATCGGTATCCCCGCGTTGAAGTACGGCGCGATAGAACTGGGGCTTGGGACGTCGGTCGGCGTGCTGCTTGGCGGTCTGGTGGCGGGGTGGTTGCGCTCGGTCCACCGCACATTCGGCTTTGTGCCTGAGGCAACGCTGTGGATTTTCGACTCGCTTGGTTTGTGCGTGTTTGTGGCCTGCGTGGGCATCACCTCGGGGCCGAGCTTTGTGACCGGGGTGATCGAAAGCGGGCCATCTTTGATCTTCGGGTCGGTGGCCATCGTGTTGTTGGCCCATGGGTCGGCGGTCATTGTTGGGTGCAAGGTCTTTGGCATAAACGAGGGCGTTCTGGCGGGCACCTGCTGCGGGGCAGGGACCTCGGCCCCCGGTCTGGCTGCCGTGCAGGAAGCGGCGCAGAGCCAGGTTCCAACCCTGGGCTATGGTCTTGGCTATGCCGTGGGCAACGTCTTGCTGGCCCTGTGGGGCTCGGTCATCGTGATCGTTTTGATGTAGCTTACGGCACGAATGCCACAACCAACGGACCCCAGAGTGTCAGGAATATGTTCGCCACCGCATAAGTCATCGTAAACGCGGGCGTCGGGGTTGCATTCCCGGCTTTTTCCAAAAGCGTTGCAAAACCGGGATTACCCGACCGCGACCCTGTCACCACTGCACAAGCCTCGACCGGGTTTTTGATACGCAAGACGAAATAATTGATCGGGAACTGCACGATCATCGGCATCAGTGTGACCACGACGCCCAACAACAGCAAGGTGATCCCGTATTGCTGAATGGCTTCAAGCGCAGGCTTACCCGCGTTCAGGCCAACAACCCCAACGAACACGGCCAGGCCAAAGCTTTGTAGGAAATTCGCAGCCCCACGATTGATCCCACCGATCTTGGGCCGCCGGATGCGCAGGTATCCGATGATTAGCCCGGTTACCAAGCAACCAAGACCGGACCCAAGCGCCACTTTCGTACCGGCAATGACAAAACTGATCTCACCGATCAGATAACCAACAGCCACGCCGATCCCCAGTGCAATGAAGTTGGTGACCGAGGCTGCGGGCGGCACATAGCCCGCCATTTTAGCAACCCGGTTCAGATCATCCTTGTGACCGACAATGCTGACTTCGTCACCCGCGTGGATTTCGGTGTTGTGCAGCACTGGCACTTCATGGCCCATGCGGATGATTTTTGAGATGTGGACGCCCCGCCGCTGATCCGCCGTCAACGCCTCGCGCAATTCCACTAGCGTCTTGCCGGTCAGTTTGCGGTTGGTGACCACGACATTGCGGCGCTCTTCCACAACGGTCAGTTCGGGCGGGTATTCTCCGATTTCACCGCTAGCTGTACCTTCGAATTGTGTCAGCGTTCCGACCAGGCCAGAAACCACGATCACGTCCCCTGCGCTGATCAAAGTACCCGGCGTCGGATCCACCGGGACGCCGTCCTGCAGCAGCTTTTCGACGACCAGATCACCGTCATAGCTGCCCTCGATGGATTTGACCGATTGGCCTGCAATCGCGGCGTCTGCATTCACCTGATAGGCGCGGGCATCAAAACGGTTCATCGGAAGGAACTCACCTTCCTCCAGCTTGCGACCGCCACCGCTGAGCTTCTGAGCCAGCTTGATTGCCTCTTGGCGCAGGTCGACACGCATGATGATCGGGATAACGCTGACCGCTAGGATCGGACCGATTGAGCCAAAGATATAAGTGACCGAATACCCCACCGCGATATTGGTTTTCAGCTTTTCTGCCTCATCCGCTGCCAGCCCCAGCAAGTCGATGGCATTGCCGGCGGTGCCGATGATCGCTGACTGCGTCAACCCTCCGGCGGCCAACCCGGCGGCCAGCCCTTTGTCCAACCCCGCCAATCGAGCCACGACGATGACGAAGAACAGCCCCCATAGCGTCATCATGAACGCGGCCAGCAGCTTGGTCAGGGCGGTTCGGTTCAGAGCCGCAAAAAACTGCGGGCCGCCATTGTAGCCGACCATGAAAATGAACAGCGAGAAAAAGACGTTCTGAACATCCGTACTCAGGTTGATACCGCCGATCTGACCCACGAAAACGGCCACCAGCAAGGTTCCGGCGATGCCACCCAGTTCGAACTTGCCGACCCGGAACTTGCCGACGCCGTATCCCAGGCCAAGACAGAGAAAAAGCGCCATGATCGGAAAGGCTCGGAGCTGTTCAGTGATCAATTCCATCTTAAATTCTCCAGGGTTCAAGTCTGGCTTTAACGGCGCCACGAATGGTGCTTCAGAACGCTGATAATGCTTGGAAATTTAGATTATCTGTTTTGCGTCGCGCTCAGGTAAGCATCGGTTTTGTGATCTGTCAAATTGCCTGGCGAAATTAGTTTCTGTAATTGGGTCGAACGTGACGCGCGGGAACATGGTTCACAGAAATATTTGCCTACGACAACAGCTAAGACTTTAGGTCGCAATGCTTGAGGGGATAACCTCCCTGAATGCTCCGCCCAAGAAAGGCTCAGTTTGAATGGAACTTGAAATTTATCGCCAAGTTTTGGTCCCACGTCCCATGTGCAGAAATTAAATTGTAAGAAATCGCACATGAGCTAATGTGATGTGGTCGGAAAACAGCATTCCTAGGCGGTACATTGGCTATAATTTTCAGACTAGTGTCAGCGATCACTGGAGATTTAGGGGCGTTTTGATAATGTCAGTGTTGAGAATTTTATTGATCAATTTTCTGGTTGCGGTGGGGCTCTATGGCATATGTGAAATTACCGTCTCTACATATGTGTACTTCTCAAGCGGGCAATCAATCTGGGTTGCGGAAGAGGCAGGCAAAACTGTCCAGTTTGATCCTGTAATGGGATATAAACTTACGGAAACCCCGTCGCGATACCTTAAGATCAGTTACGGTGTGCTAAGCTCTTTGGGCACGATAGAGGGAAACGCGCAGGGATTTCCTGACAGGGACGATTTTCCAACCGAAAAAAAGTCGCCGGATCAGCGCGTATTAGCTGTTCTAGGCGATTCATTCACTGCGGGAAATTATCTTTCGCACAATTGGCCTGACAGGGCCGAAGATTTGCTGAAAATGAAGGGCGAGGATGTCGCCTTATTGAACCTTTCAGGTGACGGTTGGGGGCTTGGAAACTGGGCCAGTATCATTGATGGCATTCTTCAACAGGATCCATATGAGCTCGATGGGTTGATTTTTGCGGTCTGGAAATGGGATCTCGGGCGCCGGTTCAGATATGCTGACTACCGAGATCAGAATCGCCGCGCTGCCATGCAGGTGTCAGGTTGGAGCCGGGACGACCACCCAAAAGACCTTGCAGAGGCAATGGAAACACTGGATGGTGCGGGTCCTGAGAATTCATGGATCGTTTCTTCCGAAGAGTTTGATGCAGTTCTTCGCGGAAAACAAATGTCTCACCCAGTCTGGCGCTTCGTGGTTTTCGATCGAGTCAAATCGTTGCTTACACCGGTCGTCCATCAGTTTCGCCGGGGGCGGAATGACGAGGACTGGGCGGAACGGACAGCTTGTGTGGGGGAAAGCGACCCAGACAGGATTGCACTTTTCGATTCCATTAAGAGCTATGCACAGGACCGTGACCTCCCGATCCTTGTTGTCTACATCTGGAGCCGTGAGGGGTTGATCAATGGCGCCGTCAACGCCGATCTGTGTCGGAGGGAAAACGCGCGTGCATTTGCCGAACATATTGGCGCAGAGTTCGTCGATGGGGGCGCGGCCTTTACGGGCGTTCCTCGTAGCCAGCTAAAGCAGCTCTGGCTTCCCCATGACGGTCACTGGGGGCAGGGCGGCTCTGACGTTTTTGCTGCCTTTATGACTAATATCTTGGTTCGTCCGTGGCCGTAACGGGCCCCGTGCTACGCTCATAGCACGAAACCGGACACTTCCCTTTAGTGGCGTAGCATAAGGTACTTGTCATGGGGCAACAACAGCCGTGCATGCCATATCTCGATTGTTAGAGATATGCTTCCACGGTAATTTTATGCAGCAGCTGTCTTACACCGCTCAAATGCAAACAGTTTTATTTGGCTCGACCCTCAAAGGTTTTCCTTTTTCGCCCGAAAAAGCACAATGAAATCAATGCGCGGTAACTCGATTGCTGCACCCAACATTCCTTTTTTGCA
Organism: Ruegeria sp. BA12; assembly: GCF_056539625.1. Lineage (NCBI taxonomy): Bacteria > Pseudomonadati > Pseudomonadota > Alphaproteobacteria > Rhodobacterales > Roseobacteraceae > Ruegeria > Ruegeria sp. BA12. The sequence continues at coordinate 109,055 of NZ_JBQFVF010000005.1, forward strand.
GCAAAGTTTTTCCTTCCAATGGCAAAGAAAAAGCCAGCGATACGCTGGCTTGCAAGAACATTTATGATCCAAGAGTAGATCGCGTCGGCGAAAAACTATGCGGTTTCTTCCGTTTATTGCCCAACTGACCCGCCACAGGAGTGCCTTGGGCGAACCGGATTTCCGCTTCGCCGTCGGTTGGGACGTTCGCGCATCCTAGCCGTGTGCGCGCAATTTGCCGGAGTCGTAGACCGGCCAGGCGGTAATGTCGGCCGTAGTTTCTGCTAAGGGCTCTCACTGCCAATTCGGACTTGGTGCAGAGAAGGTCCGTAGCGAGCCCAAAATGTCAAACATCGCATGGTACTGCAATGAACGCCTGCGACAGCAACTGAGATATACACTTTAGTGGTCAGGGGCTGTTCCCGATGTTCCTCGAATTGTCAGAGTCGCAGAATACTCGAAATGACGGACTGGCAGATCGGGTGTTCGCATTCGGTCCAGAAGGACCTCGGCCAACCGCTTGCCTAACTTCTTCGGGTCGATCGCCATGGTCGTGAGGCCGGGCGTCGAGACGGCCGCATCCTCGATGTCATCGAAGCCTACTACCGAAAAGTCATACCCTGGTTTCAATCCGGACTGGATCAAGCCGAAGCAAGCGCCAAGCGCCACAACGTCTCCGTTGCAAACAATACTCGTCACCTCGGGGTGTTGGTGACGGAGTGCGGCAATAGCGTCAACGCCAGCACTCTTATTCTCATCGCATGGCCAGACAATTGGCTGCACGTCATCCATCTGCTTTAAAGTGCCAAGGTAACCGGCAATGCGTTCTTCACGCACGGACGATTGCTCGGTGCCGCCAAAATAAGCGATGTGCTTGTGCCCTAAGTCTATCAAGTGCTGCGTGGCTTGTGCGAGGGCTTCGGTATTTAGAATGCCGACATGGTCGAAAGACTGCGACACCTTTCGCATGAATGTCACAGCGGGAACACCGTGAGCATTCAGAAGCTCTATAGATACTTCGCTTGTGTCGAGCGCCGGAACCCAGATCAAACCACGTCGGCCAAATCTGATGCAGGCTTCCAGAAGGCGGTCTTGACGTTGAAGATCGCCTTGCGCATCGAGGATCGACACCATGAACCCTTCGGATTCGAGCAAGTCGACGGCGCCACTCACAACCTCTGCGTTAAACGGGTTTGCCAATTTGTTTAGGATAAAGCCGATCTCGCGATTGTCCCCTGATCTCATTGTAGCCGCCGCTTGATTTGGGACGTAGCGCAGACGCTTGGCTGCGCTCAGGACTTTCTGACGTGTCTTCTCTGAAATTCGGCCGGTGTCACGCATAACTTGGCTAACGGTTGGAACCGATACGCCCGCTTCTTTGGCAACGCTGGATAGGGTGGGTTTTTTCTTCATGGGTCACAGTTTAGATATATCGTTTGCCTAAAGTCGCAAGTGGGTATGCAATTGGCAAGCAAATTATGGCGAAAGCTTGGCGGCAACAGGCTTGACTCAAGATACAACGATATATCATATTAACTGCATTCGCCCGCAGACTGACCCAAAGGTGTCGGCGAGGGAGAGAGGTTGTCGGGTTTCGGTCAGCCTCAGACATAGGGAGGAAATTATGTCGATTCATCTGAAACTGTCGGGTGCCGTGTCCGGTGTTGCGATGCTTGTTGGCGCAGCTGCCGTGCAAGCTGAAACTCTGTTCTGGTCGACCCAGGCCCGGCCCGCCGAAGAAGCGCAGGCTATGCGGACTGAGGTTCTTGGTGGCTTCGAGGGTGGGGTGGACTACCAACCGAACGAAGATGGCCCCTGGCTCACTCGCTTGCAAGCCGAGCTGCAAGCCGACTCAGGCAGCATTGACTTGCTGGGTTCCTTGCATGGCAACTTCTCGGCGATGAACCCTGATGACCTGATGGACCTTTCCGATCTTGGCGTCATGTCGGCGTCGGGCACTTTCAATGATCTGGCTAAGCTGGGAACCGACAGTCTGCAATATATGCCGTGGATGCAGGCGAGCTATATCATGGCCGCCAATACGGAAGCGCTGCAATACCTGCCTGAAGGTGCGGACATCAATGCACTGACCTATGACCAGTTGATCGCGTGGGCGGCGAACGTTGAAGAAGCGACGGGTCAGAAGAAGTTCGGCTTTCCAGCGGGACCCAAGGGTCTGAAACACCGCTTTTTCCAAGGTTATCTTTACCCGTCCTACACCAACGGTGTTGTGCGGACCTTTGCTTCGCCCGAGGCTGTGACGGCATGGGAAAAGTTCAAAGAACTTTGGAGCCATACGAACCCCGCATCAACCAACTTCTCATTCATGCAGGAGCAGCTGTTGAACGGCGATGCCTGGATTGTCTTTGATCATACTTCGCGCCTTGCGCAGGCTTTCAATGAGCGTCCCGACGATTTCGTCGCCTTCCCGGCGCCTGCTGGACCGACTGGTCGTGGCTTCATGCCTGTTTTGGCAGGTGTTGCCATCCCACGCACCGCGCCGGATGCCGAAGGTGCCAAAGCTTTGGTGACTTATCTGATGCAGCCCGAGACACAGATCGCAACCCTTAAAGCCACTAACTTCTTCCCTGTGGTTGATGTTGAGCTACCAGACGACCTACCTCCTTCGGTCAAAGCTGCCGGCGAAGCGGTTGCTAAGATGAGCAGCTCGGCGGATGCTAATCCCGGCCTTTTACCCGCTGGTCTGGGTAGCATGGGCGGCGACTTCAACCGTGTATACGTGGATGCATTCGAACGCATTGTTTTGGCTGGTCAACCCATTGAGCAGGTTCTGGAAGATCAAAAGAAACAGCTGGAAAAGATCATGGCCGAAACCGGCGCGCCTTGCTGGGCACCAGATGCGCCTTCGGAAGGTGCCTGCCCGGTCGAGTAAGACCTTCCATGACTGCCGGGCCGCGGAAGCTGTGGCCCGGCTCCCCAGCAAATCCCCAACTTAAAGGAGCGGTCCGATGGAAGCGCGGCTATTGCCTTACTTTCTGATCCTCCCGGTGACCCTGTTTCTCTGCCTGTTTTTCCTATACCCGTTTGCGCTAGTGGCGCAGCAGGCGTTTGGAACTGAGAACGGATTCTCACTGGATAACTTTCGCGAGGTTGTGAGCTACTGGAAGTTCCCGATTTCGATGAAGAACACTTTTCTTCTGGCCGCAGCCGTGGTGCCAATTCAGCTGGCGCTGTCACTTCTAATGGCCACGATGGTCACGAAGATGCAAAAGGGCCGTGATCTGGTTCTGTATATTTGGACCATTCCCTTGGGAATTTCTGACCTTGCTGCAGGTATCATCTGGTTGGCGATCTTCGAGCAGTCGGGCTTTCTGAACTCGATGATGGTAGGGCTTGGTGTCACTGACCAACCTGTAAGTTTGCTGAGTTATCAAACACCCTGGGTTGTGTTCCTGGCGATTATGCTTGCCGAGATTTGGCGTGCGACCGCGATTATGCTTGTGATCCTTGTGGCGGGCATCGGTCTGATCCCCAAGGAATACTACGAGGCTGCGGATGTGTTTGGCGCCTCGCGCTGGAAACAGTTCACCCGGATCACTTTGCCGCTTCTGCGCCCATCGCTGCAAACTGCCCTGGTCCTGCGTGTCATTCTGGCCTTTGAAGTCTTCGCTGTGGTCGCAGCCCTTGGGGGAACGATATTCCCGGTGCTTATGGGCGAAATCTACGCCTATCAGTTTGACTTGCAGAATGGCGGAGCAGCAGCAGCGCTGGCGATCATCGTTCTGATCATCTCGATCGTCTTCACTCTGATCATCATGCGCGCTCTGCGCGTCCCGAAAGGAGCCACGATATGACGGCAGTTGCAGACGTTGTGGCCTCTGACGCCCGCAAAGCGGGAAGGGGGCTCTATCGGGCTGGGGTTATCCTGCTGTGCGCTTGGGTGATTATTCCGCTCTACCTACTGTTCGTGAACACGATGTCTTCACCGGATACGGTGAACAGTTTTCCCAAGAGCTTCATTCCGGAGTTCAATATGGGATCCTTGGAGTTCTTTATGGGGTTCCAGGGGATGCTGAGGGCGCTTTGGAACTCGGTTGTGGTGGCTTTGATGACGATGGTGATGTCCATCGCCATAGGCGCCCCCGCGGGCTACGCGCTATCGCGGTTCGACTTCCGAGGGAAAGAACTGTTCCGACTGCTGATCCTGCTGACACGGGCCTTCCCGCTTCCGCTTTTGGCACTACCCTTGGCAGTTCTCTTCATCCGTACGGGCTTGGATGATACGGCTTTTGGTCTGGCGCTGGTTCATACAACGTTGGCGATCCCCTTCGCGGTGCTCATCACCTTTTCGCTCTTCTCGGGTATCCCGCTGGAGCTCGAAGAAGCAGCCTGGACATTGGGTTGCACACGGCTGACCGCATTCACCAAGGTGATCCTGCCTTTGGTGCTACCAGGGATCACAGCTTCGGCGATTTTCGCCTTTGTGATCTCGTGGAACGAAGTGTTCGCGGCCGCCGTTCTGACCATCGAGAACCGGACGCTTCCCGCGTTCCTGTTGCAGACCCTGGGCGAGGCCCCTTTGCACCTGAAATTTGCAGGCGGCTTTATCCTCGTGGTGCCTGCGCTGATCTTCATCTTCGCCGTGCGCAAATATCTCTTTGCGATGTGGGGCATCGCCAACCGCTGAGCGGTGGCTGAAAGGAAACTGTTATGGCTGAAATACAGATCAAGAACGTCGCCAAGAACTTTGGATCTTACCAGGCTCTTCACGACATCAACCTGACCATCGCAGACCAGGAATTTATGGTCCTTTTGGGCGCCTCGGGCTGTGGTAAATCTACGCTTTTACGCATTATCGCAGGGTTGGAAACGGCTACGACCGGTGAAATCTGGATCGGTGGCCGCCGGGTAGATCACCTGTCGCCCAAAGATCGCGGCATCTCGATGGTGTTCCAGAACTATGCGGTGTTCCCACACCTGACTGTGTTCGAGAACATTGGCTTTGGTCTTCGGATGCAAAAGCTGCCCGATGATGAAGTCAAACGCCGGGTCGAGAGAACTGCTGGGCTGATGCATATCGAACAGCTTCTAAAGCGCTATTCGGGAGAATTGTCCGGCGGCCAACGTCAACGGGTCGCTGTTGCCCGTGCGTTGGCAATGGAGCCGGACGTGATCCTGATGGATGAGCCGCTGTCGAACCTTGACGCGCTCCTACGCATGGAGATGCGTGCCGAGTTGAAAGGCGTTCTGGCCGAAAGCAAAACCACCGCCATCTATGTGACACACGATCAGGTCGAAGCTATGTCCATGGCTGACCGGATCAGCGTTATGCATCAGGGCAAAATTGTTCAGGCAGCCTCACCCATCGAAGTGTACAGGGATCCAGCGGCCGAGTTTGTGGCCAGTTTTATCGGCAACCCTCCGATGAATTTCCTCCCCGCTGAAGCTGCGGGCTCTGGTCGCTGGACAGTGGCGGGACAGAGCTTTGACGGGCCGGCAAATGGAAAAGATCTTAAATGGGCCATCCGTCCAGAAGATCTGCGCATTGCGGATCAGGGTTTTGGAGCGCGAGCCAAAGTAGTGGAGCCTCTGGGCGCACATTTGCTCGTGACTTGTGAAGTGGACGGACACCAGTTCCGCGCCGTCCTGGACAGTGAGCTCAGCGTGAAACCTGGTGACGTACTTACGCTGGCGCCGCAAGAAGGCCGGGGTCGCTGGTTTGACCCCGAAACCACTTTGGCTGTCGCGTAAAGGAGAAGATATATGAGCCAAGCGCTGATTGATCAGGCTCGTGAAGTAATGGAAGGAAATGACCGGGGTAGCTATACAGTTCCCACCCATGGCCTCTATCCCTTTCAGTGGAATTGGGACAGCGCATTGTCCGCGCTTGGCTTCTCACATTTTGACATGAATCGGGCATGGGTCGAGGTCGAGACTCTTATGGCTCATCAATGGGACGATGGTATGGTGCCCCATATCATCTTTCATGAACCCGATGACGGATATTTCCCAGGCCCTGAAGTCTGGAAAACCGGTCAAGTTATACCCACGACTGGCATCACCCAGCCAGCGGTCGCGGGCTTTGCTGTGCGGAAGCTCTACGATCGGTCCAACGACAAGGCTGTTGCGCGCGAACGGTTGGCTGAGCTCCTACCAAAGGTTCATGCGTGGCACCAATGGTTCTATCGCGACCGCGATCCCGACGGTACGGGGTTGGTCGCAATCATTCACCCTTGGGAGTCTGGCCGAGACAACTCGGTGGATTGGGATGAAGCGCTGGAAGCCATGCCGATCGAGGGCGTCGCGCCATTTACGCGGCGCGATACGACACACGCCAATCCTGATCACCGCCCGTCGGACGAGCAATACAAGTGTTACATCTGGCTGCTTGAACATTTCCGAGGGCTTGGTTGGGACAATGCGAAGCTCCACGATGCCTCACCCTTCCGGCTGGTTGATCCGGGCTTCAACGGTATCCTGATACGGTCCTGCGACGATGTAGCGGATTTGGCCGAAGTCCTGGGCGATACCTCAATGGCTTCGGAGGCACGAACAATGGCCGTGAAGGGTCGTGCGGCATTGGAAAGCCTTTGGAATCGGACACTTGGACAATACACGTGTTACAACCGCGCTGCTGGTCATCTGCAGAGCACGCCCACGGTAGCAGGGCTACTCGCAGCAATTGCCGATGTCCCTCATGGCCGCGCTGAGGAGTTGGTACGCAGGATCGCCTTGTTGGGCCAGCGATGCGGCTATCTGGTGCCCAGTCACGATCCGGCAGATGGCGCTTTTGACAGCCTGCGCTACTGGCGCGGGCCGACATGGTTAATCGTAAATTATTTGATTGCTGAAGGTCTAGGTCAGTCCGGGCAGGGGGAAATGGCACAACGCATCCTCGCCGACAGCCTAAAGCTTATTCAGAAAAGCGGCTTTGCAGAATATTATGACCCGATGAGTGGTGAACCTTGTGGCGGCGGCAGCTTTACGTGGACCGCAGCCATGGTAATCGAAATCCTCAAAACCAAAAGAGTGCCGGCATGAAGCGTTCGCGCATCAATGAAATCATGGCCCAAGCAGATGAGATGATCCGCACTCACGGGTTCACGTTGCTGCCCTTTGCCTTTTGGACACCCAAGGAGTTTAAGGCCCGTGAAAGTGATGCCCGTCACGTGATTGATGCAAGGTGCGGTTGGGACATCACCGATTATGGTGACGGTGATTTTGACAAGATGGGCCTGTTCCTCTTTACCCTACGCAACGGTTACAGAGTGATTTGGCCAAGGGCGGCGGCATGTGCTACGCCGAGAAGCTGTTGATTTCAAGGCAGGACCAGCTGTCGCCCATGCACACGCATGTTCTGAAAGCTGAGGATATCATCAACCGCGGTGGCGCAACTCTGATTGTTGAGCTTTTCGGCTCAGGCAACGCGGGTGGTTTTGCAGAGGATCGCGGCGGTGTGGTATGGCTGGACGGCTTCCGACATCATTATCAACCGGGCGAGAAGCCGCGCCTGGCACCGGGTGAAAACGTTACCCTGCGTCCTGGTGATTGGCACGCGTTCTGGGGCGAAGGCGGGGATGTGCTGATAGGCGAGGTCTCGACCGTCAATGACGACGAGACCGACAATATTTTTCGTGACCCAATTGGCCGATTTGCCGAGATTCAGGAGGATGTCGCTCCGACACATCTGTTGGTCAGCGACTATTCCAAATGGCTGGGTTGATCGATGAAAACAGTGGCGGATTCTCGGCAGACCTTTCGCAAACTTTGATCCCCATAGCCGCGTTTAGGCAGTCATCCTGCATTGAATAATTTGGCAATGTTGTGTGGACCTCATCCGGCCGTCCTCTACATTGTGCTACCACTCCCAGAGTTAACCAAAGCGGACCTTCACCCAGCATCTCGCAGCGGCGGCTTCGTCCCGCATTTCTGCCGTTCAGCAGATTTCAGCGAACGTCCGCTGCGCGTTCAATGCAGACCTTCAGGCGAAATTCCTCGGAATGACCACCAACAATGACCGCTATCCGTTCCTAAGCCGTCATCTGACAGAAAGACTCAGATGACTGCCTTGAGCCCGAAGCAGGTTCCAGTTCACACACCAGACCAACTCACGTTCAATAATTTGTCCGCGAGCCGAGATGGTCTGCGAGCTGATCGAATACCAACCTGATCCTTCGCGCTGTTTGTAACTCAGAGTGTGTGGCCAACCAGATAGGAAACTTGAACGGCTCGCGTTCGGGCAGAACACGCTCCACACCGGGTGTCAGGGCCGCCACATCGTCTGACATAACACTAATGCCGAAGCCTTGGCGCACAAACTCCCATGACACTATCCCGCTCTGCGATCCAATCCGAAAATTCTTGCGGGTTACTTCGATGCCGGCCGGATTGAGAAATCCAATCATCGTGTCAACATCGCCAAAGCCGACGAAATCCAACTTAGCAAGTTCGTCTTCATTTCGTGGTCGCCCAACCTGTTCGAGGTATGAAGGGGCAGCGTAAAAATGTGCCGTCGCTTCTGCCACGAGCTTTGCAATCAGGTCCGGCTGTGTCGGGCGCACATGCCGAATTGCGATATCTGCCTCGCGCCGCTGTATGTCTCGTATGTCATTTGCTGCGACAACATCGATCTCAAGCCGCGGTGCCGCGAGCCTGATCTGTTTGAGAATAGGCGGTAGCTGATAGGCTGACATCACGTCGGAAGCAGTGATCCTGACTTGCCCTTCAACTGCTTGTGACTGGCTTGTTGCGGTCAGAGAAATTTTGTTCGCGACATTTGCCATTTCACTGACATGCACCAAAAGCTCAGCACCGGCTGTTGTCAGATTCAGCGACTTGCCAACCCTTTCAAACAAGGTGACGCCAAGCGCCTGTTCCAGCGCGGCGACCTGACGACCGACGGTTGGCTGGGTCTGCCCAAGCACGCGCGCCGCGGCGGAAAACGAACCTTCTTCTGCCGTTGCAAGAAAGGACCGTGCCTGGTTCCAATCGAAATTGATAGCGTTCCAATTCATGCATTAATGCATAACAGTTCTGCAATATCTGGCAATTTAATAAATCGGCGTTTTAAGATATTGGCTGCGGTGACACCAAGGAAAAGAGAAACGATATGGCTGCATTGTCCAAAGATGCCGCGTTCTGGAGCAAGATTTCGCGCAAATATGCGGCTGATCCTATCCGGAACATGGAAGGGTATCTGAACACGCTTGAACGTACAAAGTCCTACCTGCAAGCCGAAGACAGCGTGCTGGAAATCGGGTGTGGGACGGGGTCAACCGCGTTGCTACTGGCACCACATGTGGCTCAAGTCACTGCCTCCGATCTCGCACCGGGGATGATCGAAATCGCCAACGAGAAACTCGCTGAAGAAGAGCTGGAGAATGTAACGTTCAAAGTGGCCGAGGTTCTGCAGCACGATCCTAACGACGGTTCTTACGACGCTGTCCTCGCACATAATCTACTGCACCTTGTCCCCGATATGGGCCATGCACTCGAACACATTGCGACCCTTACAAAATCCGGTGGGGTATTCATTTCCAAGACCGTCTGCGCTCCAGAGAGCGGAGGGTTCAAATATGGCATAATCAGCCGAATAGCGATCCCGATTATGCAGGTGCTCGGGAAAGCTCCGTTCGTAAATTTTGTATCCGCAGCTGAACTCCAGGACGCTATTGAACGTGCGGGCTTCGATATCGTTGAGACAGCGGATCAAGCCGGGTTATTGCCGAGCCGGTACATTGTCGCGAGAAAGCTGTGAAACAGTATTCGCGCCCTAATTACTTTGCATGCAAGGGACAGCTCGGGCCATCAAGTGAGTACAATGATGAAAGATGGGATTTCATTTGCACGCCTTTCGGAAATCGATCCGAATGACATTGCGGTTCATATGTCCGACCCCCGGGTAGCAGAGCATATGCCGCTTTTGACGTTCAAATGGAATGTTGAGGTCGCAAGAGAATTTATCGCCAAAAAGGAAGGCTACTGGGCGCGGGACGGTCTTGGACATTGGGCGTTTTTGTCAGGCGGTCGGTATGTTGGTTGGGGGGGCTTTCAAAAAGAAGGTGACGAGTGGGATTTTGGGTTGGTTTTGCGGCCCGACGCCTTTGGACTTGGGAAACGGATTGCCAAAATGGCAATCGACTTTGCGATCGCTGACAAACGTATCCCCTTTGTCACGTTTCTGCTGCCACCAAGTAGAAATAATCTGGGTGCACTCCGGAAACTCGGTGCCAAACGCATCGGCGAGATCGAATACGAAGATGCTCAGTTTCTCAAGTTTCGCCTGGATACGGAGTGAATTCCGTTCTTCCTGATTTTTCCCGGTGGCACGCCAAATACCCGTTTGAAGGCTTTGTTGAACGCAGGCTCTGACAAGTATCCGATGTCAGCGGCAATCTGCGAGATTGGTTGATCGGTGGACACCAACCTTTCGCTGGCCAGGTGCATACGCCACGTTGCAAGATACTGGATTGCTGGAACGCCTACCAACCCAGTAAACCGCGCCGCGAACGCGGATCTGGACATACCAGCAACCTCCGCGAGAGACTCGACTGTCCAAGCCGCAGCAGGCGTACGGTGAATGGCGACTATCGTGCGCCCGATCTGCGGGTCTCGCGCCGCTTTCAACCAGCCGCGGTTTGCGTCTGGTGCGCTGTTCAGCCAACGACGAATGGCCTCGATGACAACGACATCTGCCAGGCGCGTAATCACGGTTTCGCCACCCGGTCTCAATTCCCGCGCCTCTTTTGCGATGAATTGCAAAGTCGCCTGTAGCCAGCTTCCGGCATCCTCTTCCCACGGGTCGATTTTGAGCACATCCGGAAGCAAGCCCATCAACATACCACTGGCGGCGTGATCGATCCGGACGAGGCCGTACATGATGCCCGTCTCCGCTCCACCACCACCGTATTCCAGTGTTTCATAGAGCTCGGTCACCTTGCGAATGGGCAACTCTTCCAGCGTCAAAAGCGGCGTGTCTTCCGAGCTGAAAAAACCGATGGGCGCACCGTTGGTCATCAAGACCAGGTCGCCTTTTTCGACCTCAAAGGGGTCATCTTGTCCGACCTTCATGAAGCAACGCCCGTGCGTAATGACCGCAAAGCTCAGTATGTCGGGAAAGCCTGGTATGGACACGCCCCAAGGAGCGGACATGCGCGACTGGCAGTAGAATGTGCCGGTGAGCTTCAGAAGATGAAGGATTTCCCCCAGCGGATCGCCAATCGGCTGCGCCAGCGCATCGGGGTCGGGGACATGAGGGTCAAACTGGTTCATGTCATGAGATTGGACGAAATCCACCTGTTCGTCTATTCGGTTTGGACGATTGGATAAGAATGCGGGATTTTGAAGAATAGAACATCTCTTATGATTGCTTAATTTCGGGCCATCAACTGAACTCAAGGAGATGACCAATGACACAGCAATCCATTCTCGTACTTGGCGCAACAGGTAAAACCGGATCGCGGATCGCGACACGTCTGGAAGAAAAAGAGCAGACAGTCCGGCGCGGATCGCGGAACAGTGAAACGCCATTTGACTGGGAACAACCGCAGACCTGGCCCGCAATCCTGGAAGGCGTTTCGGCTGCCTATATTTCTTACTTTCCTGACATCGCTTTTCCTGGCGCGGTTGAGCAAGTCGAAGCCTTCACAGCATTGGCTCGTGAAAAGGGATTACAGCGTCTTGTTCTGCTAACCGGGCGTGGCGAGTTTCATGCGGAACGAGCGGAAGCAGTCGTACGCAATTCCGGAGTTCCGTTCACTATCGTTCGTGCAGCATGGTTTGCACAAAACTTCTCTGAAGGGGCATTGCTTGGTCCGGTCATGGCAGGTGTCTTGCCGATGCCCGCCGGCGAAGTACGCGAACCGATCATCGACGTGGACGACATCGCCGATGTTGCCGTAGCTGCTTTGACAGAAGAAGGACACGACGGCGAACTGTACGAGGTCACGGGACCACGTCTCATGACGTTTGCCGACATGGCCGCAGAGCTTTCGCGCGCCATGGGCAGGACTGTGCAATACCTGCCAATTTCATTCGAAGACTTCCACGCGGAAATCGCGCACGCGAATGGCGAGATGATTGCTGATGTGATCACGGACATCGCGCGTGAAACGCTGGACGGGCGCAATGCGAACCTGGCGGACGGTGTCCAGCGTGCGCTTGGACGCGCACCACGCGACTTCGCCGACTTCGCAAACAAAGCTGAAATGTCTGGCGCGTGGACCAAAGCCGCTTGAGGCAGGCCAAAGGAAATTGGAGACAAACATGAAACTTGAACTTAGAGGCAGGCTTATCTTGGGCATGTCCGGATTAACTGCATTCGCAATAGGTCTGGCCATTACTCTGGACCCACAGTCTTTCTACGCTAATTACGGCATCGTACTCTCGCCGCAGCCAAACCTGATGAGTGAGTTGCGTGCACCTGCTGCCAATCTCGCGGTACTTGGCCTGATCATTTTGTGCGGAGCCTTTTACCAAAAGTTGGTCCAGGCCTCAGCCTTGCTTGGGGTTACGGTTTTCTCATCTTTCGCCGTGGGCAGGACAATCAGTTTCGTCCTCGATGGTTGGCCTTCCGAAAACATTCTTGCCGCATTTGCGATAGAGGTTTTGCTTGCGGTGTTGTGTTTGTGGGTTGTCGGTGGAAATGCGAAATCTCCAGCGCCAGCCTGAGACGGCTTTGTCTGCAACTCGGCCGTAGGTCCTGTTCAATCCGATCACCGGTTCCAGTCGCATTCTGGGCATTCGACAATGGCGCTCTGATGGCCGCGTCGACCCGGCGCACCTCTGGGTTTGAAATCGGAACTCTGCTAAGTCGCCAAGAGCAGCGCATCGAAGGAGCACATCATGGAGATTCACCGCGCCGGGGACCGGCCCTCTCAATTTCCCGGCAATGAGTATTTCACCGGTACGGTCCGCTTTGATCCCGTTGTAACAGGGAATGATCCCTCGCCGGTCAAGATCCTTACGGTGACTTTTGAGCCCGGCGCACGGACAGCTTGGCACACGCACCCTGCCGGTCAAACGCTGCATGTTTTGTCGGGCTTGGGCCTGGCTGGGTCTGAGGGGCAGCCAGTGCAGGTGTTGCGCCCTGGCGATACGGTGTGGTTCGCGCCAGGAGAGCGGCATTGGCACGGCGCGTCGCCTGACTGTGCGATGACCCATCTGGCTGTGCAGACCTCTGTTGAAGGCAAGACTGCGGATTGGATGGAGCATGTCTCAGACGAGGATTACAGCGCAGCCCGCGCAGAATGAAGCGTTTGAGCCCTAACGAGCAAGTTGCAGCAGAGTAACCCCTTCTACGCCCATTCAAAGAGGGGTTAACGGATTTTTCATCTCATGACAGGCGCGGCCCTTGTTTCGTTCCTGAGAGGCCCGCACTGCGCGTTTTCACTTTTCTGGTTTTCTGGCCCCCTCAGCCACCCATTTACCCTGCAAAATCCCATCGCTGCAGAACGTCTCTCGTCCGTGCCATTTTCTGCGCGTTGGCCACAACCTCATGCGCTCCGTCGCGCACCTCCTCATCGAACAGAAAAGACTCCTCGTACCCACATGCATTGCCGGCAGCCTTCTCACCCGAAACCAGCGTATCCGGCGATCCGCATTCCGGGCATCGTGCCTGGACGTCATCGTTGAACATATCACGACCTCTCCTTCCTTTACCGATTGCCAGAACCGGGTCCCCCCGCCAGCATCGCTGATTGGCGCATCCGCTTGAACTCGTCTGGGGTGACGGTGCCGCTGCTGACATCGATACCTTTTGGGATCCGCGCTCTCTTGTGTCCGATCGCGCGAACGCTGCCTCTTGTGATCTCCAGACAGGTCGACCCGTAGCATGTCAGCCCGCTTGTGTTGATTTGGATGGCAGTCTGACCGTTCGCGTCAGTGACCAATGGAGCCTGTGTAGGTGGGCTGCACGCTGAAACCAGCAACGCGAACCCAAAATAAATCCATCTGTTCATACGAAATTCCCTTTTTCTCTAAAATAGGCTGGCAGCTGTTCAGTCAAATCTGTCGGGTGTCAGCTTCGAGCGCATCGAAGACGCTCTCGAAATATCATCGCATGATCGCATCGAGTCCAAAGCGGACCAGCACCAAAACCCGTAATGTTCTCGCACGGACGAAAATTTCAAACGTCGGTCAATTTTACCATAGTAGCAGGCTTGCTTTTTGCGCCTCGAAACCTTTTGGCGTCGGAAAAAGCGAGCGCATCCTGGCAACAAGTTCGATCTCACCATCCAGCATCTTTCGGACAGTGTTTAACCAGTTATTGAAGGTTTCAGATTCCCAATGATCTTGGACCGCGGCTTCGTTCCTGAACACTTCGTAGAAATAGAAACGATTTGGGTTTGTTTCATCCACCATAATTTGAAACTGGAAAACTTCGGGTTCTTCACTGACAACATTTTGCGCTTGGAAGATGCTGGCATCCAAAAAGGGCTGCCGATACTCAGGTTTTACGTTGATCACGAAGAACACACCAAACATTGCATCGTCCATATTTGTCTCCTTCATTGACCTAAAAGCGGCGAAGGTCGCAATACACACCTGTCCTGCTGGATAGCGTTAACCTACAGCACTGCGATACCCATGAACCTAAGCGGGTATCCTTTCTTTATCTGCTTCACCCCATCCTAGCGCGCGTGCAAGTTCGTGTGACATTGTGGTAAGTGTATGGCCAATCTTTTCTCGCTTCGAAGGTGTAAACACCCGAAGAGACGCGGTAGCGCCGATTGAAAGCGTCGCACCAACACCTGTTTTGGTCAGCGTTGTTGCGACAGAACTGATCCCGCGCTCGAGCTCTTCAACACATACGGCATACCCTTTGGCTCGAATGACATCGAGTTCCGCGGCCAAATCCTTAGGGTCTGTGATCGTGCGATCTGTGTACCGCTTAAGCTGCCCATCCAATCGGTCTTGAGACAGCAGCTCAGGCGACACGGCGGCGATTGCCTTGGCGCAAGAGCACGCGTGCATTGGTCGTTTGCCCATGCCTGGATGAAGAAAAGACACGCCCGTCTGCGGTGTCTCCACATGAATAATCTCAACCCAATGGCCCCGTAGCCGAGACAAGAAGAACGCAGCGCCATAGTCATTCGCGGCGCCAGAGAGGACAGGCGCAATCACCTGTAAAAGAGCGGGATCAGAGTGATCGCTCAACGTAATACGCTTTAGCCTAATCCCAATCGCGAACTCACCGCGGGTTGGTGATTCAAGGAGGCCGGACAAAACAAGGTCTTGAACCAGTCTGTAGGCCGTCGGTTTAGGTATATCGGACTGGGCACAGATATCCGCTACGGACGCACGTCCTTTTTGACCCACGATTTCCAAAATCAGCGCTAATCGTTCGAGATGCATTTTTCTCACTTTATGATAACTAAGTTTTCGATATACGATACAATTTAGGGAATCAAGGGAGGAGCACACGATGGATGGACAATGCTGTGGACCGGGCTTCAAGAGTCCGCAAGAAGCCATCAAAGCCCCCCGAGAAAAGCTACTCTACACGATCGCCATCTACACCGGGACAGGGATCCAGAAACCTGATTACCTTGCTACTGTGGATGTCGACCCTGACAGCCCGACCTATTCTCAGGTAATCAATAGGCTGGAAATGCCGGGGATTGGGGACGAGCTTCACCATATGGGGTGGAACGCCTGTTCGTCCTGTCACGACGACGGCTCGATGTCCCGCAAATACCTGATCCTGCCAGGCGTACGCTCTAACAACCTTCATATCGTTGATACAGCCACTGACCCGCGTGCGCCGCGGTTGCATAAGGTCATCGACGGGGCCGAGATCAAGGCCAAGGCAGATTTATCGGGCCCGCATACGGTGCATTGTTTGGGATCGGAAATCATCATTTCCTTCCTTGGAAATGCCAAGGGTGAAGCTCCTGGAGGCTATCTGCATCTCGACAAAGAGTTCAACATCGTCGGTCGCTGGGAAACCTCGATGGGCGATATCAAGTTTGGCTACGATTTCTGGTACCAACCGCGCCACAACGTGATGGTCAGTTCCGAATGGGCTGCGCCCAATACCTTCATGCCGGGCTTCGATCTGGAAGAAGTGGGCCATCTGAAATATGGGCGGGAGCTGCATTTTTGGGATTTCGAAAAGCGCGAACCGGTCGAAAGCTTCTATTTGGGTGAAGACGGGCTGTTGCCACTGGAAGTCAAGTTCCACCATGACCCCGACAGCACGCATGGGTTCTGTGGCGCAGCTCTTTCGACCAATGTGATCCATTGGTGGCAAGACGATGCTAAAAAGTGGCGGTGGGAAAAGATCATCGACGTGGAAAACGAGATGCACCCCGAATGGCCGATCCCGTTGCCGGGGGTTATGTCGGCGATCCTGATCTCGATGGACGACAAATACTTGTACCTGAATAATTGGCTGCACGGAGATATGCGCCAGTATGACATCACCGACCCGCATAATCCCAAGCTGACCGGCCAAGTGTTTATGGGGGGGCTTTTGGGTAAAGCTCCGATCGTTAACGGGGTCGAGGTCGCGGGTGGTCCGCAAATGTTCCAGCTCTCTCTCGACGGACGAAGGCTTTATGTCACGACCTCGCTGTTTTCGACTTGGGATAACCAGTTCTATCCCGAGATCCGCGAAAAGGGCGGGGTTATGGTGATGATCGATTGCGACCCTGAAAACGGTGGCATGAAGATCAACGAGGATTTCATTGTGGACTTTGGCAAAGAACCGAATGGTCCATCGCGCTGTCACGAGAGCCGGTATCCGGGCGGTGATTGCACAAGCGACATCTGGCTATGACTATGTATACCGTGACGATCGCGAACAGAGATGGCGCGCAATACTGTGTGGATGCGCGGCGTCCACTTTTGGAAACGCTGAGAGAACAGGGCGTCGACTTGCCTTTTGGGTGCAAGTATGGCGGCTGCATTACCTGCGCGGCAAAACTAAAGACTGGCGCGATCGATCAACGCCGACAGGTTGCGCTGAATAATCGGCAAATCGCGAACGGCTATGTGATCCTTTGCGTGGCACGCCCAACATCCGACATCACGCTTGAGATAGGGGTCGAGAGCCATGACGAACTGTACCGCAATCCGTTTCTCGACCCACTCAAACCCCACGAACTCAAGGCTGACATTGCGACGCCGAAGGAAGGTTAACCGATGCCCGAAGCAGATATTGATCGCATCTACGATTACGACCCCAAGTACCTAGCCGACATCCTGCAGTCGGTCAAAACCATTGCAATGGTGGGGGCTAGCGCGGACAAAACAAAATTCAGTTATGGCGTTCTGCGACAGCTCAGTGAAATCGGCTATGATATTGTACCGGTGAATCCTAACCCGAATGTTTCGGAAATTAGAGGACTCAAGGTCTACCACTCGCTAGAAGAGATCGACAAACATGTTGATATGGTTGACGTCTTCCGCCCAAAGGAAGAGTTATATGGCTTTGCCGAGGAGGCTATCGCAATCGGGGCAAAAGTTCTTTGGGGTCAAATCGGTGTGTACGACGACCAAGCAGCGCAACTCGCCGAAGCGGCGGGCCTTAAAGTCGTGATGAACCGATGCCCCAAGATTGAACTCTTCCGCCCTTTTTGGAAGCCGCGCCTGGACCTAAAGATATGATGGAAATTCGATTGGTAGCGGCCTCCTCAGCTTCCAATGAGGGTGCCAATTGAGATTTTGTGCTTACGGAAGAGAAGACAAGTAATCCTGTCACTCTACACAACCGCCTAGTCTAAAACCAAAAATGTCCGATTTGTTTGGAGAACCAAAGGCCGCTTTGTCCGCAGTGCGGTTTAGCCAGACGTGCTTTGGTTTCAATTGTCGCTTCTGGCCGACGATCCGGCCGTTGTTCCAGGTCGGGCAAAGAGCGCGAATGGCAGGTAAGTCTGGGTTTCCATAACTGATCCTCCGCTCCGCTATGCACGCCCACAACGACAACCCGACGATGACGAGGGACGATAACAGGATGCTGCACCGCCTCCAAGGCCGGTCTGAGCCCAAAGCAGAAATCGCGGTTTGCTCTATCGTTGTGATAACTTATTGCTTTTGCGCAAGGACGTCTATTATCGCAGTGAGAGCCTTGTCTTCAAGCCCTTGATCTATACCCAATTGCGCCATCTCAACAAACAGTCGGGGCAATTCATCCCGGGCGCCAAGAGCCTCAAAACTAGCGAGAACATCTTCCAAAGCTGCGGCGTAAGTACTCATCGAAGCTGGTGGGTTGTCATAGGTGGCTTGAGGCGCTGTCGCAGCAAAGTAGTCGTAATAGGGTTTCATCATTCCCATAGATATGGGCACAAGATCTGAGAAGGTTTGCATGGGGATACCTGCCTTCTTCGCTGCCAGCGCTCCGTAAATCATTCCCCACATGAAACCTTGGCGAACTGTAAAAAGTCCCGCAAAGAGTGCAGCCAGCATTCCAGCTTGGTCACCCACATGGACAGAGCTTCCGCCCAAATTTCTAATGATTGGACCGTGGATCTTCCACTGTTCTTCGGTTCCAACGACCGACAGTACGGTATCCTTATCTCCGATCATATGCGGATAAGCATTGATGATGCCAACCATCCACGAGGCGCCAGCGTTTTCCACGAGTTGCGCTACGTCTTCAGCATCCTCTGCGCCTCCAGTTGAGAGTTCGATTATGGTCTTGTTGGGCAGCGAATTAGCCGCATTGGACAAGATTTCTATTGTCTGCGGGTGCGATTTTACGCAGGTAATCGTTACAGGACTGGCAGATATCGCCTCAGAAACAGTGGCCGCCACAGTTGCTCCTTCGGAACCAAGAGCGGTCGCTTTTTCAGGTGTCCTATTCCAAACAGTTACAGATCGGCCTGCTTTCATTTGAGCTCGGGCAAGCGCTGTACCCATGGACCCAAGACCTATTACTGAAATGTCCGTCATGCTGAACTCCTCCCTAATAACCAATTGCAAACAACGGCGCGGTTTTGTCTCGCCGAAATGCCAACGGGGCGACCAATCAGATCACCGTACTTGGAAAACGGCTCGCTATACTAAGGTTTTCTGAACAGGTCTTTTGGGAAACGGGTGCTTCACAGTCGCATCACCATTGACCGATGGTCAGGCACTAACTACCGCACTCTCGCCGAGTGGTGAAAACTCGGCGCGGCATTTTAGACAATTCTACTGGCCTGACTGACACTGATTGCAACTTGCCTGGCAACGCCTTCAGTTAGAAAATGCTCCGATATTTAATCTGGCTGCCACAATACTAAAAAAAGGAATTTGAAGTGGCCCCTGTCAGAGGCCACTTCTTAGCGTATCACTCAAAGTTGTACGGCGCACCGGCTTGGTTGATCACACTGTTGTATTCTCGGAAAATTCCAACGATTTTCTCATGCACTTCGCCTTCCTGGGCAATTTCTTCCCAGAACTCTTTGGCTGCATTCTCGACCTCGGCCCATTCGGACGCTGGCACTGATCGCAATTCCAGCTTATCGCCATTTGCGCGCAGTGCCGCTTCTCCGCCCCAATACCATTGATTGCGATAGGTGTGACCTGCTTCGATACCCGCCATCACGATGGATTTGAGGTGATCCGGTAGCTCTGCCCAACGCTCCTGGTTTGCAAACCAAGATCCGATCCACGCACCCGAGATGTTGTTGGTCAGGAAATAGTCCGTCACATCAGCCCAACCAACCGTGTAATCCTCGGTAATGCCGGACCACGCCATGCCGTCAAGCTCTCCGGTCTGTACGGCGACTTCCGCGTCTTCGTAGGGAATGTTCACCGGCACGACGCCAAACTTGGCGAGGAACCGACCAGCGGTTGGGAAAGTGTATAGTTTTAGCCCATCCAGATCAGCAACCGATGTAATTTCCTTCTTTGTGTTGAAGTTGCACGGGTCTTGCCCAGCTGCAGACAACCACTGAACGCCAACTTTGGCATACTCGTCGCGCCAAATGTCCGCCAACCCGTATTGATTGAACAAAACCGGCACGTCGAGAATGTGCTTTGTCGCGAAGGGGAAGTACCCGCCAAAGACGCGAAGCGGTGTCGGTGACGCCATCGAGTCATCGTCCGAATGAACCCCGTCGATTGTTCCGCGCTGAAGCGCTTGGAACAGCTCGCCCGTGGGTACAATCTGATCTGCGAAGAACAGCTCGATTTCCAGCTCGCCGTTGGCATTGGCGTTGATGTAGTCAATTGCAGGCTTGGTCACATGCTCGCCCAACGCGCCTCCGGCATAGGTCTGGAACCGCCATTTGATGGGGGCCTGCGCCTTTACTATAGCCGGTGCAGCAAGCGTCGCGGGCGCGGCCAAAGCGGCGGTCCGCAAAAATCTACGTCTTGTAGTCATGGTCTTCCTCTCCTGTGCTTTTCATTGAACTTGATCCGGTTAACCCGGTTTCTCGTTCTTTACGTGCTCAGTTTCCGTAGACGATGCCCGGAAGCCACAATGCGATGTCTGGGAAGGCCATCACCAATCCCAAAGCCAATGCCATCACTGCCACAAACGGTATGATGGACCTGTAAATATCTCCAATCGTCACCTCTGGCGGGGCCATGGCCCGCATCAAAAACAGGTTGTACCCAAAAGGCGGAGTCATATAGGCGATCTGACATGTGATCGTGTAGAGGACACCGTACCATATCAGATCAAACCCCAGCGCACCGACCAGCGGCACGTATAACGGAGCGACGATGACCAGCATGGCGGTGTCATCCAGAAACGTACCCATCACCAGAAAGCTGAGCTGCATCAGGATCAGGATGATCCACGGGTTCAGACCAAGCTGCACCGTAAACAGGTTTTCGATCGCCTTGACCGCGCCCAGCCCGTCAAAAACCGCGCCGAAGGCAAGGGCCGCAAGGATGATCCACATGAACATGCAGGTAATTCCAAGCGTCTGTTTGATCGAGGTCTCAAAAACCTGCCACGTCATGCGGCGTTTCAGAACCGCCGCCATCAAGGCCGCGATTGCCCCCAAGGCCGAGCTTTCGACCAATGAGGTCCAGCCATTCACGAAGGGCACCATCATCACCGCAAAGATGCCTATGGGCAGCAGACCAGCCCCCAGCAGGCGGAGTTTTTCGCTCCAGGTGACCTGCGCGCGTTCTTCGGCGCTCATCACTGGGCCGAGCGATGGGTTCAGGCGACAGCGGATGGCGATGTAGATGATGAACAGCGTGGCCATCATCAAACCGGGAATAACGCCTGCCAGCCAAAGCTGCCCGACCGGTTGACGGGCAATCATGGCGTAAAGGACCAACACAACGGAAGGCGGCACGAGAATTCCCAAGGATGAACCGGCCTGTATGACCCCCGTCACCATACGCTTGTCATAGTTCCGGCGCAGCAATTCGGGCAAAGCAATTGTCGCTCCAATCGCCATACCTGCAACGGACAATCCGTTCATGGCTGAGATCAGAACCATCAGACCGATTGTGCCTATAGCCAGCCCGCCGGAAAGACCGCCCATCCAGACATGGAACATACGATACAGGTCATCCGCGATCCGAGATTCCGACAAAACGTATCCCATGAATATGAACATCGGCAGCGTAAGCAGGGGGTACCAGCGCATGACCTTGATCGCTGCCGCAAACCCCAGATCATAGCCCCCCCTGTCGCCCCACAGGAAAAAGGCGGCAATCACTGCTACGAACCCGATAGCCCCGAATACACGCTGCCCGGTTAACAGCATCAGCATCATGGTCGAGAACATGAGCGCGGCTATCAATTCATAGCTCACCCGCGGTGTCCCCCTTCAAGGTCTTCGGGGGCCATATGCACCGGCTCATCATCTTTCGGACCCATATCATGTCCTCGCAACCGCAAGATGTCTTTGAACAGTTCCGAGATTGACTGCAACAGCATCAGCAGAATGCCAACCACCATGATCGTTTTGATGGGCCAGATATAGGGGCGCCACGCGGACGAGGACCTCTCGCCGCCATATTGGAACGAATACATCAAACTGTCCCAACCTCCCCACAATAAAAAGGCCAGATACACGATCAGAAAAAGCACCGTCAGCACGTCAACCTGGCTTTTTCGGCGGTCTGTCCATTCTCCATACAGCAGGTCCATCCGGACATTCGCACCCATCTGCATCGCATAAGGACCGCCAAGAATGTAGTAAGCGACCATGGCAAACTGTGCCATTTCAAGGGTCCAGAGCGAGGGGACAAAGAAGGTCTTGGACACAGAGGAATACAGCAGGATCGCCATCATAAGAAAAATGCCATACATGATGACCCGCCCAATCGTCCTGTTGGCACGGTCCACAAATCTGACATAGGCCTTCATCACACCTGTCACGAAGCCGCCTTTACATAATGTGATTTGTCATGTGAGCCAGCGTAGAGCGAAAACTTCTCCGAGCGACTAAGAACTAACATCCCGCATTCGCGCGGAAAACCGCTATAAAATTCACGCATGTTGAGCTCTACCCCAATACTCTCCCTCTTCATCAGAGCGACATGTCGGATAGCTGTCAAGTTGGTACCAGGCATAATTGGCTGATTAAGGTGATGGTTCTAGAGCTTCATGGCAAACCTATTGTTGCAAGTCGCCCTTACTTGCTACTTTCTCATTTCGATGGATGCACTTTTTTGTGTGAGAACAAACCTTTCAGAGCGACAAAAACAGAGAATTTGGCGCGAAGGAGCGTAATTTAACATTTCATTCAAATACGACCTTTATTTGAGATCGAAACCGAACCTGGGGAGGCCAACAATCTTCCCGATGAGATGCCTAAGGTCCTTAGTGATTTTGTGACGTCCTGGGGGCGCCTGCAATTGAAGTTGTATCTTCTTGCCGAGTAACAGTTATAGCTATCGCCAATTCGCTGCGCGGCCCATCCTTACCTAAATGAATGTTCATCAGATAATACCAGTGGCAGCAGTGCCCGCAGTTTGAGAGTTCGACAAGCCTCCTTTCTCGCTAGTGCAGCGAATGGCGGCAAAGCGAGCTGCGACCGCAGCATCTCGGTTGGCGGCTGGAGGTCGGCTCTGGGCCGAACGCTGAGGCAGGGTATTCTGCTGATCAATCACGCCCAAGTAACACACACTGCGCCGGTTTCCAGGTTGCGAAGAGGCACATTGGCTTACTGTTTTACGTCGACTTGAAGCGCTTGAACCGTCGAAACACTCTAAAAGCGCAGAAATCATAAGGTGTTGAATTCAATGGCAGGCGAGTCTCATTAATTCAGTCCCATTATTTACGTACTCCGACAATTCTTGTCGGATCACCTTAATGGTGAGACTGCGGTTCCAACAAAATCAGCTACTTAGAGTTTTCAATTTTTGAGACTCCAGAATCCGAGATTTTCTAACCAAACAAATAAAAAGCAGTCCTTCATTTAACGCGCGGAGAACGACTGCACTGAGCCCATCCTGTGAATTTGATTTTCTCGCTGCGTACGCTCGCAGCACAGACTTTGCCGCGTGCGCATCATCTTGTGCACAGCAACGCGTCTGAAGAACCGGTCGTTCCTGCGCAGCGCGGCGACAATGGATGCGCCAACTCACAGGTCGCGGACTTAGTGCTAATTCAGACGACATTGGAGTGAGCTCAATAGCGCCCTTTTGATTAAGCACCAACGCGGTTCTTTTTCAGGTGTTGAATAAAGAGGCGCAGTGGTGTCATCGAACGGTATTCCCGCGGGAAAAAGATATTGATGCCGGGGATGGAAACCCTGTTTTGGACTAAGACTTCTTCGACTAAACCGGATGCCAGTGATTCCAGATACGTGTCGCGAAACGTATAAGCTATTCCCAGCCCGCGGGCCGCCATTTCAACCGTGACCGGCGAAGAGTTTGCAATCAGGCTACCGCCCACTTCGACGGCGTACTCACCTTCAGGGCCGGTGAATGTCCAGGGGGCGAATTGGCCGGAGCTTTGGAAGCGGTAGCGCAGACAATTATGTTCCAACAAATCCCTTGGGTTTTCTGGGGTGCCATTCTCCGCAAGATACTTCGGGCTTGCCACCACAGCTGTTTGCAATGGACTTGTTAAGCAGATGGCAATCATATCCTGCGCAATCATGCCACCCATACGAAAACCAGCATGGAAGCCCTCGCCAAGCACATCCGACAAAGCATCGGTTAGCAGCAGCTCAACCTCGATCTCGGGGTATAGCTCCTGGAATGAGACCAGCGCTTCGCGAACGACCAGATGATAGGCGATCTCGGAAATCGCGAGCTTCAACGTACCGCGGGCTGAATGGCCTGCTGTAAGTGCGCTTTCAAGCCCGTCGGCAAGTTGATCAAATGCCGGGCCTGAGCTTCTCGCCAGAGCACGCCCGGCTTCTGTCAGATTGATTGACCGTGTCGTCCGAATGAACAGTGCAGTTCCAAGTCTGTCTTCTAGGTTCTTTAGCTGATGACTTACTGTGGACCGTTTGAGCCCCAGCTTTTGTGCAGCAGCACTCAGGCTGCCGTGTTGAGCAATCGCATTGAACACTTCGAGAGTGGAAAGAGGCAGGCGCATTGGTGCATCTCCTACACCATAGAGATGGTTAACAGGCATATTGTTGTCTGTGATGGAGTATATAGATTTGGCCAACAAGTAAACGCAACTCCCCGGACGGCAGAGACAAATCACCAATGAACATTCTCGTTTTGACCGCTCATCCAAACCTCAAAGCCTCATTGGTCAACCGAGTGTGGTTTGACGCCCTGTCAGATGTGGCAGGCATCACAACCCGTGACCTGATGGCCGTCGGCGGGCGGGAGATGAAATTTGATCCGGAGGTCGAACAGGCCCTGCTTCGGAATGCTGACCGTGTCGTGTTGCAGTTTCCGTTCTACTGGTACTCCTCCCCGCCCGTACTCAAGGCGTGGCTTGATCAGGTGTTGCTTGCCGGGTTTGCCTATGGCCCCGGTGGCAACCAACTAAACGGAAAAGAGCTCGTGCTTGCCGTTTCCACTGGTGGACCGGTCGAAAGCTATCGGACTGGTGCATTCAACAACTTTTCCATGTCCGAGTTTCTAACCCCCTTTCAACAGACGGCACTTATGACTGGCATGACCTATCTGCCGCCATTCGTGCTTCACAGTGCTATGAGCCGGGACCAAATCAGGCTCGAAGCAAGCGTCCCGGCGTTGATTGCGCATCTGACGGGACAACAGACCGAAGCCAGCGCCAAGTTGGTTGGATAGGCACATACCCCTCGCAAAAAATCAGGAGAAGCAAATGGAAAACCTCGAAAACAAAGTGATCCTTATCACCGGTGGTGGTACGGGAATTGGGAAAGCCACGGCATCTGCCTTTATTGCCAATGGGGCGAAGGTGGTTATTACCGGTCGCAGACAATCCGTTCTTGAAGAAGCAACTCAGAAACTTGGGCCGCAAGCCTACGCTATTGTTGGGGATGTCAGCAAAGATGGCGAACCGGCCCGAATTATCGAGGAGACCATCCGCAAATTTGGCCGGCTGGATGTTTTGGTCAACAATGCTGGAACCGGAAAGATGGGTCCACTGTCTGAAACCAGTGACCAGGATATCGAAAGCATTTACCGAACCAACGTGTTCGGACCGCTGGCTTTTGCCCGCGAGGCAACCCCCCATCTTGCCAACAGTAAGGGGGCAATCATCAATATTTCTTCGGTAGTCGCGCGCGGCATGATGCCTGGCGCTGCGGTTTACGCATCGTCAAAGGCAGCTGTGGACCACGCAACCAGACTCATTGCTGCGGAACTCGGTCCAATGGGCATCCGGGTCAATGCGGTCGCACCCGGACTTACAGACACGGAAATAACGGCAGACGTAAAGTCAAATGAACAAATGCTAGGAATGATTATCGCTCAAACACCGATGGGTCGCATCGGTGAACCTGCAGACATCGCAAACGCGGTTCTTTTGCTTGCCGATAAGCGTGCCGGGTGGATCACAGGCCAGTCTGTACAAGCAGGTGGAGGGTTCCTGTTGTAAGGCGACGAGCGTGATTTTGAACATCAAGCTTCAATAAATATCCGCAGAGGGTCAAAAGCGACCCGGCAACATCTTCAACATGATGCTGTCGGGTCTTCAATGATTACAGCATGAGATTTCTTGCCGAACCAAACGATTTGCTGAGTTACACCGTCGGGATCAATATTGCGCTGCTGAAGCAACGAAAACCGCAAAGACTGACCCACTTGAATTAGCCTTTGTAGGAAAATGTACGAACTCTGCGTTTAGCGCCTCTTCAAGCGTTAAGCAGCATCTGGAAGACTGGGGCTCAGACCAGCTCAATGCACCCGCAGTGTTTCCCGAAGAACAAGCAATCGGACAACGGCCATTCAAACCAACTGTAAAGTTCAGGTGTCAGCGCAGTGCTGATGTCTGGGCCTGGCGGGAGGATTGGAGGGCCCAACATGCCAAGAATTCAACTTCCCGCTGTCACCCCTAAACGAAGAGCCTGGAACAAGGGCCGGTTCATTGGCCAGAAACGACCGCTGTTGCCGAAACAGGTCTGGGCGATCCGAGCGCGGCTCGAATTGGCGGGCAACCTGCGCGATCTTACATTGTTCAACGTGGCGATTGATAGCAAGCTTCGCGGATGCGACTTGGTGAAACTGGGTTTACCACCATGTGCGAGAGCGACGCCCCCGGCGATGTCGTTGATTTCTTGCGCGGGTATCATGACAGGTTGGGCAAGGCAGTTTTCGAGAACGAAGGCACACTGGACAAATATCTGGGCGACGGGCTGATGGCGACCTTCGGGACACCAGAACCCGGTGAGAACGACGCCAATAACGCACTTCAATGCGCCTTTGACATGCTTGAGGCATTGAGCATCTGGAACCGTGACAGGAGTGCCGAAGGGCTTCCTCCGGTACGCATTTGGATTGGCATCCACTTCGGTCCCGTTATCTCGGGTGACATCGGAAACCGACGCCGTCTTGAATACAGTGTCATCGGCGATACCGTGAACGTCGCAAGCAGGCTTGAGAAGCTGTCCCGGAAACTAAATGCTTCTTTGGCGGTTAGCGATTTGTTGATCGAGGCAATAAGTCCGACAGACAAGGTCGGGCAATCTTTAATCAAAAGATTGGTTCCCGCCGGAGTGCAAGATTTGAGAGGAAGACGAGGAAAGATCGGCGTTTGGATCTACCCGCTGAAATAGTAAGTGTTTGCGCATGGCTTTGCCATTCCACCGAATTCAACTTTCGCAATCCATTCAGTCGGACCCGCTCATTGAGCCGGTCAACGCCATCCATTTCCATATGGTCATGCAGCGTGTGACGATCGTAAAACAACTCGGGTCTGGAAAATCGACTCATCCACAACGCTTAATCGACGTGCGGCCGTTACCAGAAACCGGTTCAGCGGATCACGTGGACAGAACAATTGGCGTGGTGAACGACCCGGTTTGCAGTTGACCCAATAAAAATGTTCTCGATCCCCGGCTTGTGTGAGGCCAGCACTATGCAATCGATGTCATTTTCATTTGCGAAGTCAACGATCGCGCGGCCAGCACTCCCCGAGACAAGGCGCGGTTTCGCACCCGATAGGTCGGCAGCATTCCGATGTAAGCTTTCCTGAAGTTCTTTTCGCGTATTTGCCAGAACTTCCTCGGGTATCTGAGATGCCACATATGCAGGGATCGGTTCCTGCACATGAAGCACTGTGAATTCCGCATCGGCATTCGCCAGCAAACGAGCAGCTTCAACTGAGGCCTGTGTATCGTGATCTTTGTCCAGTGCGACTGGTACCAGAATGTTTTTATACATATGAGCTACCTTCCATTGCTCCAGCTGCGATCGTTCCGACCTCTGCGGTGATACGGCTCTCTATACCGGATCGGATTTCGGAGATTTACCCGCCTTCTTAGCTGTGCTTGCAACATCATCCATTGTCTTTTCCACAGCTTCGACTTCTGTTTCCGCTGCATATGCTGCACATCGGGCAACTGTTTCGAACCATTCCTGAGCGTCAGCCACAAGGCGTTCGGCTGAGTGCTTCTGCCACTCTGCTATGGATTGCAGCGCTTTAGCCGGATCAGTCGGGTCTGCAGCAGACGCCGAGCGCGCAGCCTCCAGCGCGGTTCGCACAGCCTCGTGACGCCTCTCAAACCAATGCTGAGCAAAGGCCTCTGCCTCTTTCAGCGATTTTTCCTGCATGTCCCAGAATTGCTCAAGCTGAGCGCCCAGAAACGGATTGGCTGAAGTAGATAGCTGCATCTGCTTGAAGATATCGACAAGTGGGTTGGAGTAACTTGATTTTGGCTTCTCTTCAGGCATCGGAGATTCCTCCTCATCTCTAAATGCTGAATATTAACTGAGATCGAGGAAACTTGCCTTAATGTAAATCAACCAGCGCCGGCAAACGTGGTAGAGGTGTCCTGCAATCCTAGGGTGAACTTTGTGCCAACCTATTCGGTCTGTATAGCCTCAAGATACGCAATCACATTCGCCAGTGGCACGCCGACTATCATCGGTTGGCCGTCAGGCATGGAAATCGCTACTTTTTTATCCGAATCCAATGCTGGACCAAAAATGGGCATTTCCCCGCCATGTGCCAGCAGTGGCGCGCGACCGTCAATTTGACGCGCCACCGCCTCAGTCGGAAAAACGCCGCCATTTTGCACCGCAAGCCTGGTCAGATCGGGCGTCCTTATCGCCAACATCTCCGCCATTGGGCCATCTCCGGTGGCCTCGAAACCATGACATTGCCAACAATAGGTTCTGTAGAGATCGTGCCCATTTTGAAGGTCAATATCCTGCGCCAGTGCAGCACTTGCAGCAAATATTGACAAAAGAAGTCCGCGACAAACTAGCATCTGTTCCTCCTCCGAGATCAGCATTTCGAGTTGAAAATACGCGATATCGAATGAATGCTTCATTGATCTCGCTCATATTCAACCTTTGAGTATCAACTGGGAAAAACCATCACGAAACGACGGTCGCAGCATTCGGATCTGCCTCTCTGATCAGTCTTAGCGCCTGATGATATAGATCAATGCCAAATAAAGAATTACATATCAAAGTATGAATGTTTCAGAAGAAGCTCGGCATGAACGGTGATGAGCCCTTGGTTTATCATCGGGGTGCTTGTTTGCGGCACAGCTTCGGTAACCCGGCAATTGCTCATCAAGGAGTGAGGTGAATGCATACAGTTGATCCACCGTCCCCTAAACTCCGACGTTCTCTCACCACCCCGTTGCTTACATTATATGGGCTCGGTGTTACCGTCGGTGCGGGAATTTATGTGCTCGTCGGCGCAACCGCCGAGGCCGCGGGCCCTTATGCTGCAGTTTCGTTTCTTGTTGCAGCGCTCGTCGTTTCGCTGACGGCTTTGTCGTACGCCGAACTCGCGACACGCTATCCCGTAAGCGCGGGAGAAGCGGCATACGTTGAAGCGGGATTTCAAAGGGGCTGGATGGCGGTTCTAATCGGTCTTGCCGTTGCTGCGTCTGGGATTATTTCAGCCTCCGCTGTTGCGATTGGGGCGGCCTCATACCTTCACACCCTGACGGGGCTTGGCACCGCATTGCTTACGATCTGCGTTGTGTCGGTCATGGGGCTGATTGCACTCTGGGGCATTACACAATCGGTTTTTGTGGCAGCCGTAATCACGGTCATCGAGATCGCGGGGCTTCTTTTTGTGATTGGCTGGGGCATGTCTGTGCAGGAACCGCAAGGCCATGAAATTAGTGAGATGATTCCGGGGCTCGAGCTCAGTACCTGGCGCGGTATTATGGCGGCATCTCTGCTGGCTTTTTTTGCCTTTGTCGGCTTTGAGGACATGGCAAACGTCGCAGAAGAG
Organism: Ruegeria sp. BA12; assembly: GCF_056539625.1. Lineage (NCBI taxonomy): Bacteria > Pseudomonadati > Pseudomonadota > Alphaproteobacteria > Rhodobacterales > Roseobacteraceae > Ruegeria > Ruegeria sp. BA12. The sequence continues at coordinate 138,705 of NZ_JBQFVF010000005.1, forward strand.
GTAAAAGACCCAACCCACACAATTCCAAAGGCTATCCTTTTGACGCTCGTTCTGGCGACGGGTTTGTATCTAGCGACCTCGATCACGGTCCTGCTCGTTGTTCCTATCGATACCTTGTCGACCTCGGCCGCCCCACTCACGCTGGTTTTCTTCGACGCACCCGAAGTAATAAAACAAGGGTTCGCCGCAGTCGCAGTCGTTGCAACAGTCAATGGCGTCTTGATCCAGATGATTATGGCGTCGCGGGTGATCTATGGTCTTGCCGACCGGGATCATCTTCCGAAAATACTGGCGACTGTCCCGCAGGTTACCCAAACACCGGTCGTCGCAACCCTGTTGGTAGTTGCGATAATTCTTCTGCTGACGCAAACTTTGCCAATCGGCATACTAGCGGAACGCACATCCCAGATCGTTTTGGGAGTGTTTGTTTTGGTCAACATCTCGCTGATATTGCTGAAGTCCCGGCCAGGGTCAACTCGGGAACATTTCCGCGTACCTCTTGTTGTACCAATCCTTGGGGTGCTGACCAGCGCTCTGCTTTTTGGTGCCGGATTTCTCTGAGAGGAAAACCGACAGCACAGGGTCACCAGAACGGGGTCCGACTGACGCATGAACACTGACCAATCAACATTTGGAAGGCGGATTTCAGGCTGGTGGCACCGGACTTTCGTTGATCTAGTCGCGCAATTGCAATGGTCTTACCTTCCACCATTGATGGTTTACTTTGCGGCCGGGGTTTCGGGGCTAACATCCGTCGTCGGTGCGTTTTTTCTAAAGGACTATCTGAATCTATCCGCCGCTTTTGTTGCGGGATTGGCATTCTGGGCCGGGTTGCCATGGATTCTAAAAATGCCGCTGGGTCATCTGGTTGATCTGTTCTGGCGCTGGAAATCCCTGCTGATTGTTGTTGGCGCATCCCTTATCACGGCGTCATTGCTCATCATGTACAGGCTTGTGGCTGCGCCTGACCGAATGGCCGGCATTATGCCACTTGAGGATTGGTACGTCGTTGCCTTGATGTTGGCTCCTTCAGGTTATGCCATTCAGGATGTCGTTGCTGACGCCATGACAGTCGAAGCAGTGCCGCAATCGGACCAAGACGGACGCGCGTTTATTCAGGACGAAGTTCGTGCCCGGCACACCACCATGCAGACCCTCGGCAGGATTGCGATCATATCAGGGTTTGCGGGGGTCGCCGCGGTTAACATCTGGATTTTTTCGGGGGCGGAAAATCTGGAGAAAGCCGATCGTTTGGTTCTCTACGGTCGGGTCTATCTCATTGCCCTGGCTATCCCACTGTTGTCTGTCAGTGGAGTGGTTCTTCACGCTCTGATACAGCGTCGCCTCGTTCGTCGAGGACACCTTCTGCACAGACCAGATCAAACCACCGAAGTCAGGTGGCCGATACTGCTGGGCGGACTTGCGTTTGTTGTTCTCAGCATAGTGTTGGGAACCGCAAATTTTGCCTTCGCGCAAGAGACCGTTTTTGCGGTGTCGCTCACGGTCATTCTCTACCTCATGTCGCGTTTGTTGAGAGAGCTGGAGTCGAAACAGGCCAAAGTTCTGATCGGGACAGCAACTATCATTTTCGTTTTTCGAGCAGTTCCCTTGCCAGGACCGGGCCTGATCTGGTTCGAGATCGACGAGCTTGGGTTTGACGAACAGTTCCTGGCCATTCTAGCGCTTCTGACCTCACTACTTGCTCTGCTTGGCCTGATTATCCTCAGGCCGTTTATGGCAAGTCGTTCGATTGCGCAGGTTGTAGTGTTACTCACGATTGCCGCCGGAGTGCTGTCCCTGCCAAACCTTGCCTTGTACTACGGGGTGCATGAATGGACGGCCGCGCGCACAGGTGGGGTCGTGGATGCAAGGTTTATCGCCATTCTTGACACAGCCGTTGAGTCGCCGCTGGGTCAGATCGCGATGGTCCCAATGTTGGCTTGGATCGCGCGCAACGCCCCAACACATCTGAAGGCTACCTTTTTTGCGGTCATGGCGTCTTTCACCAACATGGCATTGTCAGCAAGCAGTCTCGGTACAAAATACCTGAATCAGATCTTTACCGTTAACCGCGCGGTTACCGATCCCAGAACGGGTACTGTTGCCTCCGTCGCTGACTATAGCCACTTGGGGAACTTGCTGATTACCGTGGGCTTGATCTCTGTCATCATCCCACTGGCTGTGGTTTTTCTGGTGCAAAACTCGCCTTATCAGACGCGCGATTGAATATGCGGATCAATCGCTTTCATCGAGAAGTATCTTGAGGTGTGACACCGGAACGCCAATATTCGAGCCGCCAAATTCGGGTAAGATCGCGGCATTGATAGCAACCACCTCGCCGTTTCGGTTCAGGGCAGGTCCGCCGCTTCCGCCGGTTGTGGTTTCAGCATCATAAACGACTGCACCGGGACTGGTCTGGGCGACGATCCCCCGGCTGGCCAGAGGCCTGATCTTGTTCTGCTCTGAAAGGTGTTTTGCAATAGTCCAGAAATCGACGGCGCCGTCTCTCTCAAGCGTTTTCAGAAAATCCGGCCCAGCCTGCACAATCAAGGCCTTAAGGCCAGTCGGAAATCCAAGCAAGAAAACTTCTTCACCTGCTCGCGTCGGGTGAGGTGCCAGTGAGAGTCCAAGCCCTTGAACACGGTTCGCATCAACGGACAGAAGCGCCAGATCGGCCGTTTTGCTTGCCCTAAGCAATACCGCTTCCATTGGCTTGGATTGTTCTGGAAGATAAGCCAGCAGGCTAAGTATCTCGGCTTCAAGCCCTGCTGCCTTCAGGGCCTGCGCCCGATCCCCGGTCGTCCAGGGCAAGGCGACATGACGGTTGGTCACCAAAAGAGAGGTGTCCTGCAATAGAAACCCGGTTCCGGTGAACTGAAATTCTGCCGGCGCGCCTTCCGCATCTGGCTCAATCCATGGTTTTCCGAATGGAGTTTTTAGTTTCTCCCCGTCCGGGCCAAGCACATGCCGCAGCAATTTGCCGCTTTCGGTCTGTCGCAATCCGTAAGCACCCTGGATGAAGGCAATAGATCGCGTCGAGGCTGTGATAACTCGCCTTGACGCACCAGCGCGTTCTTCCAAAGTGCCAAGGCGCTGCTCGGTGGAAATCACCTGGTTGTCAAACGCTTCTCTGAGCGCGACCAGATCATCCGCCGTCAGTGCATCTTCTCGCGTCTGCGTAAGCATGACAGCAACCGCCTCGATCTTGAGAGACTCCTGTTTAAGGCTGTCCGCCAGCTTCCGGTCGTTCTGAAAAAGCAAATAGCCAAAGGCAAAGATCAGAAGAAGCACACCGATAACGGTAACCCTGAACAAAACCGTGGTTTGTGATGTCAGCCGACGCCCGCCTTCGCGCAGCGCACCGGACATTTTTCTGGTGAAGGGTCGTCGGCTGGAGCGCGCATACACATAAGCGTCACTTATTATGTCTTCGACCGTGTGATGTGCAGGGAATGAGTGGTCACACACCCTGTAGCGCGACATGGGCCCCTCTTCACCGAACTCAATCATGTCGCCATGCCCAAGAACTGCCGAAGCAGTTTTTTGACCATTGACCCAAATATCCCGGCCAGGCAACGCGTTTAGCGCGTAACCGCCTTGCGACCACTGAATGGTCGCCACGTCTTCGTCATGCGGGGGCAAATCCTCTTTCCGCCTGAACTTCAGGATACGATCAGGACCCACCGAAGCAGCCAAAGCGTTGCCGACAAGCCAGGTAACGGTTCCGCGGGACGGCCCCGTCAAGCTCTCCAGAAATGCACGGACATCGCCCGTTTCACTTTCCACATCGCTTTTGTCCGGCGTCCGCATTGTTCATCTCAGTTCTCTAGCCCTATTGGCACATTATCATGCGCAGCAGTGAAACCGCTATGGTGGGCAATAATGTGCTCGTTTTAAGAACACCAAAGGTCCGCGCATGCTGCCCGGACCATGAAGGTTGCGCGTGCGCCTCCATTGCGCCTATCTCGATGAGACCTTAATCTTCCGGCTGGGATCCTGAGGTTCGGATTTCGGCATCGTGACGTGCAGGACACCTTTGTCGAACGCAGCGGAAATCTCCTCGATATCGACTGCATCAGGCAGCGTCATTGTCCGAGTGAAACTGCCATAGCTTCTCTCGCTAACGCGCAGATCGCCTGTGTCATCATGCGTAACATTCTTCTGGCCCCGCAGCGTCAATCTACGGTCTTTGATTTCGACTTCGACGTCGTCTTCTTCGAGACCCGGCAATTCAGCCGTGAGAACGATCGCTGTATCCGTTTCGTGGATGTCAATCGCCGGCGAAATCGCACCCGTCATGTCCAACGACGGGAAGCCCGTGCGTTGCGCGGCTGTCTCCAGCGGAAGGAATGGCGCTGCGCCCCCGAAAAAGCGCGACATCATGGATTCCATTTCGCGTCGAAAATTATCAGAGAGCGGATGTGTTCCAGCAAACAGTTGCGGGGTATTTTTGTCTTCAAGCATTTTCTGATCCTCCTCCTTTAGTGCGATTGGGGGGAGGCGGTATTATTGCAAAAAACGCGTCCAATTACCTTGATCTTGCGCAAGCAAGCGTCCTCGGTATCGCGCCAAAAGGACAACCCGGCCGTATCAGTATTCCGAATGAAACAAGGCGCATTTCCAATCATACGTCCAGGCCAAGGGGTAAACTGATCTGACTCTATTGCGCCACCGAGCGTCTGAAAAGCATCAGGCTTGACGCCAGAAGGATTGCGCCGAGTAACGCCATCCATAAGAACTCTGGCCAGACCGTCTCAAACCTCGCCCCCTTGAAGATGATGGATTGGCTGGCGGACATGTAATGGCGGGACGGAAGGATCGATGTTCCGACCTGAAGCCAGTCGGGCTGCCCCTCGATCGGTGTCTCTCCTCCTGACAGCATCAGCATCGGAAGGACAGTCAGCATTACCAAAAGCGCGAACTGTGCCATTGAGCGCGCAATCGTTGCAAGAAAGACCCCAAGTGCGGTTGCTGTGAAGAGAAACAGGGCGGTGCCAAAAAGAAACAACACCTTCGACCCCGCGATGTTGATCCCCAGGAAACCTTGCATAACAAAGGTCAGCGATAAGGCGGCCGCGACAAGAACCACCGCTGCGTTTGCCCAAATCTTGGCCATCGCAATGTCAAACGGGGTAAGCGGCATCGCAAGCAGGTGTTCAATTGTGCCATGTTCACGCTCGCGGATCATTGCGGCACCGGTGAGGATTGTGGTCAGCCACATGATCTGGCCGATGAGCGCCACGATGCCGGCAAAACGAACAGTATCACGGTTGGGATTGAACGCACTGCGCATGATGATATCGACGGGCAATGACTCTGCCAGGTCCGCGCCAATGGCAAAGCGACGGATCTCGGCGCTGAGGATATTGACGATATAGTTTGCGCCAATCCCGGCCTGTTCCATCGCCGTCGCATCAATCAGAACCTGAATTTCCGGCGTGCGCCCGGCGCGAACATCTTTCTCGAACCCTGGTGGCACCGCGACCACAAACAGGAAATGCCCGGCATCCATCTTTTCGGCTCCGGTACCCGGTGCGATCTGGACAACGGGTTGAAACTCCGGAGGGAAGAACGCCGTGGCAAGAGACCGTGAAAGGGGCGAGCCATCCTCATCGGCAAATGCAATGGAGGCATTGTTGACCGAGTTCGAAACCCCCGTCGCCTCCATCACGGGTGCCAGCGTGAATGACCAAACCAGCAGCGCCATCATCACCCAATCACGCCGAAGGCTCATCATTTCTTTCAAGCCAAGCCAGAAGATGCAGGACAACCGTTGCATTTATTTCTCCTGCGCTCGAAGTAAAAGGGCAGCGATCAACGTCAGCACCGGTCCGAAACAGGCCAGGGCCAGAAGATCAGGGGCAAGCGCATCCCAGCCCAGCCCTTTGGTGAAGGCACCGACATTCAGATGCAGGAAATAGGATGACGGCCAGAGCGACCCGATTGTCTGCGCGCCGCCTTCAAGCGTTGACACCGGTTGTAACAACCCGGAGAACTGAATCGTAGGTACGACCGAGGCGATCGCGGTGGCGAAGGTAGCGGCCACCTGGCTTGAAGTCATGGTCGCAATGAGTAGCCCATAGGATGTTGTAGCCCAGACATACAGCAACGCGCCGATTGCCAGAGGAACCGGGTTGCCTTTGAGCGGTACATCAAAAACCAAGACCGTCATTCCAGCCAAGAGCAGGAAATTGGCGAACGCGATTGCGATATAAGGGATTTGCTTGCCAACCAGAAACTCAAGCCGCGTCGTTGGCGTCGCATAGAAATTGGTGATTGTTCCCAACTCTTTTTCACGTGCGACGCTGACCGCCATCAGAACTGCCGGTAACATTATCAAAAGGATCGCAGGCATGGCCGGGGCCATTGCGGCAATACTCTCGAAACTCTGGTTGTACCTGAAGCGTGGTTCGATATGGGCGATCTCGACCGGATGCACACCGTTTTGGCGGGCCATTGCCGCCAAAAAGGTATTGTGGAGCCCCGCCACATAGCCTTCTACAGTCTCGCCTTTGAACGGAATTGCGCCGTCCACAATTGCAAGCACGTCCGTTGCTTCAACAGAGCGGATCTTGCGCCCAAAGTCAGGTGGGAGTTCGACAACCAGCGAGGCATCTCCTCGGGCCAGCCGTTCATGGCCCTCATTGATACTCGTCAGTGGCTGCGTTGGGTTGAAGTAGCGCGATCCTGAAATCTCTGCAATGTAGGCGCGGCTTTCTGGCCCCTGTGACAAATCCAGTACCGCGAAATCCAGTTCTTCGATGTCCAGCGTAATCCCATAGCAAAAGACCAGCATCAGGATCACCGAGCCCAGGAACGCAAACGCCAAACGCACGCGGTCGCGCAAAATCTCGATGGTTTCACGCTTCGTGTATGCCAGTGTGCGCCTGATACCCCCGCCAGCGCTGTCATCAAGGGCATGAACCGATGCCTCAGGAGCTTTCACCGGTGCCGGAGGGTCAGCTGCCTTCAATACCGTGACAAATGCTTCTTCCAGACTGTCTACCTGTGCCCCGGCGATCAACTCATCCGGTGTTCCCTCAGCCAGAACACGGCCCGCGTGCATGAACGACACCCGATCACAGCGCTCTGCTTCGGCCATGAAATGGGTCGAGACGAAAATCGTCACTTCTTCATCTCTCGAAAGCTCAATCAGCAACGCCCAAAACGAGTCGCGCGCCTCAGGGTCCACCCCCGAAGTTGGTTCATCCAGGATCAGTACGCGAGGTCGGTGGATCACAGCGACCGCCAGGGAGAGACGTTGCTTGATGCCAAGTGGCAGCGCCGTGGCCAGCATGTCCATATGTGCAATCATGCCAAAGCGTTCTGCCAGTTCATCGATACGCCTATCGCGGTCCGTGATCGCAAAGATGCGGGCATGTAGCTGGAGATTCTGCCGAACGGTCAACTCGCCATAAAGCGAGAATGCCTGACTCATATAGCCAATCTCGCGACGCATCCTCAGATCGCGTGCATCAACCGGTCTTCCGAACAGTAGCGCCTCACCGTCACTTGCGGGCAGAAGACCTGTCAGCATTTTCATGGTGGTCGACTTGCCGCAGCCGTTCGACCCGAGGAAGCCGAAAATCTCACCACGGTTGATCGAGAATTCGACGTTATTGACTGCCGTGAAATCGCCAAAGCGCCGCGTCAATCCGCGTGCCGTGATCACTGGGTCTGCCTCACGGTGATGTGTGGGCGCTTTCCTTGGTGCGATCAGGGGATCTCCGTGCGCCTGCAACCGCCGGTAGGACGTTTCAAGATCGCTGGCTTCCCCCTTCAATTCTGCCGGAGAACCATGGAAAAGCACGCGCCCGGCATCCATCGCGACGATAAAGTCGAATTGTTCGGCTTCTTCCATATAAGCTGTCGAAACCAGTATGGAGAGGTCGGGTGTAGCCTCTCGGACCGCGTCGATCAGCGCCCAGAACTGACGCCGCGACAGTGGGTCGATGCCGGTGGTCGGCTCATCCAGAACCAAAAGCTTAGGGTCATGGATCAGTGCACAACACAGCCCAAGCTTCTGTTTCATGCCGCCCGAGAGTTTTCCCATCAGCCGATCAGAGAATGGCGCAAGCCCGGTTGCCGACAGCAATGCTGCGATCCGGATGTCACGCTCCTGCTGCCCTTGTCCGAAGAGACGCGAAAAGAACTCAAGGTTTTCGCGCACCGACAATTCTGCATAGAGGTTCCGGCCCAACCCCTGCGGCATAAATGCGATCGCTGGGCAGATTTTGTGACGATGGGCGCGGTCGTCGATTGGGCCTCCGAGAACATTGATTGTACCGGATTGAAGCTTCTTCGCGCCGGTGATCAATCCCAAAACCGTTGATTTGCCAACCCCGTCAGGCCCGATCAGCCCAATAAGCTGACCGACCGGCAGGTTAAGCGACAGGTTATCGAGTGCTGTCCGCTGGCGGTACTTATGCGTGACACCACTGACGCAGAAATCAGATGGGCCCGCCTGGGAATTCATTCGAACAGTTCGGGTGGAATCCGCCTTTCCAGATATTCCGGCCATACACTGTCAGAAGAAAGCCTGATCACAGCGATACCGCGAAGGCCGGTTTTCACATGTTCGATCCGTTCTGTGATCAGATCCTCAGGAATGCGAACCCGAACGCGAAAGACCAACTGTTCACGCTCGCTCAATGTCTCTACCTGCTTTGGAGTGAACTGGGCTTCGGGAGATACAAAAGTGACGGTTGCAGGAACGGCAAAATCCGGCAAGGCATCAAGTACGATGCGCGCCTCAGCCCCGATGGGCAGCAACCCCGCTTCGCGTGCGGGCAGGTACACGTCCATATAGACGTTCTCTAAGCTGAGAAGCGTAAGGATCGGCTCACCCGCGCCAACAACTTCACCGGGCTCAGCCAGTCTGTAAAGAATGCGCCCCGGCATAGGGGCAACAAGCGAAGCATCCTCGATCTGGGCGACGATCCGGCGCACTTCGGCTTCGGCAGCCGCGATCTGGCTGTCCGAGGTTGCAACCCGGGCCTTGGCGGCACCCAGAACGGCGTCGGCAACCTGAAATGCGGTTTCGCGATCTTCAAAGACTGTCATCGAAATGTTTTGACCGGCCAACAGTGCCTTTGCCCGTTCCAGTTCCTGCGCCGCGCGACGCTGTTGGCTTTCTCGTTGGACAACAACAGCCTCGGCTTCGGCCTTGGCTTGACGCGCCAATGCTACTTCGGCTTTGGCGCGATCAAGCGCTGCAGACAGTTCATCGGTGTCCATCTCGACCAACAGTTCACCCACAACAACCAAGTTGCCTTCTGCCGCCAAAACCTGTGCAACCCGCCCTGCGAAGGTGGGGGCAATTTCCACTTGTTCGGCCTCTATCCGTCCATTGCCCTGTACAAATCCAACTGGCAATTCACTGCTGTCTTCTGAAACGAATATGTACAACGCCGCACCTGCGAGAAGGAGCATTACGACGATCAGTATTGCGCGCACATTCTTTTTCATGATCTGGCGTACCGCGGTTAAAGCTACTAGGTGACGTTATCTCAAACCCCGCAAAACGCTTTGTTTTGGATCAAACAGAGCCCTTTAGAGGGTTGTTCAGGCCAAACTCGGGTAGAAAGCCGGCGCAGCAGTCTGATTGTTAACCCGCATCAATGGCTCAATGCGGATTTCACGGCGTGACTTTAGATTTCGGTTGCGCCGAACTGACGGAATTGTTGCGCATGGGCAAGCATCACGCGGTCGAAACAAATGCCCAATTGTCCATCCATCGTGTCAAAGCACTTACAAGTCACACTTCCAGCGTGCGGATAAAATCAACACTGCGTCAGTATTGCGGGTTGCCGCTGCTACTTCGGCAACATGAAGAACTCTTCCAGTACAATCTTTCCGTCTGCTACTGAATAAACTGCAATCTCACTCAAGGTGATACGTTGCCCAGTTTCCTTCTGCTTTACGACAGCCTTATATCGCACACTGAAGCGGTTTGGGGGATGAACATAAGGGCCATCAACGTCAAATTCGATGATTTCATGAGCTGCCAGCCAATCCTCTCTTTTCCCTTTGATAGCATCACGGCCTTTGGTGATGCGAAACTGTCGAACCGGAGGCACAACCGCTTCTATGGATTGAGCGTTCTCGGCATACATTTCATCAACATTTGCAAGGCCCCTGCGATCACGCATCGCCTGAACAAATGTTCTTCCAATATCGACTAATTCTTCCATGATAGCCCTCATTTTAGGCATCAACTGTATCACATCTTGCCTTTTCCAATCTTGACGAGGATCAATGAATTTAGATGTTGGCGAAGAATCCAGTTCGGGAACGAGAGGGCAACTAGTGCAGTGGCAAAGAACGGCCCAATTCCCGGCACCGTCATCAGCCAATGCGCCATCTCCTTGCCTCGTGGTCGGTGAGTCACCTCCGCATCCAACTCTCATATCTGACTGATCAACCGACTCGCATCCCGATCAGCGGACTTAGGCAAGCCTGTGCCGCTTCCTCTTGTGTTGCACCATCATGCGACAACCGATATCGACCACGAAGACAACCATGCTCCTGGCATCTAGACTATTGAGTGCAGGAAAAGCTTGTTGTGGGCTGCACAATTAGACAACGCCTTCAAAACCAACTGAAACCGATCGTTTTGTTCTGGCGGGCGCAGTGATCGAAGAAGTGGGTCTTACCCTTTAGTAGCGCCAAGGTAAGCAAACCAGTAGGCCAAGGCGACTCCTCCCGCCCCGCCGACAATATTGCCCAGAGTAACCCACAATAGATTGGTCGCCGCTGAGAAAACCGGCACAGTTGCCCCCGCCGCCCAACCCTGCGGGAAGAAAAACATGTTCGCAATCGAATGCTCGAGTCCCAGCAACACAAAAGCAGTGACGGGCCACAAAACGGCCAGAACCTTGCCGGCGACGCTGCGGGCGGCAAAGGACAGCCAAACAGCAAGGCATACCAACCCGTTGCACAGTGCGCCACGGGCGAAGGCCTCCATCGGTTCCAACCCCGCTTTGGCATCGGCTATCACCACGGCGGTATTGCCCATCGGCCCCTCGAGCAGGCCGGTCAGAGAGAAGGCCAATGCAAGCCCGAGGGCGCCCACGAAGTTTCCGGCGTAGACGATGCCCCAGCTTCGAAACAGCAGTCGCAGTGGTATCTTGCGGTCGACCGCTGCGATCACCATCAAAACATTGCCGGTGAATAATTCTGCACCACCTGCGATCACCAGGATAAGGCCCAGGGAAAACACCGCGCCACCCAGAACGCGGATCGGCCCCGCAGCGCTGTCTGCGCCAGTAACCGCCATCGTATAGGCCGCTGCGCCAAACCCTATGAATGCCCCGGCCAGCATCGCAAGAACGAACATGGGTGCCATTGGCAACTTTGCCTTTGTGACCCCAGCAGTCTCAACTAATGTTGCAATTTCAGAGGGTTTATGAGCGTCGAACAGGGACGAGGTGTTCATGTCGGGCTCCAGAGTTAGAACGGATCTACGTTGGCAGGTAGTTTACAGCCTGTCTTCTGACCTTGAAACAATGCGTAAAAAAACGGGAAGTTCATCTGTTCCACCACAGTTCGGGTCGTTTCGCCTAACACAGTTTAATTGCCGGTCATCGCCACAGGCCCCAATGACCTCTGTTTCAGCCTCCGTTTTCGTGCCACCGTCATGAAGCAGTGGATATCTGACTCCATTTTCACAGTAGGGAGTTCAGCGTCACGGGGTAGCCATCGAAACTTAATTCTGCCACGAGATTTCAATGCTGAGCTTATTGATCGTCATCGTTTTTGTGCCGATTGGGACCAAGTTTGAAATTTAGGCAACGGTCAAAACCGCACAAGTGGCATTCCGACTGATGCCTTGAGAGGTGCTCCCTTGAATCAGGCTACCAATGCTTCCCAATCCGCGGCGGCCCGTCACAATCAGGTCAGCTTTGCATTGCTCGGCGCATGCGATGATCTCGTCGACCGGATCACCGCGTTGGGTATGTGTTTGCGAAACTGTCTGATTGTATTCTTTGGCAATCTCTTTGCCCGCGGAAATGATCTTGTCTGCTGCCTGCTGAACCTCTTCGTCTGAAGGCATTGTCGTGACGGCGTGATAGCCAGCAACAGCGCCCATTGCGAAAGCCACGGTTTGCGGCTGAGGTGTATGGACAAGGTGAATTTGGGAGCCATATTTGCTTGAGATATCACAGGCTACGTGTAGAGCTGCTTCTGACGCCTCTGATCCATCCAAGCCAACCACAATTATTTTGAACATGTCGCACACCCTCCTTTGTGAGGGGTCAGTATGGGTGAACTTGCAGCAACTAGCATTGACTCAAATCAACACTTTTCGCTGCAAATTCGAGCGTTGTCGTCCGTTCGTTTCCAGAAGATTCACGGTAACCGAACAAATTTAATGACCGTTGGAGCTGCAAGCTAGTCGCGCCAAAGGGGCGACAGCGTATTTTTACTGCAAAAAGCCTCCCGCAGGCATTGCTTTGTTCAAAGGGTGTCAATTTGGGCCCAATGATAAAGATCAAGAGTAATGGTGAGAAAAATTGCTATTATGGACGTGCTTTTCAATCCCTTTGGCGAAGTTGGCAGCTTTCCTACGACACGACATTCAATCTAATTCCTGAGGATAACGACTATGCAGCCCTCTCCGCCTTGGACTCGCCCAGCTGCAATAGCCGCGGCATTCTTCGGTCTCCTGACAATATTCTCCGGCGGAACGGCCCTGTTTGGGGGTGCCGCCGCTAAAGCAGCAGTTGGAGATGCAGTTCCACTCGTGCTTTGGTTCAATTTTCTGGCTGGATTTGTCTATTTGCTTGGTGCAATCGCGCTCTTTAAATCAAAAACCTGGGCAACTCGAATTGCCTGGGTGATAGGCTTATCAACATTATTTGTGTTCGCTGTTCTGATATTAGTGGCACTGTTTGGAACGCCGTTTGAATGGCGAACCGTCGGTGCAATGACCATACGCACTGGATTTTGGCTGGCGATAGCTGTCGCGCTTTCCAGAACCGCATGAGCCGACAAAACGACGCCGCACCCGCGTCCAAAAAACTTGGCAAGACAGTCACTTTTGATTGAGATCAAGGGCTGAAGCGAACGGTTTCGGCATAGTTGGCGCGCTTTTCGGATCGATTTACGGGAGGATCGAAATGACAGTGCTGATTGCCTACGGCACCGTTGAAGGTCAGACTGCCAAGATTGCTCGCTTTATCAACGATGTAACAAGAAAAGCCGGCTACGATACAATACTGATCAACACCGGAGACCAGATACGACACGTGTCCCTGACAGGTGTGGACAGGGTCATTCTTGCGGCTCCTGTCCATGAACGCCGGCACCCCAAGCTATTCGAAGCGTTTGTTGAAACGCATAGAGACGCGCTTGCGTCCCGGAAGTCGCTAGTGCTTTCGATAGGCCTAAAGGCGGCTTTTGCAAGAGGCCAGGAAGACGCCTGGGACTATCTTACCGAAATGCTGATGCGTACGCATTTTGAACCTGACCTAACGGCTTTGGTTGCGGGCGCTGTGCAGCCTGACAACTATGGGTATTTTGAAGAAGAGATCGTTCAGCATGTTGTCTTAAAGGATCAAAAGATCGATCCAAGGGACGGTGCTCGGGAGTTCACCGATTGGGACGCTTTAAGGGAAACCGTGGTAACATTCTTGGACAATTGATCCATCCCGTGGCTTAACTGCTGCCTTTCTTCAGTTGTCTTACCTGTAAATGTCGCCGCCACATTGCACCTACGCCAGTTTTAACAGGCGTTCGAATTCACTGAGTTCCATATCAGAACGCGGCCTAGATTGAAACTACAGCGAGCATGATCTTCCTAAGCCAATGAAACGCTCGTGTTCCAAATCATTCGATGACGGACATGCAAAAGGCCACCATGCTGCCGTTCGCCGCGTCAGCAGCACTGCACCTCACGAGCGGCGGCTATAGCGCATAAGCAGACTTTGCAAATCTGCAAAGCCCACCCTCAATCCACAGACGGCGTGGTCCGGCTCTATCGCCGATTTTATCAACGCCGTGTGCTTTCAAAGCGGAGTTATATGAATAGATTTTGACGCTCGTTTCCAGGCAATAGGCGAGATACGCTTCGTCAGTATCTGCTCAGCGTCTCCAGTATTATATTCCGCGTATTGACGTCGTTGTGGAAAATCCTGCCGGCGAGAAACTCGGACGGAAACTCAGGCCATGTCCTGCGCATTTCAGCGACGAGCCGTCGTGCTTCTTCTGAATTTCCCAACTGATCATACGCAACGGCTTGGAATAAGAGCGAAGGCGCACTGACTGGCGCTCCGGCAGCTGGCGCTCCCTGAAAGGCTTCAACAACACTTTCGTAGTTCCCGAGCATAAGTTGTGAAACGCCCCAGATGTTTCTCGCACCAAACCTACCAGATCCTGATTTGGGTCTCTCCGGGTTGCTAACCTCGGCAGCAAGTTCCGGGGCGTTAGCCAAGATGGCCGTCATACCTGCAACGTCGAGAATATGGCCATCCTTCGGCGCCAGTTCGACGGACATTCTAGCGTATTTCAATGCCTCATTTGACTGGTTTTTGACAGCCAGCACCCAACCATTTGCGCCGTTTGCCCACGCATCAGAGGGGGACAATTCAAGCGCTTTTCCAGACATTTCCGAGGCTTGATTGAAGAGATCATCCCTTTGTGCTTCATCCGGCGACAACACTGCCAGGATCGCCAAGACCTGCGCGGATCCGGCATAGCCGTCGGACAGAGCCGGGTCGAGTTCCCTAGCGTGCTGGAACATTCCCAGCGCTATTTGCTGACGCTTGACATCAAAAACGGGGAAAAACATGCCGCGGGCTTGATCCGCAAGGTTGACCGCCTGGAGTCGTGTCAATGATTGTTCACCAAGCGCCACACGTTCTGCTTGTTCGATGGATCGAGTTGTTGGCACAACCTCCCTGTTATCCTGGCTCATCCAGATGCCAAGCACAGCGACCAATGCAAGAACACCCAGTCCAGCATGCAGCAGTTGTCGCGAACGCCAACGGCCAACTGGATTGTCGCTCTTCAGTTCACTTGATGTGCGGTCTTCGATTGTAGGTTCGAATGAAAACCGCGGCTTGTATCCGCCGGGGTCAACAAAAATGCGAACTCCATTGCCGTCCCAGTGATCTTCGTAGAACTGATGCAAAAGACGACGCAGCCGCCTTGCCTCAACGCGAACCAGGTTTTGACCACCAGTACCATCTATGCGCCGCCCATAGACCTCAACAGCGATAGCTTTGCCTCTAATCTGAGTGCTTCGACCAGATAGAGATTCCTCGACTATGTAGGTGAGAAATTGCGTGAGTCGTGGTGAAGCTTGAAACCCGTCGCTTGATACGATTCGACTCAGAGCTTCCCGGATGAGTTCCGGAGAAGGCTGTTCAACATGTTGATTTACTAGCAAATCGTTGGATTTGTTCAATGTCAACTCACCCCCAGCTCACGGTGACTCACTTGGCCTTTGCGGTCAACCGCACTCATCTTGATTTGAGAATGGATAGTGGGCGTCGGGATTTTTCCAATGACGGTGGACCTGATTGAAGAAATTCCAGAACTTTCCGATGTGCTGTCGAGGCGCATGGAAACGGATGCGCTACTCGGCGAGGTCATCGAAGACCTGAAGAAAGCATCTGCGTTTTCGAAAGACGCATCGATCACGGCCTCAGAACGCGCCGAATGGGCCCACATCAAATCTGAACTCATCAATGAGCTTCGCCGCATGTTGAAGCGCAATATGTGAGCCACTTCTAACTGAGGACCAATCCATGACCAAGGAAGACAATAGAAAAGACCAAGACGACAAACAGGTTCAGGCGTCAGATCAAATTGAAGACCCGTCGCGACGGAGTGTTCTTAAGGGCTTGGCCACTGGAGCGGCTGCGACAGGGGCGGCTGGGTTAGCGGCAGGGAGTGCTGAGGCTCACCAAGGAGACGGCCCCTTGGGAGAAACACTCAAGAACCCATACGGTGGTCGGCCCGCAGGCGGCATCTCGTTACCGGAGTACTTCCGTCCGACGAAGTACATGACTGGTTCAAATGCGAACTATTTTCCACTTAGTGAGGAGTTGGGGCCAGATGAGATGCGCATCTCATTCTGTGGCTCAACACCATATCCGCCGCGTGAAGATCAGGCGGGTACTTGCATCATGGTGGAGTTGGGGAATGGAAAACGGTTCTTCTTTGACTTTGGATCCGGTTGTGTCCGCAACATCATTGCCATGCAAGTGCCGGGGCAACTGATCAACGATATCTTCATCTCTCATTTGCATGTCGACCACTACGCCGACATTCCTTATATCTATCCGTTCCGGGCCTGGTCTGGAGGGTATACACCATTGCGCATCCATGGTCCCTCTGGTCGGACGCCCGAACTTGGCACAGCCGGAATGGTTAAAGGTATGCAACAGATGCTCAAATGGCATCTTGAAGCTTTCGACGTGTTCCCAATTGGTGACGGCTATGAGATCGAGGTCAACGAGTTCGATTTCCGCCAAGAAGGTGGCATCGTTTATGACCAAGACGGTGTGACTGTTCGGTCCTGGCCGCGCAGTCATGCCAAGGACGGCGCAGTTGGTTATCGGCTCGATTGGAACGGTCTGAGCTTTGTATGGACCGGCGATGGACGCCCGGATGAGCTTTCACGGAAATACGGCGAAGGTGTTGATGTCTTTGTAACCGAAATGTCGGGACAGGATATTGGTCAGTTGATGACCTACAAATACGGTATCCCACAGGATCTCTTCAATTACACTATCGATACGCATCACACCTCCCACTATGCCGTGGGTAAGCTCTTTGCGGACACAAGGCCGCGTTTGGGAATGGTGACACACTATACCCAGGACGAAGACATCGACGCTGAAATGCTGGCTGGTATTCGCGCCCACTACGACGGTCTGTTCCAATGGGGTCTCGATGTAGCCGTTGTGAACGTGACCAAGGATGCAATCTGGTACAGGAAAGCTGCACTGCCCGGAAAGTCCGGTACTGTGCCACCATTTCGTGAACTGGCTGCGGCAGCCGAGGCCGGGCGTATTGAGCTTCCGGATGAAATCACATTACCGAATCCGAGGCTCACCCGAGCAGATCAGCAAGACCAGAAGTACCGTGATATGGAGATCGATCCACGCGAATACTACCCAACTGACGTTTTCCGAGCACCTGGCGGGGACTGGCCGCAGGACTTTACCATCAAAGTTTCGGATGTAATCGGCTCGCGTGATGAAGACTGAGAGGAGATCGAACAATGATTGAGTTTGGTTCGACTTCTGCGATCCCCGTAACGATCCTTACCGGCTTTCTAGGAGCCGGTAAGACTACACTTTTGAACCGGATCCTAACAGGCAATCACGGGTTGCGGGTTGCGGTTCTTGTAAATGACTTTGGATCCATAAACGTCGATGCAGACTTGGTGGTCGGCCTCGAAGACGACGTCATGAGCCTCGCGAATGGGTGCGTTTGCTGCTCGATACGAGATGACTTGATCGAAACGGTGGAAGCCGTTCTCGCCCGGCCCGAGAAACCGGAATACATCGTCCTTGAAGCAAGTGGAGTGTCGGATCCGTCATCAATTGCGATGACATTTACCGATCAGAAGTTTCGGGACATGATCCGCTTGGACAGCCTTATGTGTCTGGTCGATGCGGAACAGCTTTTTGCTGCGCCGGAACAAATGGAACTGAAGCTCCGTCAAATCGCGTTCTCAGATATGGTTATTTTGAACAAAGTCGATCTTGTCGACAGGGCCGCTGTTCAAAGGGTGCACGATTGGCTCGGGTCTCGCTTCCGTCGCTATCGTTTGGTCGAAGCTGTCAATGCGGACGTCCCACTGGATATACTTCTTTCAGTCGGTCGCTTTGCCGCCGAACAGCTACAAACAGAAATACCCGATCATCACGAACATGGACCGGATTGTGGTTGCCAAGCCTCTGATCACTCAGACAGCTTCTCAACAACCATGATGAAGGCTGAACGCCCGATAAGCTTATCTTCTCTCCGGAGCGCAATTCGAAAGCTTCCGGGCGATGTGTATCGCCTCAAGGGCTTTGTTTTTAGCGAGGAGGATCCAGATCATCGCATTCTCGTTCAGGTCGTTGGAAAACGTATGGACATCGCACGTGATGGCGCTTGGGGTGACTGCAAACCCGAAACAAGGCTTGTCGCAATAGGCGCACCGGGGGCCCTCTCCGAGGATGTGCTTTCGGATACGCTTATGGAGACAGTCTGAAAGCCATGTTCGATCAAGTATTTTGGCTATAAGTCAACCGTGCTGGATAATTTCATCCAGTTCGGCGGCGGCGGACTGTGAGTGGGCCATTGACGTCATTGCCAACCTGGCGATCTCAAGTGCAAGCTACCCATGAAAAAACGGCCTGCTAAGAGGAGACCGCCTATGAACCTCAGGTTGCTACGCTGCTCCATATTTGCTGGGATTGGTGCCCTTTCTGGTACTGCGTGGGCAGAGTCCCAGGAAGAAGAACCAGCAAAGCAACTTGCTAACCCCGTGGCCGCTCTCATTAGTGTACCATTCCAGCTGAACTATGATCAGAATTTGGGTGCCGACAGAAATGGTTCGCGTTGGATTTTAAACGTACAACCGGTTGTTCCCTTTGATCTTACGGATGATTAGAACCTCATATCCCGAACAATTCTTCCAATTGCCTCCATAGATGGTGGCCTACCGGGTTCTGGATCCGAGACTGGGCTAGGAGATACTGTTCAAAGCTTATTCCTTTCGCCCAAAAAACCAAGTGCGGGCGGTTGGATCTGGGGGGCTGGCCCCGTTTTTCTGCTGCCAACGTCGACAGATAACAGCTTAGGTCTCGGAGAGTGGGGTGCTGGAGTTACCGGCGTGGCACTCAAACAGCAGGGTCCGTGGACATATGGTGGCCTGACAAATCACATCTGGGACATTGATAGTGATACCGACATCAACCAGACGTTCTTACAGCCATTTATTTCCTACACAAATTCGAACGCGTGGACGTTCACTTTAAACACTGAGTCCACCTACAGCTGGGAAACCGATCAATGGTCTGTGCCAATCAACGGTGTTGTCACCAAAGTACCCAACTCGGGGATCAACTTATCAGCGTAGGCGGGGGAGTACGCTACTGGGCCGAAGGCCCAGATAGTGGACCTGACGGTTGGGGCGTAAGACTTGTAGCTACCTTGCTATTTCCCAAATAGTTGAGCTTTTCCTGAGAGAATACCGCTTACCGGATGCAGGCATTGCGCTGATGAAAGCGAACGGTGGTTTGCTCCGCATCTCGGTGGATGTAGAGCTCGTAATGAAGGTCCGGTTTGGGCTGCGACGGGTCATTGATGCAAAAAGTAGCGAAAGGCGGCAACGAGCCCTTGGTGGCGAATGCTGCGTCGCTCAAAAACGGCCGCATTGCGCAGAAAGCGGGCTATGCAAAGTTCGTCAAACCGCCTCAGCCAGGCTTTGTATTTTTGACACCATCGCTGCAAAGCACTCGACTTAGCCGAGTTGGCGTCGATCATGGGGAGCGGTTTTCTAGTTTCAGCATCGTTGTAGGCAAGAGAATTTGGGAGGGCCGCCTCAATCGCCATAGCGCTCCTAATACTGTTAATGGTGTGACGGTGGCCCGCCAAAGCGCCGTTTTCGTGAAAGGTGCTGCCAAAAGAACCAAGAGACAGGCTGGAGCTAAAATAAGGAAAACCGCTATTGTCATACTTCTTGTCGTTCAGTCGACACTTGAAACATCAGTCTCAATGCGATTGCATTTCACGCACCTACACGGTTGTTTGCAATCAAAGTTCAGCGTCAAAATTGAGTATTGAAGCCAGCAAAGATCTGCCATTTTGCCTGCCCTGGCCCTTTGCTCGCAACTGAGTACTGCGGTTCGACAAAAACGTTGTAGGTGATGTCCTTCTTTTTGAACACTTGCCCGATACCCAAGCCGATTGGCACATTATAGCTGTCCAATTCAAAATCGTAGGTCATTATTGGCGCTGACCTTAGGTATGTCCCTCCACCGAGTTGGTAGAACAGAAAAGGTTGAAAAGCTCCGATATTTACATCCTTTGCATCACTGTCTCCGGCAAAGCTGGCTTGCCAAGTCAGAAGGTAACCGTATTGGAATATCGGTGACGACGCATTGAACAAAACGTTCGCGATACCGGCTGACCATTTTTTAGATCCAGACCCATCCGTCGAACCTGTTGGCGCGGTTAATTGAGGACCGACACCAAAGCTAACAGCCGGATTTCCAATATCTATAAGGTAAGCGGCAAAAACGTTGAGGTCACCAACGCCCGTCGTTTTCCCACTTTGTGCCGGGAATGAATTTAAAGGCAAAGAGGCCCTTAGAACCCAATTTGTGTTCCCCAAGCTCAAAGGTTGCGCATACCTGAGCCAAAACTGATTGCCAGTTTGGTCCGTTCCGGAAATATCGCCAATATAATAGTTCTGAACGTTGACCGCTTTGAAATTTGCCAGCGGATTATTCGCCTGAGCTGCTGCTGAGGCCGCGTCGCTCTCCTGTGCAACCACAGGATTGCCTGTTGCCGTAGATACTCCCAGAAAGACGAAAAGGCTAAAGAAGAACCTGGCAAGGAAATTCCGGGTCGAAGTTACATTTGTACCTGAAGCCTTCAGATTGGTCTGCACCTTGCTACTCCTTGCCCCACTCGACTGTGTCATCGAAGTGTCGAGGCGCCGCATAACGACGCCTCAACCATTTGCATCAATTCCCGGTTGGAAGGCTTAGCGAGAACCCGTCTTTTTCCAGCTGGTCTCGCACAGTCTTGAACCGGTGATACTCGGTTAGAGTAATCGGACCAGAATATGACTCGCTCTGAACTGGACGCGGTGGATACTCAATGTAGGTTTTTACCACACGTTCAAGTTCGCCCATCAGCGTCGGAACTGTCCAAGTGTTCTCACGCCCGGTTGTCATGAAGATGTCATAGCGCTCCATGGGATCTTCCCACAGGTTGAACACCTGCGGAACGGTGGCAACGTACTTTTCAGCACCGCGCCAACCCAATTCGGCTGCCGGGGCTTCAGAACCGGCCCGTGCACCATTGTCGCCACGCATGTTGAAGACAGCTTTCCATTCGTTAACGCGCACTGCGCCCGGCGAAAGTTCATTTTCTGTAAAATATGCCCAGGAGTTGCGCTGCGGATCAGCCTCTCCAAACAGGACTGGAGCCATATCGATGCTGTCAAAGATCGTCGGTTGACCTTCCCGGTCTTCGGTCGGCAACGGCAATCCTGCAAGGCTCGCAAAGGTGGCCATCAAGTCAGTACCACCGGTAATGTCGCTCGACTTCGAATCCGGCGCAATTTTACCTGTCCATTTGGCGAAGAACGGTACGCGGTACGCTCCTTCCCGGTCGGTTCCCTTAGTTCCGCGAAACGGTGTCATGCCGGCATCAGGATGAACATCCTGCCACGCGCCATTATCAACAGTGTAAATGATCAGGGTACTTTCCCCAATTCCAAGATCTTCCACCTTGTCGAGGATTTGACCAGTGTGGAAATCAAGCTCGACCACCTTGTCGCCGTACTTGTTCTTTACCGCTGACTTACCCACGAAATCAGGCGACGGCAGGTTAGGCTGGTGGTTTGCAGCCCAGTTGATCGACATGAAAAACGGTTTGTCCAGACCAGCAAGACGCTCCAGTTCCGCCACTGCCTTTTCTGCACCAACCTTGTCCAACGCAGCTAGATCTGCGGTTGTCATGTCTTCAATGGTCAGCACTTCTTTGGCAGGTTCACCGGCTACACCTTCAAATACGCCAGTGGTGTTCTCTTTATAAAATGCCCTCTGATCGTCGGACATCTGCACATTCCAGTCGTCCAGAGCATAAGTATACGCGTTCAGGTGATAGAGGAATGTATTCTCCATCTTGTCATAGCCATGGGCAATTGGCATGGCGTAATCCGCTTCACCGAGATGCCACTTACCCATGAAGTAAGTGTTGTAGTCAGCCTGTTTCAAAACAGACGCAATCGTCCATTCTGCCGCCGGCAGTCCACCACCTTGACCCTGAAAGGCGACCGTCGTCATGCCCGAGCGGTTCGGGTAACGCCCAGTCTGCATTGCTGCACGCCCCGGCGTGCAAGAGGATTGAGCGTAGAAGTCCGTGAACATCATCCCCTGCTTGGCCATTTGATCAAGGTTGGGGGTGTCCATGCCACGCGCTGCGCCACCATGATAGGCACCAAGGTCCCAATAACCAGTATCGTCAGAAACAATCAGAATGATGTTGGGTTTGCTCCCGTAGGTCGATAGCGATGTCGGATCGAAATCCTGAGCCGTCGCGGAGATCGCAAAAGTACAAAAGAAAGCAGCCAAAGGCGTGGCAACTTGGTGAGGTTTAATCATGTTAGTCTCCTTCTCGGGAAAAGCATCAAAGTTAAGAAATTGCGCCCCTTTTACGGTCTATATACCGTGCAGGACACAACGCGCCTTGGGCTATTCCGAATAGCTTCCTATTCTTATGGGTAGCTCAGACTTTAGGGGCACCGTTTCATCACCCTGAAAATCACAATGATGCGTCGACAACTTTTAGGTAATCTTGGAGATCGTTTTCAGGAACCTTTTGCGGCGTTTGAAAGTCCAGACCAACACTCCACCTTTTTGATCGACCTAACCCACGAACAAGACTTGCTTTCCCTGCAAAAAGTATGGCCGCCTCATTTTCATCGAAGGTTGTCAGTGGAAAACGGCAGAGAACCAACAACTCACATTATGTTATTGCGATTCATTTATTTGTCAAAAACTTCGTCGTGTGCAAATCCAGCCCCGGATGTCTTCGTCCTGATAGACCAAAGGCCAACCAAGCACTAACTTTCAATTTGGACCACTTAAATGGGGCAGCTCAGTTCGACCACGCGCTAGAAGCGGCCGTAATCGCGAATTGGGTTGGGCGCACCCAGAGCAGGCCATCGCTTTAGACCGTGTGCATTTTTTGCGCAGCAAGGATTTTGGGACCTTCCTATTAAATGTCCGGTTTGCGCTGTCTGCGGTTCTCCGGTGAAAGCGGGCCAATGGCGGCAAAGTCCGCTGCCCTGCCATCTGAGAAGCGCGTGGGAATGTCCGGTTTGCGCGGTTGGCGGCGTGCCGCGCTTGCATATGCGCGCGGCTTGATCGATTGCGGCTTCGGGCTCTGAGTTCCGCTTCGGCCCCAAAGGAAAATCCTGCTGCCAAAAAGGAAGAACTATGCGTTGCGGATCATTTGTTAGGTTTTGGTGGAGCCTAGGGGAGTCGAACCCCTGACCTCTTGCATGCCATGCAAGCGCTCTCCCAACTGAGCTAAGGCCCCATCAAGGTACTGCCGAAGCAGTGGACGGACGTTTATGAGACGGCAACGGCGAGCGCAAGACCAAAAATGGAATTTGCCAAAAAGTTTCCGACCCGCGTCCGGGGTGGGCATGAGGCGACGCGGGGCCGCCTCTGACCGGTTTTAGTTTTCGTCTTCCGACGACATGTCGGTGATATCGTCCAACGAGACGTTATCGTTGTCGTCGTCATCATCGTCCAGAAGATCGTCGTCCAGTTCGACGTCGACATTGTCGTCATCATCCAGAACGATATCTTCATCCGACGCGTTCTCACGCGCTTTGGCCGAGGCGGCATCTTCCGCATCTGCGGCGATCATCCGGCTTTTGCCGGTCTCAAGCTCCACGATCTCGCCGGTATAGGGGCTGACGATCGGGTCCTTGTTCAGGTCATAAAACCGCTTACCGGTTGTCGGGCAAACGCGCTTTACGCCCCATTCTTCCTTGGGCATGTGAAATCCCCTTGATATCAGGTGAGTCGTATCAACGATTCAGGTCACGTGCCACATGCAGCGGGCACTGTCAAAGCCTTTGCGCAGGAGAAACAGGTATATGGAAGATCACGCACTGCCCGGGACGCCACCGGTGCCACTGACGTTGCGCAAATCGGCGCGAGCGCGGCGGATCAGTTTGCGGATTTCCCAATTGGATGGCCGGGTTACGCTGACCTATCCACAAGGCGTGCCAGAAGCCGAAGCCTTGAGTTTTGCGCGCACCAAAGAAGAGTGGATACGTCAGCACCTGCTGGACCGTCCTGACCCTGCGGTGGTTCAGTTCGGGCAAACCATCCCGATCGAAGGCACAGAGCGGCGAATCGTGCCTGCCAGCGGGCGGCGCGTTCTGTTACAGGGCGATGAGGTTGCAGTACCCGAGGGTGCCGAGGCACGGCGTCTGGCGCGATTTCTCAAGGAATTGGCGCGTGATCGCCTGACCGGCGCCTGCGATGATTACGCGGCGATGCTGGGACGGTCCTATTCCAGCCTGACCATGCGCGATACGCGGTCGCGTTGGGGGTCGTGCAGTTCCGCTGGCGGTCTGATGTTTTCCTGGCGGTTGATCCTAGCGCCGCCTGAGATCCTGCATTATGTCGCCGCGCATGAGGTGGCGCATCTGGTAGAGATGAACCATTCGGCCGATTTTTGGGCGCAGGTCGAGCGGATTTTCGGCGATTACTGCGATCAGCGGCGTTGGCTGCGCGACAACGGGGCGCAACTGCATCAATACAGATTTGATACCAAGGCGAGTTGACCCCGGGTTCATTTGTGATCACATGGGGGTATGTTGTCCGCACGCCCCACTGAATCCCATACCGCCACCCATGATCGGGTCTATCGTGTTCTTCGCGCACGCATTATGCACGGTGAAATGGCACCGGGGCAGGCGCTGACCCTACGCGGGATCGGTAAGGAATTTGGCGTCTCGATGACCCCCGCGCGCGAGGCCGTGCGCCGCTTGGCAGCCGAGGGAGCGCTGTTTCTATCCACATCGGGCCGGGTTTCGACGCCTGAGCTGACCAATGACCGGATCGAAGAGTTGGCTGCGCTTCGTGCGCTGCTTGAGGTCGAACTTGCCAGCCGCGCCCTGCCGCGTGCACATATGGCGCTGATTGACCGGCTGCAAAGCATCAACATGAACGTGGCCGAGATGGTCACCAAACGTGATGCCGTTGGCTATATTCGCTCAAACCTAGAATTTCACCGCACTCTGTATCTGCGGGCGCAGGCCCCGGCGATGCTCGCGATTGCAGAAACAGTCTGGCTGCAACTTGGTCCCACCATGCGTGCGCTGTACGGCCGACTGCGGCGGACCGACCCGCCGCATAACCACAAACTGATCATCGCCGCTTTGCAGGCCGGTGACGAGCCCGGATTGCGTTTGGCCGTCCGCTCGGACGTGACTCAGGGACTGAGGTTGCTGGTCAGCTGAGCGGCTTGTTGCCGAAGCCCGAATTTTGCATCTGATTGACGTCGTCGTTCTGGTTTGGGGATTGGGTCTGGGCTAGTCTGGACCAAATCACAACAAGAGCAGTTTTCAGTTATGATCAATCGACGGATATTTTCTTTGGGGCTCGGGTCAGCCCTGTTATCTGCCTGTTCCACAGGCACCCCCACCAGCACCCCGGCGTCACGGATGCGGCCTGTGCCCAACGCCGGGTGGGATGCATGGGTTGCCGGTTTCAAGGGCCGCGCGGCGTCGCAGGGGATATCGCAGACAACCCTAAACCTGGCTTTTCAGGGGGCGGGGTACCTGCCCGATGTGATCGAGCGGGACCGCAATCAGGTCGAATTCAAACGTTCACTCGAGGATTACCTGGCCATTGCGGCCTCAGATGAGCGGATCGCGACTGGCAAACAGATGCTGGTGCGCCACGCCGGAACCTTGTCGCAGATTGAGGCCAAATACGGCGTCGATAAAGAAGTGATCGTTGCCGTCTGGGGCTTGGAAAGCCGCTATGGCGCGCGGCGCGGGGATGTGCCTGTGGTGTCTGCTGTGTCAACGCTGGCCTATGACGGGCGGCGCGGCGCGTTTTTTGAGAAGCAACTGATCGCGGCTTTGAAGATCATTCAAGAGGGCGACACAAGCCCGGCCAACATGACCGGCAGCTGGGCCGGGGCAATGGGGCACACGCAGTTCATTCCCACATCCTATCTGGCCTATGCGGTGGATTTCACCGGCGATGGGCGGCGCGATATCTGGTCCGAGGACCCGACGGATTCGCTGGCCTCGACCGCAGCCTATCTGGCACGCGCGGGTTGGGTGCGTGGACAGCCCTGGGGTGGTGAGGCCGGGACGGTGTCTGGTTCGCCCGTTGCAGTTCTGCAGCCGCAAAAGCCGGGGCCACGTATCGCGGTATTCCGCAATTTTCAGGTCATCAAGCGCTATAACAATTCGGACAGCTACGCGATTGGCGTCGGACATTTGTCTGACCGGATTGCAGGCGGTGCGCCGTTTCAGGCCTCATTCGGGCCAGACGCAACGGGTTTGACGCTGGAAGATCGCAAGGAGCTCCAGCGCCGACTGACATCGGCCGGATATGACA
Source organism: Ruegeria sp. BA12 (assembly GCF_056539625.1). NCBI lineage: Bacteria > Pseudomonadati > Pseudomonadota > Alphaproteobacteria > Rhodobacterales > Roseobacteraceae > Ruegeria > Ruegeria sp. BA12. Next base: position 165,044 of record NZ_JBQFVF010000005.1, read on the forward strand.
CGCAGGGCGCGGACGGGGTGATCGGCAACAACACCAAATCCGCCATCAGCGCCTATCAGCGCGCCAGCGGCATGCCAGTCACCGGAGAACCTTCTGTTGCGTTGTTGCGCAGCCTGGGCGGCTGACGGGTTACGCCGCCAGCCCTTTCGAGCCGATATCAAGGAATTTCTGACGGCGGTCCTGAATCAGGGCCGCCGCGTCTTTGCCGTCCAGTTCTTTCAGCATAAGGGTGATAGCATCCCGAACGGATTCGACGGTGGCAGGACGGTCGCGATGGGCACCGCCTTTGGGTTCCTGAATGATAAGATCGCAGACGCCCAGTTTGTGCAGGTCCTGCGCGGTCAGGCGGAGCGCCTCGGCGGCCTCGCGCATCTTTTCGGCATCTTTCCACAGGATCGAAGCGCAGCCTTCCGGCGAGATCACCGAATAGACCGAATGTTCCAGCATCGCGACGCGGTTCGCGGTGGCAAAGGCCACAGCCCCGCCGGACCCGCCTTCGCCGATGATCACCGACACCAGCGGCACGCCGATCTTCAGGCACATCTCGGTCGACCGGGCAATGGCCTCGGACTGACCGCGTTCCTCGGCCCCCTTGCCGGGATAGGCGCCTGCCGTGTCGATCAGAGTGATAACGGGCAGGCCAAAGCGACCGGCCATTTCCATCAGGCGCACGGCCTTGCGATACCCTTCGGGGCGGGCCATGCCGAAATTCCGTTCGATCCGCGATTTGGTGTCCGAACCCTTTTCATGACCAATCACCATCACCGGCTGATCGTTGAATCGGGCCAGACCACCGATAACTGCCAGATCGTCGGCAAAGTTGCGATCGCCCGCCAGCGGCGTGAATTCGGTAAACAGCGCCTCGACATAGTCCTTGCAATGCGGGCGGTCCGGATGGCGCGCCACCTGGCATTTTCGCCAGGGGGTCAGATCGCCATAAAGCTCTTCCAGAAGCTTTGCGGCCTTGGCGTCCAGCGCAGCGGCTTCTTCGGCCACGTCCATCTCTTCGTTGGCACGGGCCAGCGCACGCAATTCCTCGGCCTTGCCTTCAATCTCGGCCAGCGGTTTTTCGAAATCCAGATACTGGGTCATGACGCCTCTCAACGCGGAAGTTCTTTGCTATATGACCTGAGGTTGCGCGGGATGCAACTCAGCAAGATTTGTGGATGCGGAATATGCGACCACGGATAAGCAAAGAGAAGGAAGGTTGCCGATGGCAAACAGCTACGAAGATCGCATTCTGCGCGTCTTGACTTACATCCACGATCACCCCGCCGGGGATCTGTCGTTGGATGCCTTGTCTGATGTGGCTGCGATGTCCCGGTTTCACTGGCATCGTGTGTTTCGCGCGATTACCGGCGAAACCTGCGCGCAAGCTGTCCGCCGGATCCGGTTGCACCGTGCCGCGTGTTGGCTGGTGCAAACCGACCGGTCCGTGGCAGAGATCGCGTCGGCGGTGGGTTATCCCAATCTGAATTCCTTTGTGCGGGCCTTTTCGCAGGCCTACAGCGCCAGCCCGGCGGCCTTTAGAAAATCCGGGCGTTGGCTGGTGCTTAATCGCAAATTGAGAATCGGAGAATATCCAATGCATCCCGTTACAACCCGTACTGAACCCGCTCGCCGAGTTATAGCCTTGGCTCACAAAGGGGATTACGCAGAGATCGGCAATAAGTTTGAGGCATTTGGTGCCTTGTGTGAATCCCGCAACCTGTGGTCTCAACTTGGTCCAGTCATCGGAGTCTATCTGGACAGCCCCGATGATGTGTCACAAGACCAACTGCGCAGCTATGCAGGCGCCGAATTCAAAGGTGGTGACACACCAGAGGGTATGGAAGACGTGCAGATTCCAGGCGGCAAAACAGCTATTCTGACCTACAAGGGCCCATACTCCGGTTTGCACGCGGCGTATCACACGCTGTTCGGAAACTGGCTGCCTGAGTCAGGCGAAGAACCCGCGGACCAGCCGTGCTACGAGATCTACCTGAACGATCCGCGCAACACCGCACCCGAAGAGCTGCTGACAGAAATTTGCCTACCGCTGAAATAGGTCAGTTTGGCCACAGGACCGGGTAGAGCGAGGCGACCAGCAGCACCGCCATGGTCCAGTTGAACACCACCAACCGGCGCGGGTTCGTCAGAATCCGCGCCATCTGCTGCCCCAGCACCGTCCAGGTGCTGACCGACGGCAGGTTCACCGCTCCGAATATCAGAGCAACGATGACGATGGCTTGCAGCGTGTGATCTGGCGTGTAGGCCGTGGTGGCCGTCAGGGCCATGGCCCAGGCCTTTGGGTTGACCCATTGAAAAGCGGCGGCTTGCAGAAAGGTCATTGGGTCACCCTCGGCATCATTGCCTTTTGAAGGAGCCGCATGCGCGATCTTCCACGCCAGATACAGAAGATAGACGACCGAGGCGAGTTTCAGCACCGTGTAGCTGACCGGGTATCGGTCAAATACCTGCACCAAACCGGCACCGACCAGCAGGACCATGACAGTAAACCCCAACCCGATCCCCAACATATGCGGGATGGTTCGGCGAAACCCGAAATTAGCCCCCGAGGCCATCAGCATCAGGTTGTTCGGCCCAGGCGTGATGGACGAGACAAAAGCAAAGGCGATCAGGGCCAGAAGGATATCATAGGTCATGGCGGGGATAATCACTGACAAAACAGTAAATGAAATTGCGTTTTTGTGCGTGTTTGGGGTAATTACACAATTAATGGCGAAGATTGATCACATAAATCAACAAATATTGCGCGCGCTGACAGGTGACGGCCGTATCAGCAACCTGGAACTGGCGGACCGCGTTGGCCTGTCGCCCTCGGCCTGCTTGCGTCGCGTGCAAGAACTTGAGCGCGCTGGCGTGATCACCGGCTACCGCGCGGTATTAAGCCCGAAAGAACTGGGCGTAGGGTTCGTGGGTTACATCGGCGTTGGATTGGGAGAGCATACCAAAGCCGCGCAGGAAGGTTTTGAACGGGCCGTGCAGCATGCGCCCGAAGTGATTGAATGCCACAATATCACCGGCACCATCGAATACTTGCTGCGTGTGGAATGCGCTGATCTTGCCGAGTACAAAACCTTTCACACAGAGGTGCTGGGAACCCTGCCGCATGTGACGTCGATCACCTCCTACGTGGTGATGGATTCACCCAAGGATTTGCGCGCCTGACAGGGAAATTGTGAATTTTAACTGTCTTGCGGGGAAAATCCTCACATCCTAGTGTCACAGCAATGGGAAAACCAAAATGGGGGCAAACCCCTCTTATGCCGTCACAGGGAGACGATCATGAAACTTATCAAAGCCGGTGCGCTTGCCGCAGCTATGGCATTGATTGCCGGAGCGGTAGCGTCAGCGCCGCTTAAGCTGCAACCTGCAAGCCCACAACCCAGCCCGCAGGCCGGGTTGAATGTGAAATACTATGGTACAGGCAATCAACACAAGAAGATCCGAGATCTGAGCCAGGCGAAAAGCCTGCTGTCACAAGCGCAACCCGGAACACCGTTGCGGGGGTTGGATTACAGGGACACCAGCAAGGGTGAGGACGTCATGACATTCGACGGCGCTTACAACGTTGCTGCCGAAGTTACTGGGTATATGCGGTTCGACTCGCCGGGGATTTACGAGTTGGAAACGTGGTCAAATGACGGGATTGAGGCTTCGGTTGGTGGTCAACAGATTGGCCGCGTAACCGGTATTCAAGGCTGTGAAGCCAATCAACGTACCGAAGTTGAAGTGCCCCAGGCGGGCTGGTATCCGTTGAAGATCATCTATTTCCAAAAATTGGGATCCTCTTGCCTGATGATGAAGTCGGGCAAACAAGGCGAAAAGCTCACCTGGGTGCCCAACGACATCTTCGGGCGGTAACAAGAAGGCGCCCCGCAGGGCGCCTTTTTTTGGCCATTAGCCAGCGGCGATCAGTTCCGCCTGCGCCACAATCACTTCGGCCTGTTTGATCGAGGCGATATCGACCAGACGCCCTTTGTAGACAGTCGCGCCTTCGCCATTGGCCTTGGCCTGTTCCATTGCCGCCAGGATTTCGCGCGCTTCCGAAACAGCCTCGTCCGAGGGGGTAAAGACCTGATTAGCCAGTGCGATCTGCTTGGGATGGATCGCCCATTTGCCGACCATACCCAGCGTGGCTGAGCGTTTGGCCTGTGCGATGTATCCCTCATCATCCGAGAAGTCACCAAACGGCCCGTCCACCGGCAGCACGCCATGGGTTCGACAAGCGGCGACGATGGCCGCTTGTGCCCAATGCCAAGGATCGGACCAGTGCTTTTCGCCTTCGCGCAGCATGTAATAGTTTTCCTGCGTTCCGCCTATGCCAGTGGTCTGCATGCCCATGGAGGCCGCGAAATCCGCCGCACCCAGGCTCATCGCCTGCATTCGTGGTGACGAGGCCGCGATTTCCTCGACATGGGCAATGCCTGCGGCAGATTCGATGATCACTTCGAAGGATACCGGCTTGGTGCGGCCCTTGGCGCGTTCGATGGCGGTAACCAGCGCGTCCACGGCATAGACATCTTCGGCGCAGCCGACCTTGGGGATCATGATCTGGTCCAGACGGTCGCCAGCCTGTTCCAGCAGATCCACAACGTCGCGATACCAATAGGATGTGTCCAGTCCGTTGATGCGCACGGACATGTACTTGTTGCCCCAATCCACGGTGTTCAGCGCCTCGATCACATTGGCGCGGGCCGCGTCCTTGTCCGACGGCGCCACCGAGTCCTCAAGATCAAGGTTGATCACGTCTGCCGCTGACGCGGCCATTTTCGGAAACAGCTTGGTGTTCGATCCAGGCCCGAACAGCTGGCAACGGTTGGGGCGGGCGGGGGCGGCGGGTTGAAGGCGAAAGCTCATCTGGACCTCGTGCGAGAAATGAAATTACAATTTTTCTGCTCATTGAGGTATTAAATTGCGTGCTTATGCGCAAGCGTCTTTATGCAAGTGCGGCATTGCGTTCGCAGCATTTGCCACGGAAAGCGATCAAACTGGTGATTAAAGTTTAATCACTGTGAAAACTTGAAAGAATATTTCAGTATATGAAGAACTCGCGCGAAAATTTCCCACCAATGGCAACTATGTCAGGCGAAAACGCAAAGCACTCGTCAGGCGCGTCCCATAGGCTGCGCCGGAATCAAAGGAGTGAACCGCAATGATCGAGACACCGTACCTGCTGTTTTTGGGCGATGCGCCCGACCAATTGGCGGCCAAAGTCGCAGTCGGCATCAAAGACTGGCGCCCGGAAAACGCTGTGGGCCAATATCGGATGGACGGCTGCAAGGCCGATCTGGGCCTGACGGACATGACCCTGACCGAAGCAAAAGAGGCGGGCGCTAAGACTCTGGTCATCGGTGTGGCCAACCGTGGCGGTGTGATCAGCCAGGAATGGAAAAAGGTTCTGGTGATGGCGCTGGAGGAAGGCTTTGATCTGGCGTCTGGCCTGCACAACCTGCTGCGCGACGAGCCCGATCTGGTTGCCGTTGCCGAGGCCACGGGCCGCAAGCTGCACGATGTGCGCGTTCCCGAGGTCGAGTATCCGATCGCAAACGGCATCAAACGCAAGGGCAAGCGGTGTCTGGCAGTTGGCACGGATTGCTCGGTCGGCAAGATGTACACGGCGATGGCAATGGATGCCGAAATGCGCAAGCGTGGCATGAAATCCACCTTCCGTGCCACCGGCCAGACCGGTATTCTGATCACCGGTGACGGTGTGCCGCTGGACGCCGTGATCGCTGACTTCATGGCCGGATCGGTCGAATGGCTGACACCCGACAATGACGACGACCACTGGGACTTGATCGAAGGGCAGGGATCGCTGTTCCACGTGTCCTACTCCGGTGTGACCATGGCGCTAATCCACGGCGGCCAGCCGGACGCACTGATCCTGAGCCACGAACCCACCCGTGAGCATATGCGCGGTCTGCCGACCTATACTTTGCCGACGCTTGAAAACCTGCGCGACACCGCGCTGGCACTTGCCAAGGTTGCAAACCCTGATTGTCAGGTCGTGGGTGTCTCGGTCAACACACAGCACATGAGCGAAGAGGACGCCATCGCCTATCTGGCGAAGGTCGAGGCCGATATGGGTATGCCCGCCACTGATCCGTTCCGCTTTGGTCCGGGCAAACTGGTCGACGCGCTGGCCGCGTTGTGATCAATAGACCCCGCCAGAGGACTCTCTGGCGGGGAAATCTTGAATGAATAAAGGAGTGGGCGCGTGCAGATTGACGTCTCTCGTGATGTATTCCGGTTGGCTCAGGTCTTTACGATCTCGCGCGGGTCTAGGACCGAAGCGAATGTGCTGACTGTACGTTTATCGGATGGCGCGCATCAGGGGCGGGGCGAATGTGTGCCCTACGCGCGGTATAATGAAACGCTGGAGTCGGTCGAGGCTGAAATTGCCAGTTTGCCCCGGACGTTTGATCGAGCGCAGTTGATGGATCTGTTGCCCGCGGGTGCCGCCCGCAATGCGGTAGACTGTGCACTGTGGGATCTTGAGGCGAAGCGCGCCGGAAAACGTGCATGGGAACTGGCCGGTCTGCCCGCGCCCGGCCCAGAGATCACCGCCTACACCTTGTCGCTGGACACGCCGGAAAAGATGCAGGCACAGGCGGCTGAGAACGCGTATCGTCCGCTGTTGAAGATTAAGCTGGGTACGCCAGACGACATGCCTCGTCTGGAAGCCGTACGCGCAGGTGCCCCTGACGCCAAGATCATCGTCGACGCCAATGAGGGCTGGTCGGCCGAAGTCTATGCCGATCTGGCACCGCATCTGGTGCGGCTGGGAGTTGCGCTGGTCGAACAGCCTCTGCCAGCCGGGGAAGATGACGCCCTGATCGGGATGGATCGCCCGGTGCCGGTGTGTGCCGATGAATCGTGCCATGACCGCAGTAGCCTGCCCGCGATGAAGGGCAAGTATGACGTAGTAAACATCAAGCTCGACAAGACCGGCGGTTTGACCGAGGCGCTGGCCCTGCGTGAACAGGCGCTGGCCGAGGGTTACAAAGTTATGGTCGGATGCATGGTCGGCAGTTCGCTGGCTATGGCGCCCGCGACACTGCTGGCGCAGGGTGCGATGGTAACAGACCTTGACGGCCCGCTTCTGTTGGCCGAAGACCGCGACAACCCGCTGAATTTTGATGATGCCGGAGTGCATCCGCCTTTGGCGGCGCTCTGGGGGTGACGAACGCCCGGAAAATGATCCGGTGGATCATTTTCAGTAAGGAACGGGCGAAGCCCTGAGACGAAAAGGATATGACATGACCCGCACCGTTTACGTGAATGGCGAATACCTGCCTGAAACCGAAGCCAAGGTTTCCATTTTTGACCGTGGTTTCCTGTTCGCCGACGCCGTTTACGAGGTCACCAGCGTTCTGGATGGAAAGCTGATCGATTTTGAAGGCCATGCCGTGCGCCTCAAGCGGTCTCTGGACGAGCTGGAGATGGCCGAACCTTGCACCAAGGATGAGCTGCTCGAGATTCACCGCAAGCTGGTTGAGCTGAACGGCATCGAAGAAGGGCTTGTGTACCTGCAGGTCAGCCGTGGATCGGATGGCGACCGGGATTTCGTGTTCCCGTCGGCGGACACCAAGCCCAGTCTGGTTCTGTTCACGCAGAACAAGCCGGGTCTGGTCGACAGCCCAGCGGCGAAAAAAGGTGCAAAGATCATCTCGATCGAGGATATCCGCTGGGGTCGCCGCGATATCAAGACTGTTCAGCTGCTGTACCCGTCGATGGGTAAGATGATGGCCAAGAAAGCGGGCTGCGACGATGCATGGTTGATCGAAGGCGGCTATGTTACCGAGGGCACCAGCAACAACGCCTACTACGTGAAAGACGGCAAGATCGTCACCCGCCCGCTGTCGACCGACATTCTGCACGGTATCACGCGTAAAGCCGTGCTGCGCATGGCGGCTGAGGCGCAGATGGAAGTCGAAGAACGTCTGTTCACCATCGACGAAGCGAAAGAGGCGGACGAAGCCTTTACCACCTCGGCAAGTGCGTTCGTCATGCCGGTAGTTGAAATTGACGGTGTAACGCTGGGGGATGGCACGCCGGGTCCGATCGCCAAACGGCTGCGTGAGATTTATCTGGACGAAAGCCGCAAGGCAGCGATCTAAAGCAAAGGCCCGCCGGATTGGCGGGCCTTTTTCGTTTTAGGGGATTAGTCTTTTTTCCCAACATTTTCTTCAAACGCGACCTTGAAGGCGGCCTGTTTTTCAGGGCTGGCGTCGGTCTGATAGTTCGCCTTCCACTCATCCATGGTCATGCCGTAGAAAATCTGACGGGCTTCGTCCTTGCCCATCTCGATGCCCTTTTCATTGGCCGCTTCCTGATACCAGCGCGACAGGCAGTTGCGGCAGAACCCGGCCAGATTCATCATGTCGATGTTCTGAACGTCCGTGCGGTCTTCCATCAGGTGCTTTTGCAACCGGCGGAATGCGGCGGCCTGAAGTTCGATTTCGGTTTGCTTGTCCATTGTCGGGCTCCCAATGCGTGTCGTTTGCCTGACCTAACAATCCGAAGGCGTCGTTACAATAAACAGGAAGAGCCAGCAGGCCCTTCCCAGCGATCGATTTCGGTTTTAAGCCAGCTTCAGGGCCAGCCACGGCATCAGGCAGAATACGATGGTCAGTATCTTGTAGTTGGCCAGATACCGGAAATAGGCCCTTTTTGCATCGCCAGGCTCCATCTGGAACATCCGGCCGTGTATCTTGGCAGCCCAGTCCTGTGAAACAACGATCATCAGAGTAGTGAACACCAGAAGGGCGAGGTTAAGGACCGTCATCCAGCCGAAGACGGTCGTCAGGAATTCCTGAGTCATGGTCGTCTCCTTTCCCTTAATATATGGGGGCTCGGGATACCCTCACAATAACGTGAGACCCGGAATCGACCTTATTTGACCTGACGTCAAAGACCGCTTTCGCTCAAAGCGTCCTGCAGGATTATGGCCAAACGCTCTGCCCATTCACGCTGTCCGGCATTGTCCGCGATCAGATCATTACGCAGCTCGATCAAGGCGTTAGGTCGGCCATGCGTTGTGCAGTGCCGATCAATTGCGTCACCGGACAGCACGCCAGTATAGGGCTCGTTGACACCAACACACAGGTCTGCTTCGGCCTCAAGACGGTCGATCAACGGGCGCGAGAACCGTTCATCCGGAGTGTGCAGCACCCCGATTTGCCATGGGCGTGGGTCGCGGCCACGCAGTTGGCGGGTGAAGGAATGCATCGACACGATCACCGCATGCGGCAGGCCCGCCATACGTTCCAGCGCCTCGTGATAGGGGCGGTAGCACATGTTCAGACGCCGTTCACGCTCAGACGCGTCTGCGTGGCGGTTGCCGGGGATGATCGAACCGTCATACAGCTTCATCAGCAGGGTGGGGTCATCCTCACCCCGGTTGGGATCAATCACCAGACGTGAGAAATTGGCGGCAATAACTGGCGCGTTCAGGATCTCTCCCAAATGCTTTGACACCTCATACGCGCCCACGTCATAGGCGATGTGACGCTCCATATCCTCGCGCGGCAGGCCGAGGTCTCCGCCGTTGATTTCGGGGGGCACCGTGTTGGTTGCGTGGTCACATGTGATCAGCCAGCGCGAGGGGCGATCAGCGCCGTGGATAAAAAACGGGGAATACGTCATAAGCCTGTCATCTAGTTTGCCGCAGGTGTAGGGCAGTTGCTTCGGAAAGGGAATTGCGCAATAAGCAGCCTGATGCAATGTTTGCGGTAACATTTGTGCGATTCAGACAAAAGACGTGAGGAGAGAAATACCAATGCGACGCCTGAGGAATGTAAAAATCGTGGCGACGCTGGGACCGGCGTCCAATGATTATGACACCATCCGTGCGCTGCACGAGGCCGGGGCAGATGTGTTTCGTCTGAACATGAGCCACGGCAGCCATGATGAGATTCGCGAACGTCACCGGATCATCCGACAGGTGGAAAAGGATCTGGAAAGCCCGATTGCGATTCTGGCTGACCTGCAAGGGCCCAAACTGCGCGTGGGTGAGTTCGCCAATGACGCCGAAGAACTGGAAGAGGGCGCAGCCTTCCGTCTGGACCTTGACGCTACTCCGGGGGACAGAGGCCGCGTTTGTCTGCCGCATCCCGAGATTTTCGCCGCACTTGAACCGGGCGCGCGGCTGTTGGTCAATGACGGCAAAATCCGCCTGATCGTTCAGGATTGTGGCAAAGAATTCGCCAATTGCACGGTGGAGGTCGGAGGCACGATATCGAACCGGAAAGGTGTGAACGTCCCCGATGTGGTTCTTCCGTTGGCCGCGCTGTCTGAAAAAGATCGCGATGATCTGGAGTTTGTCTGTAAATTGGGCGTTGACTGGCTGGGGTTGAGCTTTGTTCAGCGCGCCAAGGACGTCTTTGAGGCCCGGGCACTGGCTGATGGCCGGGCCTCAATCCTGTCCAAGATCGAAAAACCTGCGGCAGTTGAGGCATTTGACGAAATCCTCGATGCCTCGGACGGGATCATGGTGGCCCGCGGCGACCTGGGGGTCGAATTGCCGGTTTCAGCCGTACCGCCGATCCAGAAACGGCTGGTAAGACGATGCCGCGCGGCGGCTAAGCCGGTGATCGTGGCCACTCAGATGTTGGAGAGTATGATCGAAAGCCCGATGCCAACGCGAGCCGAGGTTTCGGACGTCGCGACAGCGATTTATGAAGGCACTGATGCCATCATGCTCAGCGCTGAATCAGCGGCGGGGTCGTATCCAATAGAGGCCGTGCAAACCATGAACAAGGTCGCTATCGAGGTCGAGGCCGATCCGACCTACACCCAGATCATCGCCGCCTCGCGCACCGCAAAGGGCACCACAATTGCTGACGGGATCGTGGCAGCTGCGCGTGAGATTGCTGAAAAGACAGACATCAAGGCCATTTGTTGCTTTACCCAAAGCGGCACAACGGCGCTGTTGACCGCGCGGGAACGTCCCGGTGTGCCGATCATCGCCATGACGCCCGCCACCGGAACAGCACGGCGCCTGTGCCTGAGCTGGGGCTGCCATTGTGTGATGACGCCCGAGCTTGAGCGCTTTAAGGGTGCTGTTGTCAATGCCGCCCGCACTGCCCGCGCCAGTGGGTTTGCGACCGAGACCGATCAGATTGTGGTGACCGCTGGGGTGCCATTCAACGTGCCCGGAACCACTAATATCCTGCGTATTGCGCCCTGTGACGAACGCCTGATATACAACACAGATCCGGGCTGATGAACTTGCGTCAACGTGCATGCTGCCTCATGGCAGACAGGTCACTTGTCAAGCGACAGGGCTTTTTACGATCTCCATTACAGTAAATGAGCTGGTCTGGTGAATTCCAGGCAGCTTATTAATTTTCTCACCGAGGATATCGCGGAAGTGCGTGATATCCCGCGTGCGGACTGTCAGGAGATAGTCAAACGATCCCGCCACCATTAAGCAGCTTTCAATTTCTGGAATATTGCGGACAGCGTCATTGAACCTGCCAAGAGATTGCTCAGCCGTCGCGGCCAGTGAAACCTGGACAACCGTGACCAAGGCTAGCCCCATTCGCTCTTTATCGACGATGGCACAATAGCCTTTGATGTACCCGTTTTTTTCCAAGCGCTTGACCCGCTCGGAACAGGGGGTATTGGTCAGGTTGACACGTGCCGCAAGATCGACGATCGATAACCTTCCGTTGATTTCCAGCTCTTGCAGGATGCGTTGGTCTATTTTGTCCAATTCTCTATCGATCAGTAAAAATCCCTGAAATTTTAGCGCAAGACGACATTTTTCACTGAATATAGACTAAAATAATCCCCAATTCCTAGTGATTATTCCTGATACTTATCTGAAGACAGCTGCGTCAATGTGTTCCAAGTTTGGCTGTCTTGTCGAGGGCACGGGCCTCGACCCAACGAAAAAAAATTGGAGAACCGACATGACAACAAAAATTGTCATTGGACTGGACGGGACAGAGACCGGGGAGCGCGCGATCGCTTTTGCCAAGGATTTGGCAGGGCGCATCGGTTCATGCGAGTTGCTTGTGGTTTATGTGATCGAATGGTCCCCATTTACTTTTCAAACACCTGAAGAAAATGCTCTGCGCCATAAGCGGCGCGAGGAAGAGGTCGAATTGGCCTCGACACGGATCGTCACCCCTGCGGTGGAAGCTTTGAACGCGGACGGTTTTACGGCCCATGGCATTGTACGCCATGGTGACGTGGCTGAAACGCTGAACGCGATCACAGTCGAAAACGGTGGTACCCAGATCGTCGTCGGACGCGCCTCGGCCGATGGGTTCAAGAAACGGCTCTTTGGCAGCTCGACCCAGAATCTGGTCATGCATGCCGATGTACCGGTCACCGTTGTGAACTGAGCGGAGGGACGAGAATGAATATGCTTAAAAAACTGGGCTTTGCCACAGCGGCTGCCCTGTTCGCCAGCCCCGCTTTGGCCCAAGAGGCGCCGGGTCTGGACGACAAGATCAACCAAGCCTTTGCTGATTTCACCGGGCCGTTCGTTAGCTTTATCTTTGCCCCGTTTCCGGGCACTAGCTTCCCTTGGATCGTGGGTTGGCTGGTCGTCGCGGCCACAGTGTTCACGCTGTATTTTGCCTTTGTGCAGCTGCGGTTCTTTAGTCACGCGATCAGCCTTGTGAAAGGTGACTATTCCGATCCCAACGATGCGGGTGAGGTCAGCCATTTTCAGGCGTTGGCCACGGCGCTTTCAGGAACGGTCGGTTTGGGCAACATCGCTGGTGTGGCGGTGGCCGTCGGGATCGGCGGGCCGGGTGCCACGTTCTGGATGATCGTCGCGGGCCTGCTGGGCATGGCGTCGAAATTCACTGAGTGTACGCTGGGCGTGAAATACCGCAACGAATACGACGACGGCACCGTTTCCGGTGGCCCGATGTATTACATGTCCAAAGGGTTCAGTGAGCTGGGCTTGCCGGGCGGTAAGATCCTGGCTGTTCTGTTTTCGATCTTCTGTATTCTTGGCGCGCTGGGCGGGGGCAACATGTTCCAGGCCAATCAGGCGCACCAACAGATTGCAGGCATTGTCGGGGATTATCCGGGCTGGATTACAGGCCTGGTCTTTGCCGGTATCGTGTTCGCAGTGATCGTGGGCGGCCTGAAATCCATCGCGCGCGTCACCGAAAAGGTCGTGCCGTTCATGGGTGTTATGTACGTGGCGGCAGCACTAGTGATCATCATTATGCACGCAGACCAGATCGGCTGGGCCTTCGGCCAGATCTTTGCGGGTGCCTTCACTGGCCTCGGCATCGCAGGCGGTATGGTTGGGGCGCTGATCCAGGGCTTCCGCCGTGCGGCGTTCTCGAACGAGGCGGGCGTTGGTTCTGCGGCGATTGCCCACTCGGCCGTGCGGACCAAAGAGCCGATCACCGAGGGCTTCGTGTCGCTGCTTGAGCCGTTCATCGATACGGTCGTGATTTGTACAATGACTGCACTGGTGATCATCATCACTCAGCAGCTGATCATCGACCCGGAAACCGGTCTTTACATGCTGACCGAAGATGGTTCGGCTATTGCCACCGTTGACGGTAATTCGGGTGTTAGCCTGACGTCTGCGGCGTTTGGCAGTGCGTTCAGCTGGTTCCCCTATGTTCTGGCGATCGCGGTGGTTCTGTTTGCCTTCTCGACCATGATCAGTTGGTCCTATTATGGTCTCAAGGCCTGGACTTATCTGTTCGGCGAAGGACACACCAAAGAGCTGGTGTTCAAGGTCATCTTCTGCATCTTCGTTGTCATCGGCGCGGCGGCCAACCTTGGTCCGGTCATCGACTTCTCGGATGCGGCGATCTTTGCAATGGCGGTTGTGAACGTCTTTGCGCTCTACTTCCTGATGAAAGTAGTGCGCGAAGAGCTGGCCAGCTATGCAGCCCGCCTGAAAAGCGGCGAAATCCGCAAATTCGAGCACTAAATCAATCCACCGGGGCAGCCAACGCTGCCCCGGTGCCTGACCACCCTGCGAAAAGCGCAGATTCTGGTCAAAACCCCCTTGCCAGTATGGAAGAACTTGCGTAAACGGCGCTTCTGATCGCGTGACCGGCCAATGTGGCATGCCGAGTCGCGTCAAGTACCGAACCCCGAAAGGAGACGGAAATGCCTAAGATGAAGACAAAGTCGAGCGCCAAGAAGCGCTTTAAGGTGACTGCGACCGGTAAGGTCCTTGCTGGCCAGGCCGGCAAACGGCACGGCATGATTAAGCGGACCAAGAAATTCATCCGCGATGCCCGTGGCAACACCACCCTGTCCGCCCCCGACGCCAAGATCGTCAAGGGCTACATGCCCTACGACCGCTAAGAGGAGATTAAGAGATGTCCCGCGTTAAAGGTGGAACCGTAACTCACGCCCGTCACAAGAAGGTCATTAAGGCAGCCAAAGGTTACTATGGCCGCCGCAAGAGCACCTTCAAGGTTGCCCGTCAGGCCGTCGACAAGGCCAACCAGTACGCAACCCGCGACCGTAAGAACCGCAAGCGCAACTTCCGCGCGCTGTGGATCCAGCGTATCAACGCTGCTGTCCGTTCGCATGACGAAGCACTGACATATTCCCGCTTCATCAACGGCCTGAACCTGGCCGGTATCGAAGTGGACCGCAAAGTTCTGGCCGACCTGGCCGTGCACGAACCGGAAGCGTTCGGCGCGATCGTCGCCAAAGCTCAGGCCGCTCTGACTGCCTGATCCTCTGAAAAGAGACAGTGAATGAAAGGCCGTCCCTTTGGGGCGGCCTTTTTTTGCAGCTGAACCCTGGCTAGGTAGGCCCTGAACCCATTTTGGGCTGCAACGATATCTTCCGTTTGAAAGCATCATTCATCAGTGTTCACCCACACTTCAAGCGTTGCCTCGCCCCAGGTGATACAGTCAGAAAGGCCATTGCATTCTTCGGGTAGACGCCCTTGAGTTGTTCTGTTTATCCATCGCGACTGTCGGAAACTAACGTTCGCAATGCCATCCTGAGTCAGCAACTCCCCTGATTTGGAAAACTCGTGTCCGTCGATCGGATTTAAGGAGACTTCGTTACCGCTCAGCATAGTGAAAACGAGAGAGGTATCACTGTGGGTCTCGGGATTCTTCAATTCAGCTCGGACGTTACAAACATTTTGTATAGTAGAACCATTGCCCGCTCTTCGGGTGCCGGTGAGGATTATAACCCGCTGGCCTACCGTAGAGTTTATTTGCATTCTATTGCCGACAAGTTGCCAGTAATTCCCCTCGGACGGTCGTTTGGATTCGACTTCCTGAAAGCCAAGTTTTTCAAACTGTTCGATTGTTTTTTGGGTGTCTGGAAAACTTGCAAGGCAAGTCGAACTGAAAACAGAAGCAAGTTGCCTGAACTCAACCGTTCCAGTCGAAGGCATCACTGTTAACGGCGGTTCTTCATTTTTTGGTGTTGTTGAGCACGCCGAGATGAAGGTTAGAGCCAGTGAAAGATACACGGAGTAGCATTTTAAGCTGCTGTCAGCCTTCATTCTCAAACTCCCGGTAAGAGCAAACTTACGTGATCGTGCAAGAGGAATGAAATGCATCATGCACAGGATTGGGGAAAACTTAGTTTATCATTTTCATGTCTAACGCATTCGGCGTGGCTAGTTGCCCTTCTTCACCAACTGTGCCGCAAAGGCCACGCCGGTCCCCGGTCCAGCATAAGTGACCATGATCACATCATCCAGATAGACGCCATTGAAAATCCCAGCCGAGACATCGTCCCCGGAAATCCCGGCCTCGGCCAGAACAAAGCGGGTCGGATCGTCCAGGCTGAAGGTGCCCATTGCCTCTTCGACGATCCATTCCTTGTCCCCAATGCGCCGCCAGCGGTTGGTGGCGGTGATAAGGTTGCCGTCCAATTTGGTGACTTCCAACTCCATCTCGGTCTGCAGCAGGCCTTTCTCGTGGTTGGGGTTCGATTTGGCGAAGGCCACCAGATAGGTGCCATGCCATGTGCCGACGATCTGAGGGAAGCCGCTGCCGTCTTCGGCGCTGGCAGGGGCTGCAAGGGCTAGCACAAGGGCGGCGGCAATGCTGCGGAAAAGGTTGAGTGTCATGGGGCGATCTCCTGCAAAGGGTGCCATCAGGCTACCCGAGTTCTGGAAATTGGCAAACCATGGTTTAGAAACAAAAAAACCGGCGCCGAAAGCGCCGGTTTTCATTAGCTTTGTGCAGCGACTTAGCCAAACACACGACCCAGCGCGCCGTCGACGGCGTCGGTGATCAGGTCGATGTCATCTGCCGTTGCGATCAGCGCGGGCGAGAAGCACAGCGTGTTGTTGCGGCTGGGGATCGAGCGGTTGGTGGCACCGATGATGACGCCTTGCGCCATACAATCAGCCACAACGGCCTGAACCTTTTTCTCGTCCATCGGCTCTTTGGTCGAACGGTCCGCGACCAGTTCAGCGCCCAGGAACAGGCCTTTGCCACGGACGTCGCCGATGACTTTGTGCTTTTCCATCAGCGCCTGCAGGTTGCCCATCATGCGGTCACCCATATCGGTGCAGTTTTGCAGCAGGTTCTCGTCCTGAATGATGCGCATGTTTTCAACCGCAGCTGCCGGGCCGGCGGTGCAGCCACCAAAGGTCGAGATGTCGCGGAAATAGCTCATCGGATCAGCGGCATCGTCCTTGAACATGTCAAAGACTTCCTCGGTGGTGACCATGCAGGCAATCGCCGCATAGCCCGAGGCAACGCCTTTGGCCATGGTCACGAAGTCCGGCTTGATGCCGTATTGCTGATAGCCGAACCAAGTGCCGGTCCGGCCAACGCCGCAGACCACTTCGTCGATGTGCAGCAGCACGTCGTACTTCTTGCAGATTTCCTGCACGCGCTGCCAATAGCCTTCGGGCGCTTCGATCACGCCGCCGCCTGCGGTTACCGGCTCAAGGCACAGGGCGCCAACGGTGTCGGGACCTTCGCGCAGGATGACCTCTTCGATCTGATCTGCGGCCCAGACGCCAAAGTTTTCTTCGGGCGCGCCGTCCAGCTCGTGCTTGCGGTACTCCATGCAGTGGGGCACGCGCACGAAATCGGGCGCGAAGGGGCCGTACTGGGCGTTGCGCTCGTCCTGACCGCCTGCCGACATGGTCGCCAGGGTCGAGCCGTGATAGTCACGGTCGCGGTACAGGATTTTGGTCTTTTTACCGCCATAGCGCTTATGCGCGATCTGACGGACCATCTTGAAGGCCTTCTCGTTCGCCTCAGAGCCCGAGTTGGTGTAGTACACCCGGCTCATGCCCGGCATTTTGTCGATCAGCATTTCGGCAAAAATCGAACCGGGGATCGAACCTGCGGTATTGGCGAAATAGCACAGCTTCATCAGCTGTTCGTAGACCGCCTTACAGATTGATTCGCGGCCATAGCCAACGTTGACGGTCCAAACTCCACCGGACACGGCGTCCAGATGCTCTTTGCCCTTTTGATCCCAAACGCGCATGCCCTTGCCTTCGACAATGATGCGTGGGTCATTGGTTTCAAAGGGTTTATGCTGGATCAGGTGATGCCAGATGTGGGCGCGGTCGGCTTCGACTACGCGGGAAAGATCGTTTTCGTTGAACGTGCCGTCCATGACATGTCCTTTCAATAAAGCTCGTTGCACGGATTGCAGGGGCTATCCCGAACCGGCAGATGTTTTCGATGGCTCAGATCACCTTGAATGGCCTGTCGGAGATAGGGCCAGATTGCACCATCCCGTATTGCCAGTCCATTCCTGAGACGTATTTTTACGGGTTTGTCAGGGGCTCAACTTTGTGCTCAATTCGCGCAAATCGCGATTGGGAGGATCAGCGGATGGGAGCCACACAAATTTACGAGCGTCATCTGGACAAATGCCGGGCCAACTATGTGCCGTTGTCCCCGTTGAGCTTTCTCGAGCGCACAGCGCAGGTTTACCCTGATTACCCCTCGGTTGTGTATGGTGATCGCCGGTATAGCTGGGCTGAGACCTATGCCCGATGCCGCCGTCTGGCGGGCGCATTGGTCGCACGTGGAATAGGGCAGGGCGACACTGTGTCGATTATTGCAGCCAATATCCCTGAAATGTACGAGGCACATTTTGGCGTGCCCATGGCCGGTGCCGTTTTGAACGCGATCAACACGCGTTTGGATGCGGCGATCATTGCCTTCATCCTTAACCACGCGGAATCCAAGGTGCTGCTGGTCGATCCCGAATTTTCGGGTGTGGTGAAAGAGGCGCTGAAACAGGTCGACCACGACCTGCTGGTCATTGATATCGAAGACGCCAGTTTTGAGGGCGGAGAAAAGTTGGGCAACCTGACCTATGACGCCTTGCTGGCAGACAGCGATCCTGAATTTGAGTGGTCCTTGCCCAAAGACGAATGGGACGCGATCACGCTGAATTACACGTCCGGGACAACGGGCAATCCGAAAGGCGTGGTTTATCACCATCGGGGCGCGGCGCTGAACGCACAGTCGGACTTGTTGGATTGGGATATGCCGAAACACGCGGTCTATCTGTGGACCTTGCCGATGTTCCATTGCAATGGCTGGTGTTTTCCATGGGCGATGGCGGCCAATGCGGGCGTTTCGGTCTGTCTGCGCGCGGTGCGGGCCGAGCCGATCTATGCAGCCTTCAGGGATGAGAAGGTCACGCATTTCTGTGGCGCGCCAATTGTGCTGAATATGCTGGCCCATGCACCGGATGAGTTGAAAGACTTTGATCATCAGATCAAGGTGATGACTGCGGGTGCTCCGCCCCCTGCCGCCGTGATTGAAGCGATGGAAGCCATGGGGGTCGAGGTGACCCATGTGTATGGTCTGACCGAGACCTATGGCCCATCGGTGGTCTGCGCCTGGAAAGACGAATGGAACACCAAGGATGCACAGGAACGCGCGGCGCTGAAGGTGCGGCAGGGGGTGCGCTATTCGGCCCTGTCGGGCCTGATGGTGGCCGACCCTGAAACGCTAGAACCTGTACCTGCCGATGGCGAAACCATGGGTGAGATTTTCATGCAGGGCAACGTGGTGATGAAGGGCTATCTGAAAAATCCCGAGGCAACGGACAAAGCCTTTAACGGCGGTTGGTTTGCTTCGGGCGATCTGGGGGTGATGTATCCCGACGGCTATATCGCGCTTAAGGATCGGTCCAAGGACATCATCATTTCAGGGGGCGAGAATATCTCGTCGGTCGAGGTCGAAGGCATCCTGTACAAACACCCAGCAGTGATGGAGGCCGCAGTTGTGGCGCGACCGGACGAAAAATGGGGCGAAACCCCCTGCGCCTTTGTCGAGCTAAAGCCTGACGCCACCGCGACCGAGGCGGAGTTGATCGCATTCTGCCGGGATAACATGGCCCATTTCAAAGCGCCTAAGACAGTGGTGTTCGGAACCTTGCCCAAAACTTCAACTGGGAAGGTTCAGAAGTTTGTCCTGAGGGATCAGGCGCGTACGCTGACCTAAGCGCCCATCTTGTCAAAGATCGAAAGGTTCAGCTCAAGCATCTCACCCATCCAGATGGCCCGGTCCCGATGATCCTCAAGGTGCTGTCCGGTTTCGGGGTGGGTGAAGATGGTCAGGCCCTGCCGGTTCAGCATCAGCCAGGGAATGACCTGATCGAACGCGTCCGGTGCAAAGGCCAGCTGGCAGCTCCAGCGTGGGTGAGGGCCGACATTGCGTTCATGCACGCGACCCATATCAATAGAAAACAGCCCTGCCGCTTCTTCGCAAACCCGTCGTGCGGCATCCACTGTGTCCGCGTCAAAATAGACATGGGCGTGATAGCCGGTGATCTCGGGCATGGCGACCTCATCCATCTGTTTCACAGAAAACCTAGGTCGAACTTGCAGCCATTCCTATCCTCATCGGCACACATACCCTGTGCGCCGGGTTAAGTAGGGGCATTCGCATTTGGATGTGCCGCGGCAAAGGCGGGATGGTCGGCACAGGCGGCCTCGACTGCAAGGATGCGGGGCAGGTATGACAAATCAACCTGCCAGCGCCGCGCATTATAGAGTTGCGGCATCAAGCATAGATCGGCCAGCCCTGGGCTGCTGCCCGTGCAATAGGGTGTCTGGTCAAATCCCGCCAGCAGCGTTTCAAACGCCAGCAGGCCGGGTCGGATGAAGTGGCGCATCCAATCGCCCGGCATCCCTTCGGCGCCGTTGCTCAGCTTTGTGGCATATTGCGCCACCGACAGGTTGCAGACCGGGTGGATGTCCACCGCGATGGAGTGTGCCAGCGCCGTTGCCTTGGCGCGCAATGCAGGCTCGGCAGGCAATAAGCCCAACCCCCGGCTTTGATCCAGATAGTCGATGATTGCCAAAGATTGCGTCAATCGCAGCCCGTCAATATCCAGCACCGGAACCAGCCCCTGCGGGTTACGCGCAAGATGGTCTTGTGACTTCTGGTCCCCGGCCTTTAGATCAACAAAGACAGGGCGATAGGCAATTCCCGCCAAATTCAGCGCGATGCGCACACGGTAGCTGGCCGATGAGCGCCAGAAATCAAAAAGAACCACTTCGCCCATTGTTTCAGGTCTCTCTTAGGGCCGCGGCTTCGACTGCCTGGTTCAGCACGTCGGAGTCCCCGATATGGTTCGCCAAAACCAGGACCAGACGCGCGTTCAGCGCGTCGCTTGCGGATTTGTCCAACCCGTCATGGGCGGCCAGCAGTCCGGCATAGAAATCATCGGCATTGTCGAGATTGGGGGTGAGGATCAGATCAGTCATTTTCTTACTCCTTGCCGGTGGCCCGGCGGATCGCCTGCCGGAATGCGTTTTCTTCGTAGCTGTCACGCCGCGCGGCAACATGCTGGTCGGGGCGGATCAGATAGACCGCGCTGGCGGCATCGCCCAGATACCGACGCTTGAGTTCCAGCGTCAGGTCATCCTTGACCGACAACGCAAGCCGGGTGGCTTCAACCCCGTCTTCTTCGATCCGCTCGGGGGCGTCGGCGTCAATGGTCAACAGGGTGAACTTGCCTGCCAATTTTGGCAACAAGAATTCATCGCCCAGCGGCGCATCCGGGCAGGCCGAGCCCGGTCGCGTGATATCCGGGCCGTCCAGTGCATCGGCTGAGCTGAGCGAAGACCCCTGATAGGCGCAGGGCGTGCTCAACCGTCCGGAATTGACCAGAGGGCGGGCAAATTCGAAATGTTCGCTGAGGTCCAGAACCGCGTCCCGCAACAGTTGCGACATCTGGGATTTCGGCGTGATGAAGTCGGTCGAGCGGCTGGATTTCGTGATATTCTCATCCGCTGCCTGCACTCGCTCGCGGCTATAGCTGTCCAGCAAAAGCTCGGGCGCTTTGCCGTCCAGAACCAGTTTCAATTTCCAACACAGGTTATCAGCGTCCTGAATTCCTGTGTTTGCCCCAAGTGCCCCAAACGGGCTGACCTGATGGGCGCTGTCCCCGGCAAACAGAACGCGCCCATGGCGGAACCGCTCCATCCGGCGGCATTGGAACGTATACACCGATACCCATTCCAGATCGAAATCCACATCTTCGCCCAGCATCGCTTTGAGGCGGGGGATGACATTCTCGGGGCGTTTTTCGCGCTCTTTGTCGATGTCCCAACCCAGTTGCAGATCAATGCGCCAGACATTGTCGGGCTGCTTGTGCAACAGAGCCGATTGCCCGCGATTGAACGGCGGATCGAACCAGAACCAGCGCTCGGTTGGGAGATCGGCTTCCATCACCACGTCGGCGATCAGGAAGTTGTCTTCGAAGACGCGGCCATCGAAATCCAGCCCCAGCATGCGACGGGTCGGAGAGCTGGCACCGTCGCAGGCAATCAGCCACTCGGCTTCGACGTTATAGGGCCCCTCTGGGGTTTCGACCTCAAGCACCACGTGAGTGTCATGGGTGCCGATGGCCTCGACCTTGTTGCGCCCACGGATTTCGATGGGCGCGCCCGAAGCCTGCAATTGCCGCACACGGTCGACCAGAGCATTTTCGAAATAGTATTGCTGAAGATTGATGAAGGCCGGGTTTGCAAAACCCGTGTCGGGTTGCAGATTGAACTCATAGACTTGGCGATTGTCGAAATAGACCTTGCCGACATTCCACTGCACGCCCTTGTCCACCATGGGGCTACTCGCGCCCAGACGGTTAGCAATATCCAGTGTACGTTGCGAAAAGCAGATGGCCCGGCTGCCGAAGCTGACCTTGTCATTGTCATCCAACACCACGACCGGGACACCTTGCTGGGCCAGATCTATCGCAGTGACCAGCCCGACCGGCCCGGCACCGACCACAATGACCTTGTGCCGGATGGCGATGGCAGCGTCCTGATCCGGGCTGCGTTCGTATGCGTAAAGTGGGACTTCGAAAATCTTGTTCATGGGTTCTCCCCCGATACATATGCGCGCAAGACGCAAATCTCCTGTCCTCTGACGCGGCCACGCCCGAGACCTTGCCCAATGCTTTCATTGATTTTTCCGACGCAAAACGATCTGGATCAAATGCGACGGAATGTCCTTAACTTTGCAGATCCGACCACATCTCAAGGTCGCGCTGGGCGGTCCAGATGCGTGGCGTGTCAATGCCGCGTGCCTCGTCATAGGCGCGCGCGACGTTGAAGGGCAAACAGTGTTCATAGATCGCATAGTCGGCAAATTTGGGGTCGCATTCAGCGCGCACAGCATCCCAGGCCTGTTTTAAGGTGCCGCCACACGCAGCGACCCGTGCCGCCGGTCGGTAGGTGCTGTTGACGAAGTCGCGGGTGCTTTCAATCGCTGCGTTCACCATGTCTGCCCCGATCAGCGCATCTCCGCGCCCCGGGGCGATGGCATTCAGATCAAACGCCTTGATTGCGTCCAGCGTACCGCCCCAGTCGCCGAAATGCCCGTCACCGCAGTAGCAGGCGGAATGATATTCGACGATGTCGCCAGTGAACATCACGTTCTGGTCTGGCACATGAATCACGATGTCCCCGGCAGTGTGGGCGCGACCCAGGTGCATGAGGTCGACCCTGCGATTGCCCAGATAAACAGTCATCCTGTCCCGAAATGAAGTCGTGGGCCATGTCAGGCCGGGAATGCTTTCGTGCCCTTCAAACAGGCGGGGAAAGCGCTGAAACTCGCTATCCCAATCCTCTTGCCCGCGTTCGGCAACCATGGCGCGGGCCTTGTCCGACATGATGATCTGCTGCGCCTCATAGGCACTGGCGCCCAGTACACGGACCGCGTGATAATGCGTCAGCGCCAAATGTGTAATCGGCTTATCCGTGACCGAACGCACGCAGTCGATCACCTTGCGTGCCAGCCGTGGTGTGGCTTGTGCTTCGATAATCATCACGCTGTCGTCGCCGATGATTACGCCGGAATTTGGATCGCCCTGCGCTGTAAAGGCATATAGGCCCTTGCCAATTTCGGTGAACGAGATCGCCTTCTCAGAAAGATCCGATTGCGAGGCGAAGGCCTTTGCCATCAGTTTGTTTCCTGCAGGATCTTTGCCAACTCAGGTGTGACTTGTAACGTCACGCGCTGCATGTCAGCGGACAGGGCTCCCATGGTTTGCTGCATGAACGGCTGCATTTTGCCCATGATGGCGCTGCCATGCTCTGATCCGTAGAAATCGATCAATGCAGACAGTTCTTCAGCCGAGAACAAGTCAGCGCTGCTGTCGATCATCTGCTGTTCCAATTTCGGACGCAGGCTTTGCATCGCGCCAGACATCACAACCCCGATACGCTGCAACTGATCCTCCGTCACAGTAACGCCCGGCGGAAGAGTGGCCGCAACCTGTGCGGCCATACCTTCGGGTGAGAACATGTTGTCCATCATCAATTGCACATCCGGCAAGTTCACATATTCCTCGGCTAAGGCTTGATTATCGGCGGCCAAGGCCGAATGGCTGAACCCGATGGCCAGTATCAGAGAAGCAACAAGAGTTTTCAGGGTCACGTTTGATCCAATCGCGTTTGGGCACGTTTCATCGTGCATATGGGGTGTCGAGCGCGGCGAGAACGGTTCCGGTGCAATTGCCGAAGCCAATCGTGTAACCGTCACCTTTGGCAGCGCCCTTCAACTCTAACGTGTCGCCATCTTCGATGAAACTGCGGGGTTCACCGCTGTCCAGTGTCAGGGGTTCCTTTCCTCCCCAGCTTAGCTCCAGCAGTGAGCCGCGTTCGGGCTTGGTTGGGCCCGAAATGGTGCCAGACCCCAGCAGATCGCCGGTGTTCATCGGGCAGCCGGATGTGGTGTGATGCGCCAGTTGCTGCGCGGCTGAATAGTACATTTCTTTGTAATTGGTCCGCGCGATGGTTGTGGCGGCCTTGCCATTGGGCGCCATGGAGATTTCCAGATCGATATCATACAGCATCGGGCCGCAATCTTTCAGGTGATCCAGCAGTTCGACCTCACGTTCCGGAGTGTCGCAGCGGAACGGCTCCAACGCCGCTTTGGTGACGATCCACGGGCTGATCGAAGTGGCCGTGGCCTTGGCCTGAAACGGGCCGAGAGGCTGGTATTCCCAGGCCTGGATATCACGCGCGGACCAGTCGTTCAGCAGGACGTAGCCAAAGATGTTGTCATCCGCCTCCTGCACCGAGATCGGACCCTCCGACGGGGTGCCGACGATGGCGCCCATCTCAAGTTCGATATCGAACCGTGCCGAGGGGGCAAAGAGGGGCGTGTCGTCATTTGGCCCTTTCAGCTGACCCCACGGGCGGCGAATGTCCGTACCCGAGACAACAACTGACGACGCCCGGCCGTTATAACCGATCGGGATGTGTAGCCAGTTCGGCGGCAGCGCGTTTTCCGGGCCGCGGAACATGGTTCCGACATTCTGGGCGTGATGCCGTCCCGCATAGAAATCGGTGTATTCGCTGACGGCAAACGGCATGTGCATTTCAGCCTCTGCCTGCGCGACAAGCAGGGGTTCGACCTTGTCTTGCTCTTCCGACCCTTCGGTCAGCAAATCTGTCAGCCGATCGCGCAGGGCAGCCCAGACGGCGGGGCCCTGCTCCATCAGCGGGTTCCAGAAGGGCAGGTCAAACAGCGGCTCATCGGACAGGTCGATCAAACCCTCGGCTTCGGCCGTGGTGACATCCAGGATCAAGTCTCCGATGGCGACACCACAGCGGGGCTCGTCGCCCCCGGTCGAAAACACGCCATAGGGCAGGTTGTTCAGTGGAAAAGGGTGGGCCGCGTCATTGGCCGAGGCCACCCAGGATTTCATCAAAGGCATCTGTGATCCTTGTTTGTCTGATCTATTGCGCGTCGCGCAAGGATTTTAGCCCCAGCAAAAGCGCGGCCACTATCATGAACCCGCCCCCAGCCCGGTCCAGCCACAACCGCGCTGCACCCTTGAGCCGCGCAGCCAGCCAGCTGGCGCTGCCGCCATAGGCGGTCAAAAACAGCCCGTCGATGGTCAGATAGGTGGCAGAGAGGATTGCGAATTGCGGCCAGAACGGCAGCGCGCCGTCAATGAATAGCGGGAACAAGGCCGCGAAGAACACCACAGCCTTGGGATTGGCTGCTGAAGTAATAAAGCCCTGCATCCAAAGCGCCTTGCGGCTGGCGCGCGGCGCGGTCTGCGTGGTCTTGCGGTCCGCCTTTACGATCATCTTCACCCCAAGGAACACCAGATAGGCCACGCCTAGCCATTTGATCACCGCCAGCGCTGTGCCCGATGCCGCAATGATCGCGGCCAAACCAAGCCCAGCAGCCAGCATTTGCAGCAGATTGGCCGTCAGGTCTCCGGCTGCCGTGAACACGCCGCGTTTCAGGCCATTGGTTGCGGAATTGGAGAGCATCAGCAATTGGCTGGGGCCGGGTGTGCTCATCAGCAGCAAGACGGTGACGACATAGGTGATCCAGATATCAAAGCTCATCTCAGCCTCACTTTTTGCCAGGGGTTCCGTCGAACTTTTTCTCAAGAGAGGTCCAGCAGTCAATGTAATCGTCTTGCAAGGGGGCCTCGTTGGCGGCAAAAGGCGTCAGATGTTGTGGGAAGCGGGTCTCGAACATGAAGGACATGGTGTTGTCCAGCTTGTCGGGGCCAAGGTTGGCATTCGAGGCCTTTTCGAACGCCTCGCGATCCGGCCCGTGCGGCAGCATCATGTTGTGAAGGCTCATCCCGCCGGGAACAAAGCCCTGCGGTTTGGCGTCATACTGACCGTAGATGTTGCCCATCAGCTCGGACATGATGTTCTTGTGATACCATGGCGGGCGGAACGTATCCTCGGCCACCATCCAGCGTTCGCGGAACAGGACAAAGTCGATATTGGCCGTGCCCGGCTGCCCCGAGGGCGCAGTCAGCACAGTAAAGATCGACGGGTCGGGGTGATCAAACAGGATCGCGCCGACCGGGCAATAGGTGCGCAGATCGTATTTGTAGGGCGCATAGTTGCCGTGCCACGCGACCACATCCAGCGGGCTTTGGTCGATCTTCGTGGTGTGGAACTGCCCGCACCATTTGACGGTCACGGTCGAGGGCACCTCGCGGTCTTCAAACGCCGCCACCGGCGCTTTGAAGTCTCGCGGATTGGCCATGCAATTGGCGCCGATCGGGCCACGACCGGGCATCTCGAATTTCTGACCGTAATTCTCGCAGACAAAGCCACGTGCGGGGCCTTCCAGTACCTCGACGCGATAGACCAGTCCGCGCGGGATGATGGCGATCTCTTTAGGTTCCAGATCAATAATCCCCAACTCGGTGGCAAAGCGCAGTCGGCCTTCCTGCGGCACCACCAGCAGCTCGGAATCGGCTGAGAAGAAGTAGGCATCCACCATCGACTCGGTAACCAGATAGATATGGCTGGCCATGCCCACCTGCGTGTTCACATCGCCCGCCGTGGTCATCGTGCGCATGCCCGTCAACCAGGTCAGCCCCTGATCGGAATGAGGCACTGCATCCCAGCGATACTGGCCCAGGCTGATCACATCCGGATCAACGCAAGGCGCGGATTTCCAATAGGGCAGGTCGATCTTCTCGTAGCGATGCGAATGCTTGACCGAGGGCCGGATGCGGTAACACCACGTCCGCTCGGGCGGGTTGGCGGTAAAGGCTGTTCCGCTAAGCTGTTCGCCATAAAGGCCATAATTGCAGCGCTGCGGGCTGTTCATTCCCTGCGGTAACGCGCCGGGCAAGGCCTCGGTTTCAAAGTCATTTCCAAAGCCAGGCATATAGCCTGCATGGGTGCCCACGGGCGTGCTGGCCTGGGTCATTTTATGCGGATCAGTCGGATGGTTCATCCTGTGTTCCTCCATTTGCTGCTTGAGGAATAATAGTTGTTTTTGTAACTAACAAGCATGACAGATGATCAATTCAGCGAAAATGATGGCTTTGATCTGCAAGATTTCCTGCCCTATCTGCTGAACCGCGCGGCCGAGGAAATCTCGTTAGAGTTCCAGCAGATCTACAAGGATCGTTACGGTATGCTGCGCACCGAATGGCGGGTTCTGTTTCACCTGGGCAATTATGGAGAGATGACAGCCAAAGAGATCGGCGAACGCGCCCGATTGCACAAAACCAAGATCAGCCGCGCAGTACACAGGTTAGAGTCCCGCCGGTACCTGGTGCGCAATCGCAGTGAAACAGACCGCAGGGTCGAAAACCTGATGTTGACCCACATGGGGCAATCCGTCTATCGCGAGCTAAGCGGTATTGCCGAGCAATATGACGCAAAACTGACGGCCCAATTTAACCCAGATGAAGTCGTGCTGTTGCGCAATATGCTGCGGCGGCTGGCACATATGGATTGAGCACTGGTAATCGCGGCCCCTGGTCCCCAGATGACAACCAGAGCGGACACTGGAAAAATATTAAAATGACAACCCTGACTGCCGAAACGGCAAAATCCAATGATCTTATTGACTGGTTGGTTACACGCGGCCTGGAAGGGGCAGCGAAAGAAGAGCTGCTGGATGGCTATTGCAACAAACTTTTGGAACTTGGCGTGCCGCTAATGCGTTTTCACGCCGCGCAGTCGGCCTTGCATCCCGTTTACGGCGGGACCGGCTTCAGCTGGTACGAGGGCAGGGGCGGAGAATCCGAGACCTTTGAGTATTCCGAGCAACCCAGCGAACAATGGCAGCAAAGCCCTTTGTTTGCGATCTTGAACAATGAGATAGACGAGATCCGCGAACGCCTGGTCGATCAAAATGAGCCCAGCCGTTTTCCCTTGTTAAACGACCTGCGTCAGATTGGTGCGACCGACTATTACGCCACCGGTGTTAATTTTGACGTTCCCACCCATAACGCTCCGAAAGACGCCAAAAAGGCGGTGGACGGGGTGCTGTTGTCTTGGACATCGAACGCCCCCAAGGGGTTCGAGGACAAAGATCTGGAATTGATCCACACAGCCTTGCCCCATCTGGGGTTGGCGCTGAAATCTGCTGCAAGTGCGCGTGTTTCCAAGGATTTGATGCGGGTCTATCTGGGTCGCGATGCGGGACGGCGAGTGCTGTCTGGTGAAATCCGGCGGGGATCACTGCAGCAGATCGATGCGGTGATGTGGAATTTTGACCTGGAAGGATTCACCAGCCTTTCCGAAGAGCTTCCGGGTGCTGAAATCATCGACATGCTGAATGACTATCTGGCTGTAGCCGTTGGTGTCGTTCACGACAATGACGGCAATATTCTGAAATTCATGGGCGATGGGCTGATGGCGATGTTCGACGTCGGCGAGATCGACGAAGACGCGCGCGCCGCGCTGAAGGCTGTACCGATGTTGCAGCAGCGGATGGAGGCCCTAAACGCCCGCCGTAAGGCAAACGGTTTACCAGTGGCCAACTTTACTCTGGCCCTGCATGCGGGCGAGATTTTGTATGGCAATATCGGGTCCGAGACCCGGTTGGATTTCACTGTTATCGGGCCAGCAGTAAACCAGACCGCACGGATCGCTGGGATGCACCGGTCGCTGGGGCAGAGAATTCTGATATCGGATGATGTGGCCCGCGCGGCTCAGCCTTGCGGTCAGGACTTGATCTCGGTTGGGCGTTACATGTTGCGGGGTGTGTCCGAGCCGAAAGAGTTGTTTACGGTCTACAATGCCGCCGAGGCCTAGCCGGGGCATTTAACTGGCTGGATTGATTAGCTCTCTGCCGGTGAAACGGCCCGCTGATACAGGTGCCAGGTGGTGTGGCCAAGGATCGGCAGAGTGAAGATTAAGCCTAGAAAAGCCGGAACCATCGACAACAGCATGGTGACCGAAATGATCGCCGCCCAACTAAGCATGACCACCGGGTTTTCCGTGACGACGCGAATGGACGTTATCATGGCAGAAACGAAATTTGTTTCCCGGTCCAGCAGCATGGGCATGGCGATGACGGTCACCGTGAACAGCACAGCCGACAGAAAGCCTCCTACGCAGGTGCCAACAGCCAGAAATGTCCAGCCCTGCGGCGTGAAGAAGACAGTGTTCAAGAACCCGTCAAAATCCGAGAAGGATGCATTCTGCAGGATAATCGCCAGCCAAAGCCGCACCTGATATACCCACACCCAGAATATGAACAGGGTGACAAAGGCCATCCAGCCCAGTTCACGCTTGCGTTGATTGGCCATGACGGTGAGGATTTCAGACCAGCCGAAGCTTTCCCCTTTTTGCAACCGACGGGACATTTCATAAAGCCCGGCCGCGGCGAAAGGCGCGACCAGTGGAAAGCCTACAATGGCGGGAATGATCATCCAAATCTTGCCGAGCCAGACCAATCCCCAAACAAACAGGATTCCGAAAACGGCATAGAAGAGGCCGAAGAAACCGCTCATTAAGGGGCGAGCTAAAAAGTCGGAAAACCCGGCCTTCAGCGACGCAGTGATATCACCGGCGGTTACTTTGTTGACTTTGGGCAAAGCCTGCTGCTGCGGCGTCAGTTTGTCAGGTGGCGTGGAACCAGCGGTCTTGGATGTCATGACATACCTCCTCCGCAAACAAGTTTGCGTCAGTGGCAGCGCAAGAGCAAGGGTGGAGTAGCACGGCTTGGTTGCACCGCCTTGTCAGAACAACTTCTAAAAGTCGATCTCGACCCCAGGCAGGTTCAATTCCTTCATCATGTCGCGCAGTTCCTGCCGGGCTGCGATGTTCGAGATGTTCAGCTGTTTGACCCCGATATCCTTGAGGTCCAACAGTGTCAGGCCACGCGGGAACAACTCGCGAAAGATGACCCGTTCGGAAAAGCCCGACGCGACACGGAAGCCGATGCGCTGGGACAGCATTTCGATCGCGCGCTGCATCTTTTCCTTGTTGACCATACGCTGTGTACCGACGCGGTTGCGCACGACCACCCAGTCGATGGGTTTGAGCCCGGCCTGCGCCCGCAATTGCCGCGCGTTCCAGACCATTTCGGAATAGACCGAGGGTCCAAGGATTTTCTCGCCCTTTGAATCGATCCGTGCCAACAGGTCAAAGTCGATGAAGCTGTCGTTCAGCGGTGTGATCAGCGTGTCGGCCAGCGAATGCGCAACCTGACTGAGGCGGGTATGCGAGCCGGGGCAGTCGATTAGGATAAAATCGCTGTCGCTTTCCAGTTCAGAAACGGCGGCGGACAGGCGGTGGTCATAGATATTCTCACCGGGTTTCAGCTTGGAGGCGTCGATCTCGGGCAGGTCATGGTGGCGTGGGCTGGGCAAGGGGACCTCGGACCCGTTCATGAATTTGCCGCGGTTTTCGAAATACCGCCCCAGGCTGCGCTGTCTCAGATCCAGGTCCAGCGTGCTGACTTTGTGACCCAGCCGTGCCAGTGCGGTGGCCACATGCATCGACACGGTCGATTTGCCTGCGCCACCCTTCTCGTTTCCGACTACGATGATATGTGCCATGCCTGTATTCCCATGTCCCGCCGTGCTTCGCACACGTTGTTGCGAACCACTATATGTTGTGGAAACCGAGATGGGAAGAACCTCAATCGGTGATTTCAGGCTCTAAATTGGAAAACTATGACGTGGAATAGGGTTAAGCTGTGTGCTTGTCAAAAGCGGTGCCCTGTTTCAGTGTCAGACGCAAAGAATTGCGATAGGGGCGACCGGTGGATCATCTGTTTCTGAACGTTCTGAACGTGGTCCTACCCGTCTTGATCTGCGCCGGAATCGGATATTGTCTGGCCCTGATCAAAGCGCCGTTCGACAATAAGGTGATCGGGGGGATCGTGTCGCGGGTGGGGTATCCGACGCTGATCATCTCGCATCTGTCCGCTACCAGTATCGCTATTGGTACTTTTCTGGATGTAATGGCAGCCGCTGCACTGGCCATCGCCGGATTCGGAGTGCTGGGGTTCGTCGCCCTCAAGGCAATGCGCCTGCCGGTACGCGCATTTCTGACACCGCTGATGCACAGCAACGTGGGTAATATCGGCTTGCCGATCACGCTGCTGGCGTTGGGGGACGCAGGCATGGCCTATGCGATGGGGTTCGTTGTCGTCGTGCTGATCAGTATCTTCACCATCGGTATGTGGATTCCGGCCGGAGAATTCTCGCCCCGTAAAATTGCCACCTCGCCGATCATCTACGCTGTGACCCTTTCGCTGATTTTAATGGCGACCGGGTACAGCCTGCCGCAACCTATCGCCAAGTCCTTCGACATTCTCGGCGGGTTGTCGATTCCGCTGATGTTGCTGACGCTGGGCCATACACTGGCGACTTTGCGGATCAAACGTCTGGGTCTGGCGGTGGTGCTGACCCTGCTGCATCTGGTTATGGCGGTTGCGATCTCAAGCGCGCTGGTCTGGGCGTTTGGCTTTACCGGGGCTGAACGCGGCGCGTTTATCCTGTGTTGTCTGATGCCATCTTCGGTTGCGACCTACCTGTTCATTGATCAGCACATGCCGGAATACGGCCCGGATGTGGCCGGATTCATTTTGGTTTCGACACTGACCACGATTGTTGTTCTACCGGTTGCGCTGTCCTACTGGATCTGACGCGCACCCTATGCGAAGCGAAAAAAACTGCTAAACTGCTGATAAATTGGATTAAAGACCTACAATTTAAGGGGCGTTGATGACTGACAAGACCTCGGAAGAAGTCACCCCGCAGGCTCGTGCCCGCGTGGTGCTGGCGATGACGGCGATCTGTATGATGGTCGTGGGGTTTAATACCACCGCCGTGACCACCATCCTGCCCAACCTGAAGGCCGAGTTCGACCTGACCCCGTCCGGGCTGCAATGGGTGATGGCAACTTATTCCGTAGCCAGCGCGACGCTTGTCACCATCGTCAGCCGTCTGGGCGACATTACCGGCAAGATGGGCGTATTTTTCTTTGGTATGATCGTCTTTGCGATCGGGTCGGCCTTGGCGCTGTTTGCTCAGGATGGAGTGATGCTGCTGATTGGTCGTGGTGCGCAGGGGGCAGGGGCAGCAGCGCTGTTCGGCACTTCGTTGTCTTTGTTGACCGCCGCTACGCCCGAAGAACAACGCGCCAGTGTCACCGGGGCCTGGGGCGCGATCGTTGGTCTGGCCATCGGTGTCGGGCCTATCGTCGGCGGGGCCTTTGGCCACTATGTCAGTTGGCGAGCGGTTTTTGCGGCCGACCTGGTGCTGCTGGCGGTGGCTTTCGCCATTGGACTGCTCGTCAGCAGACGGAAATACATACCCGACACCCGCCTTGCCGGTGCGAAGTTCGACTATCCGGGTGCAGTTGCCATCCTGTTGTTCCTCGGGCCACTTTCCTTTGCGCTCAGCAATGGGGAAAGCGGTGGATGGGCCACGCCGCTTACGTTGGTGCCGTTGGCCATCGCGGCAATGGCGACCGTCGTACTGGTGATTGTCTCACGCCGCAGCGCAGATCCGCTGGTCGAACTGCGATACTTTCGCCATCCGCGTTACTTTATGGCTGCGGCGGGCATGTTTGTTACGGGCTTCACGTTGTTCTGCTTTTTTGTTTATTTCAACACCTTCGTGCAGTCGCCGGACGCCTTCGGATACAGCTCAATTGGGGCAGGGTTAGCGATCATGCCGCTCAGCCTCAGCATGTTCGTCATCTCGGTGACCGCGCCCCGCTTTCTGGCGCCTTACAGTTTCCGGTGGCCCGTTACAATTGGCCTAGGGGCGATGGCCTGCGGGTTCCTGTTGCTGATGACAACCAACAATTCCACGCAATATGCCGAGATTTGGTGGAAGCTTTTGATTGTTGGCGTCGGTATGGGCATCTGTTTTTCCTTGCTGCCGCGCCTCGGCCTGCGTCTTCTACCCGAAGTACATGTTGGCCAGGGGTCAGGCGTGATCAACGCCTGCCTCTATTTCGGAGCCACCCTTGGAGCGGTGGTCGGCGGTCTGGCCGAATCTATCACCATTCGTCGCGGTCTGTCCGAGGTGATCGCTGCGTTGCCCGCCGGTTCAACCCAGCGCGAGGATCTGGCACATGCGCTGACCCACGGCACGCCCAGCCAGATCCAGCAATTGATCGCGGGGATGGATCCATCGACCAGTTCGGTCTTGGCCAGAGCTTTGCGCGAATTGCTGGACAATGCCTTTGACAGCGCCATGGTGGTCGCCGCGATTGCCGCGCTTGTCGGCATGGTACTGGCCTTGGTGCTGCTGCGCGGGCCGGTGCCGCCGTTGCACAGTGCGGCAGAACTGACGCGCGCACCCAGGTAAATGCATTAGCGGAAAAAGACGTCGACCGGTCTGGATCAAATGGGTTTAACCTCCAAGGTACACCCCATCTTTGGGTCGATAGAAAACCTTCTGATCGTGCAGCTTGCCAAGAAGATCATGGACGCGGCGCAGGGTGTTTTCGCGAACCACTTTCCCATCATCCGTTTCATCTGGTGTTGCCAGCGAACGGGAGGCAGCCAAGCCGCGCAAGGCTGTTTCGATCAGATCCATATCCTGCACCGAAAGTTCGAACATATCATTGTACTTGGGCATTTCAGGGTCTCCGTCGTATCAGGGCGGTTCTTGGTGCCAAGTGTAGCACCTTTTCAGCATTGTGCGGCGATCACTGCGTGTGACGCGTGAGATCGGCGAGGGTGCCTTCAGGGGCTTCCTTTCTGGCAGGCCCTTTGTATCGTCTCACATGCCTGTCCCAAAAAGAAAAAGGCCGCCCCTCGGGACGGCCTTTCGCATTCGAAACGGGGTGGGATTAGAAGCCCAGACCTTCGTATTTCTTCTTGAACTTCGACACGCGGCCGCCGGCGTCCATCAGGCGCGACGAGCCACCGGTCCACGCGGGGTGCGAGGAGGGGTCGATTTCCAATGCCAGCTGGTCGCCTTCGCTGCCCCAGGTGGATTTCATCTGAACCACGGTGCCATCGGTCATTTTGACGTTGATGAAGTGGTAATCGGGATGGATGTCTTTTTTCATCTTTCCGCTCCTTACGCCTCGGCGCCAGCTTTGGGCTTGTAGTTTGTGACTTCTGCGATACGTGCGGATTTACCGCGACGGGTGCGCAGATAGTACAGTTTGGCGCGACGGACGCGGCCACGGCGGACAACGGTGATGCTGTCGATGTTGGTCGAATGCAGTGGGAACACACGCTCCACACCTTCGCCAAACGAGATTTTGCGGACGGTGAACGATCCGGCGATGCCGTCGCCACCTTTGCGCGCGATGCAGACGCCTTCGTAGTTCTGCACACGGGTGCGCGACCCTTCGGTCACTTTAAAGCCGACACGGATGGTGTCACCGGCTTTGAAATCGGGGATGTCTTTCCCCAGGGCGGCAATCTGTTCCGCCTCAAGCTGTGCGATCAAGTCCATCGCAGTTACTCCTATCTGCTCGTGGTTGGTCCACGAAGTTAAGCACGGCCTGAGAGCTCTTGGTCTTCACCGGGTCCTGCGTACAGCCCGCCAGAGGTCAGATCGAATGTTCCTTTGGTCTGGCCTGCCCTGACACGCCGTGGCTGAAGAAAGCTAAGCGATGCGCCATGATGCAAACCAAAACACCGGAGTCGCGTTACGCGGCACCGGATTGCGCTGCTTTACGGGGTTTGCGATCAGGGATCAAGATAAAAACACCATATTTTCAACGCAAGGGTGGTGGGTTTTCGCCGTAAGCAAACTGCACCGTTGCGTTATCAGGCGGATCAGGCATTCTGGGGGCAATTATAAGAGCAGTAATTTAAAAACAGGAACCGATCATGCGCATTGCATTGATGCTGGCCGTCATGGCCTTTGCGACCCTGTCCTGTGGTCGCAGCACACCTCCGCCTCAAAAGGTCGAGGCCAAAGCTTTTCTAAGTACAACTTCCCCTTCAGTCATCTACCCGGCCTTTGGCGACGCCGACCCGCATGACTGGGATGGGCGGCATCCTGGCCACTATCCGGTGCATGGGCTGGATGTCTCACGCTGGCAGGGGCCGATCGACTGGCATCAGGCCAAGGCATCAGGCGTCAGTTTTGTGTTCATCAAAGCGACCGAAGGTGGAGATGTCGCCGACCCCTTGTTCGAAGACCATCGCCGTGGCGCGCAAGCTGCGGGCGTGCCGTGGGGGGCGTATCATTATTATTATTTCTGCCGCCCAGCGCATGAACAGGCCCGATGGTTCATCAAGAACGTGCCAAAAGGGGCTGACCTGCCGCATGTGCTGGATATGGAGTGGACGCCGCATTCCAGAACCTGCAGGTTGCGCCCCGATGGTGCCACCGTCCGGGCCGAGGCTAAGCGGTTTCTAGATATCTTGGAACGTCACTATGGACGCCGTCCGATCGTCTATACAACGGTGGATTTTCATGGAGATACAGAAATAGGACGTCTGCGCGGGACCGAATTCTGGCTGCGATCCGTTGCCGGACACCCCCATCAGGTTTATCCGAGATCGTCCTGGCGGTTCTGGCAATATACCGGCACCGGGCTGGTGCCTGGCGTGCAGGGCAAGGTGGATATCAACACGTTCAACGGCCACCCCGAAAGCTGGGCGCGCTGGAAGGCGGGGGGCTAGTCCCGCTCCTTTCGGTAGATCTCCCACAGATCGGGTCGCCGTTCGCGGGTGATCTGTTCTGACATTTCGTGCCGCCAATCGGCAATGCGCCCGTGGTGGCCGGACATCAGAATGTCGGGGATCGGGCGGCCCTTCCATTCAGCGGGGCGCGTGTATTGCGGATGCTCCAGCAAACCAGACGAAAAGCTTTCTTCCTCGGCCGAGGCTTGATTGCCCAATACGCCGGGGATCAATCGCACCGTGGCGTCGATGAGTGCTTGCGCTGCGATCTCACCACCGGTCATAACGAAGTCGCCCAAGCTGACCTCTTGGACGCCATAATGTTCCAGCACCCGCTCATCGACGCCCTCGAAGCGACCACACAGCAGGGTCATGCCGTCGCAGCGCGCGAGGTTTTGCATCATACGTTGATCCATCCGGCGTCCACGCGGGCTGAGATAGATCAGCGGCCAATTGCCCTGAACACCCGCCATCGTGTGTTCGATCGCCTCTCCAAGAACGTCGGCACGCAGCACCATGCCTGCACCACCACCCGCAGGTGTGTCGTCGACGTTGCGATGTTTGCCGATGCCGAACGGGCGCAGATCAACGGTTTCCAGCTGCCACAAACCTTCCTGTAATGCCTTTCCGGTCAGGCTTTCGCCCAGCACCCCAGGAAAGGCTGAAGGAAACAGAGTGATGATCTTGGCCTTCCACACCCCATGCAGATCAGGCGTAGGAGTCAACAGCTCGCGCGGTTTCAGGGTTGGCCGGATCGCCTTGCGACCGTGGGATTTACTGGGTTTGTCTGTCATGTCGTGCCGGTCAGAGCGCCTTTTGCGCGTTCAATTATCGCCGTCTTTTGCGCAATCAAGGCGGCTTCGTCCAGACGCGAGCGATTCAAATCCAGCAATTCCGCCAGAACGTCCTCGGGTAGGCGATTGTTCACCCGGGAAGGCGGCACCAGACGTTTGGTCTTGTCGCGCGACAGGTTCAGAAATTCGGCGAACGGGGTGCCGGGACCAAAGCGTTGCAGTTGCAATTCCTCAAGCCAACCTGTCTTCACCGTGACTGAAGGCAGCCGTTCGCGGATTTGGTCTGCCGTGTCTTGCAAAGATGGCAGATGATCCATGCTTGCCCGGAAGGCTTCGAAGTCATGGACCTGACGCATGCGTTCCAGATCATGCGCCCAGAGGCTGCGCAGCCAGCCGCCGCGCTGGCGCAAGGACAGGTAGATCGTGATTTCGACCTCTTGCTGGTCAAAGCGGTGCCGGACCGCGTCCACCAGACAAGCGGCAAGTTCCGGTGCGGCTGCATAGCCCTGTTCGATGTTGCGGCTAGGGCGTAATCCGGCAAAGTTTTCTTCGCTGACGATCAATCCGCGTCTGGTGCCGAAATCCAGTGTTTCGAGAAAGGCGCGCATCCGGGTTCCGAATTCGGACAACGTACCCACGGTGCCATATATGGAATGTGTGGTGGCCGCGCGGGATAGGCCCGAGTTTCGGGTGCGATAGGGCAAGATCAGCGAGAAATGCGGCCAGATCAATTCGCGGTTGTCATACAGGAAAGACTGGGCCGCGGTGGTGCCGGTTTTGTGCAGCCCTAGATGCAACAAAACCCTCCGCATCAGATCAGCCCTTCGGGCGGATCAGCGACAATGCGGCCCTTGTCCAGATCAACCGTCGGAACAGCCTCGCGCGTAAAAGGCAGCAAGACCGTAGATTTCAGACCCGGACCATGCAGTTCCAGCAAGTCGGCTGCGCCGTGGTTCTGCACCGATTTCACCCGGCCCAGCAGAGTGCCGCCTGTATCATAAACCTCAAGCCCGATCAGATCGGTATGATAAAATTCGTCGTCGGGCAACGAGGGTAGCTGATCGCGACGGGCATACAGACGCAGG
This sequence comes from Ruegeria sp. BA12, assembly GCF_056539625.1. Classification (NCBI taxonomy): domain Bacteria; kingdom Pseudomonadati; phylum Pseudomonadota; class Alphaproteobacteria; order Rhodobacterales; family Roseobacteraceae; genus Ruegeria; species Ruegeria sp. BA12. Next base: position 202,697 of record NZ_JBQFVF010000005.1, read on the forward strand.
CCATTGATCGCGTCCGCTTGTTCTTTGGTTTCAATCCCGCCCAATCGGGCGGCGAACCCGTTCTTGATGGGGCGGGTCAAAACCAAGGGGTAACGCTCGCCGCCGTTTTCGTCCGTCAGTGGGGAATAGGTCTCGATATCCTCGGGGACCGCGCAAAAGCTTTTCAGGCGCACTTCGCCGCGCACCCCGTACGAGCCCGCAATGCTGCCGACACAGATCAGATCACTCATTTGGCTTGTCCACCGTCACACATAATCCGTCCTGCCAATCGCCGCGTGCCTCACAGGCCTCGCGCTGGTTCGAGCGTTCAAAGAACACGCCCACAATAAATGCGATCATCAGCAGGATGGGAAGTCGAATAAGCCCGAACATTCTTAGCACACCTCAATCGGCAGCGTGTCGTGGCGGCTTTCCCAGCCAACACGTTCCAATTCGGGGGTGTCGGAAAACTCTTCCGGCTGCCCGACGCAGAAATAGCCGATCAGCCGCCAGTCGTCCGACACGTTCAAGTCACGGGCCAGCCGGTCAGGGTCCAGGATCGACACCCAACCCAGTCCGAGCCCTTCGGCCCGCAAGGCCAGCCAGAACAGGGTAACGGCGGACACAACAGAATAGCGCCGCATCTCGGGCATCGTTCCGGCACCCAGACCTTGCCCCTTATCGGTGGCATCATCGCAGAACACGGCCAATTGTACCGGGGCTTCTTGCATGCCGGACAGTTTCAACTGGCTGTAAAGTTGCGCTTTTTCGCCGGAGTAACCGTCCAACGCCTGCGCGTTGGCGGTTTGGAAATTTTCAAGCGCCGCGGCACGCGCGGCTTCGCTTTCGACGCGGATCACACGCCAGGGTTCGCTAAGCCCAACCGAAGGGGCCAAGCGAAACGCGTCGAGGCAGCGCGTCAGCACTGCCTCGTCTATCGCATCGGTGCGGAACCGGCGCACATCGCGCCGGAGCCGCATTAACAGATCGAACTGCGTGCGGAAATCGTCAGTGAAAGTCTGATCCTGCACGCGCTCGCCTGCTTATTCTTCTGCTGCTGCTTCTTCAGCCGGTGCAGCAGCTGCTTCGGCAGCTTCAGCAGCCTTTGCAGCTTTCTCTTCCGCGCGTTCCTGAGCTTTCTTGCCCGGGGTCCCCTTGTTGGGGTTGTTACGCTCGGCTTTGTCACGGGTGCCAGCGGCTTCCAGCATGCGCGCGATACGGTCGGTGGGCTGTGCGCCCTGATCCAGCCAGTACTGGATACGCTCCATGTTCATTTTCACGCGCTCTTCGCTGTCTTTCGGCAGCAGCGGGTTGTAGGTGCCCAGTTTCTCGATGAAACGACCGTCGCGAGGCATGCGGCTGTCAGCAGCCACGATGCGGTAGAAAGGACGTTTTTTCGAGCCGCCGCGGGCGAGACGAATTTTCATTGCCATGGTGGTATCTCCTTTGGATGGCGTTTACCGGGATCGTTTCCGGTTAATTCTGGTGTTTCTTGTGGTGTCGGATGACTTCCTGAATGATGAAATTCAGGAAAGCCTTGGCGAAGTCGGGGTCTAGATCGGCCTCTTTCGCCAGGTCTTCTAATCGTGCGATCTGCGCAGCCTCGCGCGAAGGATCGGACGGGGGAAGGTCGTGTGCGGCCTTGAGCTTGCCAACAGCCTGCGTGTGCTTGAACCGCTCGCCCAGCGTATAGACAAGGATCGCGTCCAGCCGGTCGATGCTTTCGCGATGCTCTTTCAACAGCGCGGCAGCCTGTGTCACGGGGTTGGTCATTGGCCGTTCCTCTTTGCGGGCAAAGCGATGTGGGTCATGCGTAGGCCTCCATGCCGCCATTCACCAGATCGGCGGGGGCAGGGTGGCGCCAGATTTCGGTCGCGCCGAATTTCGGGTGTTCGTAGTGATAGTCGAGCTTAGCGCCCAGCCGTTTGGCCACGGCCTTGCTGGCGTGGTTTTCCGGGTCGATCAGTGAAATCGCCGTGTCCCAGCCCAATATGTCATAGGCATGGGCGCGCGCGGCCAGAGCGGCCTCGGTCGCATAGCCCTTTCCGGTCGCATGATTCATCAGGGTCCAACCGACCTCGGGCTCGGGCCAACCTTCGGGGAACCAAAGGCCGATCCGCCCGACATAGTTGCCAGTGTCTTTTTCGTCGACGCTCCAATATCCATAACCACGCAGAGCCCAATGGCCAAAATGCATGGCAATGATCCGCCACACTTCATCCCGACGCAGAGGTCCGCCGACATACTTCGCAGCATCGCTGGCAAAGAATGCGGCGTCCGCGTCCAGATCAGTTTCAGATGGTGCGCGCAGGATCAGACGTTCGGTTTCCAGAGTCGGTATGGCCAGAGCAAGTTTCATGCCGGCACCTCGCCATAGCGCCAGACATGCTGGTCTGCATCAAATGCACGTTCGGCAACTGCGTCCCGCGAAGCACCCAAGCGCTGTGCCAACGCATTCGAACGGGCATTTGAAGCCGATACATAGCTTACGAATTGCCCAGATCCCAACAGGTCAAAACCGAAATCGCGAACAGCTGAGCACGCCTCGGTGGCGTAACCCTGCAGTCTGTGATCCGCGCGGAACAGGTAACCAAGCTCGGGCTCCTGATCGTCCCATTCGAGACCCAGAATGACAAAGCCAATGACCTGAGCATCCTCTTTCAGTGTGACGGTGAACAGACCATGTCCGTGCAACAGCCAGCCGGAGGTATAGTAGGAGAACTCGGTCCAGGCGTCCTGATTGGTGTCGCCAAAGCTCTCTTTACAGATCGACGTCCACACTGGCAGGTCGTCCAAAGTGGGTGCGCGCAGAACCAGCCGCCGGGTCTTAAGGACCGGCAGGGCCGCGCGATACTGCGCTGCTGCCATCGCCGCCTTGCCGGACGGGGGCTGGGTGCAGCGTGCTGGGGTCACTTTTTCTTTCCGAACCCGCTGAGACCCGGAGGCAGACCCATGCCGCCACCCATACCGGGCATGCCGGGCATTTTGCCGCCCATTGCCTTGGCCGCCTGTTCCAGCGCCTTGGGGTCCATGCCTGCGGCCATTTCTTCGGGCGACGGGCCACCTTTGCCGAACATGCCCTTCATCGCTTGTTTCAGCATCTTGCCTTTACCCATCTTGCCCATCTTTTTCATCATGTCCGACATCTGCCGGTGCATCTTGAGCAGTTTGTTGAGGTCGCTGACCTCCATACCGGAACCGGCTGCAATGCGTTTCTTGCGGCTGGCCTGCAGCAGTTGCGGGTTGGCACGTTCGCGCTTGGTCATCGACTGTATCAGGGCGATCTGCTGGCGCAGGATTTTGTCGTCCAGACCGGCCTGATCCATCTGCTTGGCCATCTTGTTCATGCCCGGCATCATGCCCATCATGCCCTGCATGCCACCCATCTGGATCATCTGCTCCAGCTGCATTTTCAGGTCGTTCATGTTGAACTGACCTTTGACCATGCGCTTCATCATGCGCTCGGTCTGTTCCATCTCCATCGTTTCCTGGGCCTTTTCGACCAGAGCAACGATGTCGCCCATGCCCAGAATACGACCAGCGATCCGGTCCGGCTCAAAGGTTTCGAGGGCGTCCATCTTCTCGCCCAGGCCGACAAAGCGGATCGGTTTGCCGGTGACCGCGCGCATCGACAGCGCCGCGCCGCCACGTCCGTCGCCGTCCATACGGGTCAGCACCACGCCCGAGATGCCGACCTTGGCGTCGAACTCTTCGGCCACCTCAACGGCGACCTGACCGGTCAGGCCGTCAACCACCAGCAGAGTTTCGCGTGGGTCAACCGCATTGCGCACCTGCTCGACCTCGTCCATCAGGACTTCGTCGATATGCAGACGGCCCGCGGTGTCGAGCATATAGACGTCATAGCCACCCAGCGTCGCCTGTTGCTTGGCGCGCTTGGCAATGTCGACCGGTTTTTGGCCAGGGACGATCGGCAGGGTATCGACGCCGACCTGTGTGCCCAGAACGGCCAGCTGATCCATCGCCGCCGGGCGATAGACGTCCAGCGAGGCCATAAGGACCTTCTTGCCCTCTTTCTCTTTCAGGCGTTTGGCGAGTTTACCGGTGGTGGTCGTCTTACCCGAACCCTGCAGACCGACCATTAGGATCGGGGCAGGCGGGTTGTCGATCTTCAGCGCACCGGGGTCTTCCTCGCCGCGCAGTACATCAACCAGCGCGTCATGCACGATCTTGACGACCTGCTGACCTGGGGTGATCGACTTGGTGACCGCCTGACCGGTGGCCTGGCTTTGAACCTTCTTGACGAATTCCCGGGCAACCGGCAGCGAGACGTCAGCCTCAAGCAGCGCAACCCGAACCTCACGCAGGGCGGTCTTGACGTCTTCCTCGGACAGGGCGCCCTGCTTGGTCAGCCGGTCAAAGACGCCGGAAAGGCGTTCGGATAGATTTTCAAACATGCCTTCGGCCTCCTTAGCCGGTTATCTCGTGGCGCCTCTTAGATAAGAAACACCGGTTAAATGCACAATTGCCCCCTCCCACTGAATTAGACGTGGGGGTAATGCCAAATGACATTGCCCCCACGGGCGAAACTCGCTGGTGGGGGGCGATCCCTGAACGACTCAAGGGACCGGAAGATCAGATGCTTCCGGATGTTGGCGGCGATTTAGGCCGATTGGCTGACAGAGTCAACCTTGCGTGCCGGAAGCCATTCATTGACGGCATCCACCAGCCGATGCGCGCCGCGCCCACTGGAATAGGCCTCAACAATGGGGTGCCGACCCGCGCTCATGCCTTTGTCCAGTATGAGTACGGGGCGATACAGCGTAGATGAGCCCTTGTTGCTGCGCGAAATCGTTGTTTCAATCTCGGCATGGGACAGGTTCGACAGCATGTGTTCGACGGCATCATAGCCAAAAACCGAATGCCTGCGGATCACGATGCTGTCTTTGTCCCGGTCCAGAATGACCTGAACGCGCCGTACAAAAGCGCAGAAGGCCCCAAATCCTAACCCTCCGCCGCCGAGGGCGAATATCAGGCCGAACAGGATGGCCTCGCCCCCCTCGGTCATCAAGAAGAGACCGAGGCCGACAAAGATTAGAATAAATAAGACAAGTGTGATGCCTATGAACCATGGGGTATCGGACAGGATCAGTTGGTTCGGTGTATTGCGCGTGACTTTCATGGCGGCACGCTAGCACTGTGTCGCGGGTCTGTCGTGCCTTGAATCTTGTTCCATGTTGCGCGAAGAGCGCGTTACATAGGAGGTTCCCATGGACGCATCATCTGCCTTTCAAGATACATTGCCGCTCAGCTCTGACGCGCTGCTGACGCAGTTGGGCGATTGGGGGCTGGCCTATCGGTTGCACAGGCATATCCCGCTGCGCACGGTCGAGGATGCGAAAGGGGTTGAGGATCAGTTTCTGGTGCCCGGAGAAAATACGCTGCGGCTCAAGAACCTGTACCTGCGTGACAAGAAAAAGCGGAACTATCTGGTGACGCTGGAACAGAGCCGCGAGATTGACCTTAAAGCCCTGGGTGCGGAGTTGGGTGTCGGGAATCTGTCCTTCGGTTCGGCGGATCGTCTGATGCAGAACCTCGGTATCCGGCCCGGAGCGGTCAGCCCACTGGCGATGATCAATGGGGTTCAGAACGAAGTGCGGTTCTTTATGGATAGCGCGGCGCAGAATTCAGACGTGATCAACATGCACCCGCTGGTGAACGACCGTACCGTAGTAATGACGCGCGCCGATCTGATGGCGTTCTTTGACCGGATCGGCTGTGAAGTGACCTGGTTGCCCTGATCAACCCTCCAGCGCTTCTTTCAAAGCCGCCTCGACATGCGCTGCGGACGGGTTAATGAATAGGTGTCCGTCGGACTTGAAAACGGGATCGTCCAGATGATCAGGAAAGGCCAGGGGTAACTCGGTGCAGGCCAGGAGGACGGCGGTGCCGGGGGTGGCATGTTTGTTGCAAAAGGTCAGTAGTCGTGTGCGGGCCGTGTCCGACGCGCCGCCGTAGAATTCGCTGTCGATCATGGCCTGCATCTCGGCAATCTCGGGTTCCGGCAGGCGGTCGTTGGCCGTGATGCCCTCTTTGGCCAGCCGATCGGCATAGTCAGTCGCCTGCATGGTCACCGCCGTCCCCAGAACCAGAGCGCTTGATGCTCCGGCAGAGGCAGTGGCTTCGGCGGTTGCGTCAAAAATGCTCAGAATTGGCATCGCCACACCTTGCCGGATCGCGTGCAGCCTTGCGTGTGGCGTGTTCGAGGCGATGATGCCGAAATCGCAGCCTGCGCGTTCCAACGTCAAAAGGGCCTCGCGGAAGACGGCGTCGAATTCGGCCCAGCTGGCCTCATCCCCTGCCACACCGCGCAGGGCGCGGGTTTTGGCCTGTGTGACGGATTCAATGGTCATGGGCGGGATGGGTAGTGGCGAGCCGTGACCGAGGTCAGCAAAATACCGGCCCGCGCCCTGTGCAATCGCCCGGTAATAATCCACGGTCGAGGCCCAGCCCACTCCGCCCAGAATTCCGATCTTTTTCATAACTAACGCCCAGCCTGCCAATTCCCGTTCGGGAGGCAGACTGGACGTTTCGGCGTATAAAGACCAGAGGCGATCAGGCCGCCAGCTCAGTTACTGCCTTGTGGGCGTTGTTCAGCGTGGCCTCGGCGTCCAGCGCCATTTTGTCGGCGGCGACCACGTCGACATTGGTGATGCCAATAAAGCCCAGAACGTGACGCACATAGTTGGTAGCAAAATCGATCTCGGACCCAACGGCAGTGCCGCCCGAGGCGATGGCCAGAACCACGCGTTTGTCTGTCAGCAGTCCCACTGGGCCGTTCTCAGTATACGAGAATGTCAGGCCGACGCGGGCAACCAGATCAATCCAGGCTTTGAATGCGGCAGGTACCGAAAAGTTATAGATCGGTAAACCGATGACGATGGTGTCGGCCTGTTGCAGCTCGCCTACCAGTGAATCCGATAGCGCCAGATGTTCGCGCTGCGCGTCGTTGCGCTGATCGCCGGGGGTGAAGTTGGCGCTGATCCAGTCCTCGGTCAGCAGGGGCAGGGGGGAGGCCAGATCGCGGCGGATAATGCGTGCAGCACCCAGATGGTTGACGATACGGTTGGACAGATCGCGGGTAGCTGAACCTTCACGGCGGGCCGAGGCGTCGATATGCAGGATGGTCTTGGTCATTTCACTTGGTCCTTCTGATAGGATTTTCGTCTGCGGCCAATATGGATATTGCGAGAATGAACAAAACTCGGATATATCAACACTGACTGTTGGAATTTGCACATCTGAGGTAATGCCGTGGACAATTGGGACGAAGTAAGAACCGCTTATCAGGTTGCCCGTATGGGGACCGTCAGCGGCGCGGCCGAGGTTTTGGGCGTGCATCATGCCACCGTGATCCGCCATATCGACGCGATCGAGGCACGGCTGGGTGTCAAACTGTTCCAGCGTCATGCGCGTGGTTACACGCCGACCGAAGCCGGGGATGATCTGTTGCGTGTGGCACAAGCGACCGAGGATCAGTTCAACCAACTGGTCGGGCGAATGAAGGGGCGGGGGGACGATGTTTCAGGAGAGTTGGTCGTGACCTCGCTGTCCTCATTGGCGCCTTTGGTGGTCCCGGTACTTAGTGAATTCCAACGCTTACACCCGGGCCTGATCGTGCGTTACCTGACAGGTGATCGCCTGTTCCGTCTGGAATATGGCGAAGCGCATGTGGCGATCCGGGCGGGTTCGGCCCCTGATCAACCGGACAATGTGGTGCAGCCGTTTATCGATCAGGAAGTCGGGCTTTATGCCAGTACAGCATATGTGGAGCGTCACGGTCAGCCCAAGAGTGTCGAGGACCTTAGAAACCATTTCTTCGTTGGTGCCGACGATGAAAACAGCCGCGCTCCGTTTTCGCGCTGGTTGCGCAAGACCGTACCGGCCGAAAACATCATATTTCGCTGTACCAATAATTTCTGCAACCGCGAGGCGGTTATGTCCGGGGCTGGGATCGGCTTCATGGCTCGTTGGGAGGCGGGCCGCGACCCCAGTCTGATCGAGGTGATAGAGCCGCTGCCCGAATGGTTCGGGAATCTGTGGCTTGTGACCCATGTGGACCTGCACCGCACCACCAAGGTTCAGAGTTTCCTGACCTTTCTGAAAGAGCAATCCAAAGGTTGGTCGGCGTGAGTCCTCAGGCCCAGGGCCATCTGGCCATGCTGGTTTTTTCGGCTCTGGTGGCGGGCAGTTTTTCGCTGGGGTCACTGATCGCCAACCAGATCGCGCCCGAAGCGATCACGGCAGCTCGATTTCTGATCGCATCGGTTGTGATCGGCGTTGCGGCGCTTCTGACGACCGACTTGCCCCGAAGCGCGGCGCAGGCACCCTGGCGTTATCTGGTCTTGGGCGGATTGTTCGCCAGCTATTTCGTGCTGATGTTCCATGGATTGAAGACCGCGCCCCCGGTCAGCGCAGCGGCAGTGTTCACGCTGACGCCGGTGATGTCAGCGGTTGCAGGGTGGGTGTTGCTGCGGCAGGTCACCACGCCAAGAATGGCTTTTGCCCTGTCAGTTGGCGCAGTGGGCGCGCTTTGGGTCATATTCCGGGCCGACTGGCGGGCCTTTATGGCGTTCGAGATCGGTGGCGGTGAGATCATCTATTTCTGGGGCTGTTTGGCGCATGCGATCTACACGCCCATGGTGCGCAAGCTGAACCGAGGCGAGCCGGCGGTGGTGTTCACCTTTGGTACTCTGGTCGCGGGCTGCGTGTTGCTGACGTTGTATGGTTGGGCCGAGATCCGCGCGACCAACTGGGCCAACCTGCCGCTGATTGTTTGGGTCGGGCTGCTCTATGTCTCGATCTTTGCAACGGCGGCCAGCTTTGTTCTGGTGCAATTCGCAACCCTGCGGCTGCCTTCGGCCAAAGTGATGGCTTACACCTATCTGACGCCCAGCTGGGTGATCCTGTGGGAGGTTGCATTGGGTCAGAAGCCCCCAGGCTTACTGGTGTTTGTGGGTGCAATTCTGACCGTCGTGGCGCTTGTACTCTTGTTAAAGGCCGAGGGTCAGCCGCGCGCATCATCCAAGCCCGTGCCCGAATGACGCTTGTATTCCCGTCAGATTGTGCGAGCGTTGGTCGCAGGCAAAACAGGGGCAATAACCAATGAGACCAGCACTTTATCTGATCACTGTGGTGGGGCTGTCGGCCTGTACGCAAACGTCCTCGGGCAATGCGGTTTCAGAAACGGATTTGCAGGGCAGTTGTGAAGCGCTTGTTTCCGCCGAAACGGGGGTTGGCCCCAAGGACGTGAACGCCATTTCCACCCGGTCCGAGCCGACAGGATCGGTGACAACCTTGTCGGTCGCAGGGGCGCAGGCACCATGGTTGTGCATGTCTGATCCGTTCGGTGTCATCACGGGTGTGCAATACAGCCAAGAAGGTTAGTGGCCGTCAGGGTTCAGACGCCCGTTGAGGCAGATCAATGTCGATACATGCGAATAACCTTATGCTTGGGACCAAGGAGGAATTCGTCATGTATACTCACATTATGTTCCCAGTTGACTTGCATCTTCCCCCCGAGGTTCGCAAAGCCGCCGATGTCGCTGCTGAAGTTGCCAAATGGCAGGATGCGAAGATAACCGTAGTCAGTGTGACCGGAACTCAACCCGGTGACCCGGTTCAGACAGACGCAGCAGTCAACGAAGAATTGCAGGGTTTCGCCGATGAACTGGCCAAGAGCGGCGGGACAGAAGTCGAATACCGCAATATTCACTCGGTCGATGTTGCAGCGGAGGTTGATGGTGACCTGATGCGCGCCGCCGAGGAAATTGGTGCTGACCTGATTGTTGTGGGAAGTCACGCCCCGCGGATCACGGACTATATCTTTTCAAGCCATGCAGGATACCTGGCTAACCATGCCAAGGTTTCGGTTTTCGTCGTGCGCTAAATCTAGGGGTCGTCAGCCGCAGGCAGTTCAATTTCCAGAAACCGTTCGAACGCGTCCAGATTGACGGGCTCGAACTGTCCAAAGCCTTGCATCCAGACCGACGCCGTGCGCAAAGCGTCAGGTTCCAGCTTGCACCACTTCACCCGTCCGCGTTTTTCCTGGCTGATCAATCCAGCCTTGGTCAGGATCACCAGATGTTTCGAGATTGCGGCCAATGACATCTCGAACGGTTCTGCCACATCGGTCACGGCCATATCATCCTCAAGCAGCATCGCCAGAATGGCGCGGCGCGTGGGGTCGGCGAGAGCTGCGAATACGGTGTCGAGATCATTGGACATGCCTTCGCTCAACCACAGCCTTCGAGTTTGGTCAACCATTTGGTTGAATATGCGGATTCAGGGGTTTTGGTTGAAGCCGCTGCGCTTGCGCAGGTTTTGCCTCGGCTGAGGTTGGGTGAAAAACTATTAAAATCAATTATTTAAACTGCGGCAATTCGGTTGCTCAACGCCGTTGACTCTGTGCGCCTTGCCCCTTAGCACCCTACCCAAGACTGTGCGAGGGAAACGCCCGTGACCGATGATGACCAAAAGCAGCGTATGGCGCAGCTGGAGGCGAAGATCGAGGCGGCGAAAAAGGCGAAGCAGCCAAAGCCTCGTGCAGATGCTGACGTGTCCGGGGGCGAGCTTGCCTGGAGGATGGTCATCGAAATGGTATCCGGTCTGGGGATCGGATTTGGCATCGGATACGGGCTGGACAGCCTGCTCGGGACGATCCCGATCTTTCTGGTGCTGTTCACATTGCTGGGCCTTGTCGCCGGAGTGAAAGTAATGCTCCGCAGCGCCAAAGAGGTTCAAGAGAAACAAACGGCAGCGACGGCTGCCGAGAAGGACGAGAGGGACTGAACGTGGCAACTGAGACCACCGCAGCAGAAGGCAGCAGCCTGGTTTTCCACCCGATGGATCAGTTCATCGTCAAACCGCTTTTCGGTGACGGTGCAATTGCATGGTACACGCCCACCAACGTGACCCTGTGGATGTTCCTGGCGATTGCCGCGATCTTTGCTCTGCTGGTTCTCAGCACTTCGAAACGCGCGATTGTTCCGACCCGGATGCAGTCGGTGGCTGAACTGGCCTATGGTTTCATCTACAAGATGTTGGAAGACATCTGCGGCAAGGAAGGTGTTAAGTACTTCCCCTATGTCATGACCCTGTTCATGTTCATCGTCTGCGCAAACTTCCTGGGCATGATCCCGACGTCCTTTACCACCACATCGCATTTCGCCGTGACCATCCCGCTGGCGTTGGCCGTGTTCCTGACCGTGACTGTTCTGGGTTTCGTCAAGAACGGTGCCGCGTTTCTGGGTCTGTTCTGGGTCTCCAGCGCACCGCTGGCCCTGCGTCCGGTTCTGGCGATCATCGAGCTGATTTCGTACTTCGTACGCCCTGTCAGCCACTCCATTCGTCTTGCCGGTAACGTCATGGCGGGCCACGCGGTTATCAAGGTGTTCGCAGGCTTTGCCGCGATCGCCGTGATCTCACCCGTGTCTGTTCTGGCGATCACCGCAATGTATGGCCTCGAGGTCCTTGTGTCCTTTATCCAGGCTTACGTTTTCACCATTCTGACCTGTGTCTATCTGAAAGATGCGCTGCATCCGTCGCACTAAGGTCTGATACCCCAACATCGAAACTTCCAATTCGTAAGGAGAAACATCATGGAAGGCGATCTCGCACACATCGGCGCAGGCCTGGCAGCAATCGGTTCCGGCGCAGCCGCAATCGGGGTGGGCAACGTTGCAGGCAACTTCCTGGCCGGCGCCCTGCGCAACCCTTCGGCGGCTGCTTCGCAGACCGCAACCCTGTTCATCGGTATCGCATTCGCAGAAGCCCTGGGGATCTTCGCATTCCTGGTCTCGCTGCTGCTGATGTTCGCCGTATAATCTGCGGAACCTGATCCTTACGCGCAGGTGGGCCCAAGCCATAGCGGCCCGCCTGTTGTAAAGACAACGTTCCGACGGAGGACAACATGGCGACTGAACCTATTGCCGAAGAAGTAGTTGGCAAATGCGTGGACTCCCATGGCTCGGCCATCGGGATGCCGCAGCTCTGCTTTGATTGGTTCCCCAACCAGATTTTCTGGCTGGTCATCACGCTGGTCGTCATCTTTCTGGTCCTGTCCCGCGTGGCCTTGCCGCGCATCGCGGCAATCCTGGCTGAACGTCAGGGGACCATTACAAATGACCTGGCTGCGGCCGAAGATCTGAAGGCCAAAGCGGTCGAGGCCGAAGAAGCCTATAACAAAGCGTTGGCCGATGCCCGTTCTGAGGCGCAACGTATCGCTGCCGAGGCACGCGCCGAAATTCAGGCTGGCCTGGATGACGCGATCGCCAAGGCGGACGCGGAAATCGCTGCAAAGGCGGCTGAATCGGAAAAGGCGATCGCCGATATCCGTGCAGGTGCGCTGGAAAGCATTCAAGTGGTTGCCAAGGACACGGCGGCTGAACTGGTTACTGCACTGGGCGGTGAGGCGGATGCCAAAGCCATTGACGGTGCTGTTGACGCGCAGATGAAAGGATAAGCGACATGCGGAACACTCTTGCCCTTATCCTGACCTTTGGCGCTGCCAGCCCCGCTCTGGCCGCAAGCGGCCCGTTCTTCTCGCTTGGCAACACCGACTTTGTGGTCCTGTTGGGCTTTATCGTCTTCATCGCGGTCCTGTTCTATTTCAAGGTGCCGGGTATGATCGGTGGCGCGCTGGACAACCGCGCCGAGGGCATCAAGTCCGAGTTGGATGAAGCCCGTGCCCTGCACGAAGAAGCCCGCACCCTGTTGGCCTCGTACGAGCGCAAGCAACGCGAAGTTCAAACGCAGGCAGACGCGATTGTGGCGGCTGCAAAAGACGACGCCGCGCTGGCGGCCGAACAGGCCAAGGCCGATCTGGAAAAGTCCATTGCGCGCCGTCTGGCCGCTGCACAGGATCAGATCGCATCGGCCGAGGCTTCGGCAGTTAAAGAGGTGCGTGATCAGGCGATTACTGTTGCTGTTTCGGCGGCAAATGCGGTTCTGGCCAAGCAGATGACGGCGACGCAGGCGAACAAGCTGATCGACGCTGCAATTGCCGATGTGGGCGAAAAGCTGCACTAAGATCTTCACATGATGAAATTGAAAAACCCGGCCTCAGAGCCGGGTTTTTTCTTTCTTACGACGCGAAGATCAAGCCGCTGAGCGTTGACTTGGCAGCCGGTTCAGAATGTCCGCATATTTGGCTGAGGCGACAAACAGTTCCGGTAGTTCGCTCAGTACAGCGTCGATGGGATCGTAAACCGCCGACGCTTGATCTAGAATCTCATCGGGTATGGATTTCTTTGCGCGTTCTATTCTTTCGGGCAGGGAAAAGTTCAACTCCAGAAAATCGGCAACTTCGCTCTGTCTGCGCCAGATGGCATCATAGTTCAGGCACAGGACAGGTACGTTTTCGAACGTGGCCCATTGCCTCATCTGCTCTGCTTGGTTGAGAACGTCATATTTGAATAGATCCTCAAAAGTTCCTTTGGCGTGAAGATGTGCGAAATGCTGACGGATCCAGTCGCGACCATAGCGACCAAGCACGGAATAGACCGAAAGCGCCGAGTCTTTTGTCGGGCCATGGCAGAACAAGACCTTGACGTTGTCACGACCTCTCAGCACGCCGGGAAAATCATGTGTTTTGACAAGGTTTCCCTGATGCAATTCGGCCTGTGCCAGCTCCATTTCAAAGGTCGCTTTGGGCTTGGGCCACACACGCCGCTGCTTTTGCGCCTTCCACAAAGCATCAAACATGAGCGTGCTACCGGATCGACCGTTGCTGGCAACGATCAAGCAGGGGTTCGTTTTTGGGCGTTGCCCGGGTTTGAAAAGGATCATGTCAGGCACCAGGGTTTCAGCGACGGTTAAGGTTCGCGACTTGCCTGTTTAATTGGTTTAGCTGCGGGTCAATATCCAGCAGATAACCAGCAGAAATTGCGTAATAAATTATGAACTTATTGTGTTCGGATTTGAGACGCGACAGTTGGACGCTGCACTGATACCTCGCGCGCCTCTTCAGGTTTGACCGGTCTCATGCTGCAGCCGTTGCTGTGCGATGGCTTCGTTTCGCAGGGCTTTCTGGTGATCTTCCATACAGCTCTGGACATAGTTCAGATGCTGCTGGACTGCATCGCGGGCTGCAGCGGGGTCGCGTGCCTGCAGGGCTGTGTTGATCGCGCGGTGCTGGTCCAGAATGGCACCACGCGTTGTGCGCTGCTGAAACATCATCTGACGATTGTAGAACACGCCCTGTTGCAGCAGGTCGTACATCGACCGCATCATATGCAGCATAACTACGTTGTGGCTGGCCTCGATGATGGCCATGTGGAATTGCGCATCCAGTTGCGCCTCGTCCTGAGGGGCGTTGCGCGCATGCGCAGCCTGCATCTTGTCGAAAATCGCCTGAACCACTTTCAAATCGCTGTCTGATCCCAGCCGTGCGGCACGCTCGGCCGCCAACCCTTCTAGATCGCGGCGGAAAGACAGATAGTCGAACACCGCTTCTTCGTGGCTGCTGAACAGCCGAACCAGCGCCGGGGAAAAGGCAGAGCCCAGAACCTCGGCCACATAGATACCGGACCCGGCCTTGGCGGTCAGCAACCCCTGATCCTGCAATTCCGAGATCGCTTCGCGCAACGAGGGGCGCGATACGCCCAGCCGCTCTGCCAACTCGCGTTCCGCCGGAAGCCGCTCGCCTGGGCGCAGGATGCCACGCAGGATCAGCAATTCGATCTGTTTCACCACTGCGATGGACAGCTTTTCAGTCTGGACTTTTTGAAAGGGCATGTCGGCTTTTCCGAAATTGGTCAAATCATATGACCACGTAATATTGACCGGTTCAAGAACAGGTGAATGTTAGTTCGGTATATTAGGTCAGAATGATTGACATTAAATAAATCACGCTTAGTCTGCCCTGCGAGGTAGGGGAGGAGACCAATGTCGACCAAAGACCTGTTTGCCACGCGAACAAAGCGTATGAAGGCGTCCGAGATACGTGAATTGCTCAAGCTGTTGGACCAGCCGGGCATTATTTCCTTCGCGGGAGGAATTCCGGATCCAGCGTTGTTTCCGGCAGAAGGTTTTGCCGCTGCGTTCCAGAACGCACTGGGCACTGAACTAAAAGATCAGGCGCTGCAATATTCCGTCAGCGAGGGCTATGTCCCGCTGCGGGAATGGCTAGTCGATCACATGCGCCAGATCGGGATCGACTGCGGGCTTGATAACATCCTGATCACGTCGGGTTCGCAGCAGGCACTAGACTACTTGGGCAAGTTGTACCTGTCGCCGGGTGATACAGCACTGGTAGGATGGCCCACCTATCTGGGGGCATTGGCCGCGTTCAATGCCTATGAACCGCGCTTTGACCGGCTTGGCATCAACGGCAACCGCAGGGCGGCTGAATACGCTGCCGCAGCGGGTGAGGGGGCTGTTAAATTTGCGTATCTGTCGCCTGACTTTGCCAACCCGACCGGAGAAACTGTAGACCTGCGCGGCCGCGAAACCCTGCTCGATCTGGCGGACGAATTGAACTGCGCTGTGATCGAAGACGGCGCCTATCAGGCCCTGCGCTATGATGGGGAAGCAATTCCGCCAGTTCTGGCGTTGGAATTGGCGCGCAAAGGGTCGATCGAAAGCTGCAGGACGATTTATTGTGGCAGCTTCTCGAAAACCCTGTCTCCGGGCCTTCGGGTGGGATGGGTCGTGGCGGCTAAGCCTGTAATTTCGCAGCTGGTGTTGATGAAACAGGCAGCTGACTTGCATTCCGCGACGATCAACCAAATGGCTATCAATGAAGTGGCGCGTGCCTGCTTTGATACGCACATCCCCATGTTGCGCCGCGTTTACGGCGCACGACGCGATGCGATGCTCAGCGCATTGCGCGAACATATGCCCGGTGGGGTGGACTGGACCAAGCCCGAGGGCGGCATGTTCATTTGGGTGACCTTACCCAAGGGCCTCAGCGGGGCTGACCTGCTGGCCAAAGCGCTTGAGACGGTGAAGGTGGCTTTTGTTCCCGGCCAGGCGTTCTTTCCAGACGAAACCGGGGCCAATACTATCCGTCTGAGCTTTTCGAATTCGGATGAGGCAACAATCCGCGAGGGTATCCGCCGGTTGGGCGACGTCCTGCGAACCTAAATGCAGGAAAGGTTCTGTTAACCATATTGCGGCAATGCTGGCGGTATGATCCGGTATCTGTTCCTCCTATCGGTGCTGGCCGCGTGTTCGGCCGGCACCCCTTATTTCCGGGATATCCCTGCAACCCGCATCGCCGTGAACGGCAGTGTCTTTGACGTACGCGTGCGCGGGGATCTGGCCGAGGCCGTGCGGATCAACACCCAATACGCCCCGCGTCTGGGGCCGATCAAAGATCGGGCGGGGCTGGCCATGGCGCAGGTTTCGGGCTGTCCAATCCTGGATGTACTGGGCGACGCCGCGGTGACCGTTGGTGTGCTGGGCTGTGACCACGAGGCGGGGGAACGTCTGTTGCTGACCGCCATCTCGACACCGAATTACGAATGCGTCGATTATGGTGTTTATGAGGATATTGGGAAGGAGTACGGCTTTCAGGTGTTCGAGTGTACGCCGTACTGAGATACGCGTATTCCTGCGCATTTCGGCAAGATATTGTGGATAAGTCGGGGTGATATCCCATATCCTGCGCAACTTCGTTGACTCAGCCCCCATCCGTTGCGCAGACTTCCTTCACATAGGAATCACAGGACTCATTGCCTTTGCGCTTTAGCAAACTCAAACTTACCGGCTTCAAAAGCTTTGTTGATCCGACCGATCTGATCATTGCGGATGGGTTGACCGGTGTGGTGGGCCCGAATGGCTGCGGCAAGTCCAACCTTCTGGAAGCTCTGCGTTGGGTGATGGGGGAAAACCGCCCCAAATCCATGCGTGGCGGCGCGATGGAGGATGTGATTTTTGCAGGCGCCGCGACGCGCCCAGCCCGTAACTTTGCCGAAGTTGTCCTGACCATGGACAACTCGGAACGGCTGGCACCGTCAGGGTTCAACGACGCGGATCAGCTTGAGATCGTGCGTCGCATCACCCGCGACGTAGGCAGCGCCTATAAAACCAATGGCAAGGACGTGCGGGCGAGAGATGTTCAGATGCTGTTTGCCGATGCTTCGACAGGTGCGCATTCACCTGCGCTTGTTGGGCAGAACCGCATTGCCGAACTTATCAACGCTAAACCCCGCGCCCGCCGCCGCATTCTGGAAGAGGCCGCAGGTATCTCGGGTCTTTATCAACGTCGGCACGAAGCCGAATTGAAGTTGAAGGGCACTGAATCCAATCTGACCCGCGTCGACGATGTGCTTGAACAACTAGGCGGTCAGCTTGCGCAACTGGCGCGCCAGGCCCGTCAGGCCGCGCGCTATCGCGAGATTGGCGAGCAACTGCGCCAGGCCGAAGGCATGTTGCTCTATCGTCGCTGGAAAGAGGCAGACATGGCCCGCCAGCAGGCCGAAGAAAAGCTGCGCGAACGGATCACCGAGGCGTCGCGGGCCGAGGCCGAAGCCCGCGCGGCCGCCACCAAACGTGCCGAAATCGAAGAGACCCTGCCACCTCTGCGCGAAGAAGAAGCTATCGCCGCCGCCGTCCTGCAACGCCAGCAGGTACAACGTGATGCCCTGTCGGATCAGGAAACCCGCGCCCGCCAGACCATTGAGACGCTGACCAACCGTATTCAGCAATTGGGCAACGATATAGAACGCGAAACCGGCCTGAATCGCGATGCCGGCCAGATGATCGAACGTCTGGAATGGGAAGCGCGCGAATTGGCCAAGGCCGCCGAAGGGCACGAGGATAAGGTGGCCGAGGCTGCCGAAATCGCGCGTGAGGCGGCGTCAGTGTTGCAGGACCGCGAAGATCATCTGTCGCAGGAAACCGAGGATATGGCGCGCTTGGTCGCCCGTCACCAATCGGCGCAGCGTCTGGTTGAAGACAGCCGCAAGACGTTGACTCGATCCGAGGTCGAAGAGGAAAAGGCCCGCAGCGCCGTGGATGAGGCGCGCGAAGCTTTGACCAACGCAAGCGACGCGTTTGAGACTGCGCAAGAGGGCGAGGAAGAAGCCCGCGAGGCGGCTGAGGCCGCCGAGGAAGCGCTGGCCGCAGCGGATGAACTGCGCAATGATACGCAAGCGCGTGAGGCTGAGGCCCGCGCACAACGGTCTGAGGCCGAGGGCGAACTGGGCGCGATCCGTGCCGAAACCTCAGCGCTGGCAAAGCTGGTGGAACGCGACACAGCCGAAGGCGGTCAGGTACTTGACCTGCTACGCGTCGAACCCGGTTACGAAAAGGCACTCGGAGCTGCACTGGCCGATGATCTGCGTGCCCCACTGGTCGAAGGCGACGGTCCATCGGGTTGGGTACAGGTAGCGGGCTATGATGCTGATCAGCCATTGCCGGATGGGGTTGAACCGCTGGCGCTGCATGTGTCTGGCCCGGATCGCCTGAGCCGTCGGATCGCGCAGATTGGTCTGGTTGATGCGGATCAGGGTGCGCGTTTGCAGGCTTCGCTGAAGCCGGGGCAGCGTCTGGTGTCCCGGTCCGGCGATTTGTGGCGGTGGGACGGGTTCCGCGCCTGGGCTGAGGATGCACCAAGCGCCGCTGCCCTGCGGCTGGAGCAGCTCAATAAGCTGGAGGCGCTGAAACAGGAGCTGACCCGCACCGAGGCACAGGCCGAAGGTGCCCGCGCCGCGCATGAGGCGTTGTCGCAGCAACTGGCTGATGTCACCGAAGCGGACCGCCGCGCCCGCGATGCCCGCCGCGCCGCCGATCAGCGTATGGCCGAAACCGCTCGCGCGCTCAGCCGCGCCGAAGCTGACCGCAATCTGGCGCAAGGCAAGCTTGAGACACTGTCGCTGGCCGTGGATCGCCACAAAGAGGACGCCATGTCCGCCCGCGCGCAGCTGCGCGAGGCCGAGGGGGCGTTGACCGGTCTGGGCGATCTCGACACCGCCCGCGCGCAGGTCGAAGATATCAAACAGACGGTCGAGGCTGCGCGGATCACTATGCTGACCCATCGCTCGTCCCATGATGAATTGCGCCGCGAGGGCGAGGCCCGCACGCGACGTTCGCAAGAGGTTACAAAAGACCTCAGCGGGTGGAAGCATCGTCTGGAAACGGCGGAAAAACGGATATCAGAGCTGGCCGAACGCAAGGAAAGTTCGGAAGAAGAGCTGTCCGAAGCGATGGCAGCGCCCAGCGAGATCGCCGAAGCCCGCGAGGAGCTGAACGAGCTGATTGAAACGGCCGAGGCTCGTCGCGCCGAGGCCGCCGATAAGTTGGCCGAAGCCGAAACCCAGCAGCGCGAAGTGGTGCTGGCCGAACGGGATGCGGAACGTCAGGCTTCGGAAGCACGCGAATCCCGCGCGGCGGCAGAAGCACGTTGTGATGCCGCCAAGGAAAGCGTGACTGCAACGGCAGAACGGATTGCTGAAGATCAGCAGCTGACCCCGAACCAGTTGCTGAATCAGTTGGACGTGAACCCCGATCAGATGCCTGCCGCCGACGCGCTTGAGGCCGAAGTGAACCGTCACAAGCGCCAGCGCGATGCGATGGGTGCGGTGAACCTGCGCGCTGAAGAAGATGCCAAAGAAGTTCAGGAAGAGTTTGACACACTGAACAGCGAAAAGGCGGATTTGGAAGAGGCAATCAAAGCCCTGCGCTCTGGTATCGCCAGCCTCAACCGCGAAGGCCGCGAACGTCTGTTGACCGCGTTTGAACAGGTGAACTCAAACTTTGCCATGCTGTTCAAGCACCTCTTCGGCGGTGGCGAGGCCAATTTGGTTATGGTCGAAAGCGACGATCCGCTGGATGCCGGGCTTGAGATCATGTGCCAGCCGCCGGGCAAGAAATTGTCGACGCTCAGCCTGTTGTCGGGTGGCGAACAGACCCTGACGGCGACGGCCTTGATTTTTGGCGTCTTCCTCGCCAATCCGGCCCCGATTTGTGTGTTGGACGAGGTCGACGCGCCGCTTGACGATGCCAATGTCACTCGGTTCTGCGACCTGCTGGATGAGATGTGCCGCCAGACCGATACACGTTTCCTGATCATCACTCACCACGCGGTGACGATGGCGCGGATGGATCGTCTGTTCGGCGTGACCATGCAGGAACAGGGCGTCAGCCAGCTTGTCTCGGTCGATCTGAAAAAGGCCGAGCAGATGGTCGCTTGACCCATCACTGCAACGTTATGCCCTTTTCATCACCATTCGGGGTAGGGTGTTGGTATGACCCGTCTTTTGATCCTTATCCTGCTGATCGCACGCCCGGTATGGGCGGCGGAATGGCCAATCAAACCCGGAGATATTCCCCTGACGCCAACAGAACTGGAGGCGCTGGCCGGGCGCACACTGACCTTTTTTGATGATGGGCAGTCCAGTTTCTCGGTCGGCGGAGCCTACTCTTACACCTATGCCAGCGGTGAATCCGCCTTTGGCACCTATTCGATCGCCGAGGATGGCAGCGTCTGCATCCAGTACAGAAACGGGTTCGACCGCTGCGATTTGTATGTGCGCAGCGGCGAACGACTGATCCTGATTGATCAAAAGGGCGATCGTTATCCGGTGCGGCCGGAGTAATTGATTGCCAAATGCGAACTCTGGTTGTCATTTGATAGAAGAAATTCCAAAAAAGTTGGAAATTTGGGAAAAAAACTACACAATGAGTTGATATACCAGCCACATCTGAAATTTTTGAATAGGCGAACAGATGTGTCGGTTTCTGGCTTGGGTCGGCGAGCAGCGGTATCTTGATGAATTGGTTCTGGATCAAGAGCAATCTCTTGTCATTCAGAGCCGCAACGCGCTGATCGGGAAGACGCCCGTAAATGCTGATGGATTTGGGCTTGCGTGGTATTCTGATCGTGAGACGCCATGTTTTTATAAAGATACACACCCAGCCTGGTCGGACGCAAACCTTAAGCAATTGACCCATCATACCAGATCGCGCCTTTTCCTGGCCCACGTTCGGGCCTCGACCGGGACAGCCACGTCTCGGAACAACTGTCATCCTTTTGGGGTCGGTGCATGGAGCTTTATGCACAATGGCCAAGCCGGAGGGCATGATCTGATCCGGCAGGAACTGGACGCGATGATCCCAGCACATCTGTATGGGTATAGATTTGGCGCAACAGAAAGCGAAGCGATCTTTCTGATCGCGCAAGGCGAGGGGCTAGACGCTGACCCGGTAGCAGCAATGTCCCGAGCGGTCGCGCGAGTGGAGGCGGCGTCAAGACGATGCGGTGTGTTACCCTATCTTAGGTTCGCGGCCTGCTGGTCAGATGGAGAACGTATATTTGCAGCGCGTTATGCTTCGGATCGGTACGCGCCGAGCCTGCATTACCGTCGCTGCAAAGATGGTATTATCATCTCATCAGAACCATTGGATGGTGACAGCGACGGCTGGGTCGAAATTCAGCCGAACACTGCAATCGAAACGGAAGGATCAGAGATCATTTCACACGCGTTCGAACCTGGCCGAGCACTTTTTGCGGCAAAAAGCGCGTAATCCAACAACGTTTCACAAACGTCCAAGCAATTCGGCCGTCGGCCAGGCATCCGCCGGTAATCCGAGCCGCGCTTGTTCAGCCTGAACAGCAGCCCGTGTACCCGCGCCCAGAATTCCGTCGATTTTGCCTACATCATACCCGCGCGCCTGTAGCTTGCTTTGCAGCTGTTTCATTTGTGCGCCTGAAAGCCCCTGTGAAGCATTACCGGCATTATAGATTTGACCACCTTCCAGCCGTGTGCCGAAATAGGCGGCGGTTAGAACGTAGACAAAGCTCTGATTCCATTCGAAATAGACGTCGAAATTCGGATAGGCCAAAAAGGCCGGGCCGTTGTGGCCCTGCGGCAATATCAGCGATGCGGGCAAGTTAGCCAAAGATCCGTTGCGGGCCTGGACACCCATGGCCTGCCAGTCGGACACTGGGCGCGGTTTGCCCGGGCCGGACAGCGACCAGTCCATTTGCGCGGGCACCGTCACCTCTTGCAGCCACGGCTGCCCCGGCTGCCAGCCCAGGTGCGACAGCATCTTGGCGCCCGACATCAGCGCGTCCGGCGCGGACGTTTTCAACGAGACCGTGCCATCTCCGTCCCCGTCGACACCGTTTTCTAGAATGTCGCGAGGCAGCATTTGCACCATTCCAATCTCACCAGCCCAGGCACCGGTGGTGCGAATTGGGTCGAAATTGCCCTGTTGGTACAGCTCGATGGCCGCAAAGATCTGTGGTCGGAACAATTCGGGGCGGCGGCAATCATGGGCCAGTGTCACCAGCGCGTTGCGGGTGTTGAAGTCGCCCTGAAACGCGCCATAGTCGGTCTCGAACGCCCAAAAGGCCAAAAGAACCCCGCGTGAGACGCCGTATTCCTGATCAATCCGATCAAACACCGCATCATATTTGCGTGACATGGCCTGACCCCGGTCGATCCGGTTTTGCGAGATCAAATGGCGTGAGAAGTCGATGAACGGTTTCTGAAACACACCCTGCGCGCGGTCGGCTTTCAGGACGGCGCCGTCCTGCTGCACGCCGTTGAAAAACGCATTGACGGTGGATTTGTCGAACCCTTGCTGTATGGCCTCAGCCTTCAGCCCTTTGACGAAGGAATTGAATCCGCCACCGCATTGGGCAAGGGCGGGCGAGGCGAGCAGAACGGCGGCAACAAGGCCAGAGAGAATGCGCATGGGCAGGTCCGTCAGAGAATAAAGCTGACCCCAACCCACACCGATAGAAGGCCAAGCGCAAGCCCCCAAACGGTCCACAGCATGTTACATGCGCGGAAAACCTCTGACGCGCCGATTTCGCGCGGAGCATCGCCGTTCACCCAGGCTAGATCGCGGACTTTACCGTCATAACTGCGCGGGCCCGCAAGGGCCACGTTCAGGGCGCGCGCCATGGCGGCCTCGGGCCATCCTGCATTGGGAGAGATATGGCGGCGCGCATCCGCCACCATGTCAGGCCAGCGTGCCCATTGGCCGGACAGTGCCACGATCATCAGGCAAGTCAGGCGCGCGGGGATCAGGTTCAGCATGTCGTCCAGTCGGGCGGCGGCCCAGCCAAAGTCGCAGTACTTTTCGGTGCGGTAGCCGATCATACTGTCGGCGGTGTTGATAGCCTTGTAAATCAGCAACCCCGGCAACCCGGCGAGCAGGAACCAGAAAGCAGGTGCGATGACCCCGTCGCTGAGGTTCTCAGCCGCGCTTTCGATCGCAGAGCGGGCAACCTGCGCCTCGGTCATGTCGCGAGTGTCGCGGGACACGATCATCGCCACCTTGGCACGGCCCTCGGCCAAGGAGACGCGCAGCCCTTCGCCCACATCGCGTACATGCGACACCAGCGATTTCTGCGCCAGCAGGATGGCACAGAGTATGATCTCAGCGACTGGTCCTAGCAGTGCCAGCAAACGCCCAAGGATCAATGCGCCAACGACCAGCAATATCACTACTGCGACGCCTTTCATCCGCCGCTGCGCGCCGTGGTTCAGGTGCTTGTCCAACCACCCGACGATGTTGCCCATCACGACTGCCGGGTGGCGAACGCGCGACCAGAGCCAGTTCGGCTCACCCAATGCCGCGTCCAGACACATGGCGCAGACCAGCATGAAAGTGATGCTCACAGTGCGGCCTCTAACCTGCTCCATCCATCCGCTGGGGGCAGGCCAACCCGCAAGAAGGTCTGGGAATAGGGGAAGACGCGGCTCCAGATATGGGCGCGGGCCAGACGGTCCTGCCATTGGGCTGCGTTTTCGACGGTGTAGAGGCGAAACAGCGTGGTGCCCCCGACCAGGGTGGCTCCTTTATTGATCAGTAATCGATCCAGCCGGTCAGACTCGGCGGTCAGGTGTTGACGGGTGGAACTGGCCCAGTCAACGTCCCGCAAAGCCTGCTCTCCGATCCGCAGGGCAGGGCCGGACACGGACCAAGGCCCCGTCAGGTCGTTCAGCCGGGCGATCAGGTCAGGATGACCGATGGCAAACCCCAGCCGCAGCCCGGCGAGCCCCCAGAACTTGCCAAAGCTTTTCAGCACGATCACACCGGGGCGCGCGGCCAGATGGATCAGTGAAACACCGGGGCTGACATCGCAAAAGCTCTCGTCGATCACGGTCAGCGGGGCGTTTGCATCCGCCTCGGACCAAATCCGGCCATCGGGATTGTTGGGATGCACGATGACACGGGCGTCGGCTGGGCCGTTGGATTGAACGGTCCAGCCTTGCGCGGCGAAGGCGGCGGCATGTTCGTTGTAAGTGGGCGTTGTGATCTGAACCCGACCACGGGCGGCGAGCGCCGGAATGCGGGAGATCACCGCCGATGCGCCGGGCGCGGGCAGGATTGCGGCCCCATTGGGCACTGCCCAGAACTGGCGGGCGGCCTCAGTCAGGCGCTCGAAGGCACCATGATCCGGCAACTCAGCCCAGTCTGAAGGGATCAATCCAGACACCTGATAGGGGTGAGGATTTATCCCGGTGGACAGGTCCACCCAATCGGTACGCGTGCCGCCATAAGATGCGATGGCCCCGTCCAGCCCTCCGCCATGGTCGCGTGCGGCGCGCGGGTTCAAATTCTCGGTAGGGCTTGCCATGGGGTTTCTCGCTGGAATCGCCTGTTTCTGCCCGTTTCAAGCGGATTTTTGCCGTTTACACAAGCGAATCCGCAAGTTCCGGGCCTTGCGGCAACGTCGTTAACGCTTTGTTAAGGAATAAGCGTGATCACAATTCACGGGGGGTCGGCACCATTCACTCTTTTTTGGGCCGAGGTTGTCGCAAATGAATGTTTTGATTGTTGAGAGTAACCCCGACCTTGGTCGGGTCTGGAAAAGGCATCTTGAACGGCACGGCACCGAAGTGACGCTGGTGGCCGGGCAGGAGACAGCGATTCTGGCGCTGTATGGTCAGGAGTTCGATATCATCGTGCTGGATCTGGTGCTTGAAACCGGCAGCGCGCTGGCCGTGGCCGATTTTGCCAGCTATCGCCGCCCCGAGGCGCGGGTGATCTTTGTCACAAACACCACCTTTTTCTCGGACGGTTCGATCTTTGCCCACAGCCCGAATGCCTGCGCCTATGTGCAAAGCGCAACGCCGCCAGAGGATCTGGCGGCGATGGTCGAGCATTACGCGGCGGGTCGCTGACCGCGCCCGTGGGGGTGCAGATAATCCAAGGATGGGTTCACTGGGATGATCCGGCTCGGATTGATTGTTTCGTGGCTGTAGTGATAGTGGCGCACGATATGGTTCATATTTACCGTCTGTGCGACACCGGGCCATTGATATAGCTCGCGTGTGTAGGCCCACAGGTTCGGATAGTCGATCAGCCGCCGCTTGTTGCATTTGAAATGCAGATGATAGACCGGATCAAACCGGATCAGGGTGGTGAACAGCCGCCAATCTGCTTCAGTCACCTGATCGCCCATCAGGTACCGGTTTCGGGCAAGGCGATCTTCAAGCCAGTCCAGTGTGTCGAACAGGGGATGCACGGCGGCGTCATAGGCCTGTTGCGTGGTGGCAAAACCGGATTTGTAGACCCCATTGTTGATGTCGGAATAGATGCGGGCGTTGACCTCTTCGATCTCGTCCCGCATCGCCTCGGGCCAGTAGTTATCGGTGTTGCCGGTAATGCCGTCAAAGGCCGTATTGAACATACGGATGATTTCCGAACTTTCGTTCGAAACGATGGTCTGTTGTTGCTTGTCCCACAGGATCGGCACAGTGACACGTCCCGAATAAGCTGGATCAGCCTTGGTATAGATTTGATGGGCGTAATCGAATCCATAAAGGGTGTCACCGGTTGCACCGTGGTCGTCAGTTTCAAAGGTCCATCCCTTGTCCAGCATGTCTGGATGCACCACCGAGACGGAAACCAGATCGCTCAGCCCTTTTAGTTCGCGAAAGATCAGTGTGCGGTGTGCCCAGGGGCAGGCGTGGCTGACATAGAGGTGATAGCGATCCGGTTCCGCCTTGAAACCGTCCTTGCCGGACGGCCCTGCGCTGCCATCTGCGGTCAGCCAATTGCGAAACTGCGCGGCGCTGCGTTTGAAGGCGCCGCCAGTAGATTCGGTGTCATACCATGTGTCGTGCCATTTGCCGTCGACCAACAGGCCCATTGCGTATCCTCCGCTTGTGCGTTTCGACAAACATAGGGTGTTGAACACAGCCTTGACACGTGAAGGGTCGCGCACTGGCTCTGCGTCTGCGCACAGGGCATGCGATGATTTCCCAGCAACAGATCGTCAGCGCATGGCGCTATGTGACGGCCTTCACTGGATTTTTACAGTTGAGCCGTCACAATGGAATCCATTGCCGGGGGAATAGTTGTTATGAGTACCTATGTTTCAAAGGAAATAAGCGCAGAATTGGACGCGGCGCGAATCGCGGGGTTGAAGAAAACCAGCCGCCTTCGTGTCGAAGTTGACGACAATACGTTCAAAATACTCAGATTGTGGAAGGATGGCTTTACGGTTGAGGCCGCTACGACACCGCAATTGCGTGGATTGGTCGATATCTACGACGGTGCGCGCCATTTGTATCAATGCCTGATCATCGCCGATGATGAAGAGGCCGGTGAGATGCGGTATGATTTTAAGCGTAGTACGGCCGCGGCCGACAAGGCCCCGCTGGATTTCTACCGCGCACCCGACGCGCCGATTGCTTTGCTAGGGCACAAAGACTAGGGACGGATTTTTCGAACAGGATGTAATCGGTTTGGTTGCTTGCGGCACCAATGCGGCGCGGGCGTGCGCAGGTCTAATCTGTGCCAGCTAATCCACGCCGCAGCAGCCAGTACGACAAGCAGGATCAATAGCTCAATCTTGCGCGACGCTATTGAAGGTCGCCAAACGCGCGTTTCAGGCGCGCGCAGGCTTCCTCGACGCGGCTGCGCTGGGTGGCCAGATTGAACCGTTCGAAAGTCTCTCCGCCAGCGCCGAATCCGGGGCCGGAGGAGGTGGCAATCCGGGCGTCCTCGCGCAGACGTCGAACAAACTCGTCGTGATCCATCCCGGTGCCCGAGAAATCGACCCAGGCCAGATAGGTGGCCTGCAGGGGCATTGACCACAGACCCGGTATTTCGGCGATGGCGGCGTCAAATAGTTTGCGGTTGCCGTCCAGATGCGCCACCTGCGTATCCGCCCAGGCCGCGCCTTCCGGTGAATAGGCCGCAGTGATCATGGCCACGCCTAAGGCGCTGGGCGCATAGTCCAACGTTTTCAGCCGATGCCGCATAGTGGCGCGCAGCTTGTCATCGGGGATGATCATGTTGCCGGTCCGCTGCCCTGCGATGTTGAACGTCTTTGACGCCGCAGTCAGCGTCACGGTCCAGGGGCGTGCCTCGGGCGCGGCCTTGTCCATCGGCACGAAGGTATGACCGGAATAGACCAAATCCTGGTGAATTTCATCCGACACAAGGATCAACCCGTTGCGCTCGGCAAAGGCGGCGACGGCCCGCAGCTCCTCGGGGCTCCAGACCCGACCCGACGGGTTTTGCGGTGAGCACCACATCAACAGTTTTTCAGACCCGTCCAGCCGTGACTGTGCATCCTCAAGATCAATGCCATAGCTGTCGCCTTGCCGCGCCAGCGGGCATTCCACCACGCGCCGCCCAGCGGTGTTAATCTTATGAGCAAACTCGTGATAGACCGGGGTAAAGATGACAACACCATCCTCCGGCTGGGTCCAGACATCCAGGCACAGGGCAATTGCATTGCCCAACCCTTGCGAGGTCAGCACCCAATCGGTGTCAATCGCCCAATCGTGACGGTTCTGCATCCACCACTGTACAGCGGCCAGATATTGCGGGTGTTCCCAGGTATAGCCAAAGGCCCCGTGATCGGCGGCATCCCGGACAGCCTCGATTACGCAAGGCGCGGTGGCATAATCGGAATCGGCGGTCCACATGGCCAGCCCATCTTGTGGCGAGACACCGTACAGCTTTTCCATCTTGTCCCATTTTGAGCTGTTGGTGCCCCGGCGGTCGATCAGGTCGTTGAAAGTCATGTCTGCTCCATCTGTCCGCAGGAAAGCTAGCTACAATTCCCGCAGGTGCAAGGGGGGCGTTGCGGCGGGGGGCGGGATGGCCTAAATCAACCCCATGAAGCGAAATATTTTGATCCATCCCGACCCCCGTCTGAAAAAGGTCTGCGCCCCGGTGACCGACCTGTCGGACGAACTACGCAAACTGGCCGACGACATGCTTGAGACGATGTATGATGCGCCCGGCATCGGGCTGGCCGCACCGCAGATCGGCGTGCTGGACAGGCTGATCGTGATGGACTGCATCAAGGAAGAAGGCGAGACGCCACGCCCTCTGATCATGTTCAACCCTGAGGTCATCGCTTCGTCAGACGAGACTAACGTCTATGAAGAAGGGTGCCTGTCGATCCCTGAGCAGTTCGCCGAGGTGACGCGCCCGAAAGTGGTGGAGGTGACGTGGATGGATCGCGACGGGAACTTGCAGAAAGAGACGTTCGATGGGCTCTGGGCAACCTGTGTGCAGCACGAGATCGATCATCTGAACGGTAAGCTGTTCATTGATTATCTCAAGCCGCTGAAACGTCAGATGATCACTCGTAAGATGCAGAAACTCAAACGCGAACAGGCCCGCGCGTGACCGTCCACACCTGCCTGCCCTGGCCGGACAAACGTCTGCGGACCAAGGCCGAGGATGTGTCTGAAGTAACCGACGAAATTCGTGCTATCTGGGATGACATGATCGACACGATGGAGGCCATGCCTGGCGTTGGCCTCGCCGCCCCGCAGATCGGTGTGATGCTGCGCTTGGCGGTCGTTGACGGATCGACCGAGCGGGGCCGTGCAGTACGTCTGGCAAATCCCGAAATTCTGCACAGCTCTATCGAATTGCGAGAACACGAAGAGGCCAGTCCGAATCTGCCCGGCGTCTCGGCCAAGGTGAAACGCCCGCGTGCGGTGACGGTCCGGTTTCTGAACGAACAGGGTATGATCGACCGCCGCGACTTTGTCGGGATCGAGGCCACCAGCGTGCAGCATCAAATCGATCATCTGAACGGTCGGATGTATTTTGATCGTCTCAGCAAGGTCAAACGCGACATGCTGCTGCGCAAAGCCAAGAAACAGGGGTAGTAATGCGCGTCATTTTCATGGGCACGCCCGATTTTTCGGTCCCAGTTCTGGATGCGCTGGTTGAGGCCGGGCATGAGATCGCCGCAGTCTATTGCCAACCTCCGCGTCCGGCCGGGCGGGGCAAGAAAGACCGCCCAACGCCCGTGCATGCCCGGGCCGAGGCGTTGGGCCTGACTGTCCGCCATCCGGTTTCACTAAAGTCGCCTGAGGAACAGGATGCCTTTGCCGCACTGAACGCTGATGTGGCCGTAGTGGTGGCCTACGGGCTGTTGTTGCCTCAACCCATTTTGGACGCCCCGGCGCAAGGCTGCCTGAATATTCACGCCAGCCTGTTGCCACGCTGGCGCGGGGCGGCTCCGATCCATCGGGCGATCATGTCAGGCGATGCGGAAACCGGCATCTGTATCATGCAGATGGAGGCCGGTTTGGACACCGGCCCCGTCCTTTTGCGGCAGGCCACTGATATCGGGCCGCAGGAAACCACGGCGCAACTGCATGATCGTCTAGCACCGATGGGGGCTGATCTGATCGTAAAGGCTCTGGCCCGTCTGCCCGAACTGACGCCCGAGCCTCAGCCCGAGGATGGCGCGACTTATGCCTCGAAGATCGACAAGGCTGAGGCGCGGGTCGACTGGACCCGCCCGGCGGTCGAGGTGGATCGCCAGATACGTGGCCTGTCACCCTTTCCCGGTGCGTGGACTCTGATCGGAGGCGATCGGGTCAAGCTGCTGGCCTCGAAACTGGCCGAGGGACAGGGCGCGCCCGGAGAGGTTCTGAACGACGCGCTGCGCGTGGCCTGCGGTGATGGGGCGATTGACCTGTTGCGCTTGCAGCGAGCAGGAAAAGGGGCACAGGATACGGAAACCTTCCTGCGAGGATGGCCGGTCGCAGCCGGAACCCGCCTGAACACGGAGTAAGACAAATGTTCATGGTCTTGATGGGCACCGTCGTGATTGCCGGTATCGTGGGCTATCTGGCCGAGAAGACCGGGTTTACCCATAACGGATACCTGCCCTCGATCATCATTTGCGTGGGTGGGGCGTTTCTGTTCTATTTTGTCCGCATCATGTTCGGTATCAGTTTTGGCTCGCCCGGTCTGAACGCAGTTCTGTCGTCCATTGGTGCGCTGATTATCGTGCCAACGCATTGGAGGAAGTAACGTGCCCGTCATTGCCCTGATCGTCATCGGTGCCGCTGCCGGATTTCTGGCCACCCGGTTGATGCGGATTGAGGCAAACATACCAACGACCATGCTGATCGGAATCATGGGTGCGCTGGTGGGTGGGTTCCTATTGCGCTTTTTTATTACAGTGGCAGGTTGGCTGTCGGGCTTTGTGGGCGCGGTACTGGGCGCATTGTTGGTGATCTGGATCTGGCAGACCTATCTACGCCGCTAACCTCTTGACGTTTGGGCAGGATGCCAGCCAGATCGCCGGAATATCCAACCTGAAAGAGGTGCCTCATGCCACATAACCTGAATTCCGGTGACGTCGCTCTGATGGGAGTGCCGCTGGATTTGCATTCGTCTTTTCTGCAAGGACCTGCCTTTGCACCGGGTCGTATCCGCGAAGCGTTGCATTCCGGGGCCGCCAATCTGACAGCCGAGGATGGAACTGATCTGGGCGCGACGGACCGCTTCAAGGATACCGGCGACCTGGAGGTGTTCGAGATGATCGGGCAGGAACCCATCGACCGGATCGAAAAGGGCGCTGCCGCCCGCATCGCAACCGGTGCGCGGCTGTTGTCACTGGGCGGGGACCACTCGGTCGCTTATCCGCTGATCAAGGCGCATTCTGAGCGGTATGAGGGGCTGAACATCCTGCATATCGACTCGCATCCTGACTTGTATGACAGCCAGCAGATCGGCCCTTTGGGCCACGGTTGCCCGTTCGCGCGGGTGATGGAAACCTGTCAGATCAATCGTCTTGTGCAGGTGGGCATCCGCACCATGAACAAACACCAGCAGGAACAGGCCGACAAGTTCGGGGTCGAGGTCATCGACATGCGCAACTGGTGCCCTGATTTGGATATCCGTTTTGACGGCCCGGTCTATTTGTCGTTAGATCTGGACGCGCTGGACCCGGCTTTTGCGCCCGGTGTGTCGCATCATGAACCCGGCGGGTTGAGTACGCGTGAGGTGATCAATCTGATCCACCGGTTCGAAGGTCAGCTTGTTGGTGCGGATATCGTCGAGTTGAACCCCCATCGCGATCCCTACGGAATGACCGCAATGGTGGCGGCAAAATTCGTCAAGGAAATTGGCGCGCGGTTGTTGTCGCGTTAATGGCGGGGCGGGCGGCTTTTGTAAGCGGGCAGTCTCCAGCCGAACAGTAATGACCCCGCCCGCAAGGCCCAGCAGATCAGCGCGCAGGTCGCCAGCGTCACAAGCTCGTCGACCCCAAGACGGTGTGCGATCACGGCGGTCACAGCACCCGCGAAAGCGCATGAAACGTAAAGCTCTCCCTGTTTCAAAACCAGCGGTACCTCGTTGCAAACCACATCGCGCATCAGCCCGCCCAAGCATCCGGTGCAGACACCCATCAAAACCACAATGGTGCCGGACTGCCCCAACGACAGCGCCGCACCTGTTCCAGCCGCGACCGCAATAGACAGGGCAAAACTGTCCAGCCAGATCAGCCAGTTATAACGGCTTTCAACGAGGTGTGCAGTGAAAAACACCAGCACCGCTGCAGCTACGGCGATCAGGATATAGTCGGGTTGCCCAATCCAGAATACCGGATGCCGGTTCAAAAGAACGTCGCGCACAGTGCCACCGCCTACTGCCGTCAGGCAGGCGATGAAGGCAAAGCCCACCAAATCCAGCTGCGCTCGGCTGGCCACCAAGGCACCGGTCAGGGCAAAGACAAGAACCGAGGCATAGTCCAGCAGGGCCAGACCGTTCACGATTTGGCCTTTTGGGGCTTGAACGGTGCCATGCCGGCGCGGGCTAGCTCATCGGCTTTTTCATTTTCGGGATGGCCCGCGTGACCCTTGACCCATTCCCAGATCACATCATGCCGGGTCTGGGCCTCATCCAACCGCTGCCACAGATCGACATTCTTGACCGGTTTTTTGTTCGAGGTCTTCCAGCCGTTCCGCTTCCATCCGAAAATCCACCCCGTCACACCATTCTTTACATAGGCACTGTCGGTTATGACGGTGATTGTCGAGGCGCGATCCAGCGCCTCTAGCGCATTGATCGCGGCTAGCAGTTCCATGCGGTTGTTGGTGGTCTCGGCCTCTCCGCCCTTCAACTCGCGCTCTTTCAGGACTTTGTCGCCATCCATTGCGCGCAGCAACACGCCCCAGCCGCCGGGTCCGGGATTGCCGGAACAGGCTCCGTCGGTATAGGCAAACAGTTCAGGCATGGGCCAGCACCAGAATGAACCCGTCATAAGACCCGGCCAGACCCGTTCCCATAGCGGTGGTGATCCGGTCGATGGTGAACCCGGTTTGTTCCAGCGCAGCCTCGATCTCGGTCTGTGAGAAATAGGTGTAGTAGCGATCCAGATCGTCGCGGTGTTCGCCCGTGCCCAGCTTCAGGCCGAGGAAAAAGATGCCCTCGGGCTTCATTGCCCGGTGAATGGCCGCCAGGTGGCGCGAGAAATCTGTTCGGGGGGCGTGCAGCAGGGAAAAGCTGGCATAGATGCCGTCATAGGCGTCCACCTCGGTCACATCGTCAAACGTGCCCAGATGCGCGTCGACACCATTTTCCCGCGCGTGTTCGACGAAGGCAGGGGTTGCGTCCAGTGCGCGGACGGTCATGCCCTCGCGCATGAAAAAGGCGCTGTCTGAACCCGGGCCCGAGCCCAGATCCAGAATGTGGCCACTGCCAACGGCCTCGGTAAAGGCCAGGCGGGCCTCGATCTGTTCCGGGGGCAGGGGGATTTGCAGGTACTCCGCCACCCGTGTCGTATAGGCGTTGATCGTTTTATCGTCGGTCACAGGTATACTCCTACGGCGAGGCAGACCAACACGACGGCGGTCAACATGACTCGCAACCGCAGCCACCAGGTTGGGGTCAGCCGCCAATAGGCAAAGATGGCATCCAGTACCAACAACCCGGCAAAACCGTACATCAGATTGGTGCCGGTGCTGACAGGACCGCCCCCGGTTTTAAAGAACGCCCATAGCGCGGGTAGAACCGACAGGGCATAACATGTCGCCGCCTTGCCGCCCGAGGTTTTGGTGGCGAATCCCCACAAAACGCCGGACATAAAGCTCAGGATCACCGAGCCATAGAACAGCTGTACATAGGGCCCGACGAAACGCGAGCCAAACATCTGCGTACCCCAACTATGCAGATCATCGTTCAGATAAGTCAGCGCGCCCCAGATAAACGGGATCAGCCCCGCCAGTCCAAGAAAAAGCGGGGCCGTTGGTATGCCCCTCATGCAGGTTCTCTCAGCACGCGGGGCACTTTGAACTCGACGTTTTCCGTAGCGGTTTCGACCAGCTCGACGGTCACGTCATAGTGGGCGCGGAAGGCGTCGATCACTTCGTTGACCAGCACTTCGGGAGCCGACGCCCCGGCGGTGATCGCAACCGACGAGATACCTTCGAGCGCGCGCCAGTCGATCTCGGTCGCGCGTTGCACCAGCTGCGCGTAATTGCAGCCCGCGCGCGAGGCGACCTCAACCAGGCGGCGCGAATTCGAGGAAT
The DNA here is from genome assembly GCF_056539625.1 of Ruegeria sp. BA12. Classification (NCBI taxonomy): domain Bacteria; kingdom Pseudomonadati; phylum Pseudomonadota; class Alphaproteobacteria; order Rhodobacterales; family Roseobacteraceae; genus Ruegeria; species Ruegeria sp. BA12. The sequence goes on from NZ_JBQFVF010000005.1 coordinate 236,407, forward strand.
TCGGCGCGCCGACAACCAGCAAGGCATCCGACTTCGGGGCTACGGCCTTGACGGCCTCTTGCCGATTGGTGGTGGCGTAGCAGATGTCTTCCTTGTGCGGTCCAACGATGGCCGGGAACCGTTGTTCTAGCGCGGCGATGATGTCCTTGGTGTCATCCACCGACAGGGTGGTCTGGGTGACAAAAGCCAGTTTGCCCGGATCGCGCACCTGTACGGTGGCCACATCCTCGACGGTTTCTACCAGCAGAACCTCACCCTCGGGCAGCTGACCCATGGTGCCGACGGTTTCGGGATGGCCTTTGTGACCGATCATGATCATTTGCAACCCGGACTCGGCGTGGCGCTGGGCCTCGACATGGACCTTGGATACCAGCGGGCAGGTTGCGTCGACATAGATCATCTCGCGCTGTGCCGCGGTCGCGGGGACGGATTTTGGCACACCGTGGGCTGAGAAGATTACCGGACGGTCGTCGGGGCATTCGTCCAGTTCTTCGACGAACACGGCACCCTGCGCGCGCAATCCGTCGACGACGAATTTGTTATGCACGATCTCGTGGCGCACATAGACCGGCGCGCCCCATTTCTGCAGCGCCATCTCGACGATCTTGATGGCGCGGTCGACACCGGCGCAGAATCCGCGCGGGGCAGCAAGGTAAAGAGTCAGGGGTGGCTTAGTCATGTCACGGTCTCCTTAGGCCACAGGTAAGTCTTTTCCCGGCCTTGGTCCAGACAGGAGCTTGTCATTTCCCTGACATGAATCGGTGCTAGCCAATAGATGTTTCAGCACCTGTTCATTGTTAAAAAAGGCGCGGTCAGGATTGAGACACTGACCGCGCCGATTACTTTCCCCGGTTTGATAGGTGGCCGGTGCTTATTGCCCGCCTGCAGCCGCAACGCTGCGTGGCTCCATCGGCATTTCGCGCGGAGGCCGCCCGATCACATCGCGCAAGTCTTCCAGTTCGATGAAATTGTCGGCCTGGCGACGCAGCTCGTCCGAAATCATCGGCGGCTGGCTGCGGATGGTCGAAACAACCGAAACACGCACGCCCTGGCGCTGAAGGCTGGCAATCAGCGGGCGGAAATCCCCATCGCCCGAAAACAGCACGATATGATCAACGCGCGGTGCAAGTTCCATGGCATCAACGGTCAATTCGATGTCCATGTTCCCTTTGACTTTCCGACGCCCCATGCTGTCGGTGTATTCTTTTGCCGGTTTGGTCACCATCGTGAAGCCGTTGTAATGCAGCCAGTCAACCAAGGGACGGATCGGCGAATACTCGTCATTTTCCAATAGCGCTGTGTAGTAGAAAGCACGAAGCATCTTGCCGCGGCGCATGAACTCCTGGCGCAGCAATTTATAGTCGATGTCAAACCCCAGTGCTTTTGCGGCCGCATAAAGATTCGAGCCGTCGATGAACAGCGCTAGCCGTTCGTCTTTATAAAACATAAATAGATCCTTCCGGTACTAACCAGAACGCCGGATGATTAGGTGAGTGAGCTAGAAAATAGGCGGCGCGCTGATATGCCTATAATTAGGGCTTTTATCATGTATCGCAACCATGCAATTCACCGAATATAGCGAGTAGTAGGAGCAAATCTTTGTCAGAATCAGTGATTGCACTGGGTGCGAATCTCAATTTGAGATCATCTGGGCCCAACGTGACACTTCAAAGGGCTATTGACGCGATTTTGCGTCAGGGGGTGGTGATTCGCGCCGTCAGCCGCTTTTTCGAGACCCCTTGTTTCCCTGCCGGAGCTGGGCCGGATTACGTCAATGCGGCTGCATTGATCGAGACTGAAAAGACCCCGGCCGAGGTTCTGCAATTACTGCATGAGATCGAACACGAATTTGGCCGCGAGCGGGTGCAACGGTGGGGCATGCGGACATTGGATCTGGATCTGGTCTCTTATGACGATCTTATACTGCCGGATCGTGCTGAATACGACCATTGGCTTAACCTGCCGCCCGAGGCGCAGAAACAGCAGGCGCCCGAGCAATTGATCTTGCCACATCCGCGCCTGCAGGACCGGGCATTCGTGTTGGTTCCGATGGCGGATGTAGCCCCTGATTGGCGGCACCCGGTGCTTGGTCGGACCGTCACCGAGATGGTCGCAAGTCTGCCTACCGAGGATGTCGAGGCTGTAACCCCTCTGTGAATGGTGCAATTGACACCATTTCCTGCTTGTCAAGGCGGGGATTCGCCCTTAGATAAACGTCTTCCTGACATGGATTCAGTAACGGAGAGCGCCCCATGGCCCGCGTGACGGTTGAAGATTGCGTAGACAAGGTTCCAAACCGGTTTGAACTGGTGATGCTTGCCGCCCATCGTGCGCGCGAGATTTCCGCTGGTGCATCGATCACCGTCGACCGTGACAACGACAAGAACCCTGTTGTGTCGCTGCGCGAGATCGCGGACGAAACCCAAGGTGCCGACGAGCTGCGCGAGCGTCTGATCGAAGCCAACCAGACCCAGATCGAGGTGGATGAGCCAGAAGAAGATCAGATGGCTCTGCTGATGGGTGCGGAATCGGACAAACCGGTCGAGGATGACATGTCGGAAGAGAAGCTGCTGCGCGCTCTGATGGAGGCTCAAGGCCAGGGGTAACCCCCAAACACGAAGGTGCGGACCGGATGATTTCTGCTGAAGACCTGATTGCGCTGGTCCGCAACTATAATCCCAAAACCAATGCCGACCGCATCGCCCGGGCTTATGAGTTCGGGATGCAGATGCATGACGGTCAGTTCCGCCATTCCGGCGAACCCTATTTCACCCATCCCGTTGCCGTTGCCGCCATCTTGACCGAACAGCGTCTTGATGATGCGACAATTATCACAGCGCTGCTGCACGACACGATCGAGGATACCAAGGCCAGCTATGGCAAAGTGTCCGAGTTGTTTGGGGATGAGGTCGCCAAGCTGGTCGATGGCGTCACCAAGCTGACCAATCTGCAGCTGTCCAGCCGCGAGACCAAACAGGCCGAGAATTTCCGCAAACTGTTCATGGCCATGTCCAAGGACCTGCGGGTTATTCTGGTCAAGCTTGCCGACCGTTTGCACAACATGCGCACCATCAAAGCGATGCGTCCGGAAAAGCAGGTGGTCAAGGCGCGCGAGACGATGGATATCTACGCGCCACTTGCGGGACGGATGGGTATGCAGTGGATGCGCGAGGAACTGGAAGACCTCGCCTTCCGAGTGTTGAACCCCGAAGGTCGCCAATCTATCATCCGCCGCTTTATTACTCTGCAACGGGAAACTGGCGATGTGATCCACCGCATCACCGGCGATATGCGGCACGAGCTTGAAAAGGCCGGGATCGAGGCAGAAGTGTTTGGCCGTGCCAAAAAACCTTATTCGATCTGGCGCAAGATGCAGGAAAAGGATCAGGGGTTTTCACGCCTGTCCGACATCTATGGCTTCCGCATCATCACCCAGACCGAAGAAGACTGTTACCGTACCCTTGGCGCTATCCACCAGCGCTGGCGCGCGGTGCCGGGAAGGTTCAAGGATTACATCAGCCAGCCGAAATCGAACGGATATCGCTCGATTCACACGACGGTGTCAGGGCGTGATGGCAAACGGGTCGAGGTTCAGATTCGCACCCGTCAGATGCATGACGTGGCCGAAACCGGTGTTGCGGCGCACTGGTCGTATCGCGATGGTGTGCGGTCGGAAAACCCGTTTGCAGTCGATCCCGCCAAGTGGATTGCCAATCTGACCGAACAGTTCGACAGCGAGGATGATCACGAAGATTTCCTCGAAGCCGTCAAGCTTGAGATGTATTCGGACCAGGTGTTCTGCTTCACGCCCAAGGGTGATGTGGTGAAACTGCCGCGCGGCGCGACGCCGATTGATTTTGCTTATGCCATCCACACAAGGATCGGCCATGCGTGCGTCGGGGCTAAGGTGGACGGTATCCGTGTGCCGCTGTGGACCCGGATCAAGAACGGGCAATCGGTGGACGTGATTACTGCGGATGGGCAAACCCCACAGGTCACATGGCTTGAAATCGCAGTTACCGGCAAGGCCCGCACGGCCATCCGTCGCGCCCTGCGCGAGGTGGATCGTGAACGGTTCATCAAACTGGGCAAAGAACTCGCACGTTCAGGGTTTGATCATGTCGGGCGCAAGGCCACCGACAAGGCGCTGGACACCGCAGCCAAGCACCTGCGTCTGAAAGACCGGCACGAGCTGCTGGCCCGCCTCGGCAGTGCTGAGCTTACGGCACATGATGTGGTCAGCGCCGTTTACCCGGAGCTGACCCAAGACGATGGCGACGCCATTTCCCCTCGTCGTGCTGTGATTGGTCTGGAGCCTGGGCAGAAATTCGACCGCGCGCCCTGTTGCCAGCCGTTGCCGGGCGAACGCATCGTCGGCATCACTTTTCGCGGCAAGGGCGTGGTGGTTCATGCCATCGATTGCGACCGCTTGTCCGACTATGAAAGCGAACCGGATCGATGGGTCGACTTGCACTGGCATTCGGGCACACACCCGGCAGTTTATGGGGTGACGCTGGACCTGACCATCGGCAATGACGCTGGGGTGTTGGGGCGTATCTGTACGTTGATAGGTGAGAAAAAGGCCAATATCTCGAACCTGGAATTCGTTGACCGCAAACCGGATTTTTACCGTCTTTTGATCTCTGTCGAACTGCGTGACCTTGAACAGTTGCATTCGCTGATGTTGATGCTTGAGGCTGAAAGCGACGTTGCCGCGGTCGAGCGGCATCGGAATCGGGAAAAAACCGCAGTTGCGGCAGGCTGAGAAGGGGTGATCAGGAGTGGTTTTCAAGCGCCGAGACCGACGCTCGCCCATTCAGATCGCTTCGGAATTCATCTATCCGCGCGGCGGCTGGACCCGTGCCTTTCATTACGTCAAACACCGCATCCGGCGGCTGCCCGATTCACCTGAGCGTATCGCGCGTGGTGTCGGAGTGGGCGTGTTCACGGCGTTCACGCCGTTTTATGGGTTCCACTTCTTTATCGCGGCCCTGCTTAGCCGGATTTTCAATGGCAATTTGCTGGCATCGCTCAGCGGTACCTTCTTTGGCAACCCTCTGACTTATGTGCCCATCGGGGTCGTCTGCCTGCAAACGGGCCATTTCCTTTTGGGTGACGACTTTGAAGAGGAAGAAACCCACGGCCTGATGGATAGCTTCTTCAAGGCGTTGAGTGACCTGAAGAACAACTTCATGGCGATGTTCACGGGCCGCGATGCCGATTGGCGCGGGCTAAGTGTGTTTTATGATGAGGTGTTCTTTCCTTATCTGATCGGCGGCATCTTTCCTGGGCTGATTGCCGGGTATATCTGCTATTATCTCAGCCTGCCGGTGGTACGCACCTATCAGCAGCGCCGCCGCGCCCGGATCAAGGCGAAATTCGATGAAATCAAACGTTTGGCCGAAACCAAGGCTGCCGTTCCGGTGGCAAACCCTCTAGGCTCGGGCCGGAATTCGGGAAAGGAATCAAGCGATGTCTGACAAACACCTGCGTCTGGGCGTGAATATCGACCACGTGGCCACCGTGCGGAACGCGCGTGGTGGGGCTTATCCCGACCCTTTGCGTGCAGCCAAGTTGGCCGAAGAGGCCGGTGCCGACGGCATCACTGCGCATCTGCGCGAAGATCGCCGCCATATCTCGGACGCTGATATCGATGGGCTGATGGAGGTTCTGTCGGTGCCGTTAAATTTTGAAATGGCCGCCACGCCCGAAATGCAGCAGATCGCCCTGCGCCACAAACCGCACGCGGTTTGCATCGTTCCCGAAAAACGCGAAGAGCGAACCACCGAAGGCGGGCTTGAGGTTGCGCGCGAGGAAAACAAGCTAGCCCATTACATCGCCCCTTTGCGCAAGGCGGGGTGTCGCGTGTCGATCTTTATTGCAGCCGACCAGCGCCAGATCGAAGCGGCCCACCGCATCGGTGCCGAAGTGATCGAACTGCATACCGGCGCCTATTGCGACGCCCACGCCGAGGGTCGGTTGGACGAAGCCGCACGCGAACTAGAATCACTGCGCGAGATGTCCGCCTTTGCCCACTCGCTGGGGTTGGAAGTTCACGCAGGTCACGGTCTGACTTATGACACGGTGCAACCCATCGCCGCGTTCCCCGAGGTGCGCGAACTGAACATCGGTCACTTTCTGGTCGGCGAGTCGATCTTCCGCGGCCTCACCCCTGCCATTGCCGAGATGCGTCGGCTGATGGATGAAGCGCGGGGCTGACCGCTTCATATCACCATTGTCGGAAGATGGGGTAATGCAATGAAAGCAATTTCATATCGTAATTTTGGTCCAGCAGAGGACGTGCTTGAACTGATTGATATGCCCGATCCGGTGGCTGGGCTGGGTGAAGTTGTGGTTCAGATCAAAGCCACCGGAATCAATCCATCAGATGTTAAGTTGCGGGGTGGCGCGCGGCCAGGCGCTGTCATGCAGCACCCGCTTGTCATTCCACATTCGGATGGTGCCGGAGTAATTGTGTCCGTTGGCTCAGGTGTCGATCCGTCCCGGGTTGGTGAAAGGGTCTGGATCTGGAATGGCCAGTGGCAACGCGCGTTCGGAACCGCTGCTGAGTATATCGCTTTACCGTCAGAGCAGGCCGTTACTCTTCCTGACACTACCAGTTTCGCCGAAGGTGCGTGTTTTGGGATTCCGGCAATGACCGCATGGTATGCCTTGTATGCTGACGGGCCGATCGCTGACAAAACTATCCTGGTGACCGGCGGGGCGGGGACTGTGGGGCGTTACGCCTGCCAAATGGCCGCTCTTGGCGGGGCTCGGGTTATCACCACGGTCAGTTCGCAGGAAAAAGCAACGCACTCTGGTGCAAAGGAATTTGTGAATTACCGCACCCAAAACGTGGCTGAGACTGTATTGGATATGACAGACGGCGCGGGCGTTGATCGTATTGTCGAAGTGGACTTTGCGGCAAATCAGGATGCGTCTCTGGCACTAATCCGGCCGGGTGGTACCATCGCAAGTTATTCTTCCGTGTCGCAAATGCGACCAGAGCTCGATTTCTACGGTTTCATGTTCAAGAACATCCGCTTGCATATGTTGATTGTTTATCAACTGGATGCTGTTGCACGGCGCAGGGGGGAGGCGCAGCTAACGGAATGGCTGGAGCAAAAAGTGTTGAGCCACGCGGTGGTTCCGGCGGGCGACCTCACGAATGCCGCTGCTGCCCATGCAAAGGTCGAGACCGGGCAAAAGCTGGGTACTGTGGTGTTGGAGGTGTGATGTTTCCGGAAGAAAACGCTGAATCTTTTCCGCCAAAGCTACAGGAGCGTTGGTAGCTGTGACGTTGCGGTTTGATTCAAACCAAAAGGTCGGGCTGGATCGGTTAGGCTATTTAGCCTTCTTTTTCTCGACCTTAGTCACCCTTGGATTGATACAAAGATGGTTAGACTTCGAATGGCCCTTCCAAACACTGCCGCTGTCCATTGCAATGGTTTTTTCTGCGTCACTGTACGGCATGGCAAAAGGTATTAGAGGTAAATCCTTGGGCCCTACCTTTAAGAGTTGGATCATCGCAAGGCAGATGGTGCTGACTGTGACGTTTTTCTTCCTCGTGATCCTCTCAATTTTCTATCTGCTCGGAGAGGTTCCCAGGTTATTTGTGAATGTCTCGCGGATCATAGAACTCACGCTTTGTATGCTGATTTCGTTTGTTTTTTGTCGGTACGCCTTCATTTTGGGAGTGAACAAGGGATACTCGGCTTTTCTAAAGAAGGAAAACCACAAACTATGATCCTTGGCATCGGCACAGACCTCGCAAATATCGAACGCATTCAGGGTACGCTCGACCGGTTTGGCGACCGGTTCCGCAATCGTGTTTTCACCGATACTGAACAGACCAAGGCCGAGCGCCGCGCCGATACGGCCGGGACCTATGCCAAACGCTGGGCCGCGAAAGAGGCATGTTCCAAGGCGCTGGGCACCGGCCTGCGCATGGGTATCGCGTGGAAGGATATGGCGGTCACTAACCTGCGTACAGGCCAACCTGTCATGCATGTCACCGGTTGGGCCGCCGAACGTCTGAAAGAGATGACGCCTGAGGGCCATGAAGCCATCATCCATGTCACTCTGACAGACGACCACCCTTGGGCACAGGCCTTCGTGGTGATCGAGGCCCGACCACTTCAAGATAACGCCACGCAGCCTTGACTTGCCCCCGTCGGCCCCGCATGTAGCACCCCAACAACCAAAGGACCGGAGAGCAGTATGGCCGAGGACGTCAAAACCGGAAATCCCGTGTGGGAGACGATCAAAACCATCGTCTATGCCCTATTGATCGCGGGTGTTTTCCGTACCCTGTTCTTTCAGCCGTTCTGGATTCCCTCCGGCTCGATGAAACAGACGTTGCTGATCGGGGACTTCCTGTTCGTCAATAAAATGGCCTATGGCTATTCTTATGCCTCGTGCCCAAGCCTGATTATTCCCAGCGTCGGCTTGAACGTCGATGCGGAAGATATTTGCGGTTGGATGAAAGGTGACAACACGCGCATTTGGGGTGGTGAGCCCGAGCGCGGCGACGTCATCGTTTTCCGTCATCCCGTCACCGGGCGCGACTATATCAAGCGGCTGATCGGCCTGCCGGGGGATCGCGTTCAGGTCCGTGAGGGGCAGATCATCTTGAACGGTACACCAGTGCCGCAACAACCCGACGGCGTCTTTACCGAAACCGCCGAACCTCAAGGCCCGCAAGGCCTGCGCCCGCGCTGCGAGAACGGGCCTGTCGGCATTGGCGGTGTCTGCGAAAAGAGCCGTCTGATCGAAACCTTGCCCAACGGGGTCTCTTACGACGTGCTGAACATCACCGATCAGGGTTCGGACAATACCGGCATTTATACTGTGCCCGAAGGCCACTATTTCTTCATGGGTGACAACCGCGACAATTCCAGCGACAGCCGCTTGCCACAGTCCGCCGGAGGCGTGGGGTATGTTCCTTATGAAAACCTGATTGGTCGTGCTGATCGGATCATGTTCTCGTCCGCGGGTCGGTCGATGCTGTTCTTCTGGACCTGGCGTGGTGACCGCTTCTTCAAGGCGATCAATTGAAGCTTTCCGCCGAGATAAAAGCGTTTGAGCAGCGATTGGGGTATGAGTTCGCAGACCCCGAACTGCTGGTGCGCGCGTTGACTCATGGATCGGTCTCTTCGGCGACCCGGCCTGATAACCAGCGGCTGGAGTTCCTGGGCGACCGCGTTCTGGGCTTGGTCATGGCGACGGCTCTGCTTGAGGCCGACAAGAAGGCATCCGAAGGCCAACTTGCCCCCCGCTTCAATGCGCTGGTCCGCAAGGAGGCGTGCGCTGACGTGGCCCGTCAGATCGATCTGGGCGCGGTGTTGAAACTGGGCCGGTCTGAAATGATGTCTGGCGGCCGTCGTAAACAGGCCCTGCTGGGCGACGCGATGGAGGCGGTCATTGCCGCGATCTATCGCGATGCCGGGTTCGAAGCGGCGCGGGATGTAATTCTGGCGCTTTGGGGCGATCGTATCCACACGGTCGAAGCTGATGCGCGGGACGCCAAAACCTCGTTGCAGGAATGGGCGCAGGCGCGGGGCCAAAAGCCGCCGTCTTATGTCGAGATCAAGCGCAGCGGCCCGGATCACGCCCCCGTCTTCACGATTGCCGCTCGACTGCAAGACGGCACCGAGGCTCAGGCAACCGCAGGTTCAAAACGTCAGGCAGAACAGGCCGCAGCCAAATCGCTGTTGGAAAACCTACCTAAGTAGATTGCGGTCTTGGGCAGGGGGCAAGCCCCCTTTCGCCCGTATTGGTGTGGTCAAACTGAACCTCAATCCACCCGAATATATCCGGTTAGCCCGGTTTTTTGATGTTCGATCACGTGGCAATGAAACGCCCAGTCGCCCGGGTTGTCGGCGACCAACGCGATCTCGACCACCTCATCTTTCAACAGCAACATCGTGTCGGTCAGCAATGGTGGTAACGGGCGAAGGTTCGATTTTATCGGTACAAAAGCCAACCCATGCAGGTGGATCGGATGCAGGTTCGGTGACTCGTTACGCAATCGCAAAACATAACTTTTACCTCGTTGCAGCGTGGCCAACGGACCAACCCCTTTCGCCGCATCCCCCGGCCAAGGCCTTCGGTTGATCGACCAGAAGTTATACCCCAGAGAGCCACAAAACCCATTGGTCGGTTCGCCTCCTTCGGGTGTCCAGCCAAAGACAAATTCGTGCAATTCGGCATTCGCCAGATCCGGTTTTGTTGTGGGGTTCACGGGTAGGGGGCGTAGCTCGCGCAGATCGCGCGAGACGGGCGCACCCACTGCACGCAAGCGGGTCATGGAACGATGCGGCTGTCCAGGAAACTTGGCCATTAGATCGACAGTCTGACCCTCGCCTAGTGGCATTTTCAAAGCAAAATCCACACGCTGTCCGGGTCCAATCAGCAAGGGGTCATCGGCAATGGGCAATGGAAGGTCAACTTCGACCGGGTGACCGTCCCATGCGATAATTCGGGCCTCGGCACCGTTCAGATGCACCTTGTAGATGCGGGTTGTGTCCGTGTTTACCACGCGCAAACGCACAAGGCTGCCTGCGACGTGATCATAAACCGGCCCATCCAGCCAGTTCGCCGTTTGCACATTACCAAAGGTTCCTGCCCTTGCGGCCCCGCGCGCAGTGTAGGCAGTCAGGAACGACCCGTCATCATTCAGGCGGAAATCACGCAGGTTGATCACCTGCTCGCTGTCAAAACCGGGATCTTCGGCCTCGGCGATCACCAGCACTCCGGTCAGACCATGGGCCATCTGTTCCATCGTCATGCAATGAGGGTGATACCAATAGGTGCCCGCATCCGGAGGCGTGAATTCATAGTCAAACACCTCACCCGGTCCAATCGGCATTTGGGTCAGATAAGGCACCCCGTCCATGTCATTCGGAATACGCAGCCCGTGCCAATGCATCGCCGTATAATCAGGCAGGGTATTGCGCACCGGCAGGCGCATCACCTCACCCTGTTTGCCATGTAAAACCGGAGGCGGCGCGTCGGGCGACAGGCTGACCATACCGGTGGTGACCTGATCGCGCAGGGCAAAGCTGGCGGGTTGGACGACCAGCTCTTGCGCACCTGCCGCTAAACCTATGCATCCCAGTCCTAACGCCCCGGCGGTGGCACCACTGCCTAAAAGAAACTCGCGACGGTTCATTTCAGCCTCATGAAAAGAAGGATTGCCTGGCTGTTATTGGCGTGGCGTGATCCGGTGATGCCATCCCGACCGCATGGCCGCAATGCGACAAATGCCTCTGGCCCGCGGGGGCTTTCTGCTATAGGGGTGCGCACTTGCAAACAGGATCGCAACACACATGACCACACGCGCCGGATTTATCGCCCTGATCGGAGAGCCCAACGCAGGCAAATCCACCCTTCTGAACCGCATGGTCGGGGCTAAGGTCTCGATCGTGACGCATAAGGTGCAAACCACCCGCGCCCGCATTCGTGGTGTGGCGATGGAAGGGGATGCGCAACTGGTTTTCGTTGACACGCCCGGCCTGTTTAAACCCCGACGTCGTCTGGATCGCGCCATGGTCGCCGCCGCATGGGGTGGCGCCGCCGACGCCGATGTCGTCGTGCTGATGGTCGAGGCGCATCGCGGCATCACCGAAGGGGTCGAACGCATCCTGGAAGGTTTGGAAGAGATCGGGCAGGGCCGTACCATCGCGCTGGCCATCAACAAGATTGACAAGGTTCCGTCCGAGAAACTGCTGGCGCTGACCAGCGATCTGAACGCGCGCTATCCTTTTGCCGAAACTTTCATGATCTCGGCCGAGCGCGGCTATGGTGTGGACGATCTGCGTAAGTGGCTGGCCGCAGAACTGCCCGAAGGGCCGTGGCTGTATCCCGAAGATCAGATTGCCGATCTTCCGATGCGCATGATCGCCGCCGAGATGACGCGCGAGAAACTGACCCTGCGCCTGCATCAGGAACTGCCCTACCAGTTGACCGTCGAGACCGAGAACTGGGAGGAACGCAAGGACGGGTCCGCCAAGATCGATCAGGTCATCTATGTCACGCGCGACGGTCACAAAGGTATTGTTCTGGGCAAACGCGGCGAGACCATCAAGGCCGTCAGCCAGGCAGCGCGGGCCGAGTTGGAAGAGTTCCTCGACCGCAAGGTTCATCTGTTCCTGCAGGTCAAGGTGCGCCCGAACTGGCTGGAAGAATCCGAGCGATATTCGGAAATGGGTCTGGATTTCAAAGACGGCAACGCATGACGCGTCTGACGGCTGATTTCTGGGTCCACGCCTATCTGGCAAGGCTGCGGTTTCAGGACATCCCGGCCTACGTAGTGGCCCACGGGGACGATACGGCTGGCGCGGTGCTGGTCAAGCTGAACACACTGGACGGGCGGGCCGTGGCCTTCCAACGCAGCTTTGATCTGATGAGCGGCGAGCGCAAATGGGTTGAACTCTCCAGCGGTGCGGAAATGGATGTGGATGAAGCCATCCGACGCCAGCGCAGCTTTGACCCAGACCTTTGGGTGATTGAGGTAGAAGACCAGCAGGGGCGGCATCTTCTTGGAGAAGAAGGGCTGGATTAACTGCAGCTTGGTCTGGCGGACAAAGTCTAACAATCTATTTCTATTTTGGGTTACACCCTGCACACTGAAATACTATCTGGAATTGTGCCCCCTTCCTAAGAGTTTGGAATTTATGAAAACCTTCTTGTTAGCCTGCCGTCTTCCCTTTTTGCTCTTGGTTTGCACAGCGACTTCCGCAGCGGCGCAGCCCAGATTGGGTTGGATCTATCAACTTGACGGGCTTGCTGCTTTTCAGGGCGATGCGAGTTTGAGTGGAGGTGGAGAGTTCTCGGCAAGCCGTGCTTTTGTGCGAACCACCGCGCTTTATAGCATGGACGGAGGGAACTCCGTTGGGGTGTCGGCTAGCTTCGGTAGGTTCGATTACAACTTTAGCGAAGCAAATAACCAGCCTTGGGAAGATATCCGAGACATTCGCGTTTCCTTGCCAGTGCGGTTTCGAGTTGGAAATACAGCCACCGCCTTTATATCGCCACAGATCAGATGGGACTATCAAAGCGGCGTTACTGCCTCGGACGGACGTACCTATGGAGCTTTTGCGGGTATTGCATGGAAGCTAAGTGAGCGTCTTACCATCGGCCCTGCATTTGGCGTGTTTTCGCAGTTGGAGGATGACGATATCGATTTCTTCCCAGCCTTGTTGGTGGATTGGGATATAAACGACCGCTGGAACTTGAACACAGGCTCAGGGATTGGTGCTACGCAAGGTCCAGGACTCACGCTCAGCTACGCGCTAAATAACGAAATGAACCTGTCGCTTTCGGCTCGCTCCGAGAGAATACGGTTTCGATTGGATGGAGATGGCTTGGCTCCGGATGGGGTGGGTGAAGACAAAAGCATCCCTGTTGTGCTGGCATTAGGTTACAGTCCCAATCCTGGCGTTTCGTTGAATGTCTTTGCAGGGGCTGAGTTGGATGGCCGTTTGACGTTGGACGATGCAAATGGTTCGGAACTCAGTCGCCAGAATTACGAAACGGCACCATTGGTCGGCTTTGCATTCAGAGTAAGGTTCTAATTGCCCTTCTGGTTCAGTTTTTTTCCCTCTAGACTACCCGACCTGCGACTATCCTCCGAAAACCTGGAGCCATGGGGGACCAGGATTGGCCTAGTGCGATCACGGCATACTTCTGAATCTAATTGTCGCGTCAAAATCGGAGGTATTGATACCTCACAGACAATTGTCGATTGACGCGCAAAGAAACCACTCTTATCCAGCCAGTTCCACCCCGGTTTTGCGCAATACCTCGGCAATTTTTGCACCGTCCTGAACGGGGCCCGGTGCTTCGCGGTCTAGGTCTGTAAACATCTCGATGGCGCGCGAACCCCTGCCGCTTATCTCAAGCAGATGTGCGCCCCCGGGGCCAAACTTGAAACTGTGTACTGTCCCGGCCGGGAAATGAACCAGCGTACCGGCGGGGGCGCTTCGGGTTTCCCCGTCCATGACAAATTCGACCTCGCCTTTCACCACAAAAAAGGTCTCATCCCAAGGGTGCGTGTGGGGCGGTGGGCCATTGCCTTCGTGACCGTAATTGAGCGTGACTGCATAATCCCCGATCTGTTCAAGACGTGCTAGCACAGTGATTTTGTCGCCAAGAACGTTCAGGGGTTCAGGGTAGTCGGAAGGTGAGCTGAAAAAAGGTGTTTTCATGGTGTACTCCTGTCTGTTCTCGGGGCGTATCCCGTTCAAATCAATCAATGAACCTGCCCCAGCAGCGCGCCGGTGCCGTTGATCATAGCATTTGTCGGAAGGTCTGGGGACTTTTACAGAATTGCAGCGGAACCGGCATATATCTTGCGCATGATCGGTTGTTGCGGTCTTGTGGCCGGGAAGTTCTATACCCATCAGGAGCCCACTTTGGATTGGCGTGATCACGGTATCCTTCTGACCTCGCGCCGCCACGGCGAAACGGCGGCGATCATCGAGGTTTTTACCGAAGGCCACGGTCGCCATGCTGGGGTTGTGCGCGGGGGCGCCAGCCGCAAGACCGCGCCGATCCTGCAACCGGGGGCGCAGTTGGACGTTCTGTGGCGCGCGCGACTTGAGGAACATATCGGAACGTTTCAGGTTGAACCCCTGCGATCCCGCGCGGCGGCGGCGTTTTCGGGGCGCTTGGCGCTGGCCGGGTTAAACGCTGTTGTCTCCTTGTTGTCCTTTTGTCTGCCGGAACGAGAGCCGCACCCTGCCGTCTACAATCAGACGGAACAGCTGATGGATTTGCTGGGCCAGGATGAAATTTGGCCGCTGGCTTATCTACGGTGGGAACTGGCCATGTTGGAAGAGCTTGGGTTCGGGCTTGATTTGTCCGTATGCGCCGTGACGGGCGCACGTGAGGGGCTTGTTTATGTCTCGCCCAAATCCGGCCGGGCGGTCAGCGGCGAAGCGGCAGGGGAATGGGCGGATAAGCTGTTACCTCTGCCGCCTTGCCTGCGCGGAGAAGGCGCTGCGCCGGACGCAGAGATCGCAGCGGGTTTGCAAACGACCGGGTATTTTCTGGAACACCGCGTGGCCCCGTCGCTGGGGCACCACCCGTTGCCAGAGGCGCGGGCACGATTTGTGGATCAGTTTACTCGACGGCTGTAAACACCATCTCGTGCCCGTCTTCATTTCGCAGGATCAATACATCACCAGAGACCTCGGATTGGGTCATGGCCATAAGGGCTGCGAAGTAGAACCCTTCAGCCTCAAGCCCGGCACAGGCGGCGCGGGTCGCAGTCAGGTCTGCAATCTCAAACCACGGATATGGCGCGTTCAGAGTACCGCTGTAGCTGTTGCAAGGGGCATTTCCTGCTATCTTGCCTTCCTTGGGAAAGCGCAACAGGGCGCTGGTCTCAAAGGGTTGTCCATCGATTTCCTGCAACGCCCATGTTTGATCAGCCGCGCCGTAGGCAGCGACGGTTTCGTCTTTGTCGCATTGGAAAAGGGCCAGCAGGGGTAGGGTCAGGATCAGGCGGGTCATGGGATGGTCTTAGCGCAACCTTTGAGCGGACGGAACCGACGTCAGTAGGGGATCTCGCCGCTAATCAATTCTTCCCGGACCTCCAGACGAGGGCGCCAGTTATACTTGGTATCTTCCCGGACAGGCGCCCATGTCAGTGCGCCGCTGGCCCGCCAGGGGTCAAGAATGATCCCGTCATACATCGAATCCCCCTTGGCACTGATCAGAGCCGAGTGGTGGATGATCCGAAACGTCGTCGGCGGGGAAGTCGCCCAGTGCAGGTCCAGCGTGCGGAAATTCTCTTGCTTCAGACGTGTGGTCATGGCTTGGGCCCAATCATTGCACAGCCCAAACTCGCGAAAGCCGTTGATGACCTTGGCGTTGTGGATGATGGCCGAGTCGGTGACGTTCCATTCCTGCTTCAATTGCTGGGAATAAGAGTAGGCAATCGTGGCGGCTTTGTTTGCCTCGGCCGGATCGACCTCGGGGCCAAGGGCCTGGATGGCCATCGCCAGATCGTCAATATCGCTTTGGCCGACGGTCGGTTGCTTGGTCGCGCATCCGCCAAGGACTATTGCCGCTAGAACCGCACACAGTGCGAAAAGTCGTCTGGTCATTTTTCGTGCCATTCTTTCTTGAGCGCAGGATGCTCTAACCAGGTTCGTACCTGAGATCAAAGGGGAAGTTCGCCATCAGCGGATCACAACCTGCCCCGAACAGAAAAAGACCCGGCGCCAGGGCCGGGTCAGTTGGGGAAACGGGAATACCGAAAACCGTCAGCTCAGCAGTCGTCTTGCGATAACCTGAGCCTGAATTTCAGCAGCCCCTTCGAAAATATTCAGAATACGTGCGTCGCACAGAACGCGGCTGATCTTGTATTCCAGCGCAAAGCCGTTGCCGCCATGGATTTGCAGACCGTTGTCCGCAGCCGCCCAGGCCACACGCGCGCCCAACAGTTTGGCCATACCTGCCTCAAGATCGCAGCGCTGGCCGTGATCCTTTTCCCAGGCCGAGAAATAGGTCAGTTGCCGCGCGATCATGATCTCAACCGCCATCATCGCCAGCTTGCCCGAGACACGGGGGAAGTTGATCAGCGATTTGCCGAATTGCTTGCGGTCCTGCGCGTATTGCATGGCGATATCCAGCGCACTTTGTGCCACGCCGATGGCGCGGGCGGCGGTCTGGATACGGGCCGACTCGAAGGTTTCCATCAGCTGTTTGAAGCCTTTGCCCTCTTCGCCACCCAGAAGGTTTTCACCTTTCACATGGAAACCGTCAAAACCCAGCTCATATTCCTTCATGCCGCGATAGCCCAGCACTTCGATCTCGCCGCCGGTCATGCCGGGGGTGGGGAAGGGGTTCTCGTCCGTGCCGGGTGTTTTTTCAGCCAGGAACATGGACAGGCCGCGGTGATCGGTAGTGTCCGGATTGGTCCGCGCCAGCAGGGTCATCACATGGGTTCGGGCCGCGTGGGTAATCCAGGTCTTGTTGCCGGTGATCTCATAGTCACCATCCGCGTTTTTGACGGCACGCGTGCGCAGGCTGCCCAAGTCGGAACCGGTATTGGGTTCCGTGAATACAGCCGTCGGCAAAATTTCGGCGCTGGCCAGTTTCGGCAGCCAGTTGGCTTTTTGCTCGTCGGTGCCACCCGCGATGATCAGTTCGGCCGCGATCTCGGACCGGGTGCCCAGTGAACCCACACCGATGTACCCGCGCGACAGTTCCTCAGACACCACGCACATCGAGGCTTTGGACAAGCCGAAGCCGCCGAATTCCTCGGGGATGGTCAGGCCGAAGACGCCCATTTCTGCCAGTTCTTCGATGATTTCGATCGGGATCAGCTCGTCCTTGAGGTGCCAGTCATGGGCGTTCGGTTCGACCTTTTCCTGTGCATAGCGGCGGAATTGGTCGCGGATCATTTCCAGTTCTTCATCCAGACCCGAGGCGCCGAACATGGTGGAACCGGCCTGATCACCCATCAGACCAACCAGTTGTGTGCGGGCGGCCTGTGTGTTGGCCTGAGCCATCAGCGTCTGGACTTCGGTGCATTGGAAACCGGACAGGGCGTCCCAGCCAAGGCCCATATCTTGCAGACGCACGACCTCACCCTGGTTCATCGGGATGCCACCTGCGACCTGATGCAGGTACTCACCAAAGGCGATCTGATGCAACAGCTGTTCCATTTCGCCAAATTTGCCATCTGCATCCAGGGCTTCGGCCCAGCGTTGCATCTGTTGTAGTGATTGGTTGTACGTCGCCAGCCACGAAAGGCCGTGGGCGGCGGTTTGATTGGCTTCAATCAACGCGCCAGAGACCCGGCCGTCAGCGGTGACTATCCCGCGGACCGACTCGCGGGCGCGTTCAAAAACTGCTTCAACGGCAGGCAGGGCCGCGCGGGTCAGCGTCAGAAGGTCGGGCAAAATCGCGGATGTCGTCATATGGGTCATATCCTGTCCGTCATGGGCCATGAATCACGTCCTTCTTTAGAGTCGTCTGGTCATACCATGCTGCACGTGCAGCGCAACAAAAATGCGAATTAAGCAGTGAAAAAGTTCGAAAATTGCTTTGTCGATTTTGCGATGCAGCGCGCGCCAAGAGTGTTATCACGGGCGCATGACATTGTTTTCCTTACTCAGTCCGCATGACTTGATGCTGGCCGCCGCCCTTGCTTTTGTTGCGGGGTGGGTTAAGGGCATGGTTGGATTTGCCATGCCGATGGTTCTGGTGTCGGGGCTGAGTATGTTCTTGCCGCCCGATCTGGCGATCGCCGGGTTGATCTTACCAACGCTGGTAACCAACGTGTTTCAGGCCCTGCGCGAGGGGGTGCCCGCCGCCGTGTCCGCGATCAAGCAGTTCCGTACCTTCTTGATGGTAGGTTTTGTGTTCCTGCTGTTGGGGGCCCAGGTTGTCAGCGCCGTGCCCGCGTCCACGTTTCTGTTGATGATTGGCCTTCCGGTTACGGTTTTCGCGCTGTTTCAAGTGCTGGGAATGCAGTTGACCCTGAGCAAACCATCGGCACGTGTCGAGGTGGGCATAGGCGCGATTGCCGGGTTTATCGGAGGGATGTCCGGCATCTGGGGGCCGCCAACCGTCGCCTATCTGACTGCACTGAACACACCGAAGGCAGTGCAGATGCGCGTGCAAGGCGTGATATACGGACTGGGATCAGTGGCATTGTTGCTGGCGCACATAGCGTCGGGCATTTTGCGAGTCGAGACGGCACCGTTCTCGGTTGCTTTGGTCCTGCCGGCACTGTTTGGTATGTGGGCTGGCTTGCAGTTGCAATCACGAATCGATCAGGCGTTGTTTCGAAAGGTAACGTTGCTGGTTTTGCTGGTCGCAGGGGTGAATCTGCTTCGTCGTGCGCTAATCGGTTAGTGGCGCCTGTCCGCAAGCCGAAAGGCAAAATATAGCCCCAGCATCAGGAAAAACAGACCTGAGATATCACCGATCAGAAAGGCGACATATTCGACGCGCGCGCTGCCAAAAGCCAGATTGGTCAACCCCGAGACAAGGAAAGAGGTGACGATCCCAACCCCCATGACGCATGACCAGCAAGGTTTGCGATCAGCGTGGGGAAACAGATCCCAACCTGCCCACTTAAATAGATAGAACACCGCAGGAACGGTGGTGACGGCAATGAATATCGCCATCAGTCGGCTTGGCAGAAACACGTCGCTGCCGCCGAGAACGGCAAAAACCAGGAAAACGCCGGGCAACAAGGCGAATATCGCCCGCCAACCTAACAGCCACGCCGATAGAACCCGCACCCCGTGCGGAAGAAACAAAAGACTGGCCCGACTGGGGTATTCCGGAAAAAACACGTTCTGAAGCGGCATTAGGACCTCAAAAGTGAGGTACGATGCGGCGACATAAGCCGATGAGGCAAAGAGCGTGTCAGTAGCCCACCTGCGCACGTTGATCAGCCACCTGTACGCAGGAAGAAGGCATTACTTGGGCGCATGAACGATATACCGGCCCCGGTTGGCGGTACCGCTTTGCGACAGATACCCTTTCTGTACCAAAGATTTCAGCGCACGAAAGAATGTCGGGCGCGAGACGCTTTGAACCAGCGTGTGTTCAATCAAGCCGAATGTGCGCACTTCGTCATCGGATTTGGACAGCTCTTCGGCGGCGTAATAAATGTCACGCTCAACCGGAGACAGCTGTTCCAGGCCCAGCGTCCGTTCCATGCTCTGCATCAGTTTACGCAGTTCGGTCAGTTTTGAGATTTCTGTCATATTCTACCTGTCGCTCTTCGTGTCGATGCCGCTGCTCGGCGACAAAATGCGATTTACCGATTTCTTAAACAATATCAGTAAGTCTCATATTGACACTCATCCCCTTTAGCTTACACTAGTCACGTTTTCAGGTTGCTCATCGTGCTGATGTGAGAGTTCGCCCGAGCCACCCAAAGGTCTTTTCACTTTCCGCCCGGTGCGTAAGCGCCGGGCTTATTCATTTCAATAGCGTCGAAATTACCTCAGGCAGGCATGCCGGGCAACGCATTTGTACGTGAAGTCTGTATTATGCAACTTTAGCGAGAGCTCTTTTGCGATACCCACCAAGGAAAAAGGGGGCGTCAGCGCCCCCTTGTCCAATTACCCGATTGCAACGGCTTTGATGTCGTCGTCGATGAACGGCAGGTACTGCTCAAAGTTCTCGGCGAACATCTTCACCAGTTTCTCGGCTTGTTTGTCGAATGCCGCTTGATCGTCCCAAGTGCGGCGCGGGTCCAGCAGAACCTCGGCTACGCCGGGTACGGTCACCGGCACGTCAAAGCCGAAATTTGCGTCCTTGCGGAATTCGGCATCACGCAGCGAACCGTCCAGTGCCGCAGTCAGCAGCGCACGGGTGGCTCTGATCGGCATCCGCGAGCCAACGCCGTAGGCACCGCCGGTCCAGCCGGTATTCACCAGCCAGCAGGTCGCGCCGTGCTGAGCGATTTTTTCACGCAGCAGGTTGCCGTAAACTTCCGGACGGCGCGGCATGAACGGCGCGCCGAAACAAGTCGAGAAGGTCGGCTGGGGTTCGGTGACGCCACGCTCGGTTCCGGCCACTTTGGATGTGAAGCCCGACAGGAAGTGATACATCGCCTGCGCCGGGGTTAGCCGCGCGATCGGAGGCAGAACGCCGAACGCATCGCAGGTCAGCATGATGATGTTCTTAGGGTGACCACCCAGTGCGCTGCTGGACGCATTCGAGATATACTCGAGCGGATAAGCGCAGCGCATGTTTGCGGTCAGCGAGTCGTCGTCGAAATCCAATTCCTTGGTTTCGGGGTCGAAAACCATGTTTTCGATGACCGTGCCGAATTTGCTGGTTGTCGCATAGATTTCCGGCTCGGCCTCGGCATTCAGATTGATGGTCTTGGCATAGCAGCCGCCTTCAAAGTTGAAGGTGCCGCGATCCGACCAGCCATGCTCGTCGTCACCGATCAACGTACGCGACGGGTCGGCCGACAGGGTAGTCTTACCCGTGCCGGACAGGCCAAAGAAAACAGCGGTGTCGACTGGATTGCCAACCGCGTGGTTGGCCGAGCAATGCATCGGCATCACACCTTTTTCCGGCAGCATGTAGTTCAAGAGGGTGAATACGGACTTTTTGTTTTCACCTGCGTATTCCGTGCCGCCGATCAGGATCAGCTTGCGATCGAAGTTCAGTGCAATCACCGTCTCAGACTGGCAGCCGTGCTTTTTCGGGTCGGCCTGGAAGCTGGGGCAGTTGATGATGGTGAAATCCGCGATGAATTCATCCAAATCCTCGCGATCCGGACGGCGCAACAGGTGGCGGATGAACAGGTTGTGCCAGGCCAGCTCGGTGACCATCCGAACGTTGATCGAATAGGCTGGGTCTGCTCCGCCAACGAGGTCCTGCACGAAGTAATCCCGGCCCTTCATGTGAGCCAGCATATCATCATAAAGCGCGTCAAAGCCTTTGGGGCTCATCTCGGCGTTGTTTTCCCACCAGATAGAGTCAAGGACGCTTTCAGTTTTGACAACATGTTTGTCCTTGGGTGAGCGACCGGTAAACTTGCCGGTAGTGACCAGAAATGCCCCGCCGTTGCCAAGTGTACCCTCGCCACGCTTCAACGCCTCTTCAATCAGCGCCGGTTCCATGAAGTTGTAATAGACATTGCCCAATCCCTCGATGCCCTGATCTTCGAGGCGGAATTGCGGGTTAACCCGTCCAGATGTCATGTGTGTCTTCTCCTGTGGCGGCGCATTGGCGATTGGCCTGGATGCGCTCTTGGGGCATTTGCCGGAAAAACCCGGCGGTCAAGCGCCTCTTATCACGGTCGTTTAGGGCATGAACAGGACGGTTTGGCGCAGTTAGCGCCACCAAGCTCAAGTTTAGCGCCACCAAGAATTTCCTGATGGAAATCTGGGCAGTATTTTGCGGGCTGCAAGGCATTTTTGCCGCATAGCTGCCGCAAGAATGGCATGATTCGCAGTTACGGATTGATTCGGCGCGTCAAAACCGCCAACAATGACTTACAAAAAAGCGTATTATTGCGTAGGTGAGCAGGAATAGGGGTGAACCCGATGTCAAAGATTGCACTGGTGGACGACGACAGAAACATTCTGACGTCCGTGTCCATGACGCTCGAAGCTGAAGGATTCGAAGTCGAAACCTATAATGATGGGCAGGCGGCTCTGGATGCTTTCAACAAGAAACTGCCCGATATGGCCGTGCTGGATATAAAGATGCCGCGTATGGACGGTATGGATCTGTTGCAACGGCTGCGACAGAAAACCCAGATGCCGGTGATCTTTCTGACCTCGAAAGATGATGAGATCGATGAGGTTTTGGGCCTGCGCATGGGCGCGGACGACTATGTAAAAAAGCCCTTTTCCCAACGTTTGCTGGTCGAACGCATCCGCGCATTGCTGCGTCGACAAGAGGCGACGGCGGGTGATGCGACCAACGCCAATACCGGCGAAACCAAGGTGATGGAACGTGGTGAACTGCGGATGGACCCGTTGCGCCATGCGGTCAGTTGGAAGGGTGCGGATGTCTCGTTGACGGTGACCGAGTTCTTGCTGCTTCAAGCGTTGGCGCAGCGACCGGGCTTTGTCAAAAGCCGTGATCAGCTGATGGATGTTGCATATGATGACCAAGTCTATGTCGACGACCGGACCATCGATAGCCACATCAAGCGCCTGCGCA
This sequence comes from Ruegeria sp. BA12, assembly GCF_056539625.1. Lineage (NCBI taxonomy): Bacteria > Pseudomonadati > Pseudomonadota > Alphaproteobacteria > Rhodobacterales > Roseobacteraceae > Ruegeria > Ruegeria sp. BA12. The sequence goes on from NZ_JBQFVF010000005.1 coordinate 259,075, forward strand.
AGAAAATGCGCACCGCAGACCCTGAGTTTTCGGCCATCGAAACGCTGTATGGTATCGGATACAGGTACAACGAAGAATAAGTGTGGCCACTGAGAAGGGGTAACCGGGTCTCGTGCGCGATACGGAACAAGCAAACGAGTTGCGCGACGGTGACGTCGTTCTGGGGGATGATTGGGTCATCCCACAAGACCCGGATTCGGCTGAACTCCGGGCCTCGCGCCGACGTCGCAACATGTTCTCGCTGCGCGGGTCGCCCCTTGCGCGTCGGATTATTACCTTCAATCTGATTGCCCTTGTGATCCTGGTCACCGGGTTGCTGTATCTCGACGATTCTCGCGAAGAGCAGGTCCAGCAGACTGCGCGCAACCTGATCGGGGACGCGCAGCTAGTCAGCAATGTGTTCGAAGCCCAGCTGCGTCAAAACCAATCCGGAACTGCACAGGATGCGGCGGCGTTGGACGTTAAGGATACACTGGCGGGGCTTAGCCTACCTGACGGCGGCGAGGTCTTTGTCTATGACATGGATGGAACGCTGATCGGCTGGACGCGCGGGGTTTCGACCTCAACGCAGACCTATGCATTGCTGAAAACCGAAGCCGAAGTGCAGACCGGAAGTACTCTGATCAGTGACGCACTGAACGCTGTGTGGACCGGGCTGTCCCGGGTGTTCACCCGTTCCGACCCCGACGAAGCACCAACGCTGGCGCAGCGCGTGCAGGAAATCATTCCATTGTCGATTCAGGGGCAGAAGCAGATTGAGGCGGTAAAGGATGACGCTGGTCAGACGGTCATCGTTGCAGCGGCTCCGATCCTGCAAAGCGGCGAGCCGGTTGGCGCCGTCGCAATGGCTGGTCCTGCTGGACAGATTGACGCGCTGGCCCGGCGCGCGCAGGAACGCATTTTGCAGATGTTTGTTGTGGCATTGCTGGTGTCCATCGGTCTCAGCCTTGTTTTGGCCTCGACCATCGCCAACCCGTTGGCCGATCTGGCCGCTGCGGCCGAGATGGGCAAGGATCGCGGTGCCGGAGTAAATCCCGGCCGTATCCGCATCCCGGACCTCAGTGCGCGGCCGGATGAAATCGGACGCCTCAGCCGCGCCCTGCGCGGGATGGTAACAGCGCTCTATAATCGTATCGATGCGAACGAACAGTTTGCCGCCGATGTGGCGCATGAGATCAAGAACCCGTTGGCCAGCCTGCAATCCGCGGTGGGAACTCTGCGCGTGGTCAAACGCGACGACCAACGCGACAAGTTGCTGGGCGTGATCGAACATGATGTGCGGCGGCTGGATCGTCTGGTCAGCGATATTTCGAACGCATCGCGTCTGGATGCCGAACTGGTCAAAGAAGAGGAACAACCCTTTGATCTGCTGAAATTGCTGGGCAATATCGGTCAATATCTGGGCGAAGAGGCCCGTACCAAAGGCATCGACTATATCACTGACCTGCCGTCTCAGCCGATTATCGTGAACGGGCTCGAAGCGCGGCTGGCGCAGGTATTCGTCAATCTGATCACCAATGCGATTTCTTTCTGCGAAGACAGCGATGCCATTCGCGTCTGGGTGCGGCGTCGCGAAAACCGGGTATTGATCGTGGTCGAGGATACCGGCCCGGGCATCCCGGAACAGGCGCTGACCAAAATCTTCAAACGGTTCTATTCACAGCGTCCCGACGAGCATTTCGGCAATAACTCGGGCCTTGGACTGGCGATCTCGAAACAGATTGTCGAGGCCCATGGCGGCGTGATTTGGGCCGAGAACATCCGCCCAACCGAGGCAGATGTTACATCAGACCCACAAGGCGCGCGCTTTGTCGTGGGGCTGCCTGTATAAGCGCATGAGCGGCAAGACCCTCTTGGACATCCAACATCAAGACAAGGCCATCCTCCATGCGACATGTGTCGCCGTCGACGGGCAAGGCGCATTGATTCTGGGACAGTCGGGTTCGGGCAAATCGGCGCTGGCCTTGCAGATGATGGCGCATGGCGCAACTTTGGTGGCTGACGACCGAGTTGCCCTGTCGATGGTGGGCGATACGGCTATGGCTGATACTGCTCCAAACCTACGTGGATTGATCGAGGCACGGGGCATTGGTTTGCTTCGGGCGCACACGGCGGGGACAACGCCGATCCGCTATGTGGTGGATCTTGATCAAAACGAACCCGCCCGCTTGCCCGATCCCGATAAGACCCTAGTTCTAAAGAAATCCGTTCCCTTGCTACGGGCGGCAGGCGTCCCCAATTTGGCGGCAGCACTCATGCAACTTTTGAAAATGGGACGCGTGGACCCGGAATGGCCCAGCACATGACTTCGCAACGGCGCATCGTTCTGGTAACCGGCCCCTCGGGCGCCGGGCGCTCGACGGCGATTCGCGTTCTTGAAGATCTGGGTTTTGAAGCCATCGATAACCTGCCGATGGGTCTTTTGATGCGCCTGCTGGACGGTCCGCAAAGCGATCGTCCTATGGCGCTGGGCATCGACGCACGCAACCGCGATTTCTCGACCATCGGGTTTATTGAGCTGGCGGTCCGGCTGCGGCGGATGGAGCAGGTAGACTTGACTACCCTCTATCTGGATTGCAGCGACGAGGTATTGCTGCGGCGTTTCTCGGAAACCCGGCGTAGGCACCCTGTGGCCACAGATGCCAGCCCGGAAACCGGTGTGCGGCAGGAAAAGGAACTGTTGGCTCCGATCCGCGAAATCGCCGACACATTGATCGACTCCAGCCCGCTGAACGTCCACCAATTGCGCGAAGAGGTCGAACGCTGGTTCGCTCCCAAAGGCGGACGGCATCTGGCTGTTTCGATTGAATCTTTCTCGTACAAGCGCGGTTTGCCGCGCGGGTTGGATATGGTGTTTGACTGTCGGTTTCTGGACAATCCGTACTGGCGCCCTGACTTGCGGGCGAAAGATGGTCGAAACCCCGATGTCGCGCGCTATGTACAATCGGACACGAACTACGCACCTTTTTTCGACCGGGTGGTGGATCTGCTAAAACTCTTGTTGCCGACCTTCCGTGCCGAAGGCAAAGCACACCTGTCCGTGGCCTTTGGGTGTACCGGAGGGCAACACAGATCGGTGGCCATGGCCGAAGCGGTTGCAAAGGCCCTTGCAGAGGAGGGGCAGCAAGTGGCAATTAGGCACCGCGAAATAGAACGTCGATCGTTGAATGTGAGGCCGGATTGATCGGGATCGTACTCGTAGCACATGGTGGGTTGGCCAAAGAGTATCTGGCCGCCATGCAACATGTGGTCGGAAAGCAGCCCGGCCTAGTCGCGATTTCGATCGAGGCTGACCACGACCGTGCCGCAAAACAGGCTGAAATCTGTGCGGCTGCTGACAGCGTCGATGTCGGGGATGGGGTTGTTGTTGTAACTGATCTGTTCGGGGGCAGCCCGTCGAACCTGAGCTTGCGGGCCTGCGCGCCACAGGATCGCCGTATCCTTTACGGTGCAAATCTGCCTATGTTGATCAAACTGGCCAAAACCCGCCACCTGCCCATAGCAGATTCAGTACGGCAGGCGATGGAGGCTGGACGCAAATATATCAATGCGCAAAACATTACATTAGAAGAAGACCGGACAGATTAAGAATGACCAATCGAAGCCTGAAAATCATTAATGAAAAAGGTTTGCATGCCCGCGCCTCGGCCAAGTTGGTTGAGGTGGTCGAGGGCTTTGACGCACAGGCCGAAGTATCCAAAGACGGATTTTCTGCATCCGGCGATAGTATAATGGGCCTTTTGATGTTGGCAGCCTCGCGCGGAACGACTATTGACGTCGAGACGTCCGGACCGGATGCTGAGGCGTTGGCTGATGCCTTGGAAACCCTGGTGAACGACAAGTTCGGGGAAGGTTTCTGATTTCATCCGCCGCGCAACGAAGAACGGGAAGACCTGGAATTGGCGGAAACAACGCACGAGACGAAGACCGGCCCAGTGGTGGATGGGACCACAGATCAGGGTGAGATCTACGATCGTAGAACCCTGACCTATGCGAATTCGTTTGATGACGTCTGGACGTCGACGGCCATTCGCGCCATCGAATGGTGTACTGGCAAGCTGACCATTCTGCGTATGGTCAACAAGTTCGAAAAGAAGAACGAGTATTATCGCGGCCAACGGTTCTGGGGTGGTGCGCTCAAGACGATGGGCATCGACCTGACCACCCCTCAGGAACAAATCGCCCGTATACCTAAAGAGGGTCCCGTTGTTGTGGTGGCGAACCACCCCCACGGTATGGTTGACGGGATGATCTTGGCTGAACTCATTGGCCAGGTGCGCAGCGATTACCGCATCCTGACCCGTTCTGTTCTGACGGGGCTGGACGAAGCCGCGACATCGTTCATGATCCCGGTGCCATTTCCCCATGACCCCGAGGCGCAAACCAAGATGCTGGAAATGCGCAGCAAGTCGATGGACCACCTGAAAGAAGGTGGTGTCGTTGCCTTGTTCCCGTCAGGCGTGGTGATGTCCTCGGACGACTGGTTCGGCCCGGCGCAAGAGCGGGAGTGGAACGTGTTCACCGCCAAGATGATCCGCCGGTCCGGTGCCAAAGTGGTTCCGATCTTCTTTCCGGGCAGAAACTCTCGCGCCTATCAGATTGCCAACAAGCTGTCCCCGATCCTGCGACAAGGCCTTCTGCTGCATGAGATCGTGCGGTCGTGCAACAAACCGCAATCACCGGTTATCGGCGATCCGATCTCGGACGAGGACATGCAATTGCTGGAACGCGACCCGCGTGGCTTCATGGCTTGGCTCAGAAAACGCACAATGTCGCTGGCCGAAACGAAAAAAAACTGATCCGTTTCTTAATCTGGCCAAAATACCTCGGGGGTGAGGGGGCTGACCCCCTCTGCCTTAGCGGGTCGGAATCGGAACCTCGCCCCGATAGTCATAAAACCCACGTTCGGTTTTGCGGCCCAGCCATCCGGCTTCGACATATTTGGTCAGCAACGGGCAGGGGCGGTATTTTGTGTCGGCTAATCCTTCGTGCAGCACATTCATGATAGCCAAACAGGTGTCCAAGCCAATGAAATCGGCCAATTCCAACGGCCCCATCGGGTGATTGGCGCCCAATTTCATGGATTGGTCGATGGATTGCACATTGCCCACGCCTTCGTACAAGGTATAGACCGCCTCGTTGATCATCGGCATCAGAATGCGGTTCACGATGAAGGCGGGGAAATCCTCGGCGCTGGCGGCGGTTTTACCCAGACGATCCACCACGGATTTGCAAGTGTTGAAGGTTTCTTCGTCCGTAGCGATCCCGCGGATCAATTCGACCAGCTGCATCACTGGCACCGGGTTCATAAAGTGAAACCCCATAAACCGTTCAGGCCGGTCTGTACGACTGGCCAGGCGGGTGATTGAAATTGACGACGTGTTCGACGTCAGAATCGTGTGCGGTTGCAGGTGCGGCTGCAAATCCTCGAAGATCGCCTGCTTGATTGATTCTCGCTCGGTGGCGGCCTCGATCACCAGGTCCGTTTGCCCCAGTTCCGGCAATGCCAGTGTCGTCTTTACGCGTTTAAGGGCGGCTTGCATCGCCTCATCGGTAATTTTCCCGCGCGAGGCTTGACGCGCCATGTTGCCTTCGATTGCGGCGACGGCAGCTTCCAGTGCATCCTGGTTCACGTCATTCAGCAGAACGTCATATTCCGCAAGGGCCAGGACGTGGGCGATACCATTGCCCATCTGGCCTGCGCCAATCACTCCGACTGATTTTACGTCCATGTTCTGATGCCTCTGTATCTCGGGATTGAAGGGACAGTACCGGCAGATCGGTAGGGGCGGCAAGGGGATCGGACCCATCGAATTTGTCTAAATTGCGCGCATTAGGAATTTATCAAGACATGCGGCTGCAAGATGGCAACCGGGTGAAAAATGGGTGAGTGTTGTGAGCTATCATCAAACAGGCTCGGCAGGTGCCGGGCACTCCGTATGCCAATACGGTCAATCACGTCTTTGGTTTCGGGGACCAGAGAGGTCTTTGGACACGGCCTATATGACCTGTGTCGGCGGGGATGAGACCTATGGGCGATTTGTTGACCGTCCTTATGCAGCGATTCTAGAGGACAGGCTGGACCGGCGCTGTCTGAATTTGGGCAGCCTGTATTGCGGGGTCGAGGCGCTGTGCGGCGATGCAGGCCTGTTCACGCTGTTGAATGGGGCCGAACTGTGTGTGTTACAGGCGCCCGGGGTTCTGAGCCAGTCAAACCACTTTTACCGTGTCCATCCCCGGCGCAACGACCGGGTTTTGGCACAAACTCAGGATCTGATCGACCTCTACCCCGAGGTTGACTTTACCGATGTCCATTTTGTGGGCCACTTGATGCGGCGTTTGCAAGACTGTCAGGATGCCCGCTTTGAGGTTGTGGCAGAAGAGCTGCGTCGCAACTGGGTTCGGCAAATCAGCGATCTGCTGCAAAGGTTGAAGGTACCGGTCCTGCTGCTGGCGCTGAAGGTGCTGCCGCAAAAAAATGATGAAAGTCAGGAAGAGAGGGCACCAATCACAGTCACTCCTGAAATGCTAAAGGCCGTGCGGCCTTTCTGCGCCGATTGTGTCGAAGGCACGGCTTATGTGTCCGGGCAATCTGATGAGCTTGAGGATATGTTGTTCGGTACATTACAACAGCCGATGGCCGAGCACATGATTGGCCCGGCGGCACATCGGTCAATCGCGGAGGCATTGGTCGGACCCATTCGGAACCTGCAATGAAAAAGGCCCGCCACGTGGCGGGCCTTGCTAGATTTTTCGGCGAAAAATCTTTTCCTGCTATCAGCCAAGCTTTTCGGTCAGTTCTGGCACGGCCTGGAACAGGTCGGCAACCAGTCCGAAGTCTGCGACCTGGAAGATCGGTGCTTCTTCGTCCTTGTTGATCGCGACGATGACCTTGCTGTCCTTCATACCGGCCAGGTGCTGGATCGCACCCGAGATACCGACGGCGACATACAGGTCCGGGGCAACAACCTTACCGGTCTGCCCAATCTGCCAGTCGTTCGGCGCATAGCCCGAATCGACCGCCGCGCGCGAGGCACCAACCGCCGCGCCCAACTTGTCGGCCAGACCTTCGATCAGTTTGAAATCGTCTTCCGAGCCGACACCACGTCCGCCCGAGACAACGACCCCAGCCGAAGTCAGTTCCGGCCGGTCGCTTTCGGCGACCTTGTCCTCGACCCAGGACGACAGGCCTTCGGAGCCCGGAACCGAAACGGTCTCGACCGCGGCCGATCCGCCTTCGCCCGCCGCGTCAAAGCTGGCGGTCCGCAGAGTGACAACCTTTTTGGCGTCGTTCGATTTCACAGTCTGGATGGCGTTGCCCGCATAGATCGGGCGCTCGAAGGTCGAGCCGTCGACCACACCCGACGCGTCCGAGATCACCATCACGTCCAGCAGCGCGGCAACGCGCGGCATCACGTTCTTGGCGTCGGTGGTGGCAGGGGCAACGATGTGCTCATACCCGTCGGCCAGCGACACGATCAGTGCGGCGGTCGATTCCGCCAGGCGGTGGCCCAGCGAGTCGTCTTCGGCAACCAGAACCTTGGACACACCGTCGATCTTGGCAGCGGCTTCTCCAGCAGCAGCGGCGGAACCGCCAGCGGCCAGAACGGTAATGTCGCCCAGAGCCTTGGCGGCATTGACGGCCTTGGCGGTGGCGTCCAGCGCCAGCTCGCCATTGTTAACCTCGGCAAGAAGAAGAACAGCCATTACACAGCCCCCGCATCTTTGAGTTTCGTAACCAGCTCATCAACCGAGCCAACAATGATGCCCGCAGCACGCGCCGGCGGCTCTTCGGTCTTGACGATCTCAAGGCGCGGGGAAACGTCTACGCCGTAATCGGCAGCGGTCTTCTCCTCCAGCGGCTTCTTCTTCGCCTTCATGATGTTGGGCAGCGACGCATAGCGCGGCTCGTTCAGGCGCAGATCAACGGTCACGATGGTCGGCATCTTGACGCTGATGGTCTGCAGGCCGCCGTCCACCTCGCGGGTGATCTTGGCGGCGTCGCCTTCGATGTCCAGCTCGGACGCGAAGGTGCCTTGCGACCAACCCAGCAGGGCCGACAGCATCTGGCCGGTGGCGTTCATGTCATTATCGATCGCCTGCTTGCCGCACAGCACGATGCCCGGCTGCTCTTCTTCGACCACCTTGGCCAGGATCTTGGCGACGGCCAGCGGCTCGATGTCTTGATGCACGTCATCGGCGGCCACAACCAGAATGGCGCGGTCGGCGCCCATGGCCAGCGCGGTCCGCAGGGTTTCTTGCGCCTGCTTGACGCCAATCGAAACGGCTACAACCTCTTCCGCCTTGCCGGCTTCTTTCAGGCGGATCGCCTCTTCCACCGCAATCTCGTCGAACGGGTTCATCGACATTTTGACATTGGCGAGATCAACTCCGCTACCGTCCGCTTTCACGCGAACCTTCACATTGTAGTCAATCACGCGTTTGACAGGCACGAGTACCTTCATTTTAGCGCTTGCTCCTCACAAAAAACGGTAAGCCGCGTTGCGACTCCACCAATGCTCTCGGACGACTGAATAACGTCTGAATTCGCCCTGCAACAGACCAAAATCGTCACGTCATGGGTTTGGGACGTCGCGTTTCGTGCTTTTTGACGTTATGGTCCGCGACTTAGCGGTTCGCCCCCGGAACCCAAAGCACATCGCGCGTGCCGTTTTCATTGGCGCAACGTGCGGCGACGAAGAACCAGTCGCTGAGACGGTTGAGGTATTTCACCGCAACCGTGTTCACCGGTTCCATATTGGTCAGCTCTACCGCCAGCCGTTCGGCCCGGCGTGAAACAGTGCGGCACACGTGAAGATGTGCCGCCAGACGCGAACCACCCGGCAGAATGAAGCTGCGCAGCGGCTCCAATGCTTCGTTCATGGCGTCGATTTCCGCTTCCAACCGGTTGATCTGGGCTGGCACGACGCGCAGCGGGGGATAGTCGGCCTCGGCATCCTTTTCCATGTCGGGACGGCAGAAATCGGCGCCCAAGTCGAACAAATCGTTCTGGATACGGGACAGGGCGGCTTCGACATCGCCCTCGGCTTCGGTGCGGGCCACGCCAACAAATGCGTTCAACTCGTCAACAGTGCCATAGGCAGCAACACGGCCGGAATACTTTGCAACGCGCTCACCATTACCCAGAGCGGTTTTGCCGTCATCGCCAGTGCGAGTGTAAATCTTGTTGAGAACGACCATCTATTGGGCTCCTTGTCCACGCAACCAGACGTAAAGCACGATCAGCACTACGGCAATGAACTGAAACAGGATGCGCAGGCGCATCATCTTGTTGCTTTTCATCGCGGCCTCTTTACCGCTTTTGCCAAAGTTTGAGATGCCAATCGCCAGCACGACGACAACAGTCGCCATGGCCAACAGCAAAACGACCATCATTAGGTCCATGGGTACACCGTCCGCGTTTTTTGTTTCCTTGGGCTATCATCTAGCCCCGTAGGTGTGAAAAGCGAACGGGTAATATTGCCTCAGACGTCCGACAGAATGCGATCAATCGTGCGGGTCGGCAGAAAGCGGCGCAGGTATCCGGCGATGTAAGTCGGCGTCGTCACATAGTATCGCGCGCGTGGCCGTTTTGATTCGACCGCATGGGCCAGCTTGTCGGTTACCGCCGACGCGGGTAGTTCGAACCGATCCGGCCCCGAGGATTCGTACAGTCTTTTCAACAACGAAGATTCGTACCGCTCTCGCAGGGGCGAGTTCTGCCAGTTGATGAATTTTTCAAAGAAGGGGATCGAGTTTTCGCGGATTTTCGAGGTGATCGGGCCGGGCTCGATCAGGATAACCTTGATGTCGGTATCTGCCAGTTCCAGGCGCAGCGTGTCCGTCAGACCTTCGACCGCGTATTTTGTGGCCACATAGGCGCCGCGCCAGGGATAGGCAACCAGGCCCAGCACGGACGAGTTCTGAACGATTCGCCCATGTCCTTGCGCCCGCATGGCTGGAATCACCTGCCGGGTCAGCTCGTGCCAGCCAAAGAAATTGGCCTCGAAAATTGCGCGCAAGCCATCCGTCGGCAAATCCTCGACCGCACCGGGCAGGCCATGCGCGCCATTGTTGAACAACGCATCCAGCGTGCCACCCGTCGCCTCAAACACCGAAGCCAGCCCCGCGGTGATGCTGTCGGCGTCGGTGTAATCAATATGCGGGCTTTCAAACCCTTGAGCCCGCAGCCGGTCGCAATCTCGCTGCTGACGGCAGGAGGCAAACACCCGCCAACCTCGGGCGCGCATGCCGTGCGCCGCATCTAGTCCAATGCCCGAGGAGCAGCCGGTGATAAGAATGGTCTTTTGCATGGTCTTCCTGAATCTGAACCTGATCTATAGCTATGGCGAGGTTCAGGTCAGGACAATGACACGGCTGCGTCAGTTCGCGATTTTTCGCACCAGCGAGGCCGAAATCCATCCGACCTGTTGCTGAGGCAACACGCGCAGGCGCAGCCAGCCGGTTCCGGATTCGCTTAGTACTTCGACCTTCTGACCGATGGTGGCCTTGCCGACAATCGGATAGATCGTACCCGGCCCGTCGCGCATGTTCACGCGGGTTCCCGAAATCTCGCGAATGTCTTTTTCGGGCTCGGGGATGGCGGGTGTTTCGGCCACATCTTCCTGCACGTCATCCGTGATCTGGCGCAGCCCGGCGACACCGTCCTCAAGCGAAGCAAGCGTGATGTTGGCGTCTTGGTCCGCGAAAACCGTAATGGTTGAGAAAGACCCCAGCGTGGCATCATCGGCCACAAATTCAACCACCTCTTCCACGGCGGGCTTGGGTTGCACACGTGCAGTTGGCGCACGAACTGCGACATTGGTCACAAGCTCTTCGGCCTGGGCAGGAGCAATGGTTTGCGTCGGGGCGGTTGCAATGCGAGCGGGTTGCTCGGCACGCAGGCCACGCGGTTCGAAATCCGGCCCGCCGCTCATTACGTAAAAGCACCAACCAAGTGCAGCGAAGGTAAAAACAACAAGGCGCGTCATGGCGCATCCCCCAGGGTCAATCGTAAGATACAAGAAATAGGCAGCAGTCTAATCTAGTCAGCGTACCATATTTCAGGGTCCAAGTCGAAAGACGGGGGAAATCGGGGGGTTGCCTCCCCCTGTTGCAAAAAGCGCCACTTGTCCCCAGTAAAATGCGTGCTGCTCGCTTTACCAGCGCGCGGTTGCGGCGTATCACATCATGTATGACCGATACGATCGACGACCCCAACATGGAGGCCCCCGACAACGGGGGCGAGATAGCCGAACCGCTACGCCGCGCGATTGGCGAACGCTATCTGACCTATGCTTTGTCCACCATCATGCACCGGGCGCTGCCTGATGCGCGCGACGGGCTGAAGCCGGTTCACCGGCGAATCCTGTATGCGATGCGCGAGTTGCGACTCAGTGCGACGGGTGGTTTCCGGAAGTCTGCGAAGATTTCCGGCGACGTGATGGGCAACTATCACCCGCACGGCGACGCCGCGATTTACGATGCGATGGCGCGTCTGGCGCAGGACTTCAACGTCCGTTACCCGCTGGTCGACGGGCAGGGGAACTTCGGCAATATCGATGGTGATAACCCGGCGGCCTCGCGATACACCGAGGCACGGATGACCATCGTCGCCGAGGCGCTGCTTGAGGGTCTGAACGAGGACGCCGTCGATTTCCGCGATAACTATGACGGCACGCTGACCGAACCGGTCGTGCTGCCCGCGCAGTTTCCGAACCTGCTGGCCAATGGCTCCAGCGGCATCGCGGTCGGTATGGCGACAAACATTCCGCCGCATAACATCGCCGAGCTGTGTGACGCCTGCCTGCATTTGATCAAAACACCAGACGCGCGTGACGACACCCTGCTGAACTATGTGCCCGGCCCCGATTTCCCGACCGGTGGCGTCATTGTCGAGCCGCCCGAGAATATCGCGCAGGCCTATCGCACCGGGCGCGGGTCCTTCCGTCTGCGCTGTAAGTTCGAGGTTGAGGATCTGGGCCGTGGCCAGTGGCAGATCATTGTCACTGAGATTCCGTATCAGGTTCAGAAATCCAAGCTGATCGAAAAGATCGCCGAGCTTATCCAGACCAAGAAAATTCCAATTCTCGCTGATGTGCGCGACGAATCTGCTGATGACATCCGCCTGATACTTGAGCCGCGTTCCAAGAATGTGGACCCCGAGGTGCTGATGGGCATGCTCTATCGCAACTCGGACCTTGAGGTGCGGTTCAGCCTGAACATGAACGTGCTGATCGACGGGGTCACGCCCAAGGTCTGCTCGATGAAGGAAGTCCTGCGCGCCTTCCTCGATCATCGGCAAGAGGTGCTGCTGCGACGTTCGCGTCACCGTATGGCCAAGATCGACCACCGCCTTGAGGTGTTGGAAGGCTTTATCGTCGCCTTCCTGAACCTCGACCGTGTGATCGACATTATCCGCTACGACGACGACCCCAAAGCCGCGCTGATGCGCGAGGACTGGGGGATCGATCATGTCCGTGCCACAAGTGAGGCCGACTATGTCTCACCCAAACCGGGTGAGGGCGAGCTGTCCGAGGTTCAGGTCGACGCGATCCTCAACATGCGCCTGCGCAGCTTGCGCCGTCTGGAAGAGATGGAACTGGTGCGCGAGCGCGACGCGTTGATGATGGAGCGCGCCAATCTTGAGGACTTGCTGGCCGATCCGGCCTTGCAATGGGCCAAGATCGCCGAGCAGTTGAGAGAGACCAGAAAGACCTTTGGCAAAGATTACGAAGGCGGCGCGCGCCGTACCCAGTTTGCCGAAGCCGGACAGGTTGAAGAGGTTCCCCTTGAGGCGATGATCGATAAGGAACCGATCACGGTCGTCTGCTCTCAGATGGGCTGGATTCGCGCCATGACCGGGCATATCGACCTGAAGCGAGAGTTGAAATTCAAGGATGGCGACGGCCCGCGTTTCATCTTCCACGCGGAAACGACGGATAGGCTGCTGGTGTTTGCCTCGAACGGGCGGTTTTACACGGTCAGCGCCGCCAACCTGCCCGGCGGGCGAGGCATGGGCGAGCCGCTGCGTCTGATGGTCGATCTACCGAACGAGGCGCAGATCATCGACATCCTGATCCATAAACCCGGGCGCAAGCTGCTTGTGGCCTCGGATGCGGGTAACGGGTTCATGGTGCCCGAGGATGAGGTGCTGGCCCAGACCCGCAACGGTAAACAGGTGCTGAACGTCAAAGGCGAAGAAACCGCAATGATCTGTAAGCCCATCGATGGCGATCACGTGGCGGTGGTGTCTCAGAACGGTAAGTTCCTGGTCTTCCCAACCGATGAATTGCCCGAGATGACCCGCGGCAAAGGCGTGCGTCTGCAGAAATACAACATGGCGCGTGGACGGCAGGGCACACTTGAGTTGGATGGCGGCTTGTCCGACCTGACCACCTTCAACTGGGAAGAGGGTCTCAAGTGGTCGATGGGTGGGGATAAAACCCGGCACGAGGCGGATATGTCCCAATGGCTCGCCAAGCGCGCCAGTGTTGGGAAAAAGCCACCCTATGGTTTCCCGCGTGACTATAAATTCTCGTGAATATGCGCTGGGCGCAGGTAGAATTTCGCTGATACGGCTTGGCACAGGCCGTATCGGTGCGCTAGACCAAAGAAAAACAGGCCTATCGAGATGAACCTATGCTGCGCATTCTGACTTTGATCACCGGATTGGCCCTTATGGGCGCCTGCACGCAAACGCAGCTTTATGAAGAGCCGGAATCGCTGGGCGAATTCAAGTTGCGGGTCAATTATGCCTTTGCTGACAAGGCGGTGCAGGGGCCGGTCAGCCGCGATGCCACACCGGATGAATGGACCGCTGCTATTCAGAACGCAGTTGATATTCGGCTGGGTCGCTATGAAGGCGTACAGGAATACGACATCGGTATCAGCCTCGAAGGCTATATGCTTGCGCCTCCGGGTATCCCGGTCATCTATAATCCGAAAAGCACGGCCATTGTCCTGGTCAACGTCTATGACGTGAACAAAAAAGAGTTCCTTGCCAAGGGCAAGCAGTTCCAGGTTCTCGAGGACACGACCGGCGGCAGTGCTTTGAAGGGCTCTGGCCACGAACGGACCAAAGAAGAGCAGATGAGCGGGCTTGCATTGAAGGTCGCGGACCGTGTCGAGGAATGGTTGGCCGAGGAACACAAAGACAATGGCTGGTTTGATCGTCGTCCAGACCTGATCCAACCGCTCGAATCCGGTGTTGTTACGCAAAATCCGGCATCTTAACCTGCTTTTTACGCAGGATGTGCTTGATTTTCCCCTTTGAACCAAATATCTCGCGCGCGCAGATGTAACCACGGGACCAAGGGTCCCCCAAATCGCAAAAGGGCGCCTGAGGAATGGCAAAGGAAAAGTTTGAGCGTACAAAACCGCACGTCAACATCGGCACGATTGGGCACGTTGACCACGGTAAAACCACGCTGACCGCAG